>NZ_CP013189.1:0-669023 GCF_001444425.1 Pseudohongiella spirulinae
TAAGCCTCTGTTTTTGTCATATATTTTGTTTTTATTAATCATAAGCAATTGAAAAGTATATTAATATTTAATAATAAATTATAGGTAAAAAGTTATCTTAAGGTGTGGATAAGTATAAATCTGCGCTGTAGAATCATTGGCCATCGCTTGATCAAATTTATATCAATAACAGACTACAGGGCAGTGAAAGTCGTGCTACAGACAACCTGGCAGCAGTGCGTTGAGCACCTAAGGGATGAGCTTCCTTCTCAACAGTTTAATACATGGATCCGGCCTCTTCAGGCGGAATTCTATTCTCATCAACTGATTTTGTTTGCGCCTAACCGCTTTGTTCAGGATTGGGTCAGAGACAAGTTTCATAGCAGGATCATTGAGTTTGTCAAAACACAGACAGGCAATGATCAACTTACCGTTGATATTGAAGTGGGGGGTGGTAACAGCATCCAATCAGCAGCGTTGAGCCGGAGTCCGGAAACCGCTCGCAAGATGGAGATTCCGGATGCTGCGGAAAAAAACTCTGAGGAGTTGGGTCGTCTTGGAGGCGAGGTGCTGAAAGGTTTCAGCAAAGATCGTGCTAAGGAGTCGTCGCTATCGAAATCGACGCATGATCGACGTGGCAGTGCTACTGCTAAAAAGATGGATCTGATAATTGAGGGGAAGCTTCGACACAAGGGTTCACTGAACAGCGAAAATACCTTTGATAATTTTATCGAGGGTAAGTCTAATCAACTGGCGCGTGCGGCTGCCATGCAGGTTGCCGAAAATCCCGGTGGTGCCTATAACCCGCTTTTTATCTATGGTGGTGTCGGTCTTGGTAAAACCCACCTTATGCACGCTATCGGGAATCATATGCTGGCGCATAAACCTGACGCCAGAGTGGTTTATCTGCATTCCGAAACTTTCGTGGCAACAATGGTGACCGCGCTGCAACTTAACGCCATCAATGAGTTTAAGCGATATTATCGATCGGTGGATGCACTGTTGATTGATGATATTCAGTTTTTTGCAGGCAAAGAGCGTTCTCAGGAGGAGTTCTTTCATACCTTTAACGCTCTGCTTGAAGGTGGTCAGCAGATTATCCTGACCAGCGACAGATACCATAAAGAAATCAATGGGTTGGAAGAGAGGCTCAAGTCTCGTTTTGGTTGGGGTCTGAGTGTTGCCGTAGAACCACCAGAATTGGAGACGCGGGCGGCCATCCTTATTAACAAGGCAGCACAGAGTAATGTCGATCTTCCGGGAGATGCGGCCATGTTTATTGCCCAGCGTCTTCGTTCTCATGTTCGAGAGCTGGAAGGCGCGTTGAAGAAAGTGATTATTCACGCTAATTTCGTGGGTAGACCGATTGATCTGGATCTGGTTAGAGAGGCATTACGGGATCTTTTTGCGTTGCACGATAAATTGGTCTCTGTAGATAATATTCAGCGGACAGTGGCTGAGTACTATAAAATCAAGATGTCTGATATGTTGTCTAAAAGACGTAACCGCTCTGTTGCGCGGCCAAGGCAAATAGCGATGAGCCTGGCCAAGGAACTGACCAACCATAGTCTGCCGGAAATTGGTGACGCATTTGGTGGCCGTGACCATACAACGGTGTTGCATGCGTGTAAGCAGGTCAAGAATCTGCGAGGCAGTTCGCAGGATCTTGCCGAGGACTACAATAATTTGCTGCGCGCCTTAGCGACATGAAAGCTAACAATTAACTGAAATCTTTGACTTAACCGAGATTGGATTATGCAATTTACAATAACCAGGGATGCGATTCTTAAGCCACTGCAGTTGGCGGCCGGTGTGGTCGAGCGACGACACACTTTGCCCGTGTTGGCTAACGTACTGCTCACATTAAAAAACGGTGTGCTTGAGATTACGGGTACAGATCTGGAAGTTGAGCTTATCGGGCGCGTCAGGGTAAACGATGGAAGCCGTGAGGGGGAAGTAACAGTACCCGGACGCAAGTTGTTGGATATCTGCAAGTCTTTGCCTGAAGAAGCGCAACTGGATTTTCTCCTGGAAGAGAATAAATTCATCGTTAAGGCAGGTCGCAGCCGCTTTACGTTGGCTACCCTGCCGGCCTCTGATTTTCCAGTAACTGTGGATGAGCCTGGTACTTTTGAGGTTCACATTGAGCGTAGTCAGCTCAAGGCCCTGATTGATTCATGTGCCTTTGCCATGGCACAGCAGGATGTCCGTTATTATCTTAACGGTATGTTGTTTGAGGTAGGGCCGTCCTGGTTCAGAGTTGTTGCAACAGATGGTCATCGTCTGGCTATGCATACGACAGGACTGGAGACTGGGGCGACTGAGGTTCAGCAGTTGATTGTTCCCCGAAAGGGTGTCCTGGAGTTATCAAGGCTTCTGGCGGAACCTGGTGATGAAGATTTGGCGTTGCTGATTGGTTTGAGTCATATCCGGGCAAAACTAAAAGACTTTACCTTTACTTCCAAGTTGGTGGATGGGAAATTCCCGGATTATCAGCGGGTCCTACCTAAGGGCGGTGACAAAACAGTGCTGGGTGACAAGAGCACCTTACGGCAGGCATTCAATAGAGCGTCCATTCTGTCTAACGAAAAGTATCGCGGTGTGCACTTGCAGTTTAACGGTGAGGAACTGACCATTCTTGCGAACAACCCTGAGCAGGAAGAAGCCGAAGATATGGTTGCAGTAGAGTATGACGGCGATAGACTTGAGATAGGATTTAACGTCAGTTATCTTCTGGATGTATTAAACGTATTGGACAGTGATAAAGTGAAATTTACACTTTCAGATTCAAATAGTAGCGCCCTAGTGGAAGCAGTTTCTCCGTCTGACGCTCTCTATGTTGTTATGCCCATGCGTCTGTAACGAATTTTACCAGGGCAGCATGTCCATCCTGACGAGTTATTCAGTTGACTGCTTTCGTAATTTGAAGGCAGTCGACTTTAAACCCTCTCCTGGCTTTAATCTGATCTGTGGTCCTAACGGCAGCGGTAAAACCAGCCTTCTCGAGAGCATTCATTATCTTAGTGTCGGCCGTTCTTTTCGTACACATAAAATATCTCCGTTGCTGCAAGTGGATCAGCAAAGCTTTCTGATTGTTGCAGGCATTGAGGGGAAAGAAGGTCGCATCGGCCTGAGCAAGAGCCGTCAAGGCTTACTTGATCTGAGAGTTTTTTCAGAGAGTCAAAAGAACTTTCAGACAGTCGCTGAACTTCTACCCCTTCAGTTAATTAATTCAGATAGCTTTTCATTACTAGAGGGTGGTGCCAAGCTCCGGCGACGTTTTCTTGATTGGATGATGTTCCACGTGGAACATTCTTTTATTTCTCGATGGCGGGATTATCGAAGGGCTGTGAGTCAGAGGAACGCTGTTCTCAAATCAATGTCACGCGAAGGGTTCGGGGCTCTTAGTAGGGTTGAACAGGAAGGGCTGCTTCTAGTATGGGAGCATGAAATTGCGACTTTGGGTGAGCTCATTGACTCTGATAGACGGTTGCTGTTTGACTTGCTACTGCCCTATTTCCGGGAAATAGCCAAGGACTTTCTTCCGCACTATGAGCTGGGCTTTGAATTCAAGTCGGGTTGGGATAATTCAGAATCACTCGCCAATACACTTAGAGATGCAAGGCCGCGAGAGCTTCAATACGGCATGACGCTATATGGGCCGCATCGTGCAGACTTTCAAATTAGAAGTGATGGTGTGCTTGCAGCAGAGATATTGAGTCGAGGTCAGATCAAATTATTGGTATGTGCTCTCAAGTTGGCGGCAGGCCAATTGATTGATAGGCTGAGATTTGAGAAGACTGAGCAAGTTAATCGATGTACCTATCTTATAGATGACCTTGCGTCAGAACTCGACCGAGAGAATCGGGCGAAAGTCATCGAAAGATTGGCGAAGTCAGGTGCCCAGTGCTTTTTCACAGCGATTGAAGCAGAAGATCTGCCCGAAGTGGCAGAAATAAGTCTCAAGACCTCAGGCAAGTTCCACGTGGAACATGGTAAAATACGCAGTGCGTGAAAATCCAATATGGAGAATGAAATGACTACGGAATCAACATACGATTCGTCCAGCATTAAAGTGCTTAAAGGCCTTGATGCCGTACGAAAGCGCCCTGGCATGTATATTGGCGATACCGAAGATGGCACAGGTCTGCACCACATGGTGTTTGAGCTTGTGGACAACTCCATCGACGAAGCGCTGGCTGGGCATTGCGACGAGATCACCGTGGTTGTTCATGTGGGTGAAGCTATCTCCGTTTATGACAACGGACGTGGTATTCCTACGGAAATGCACGCCGAAGGCGTTTCAGCCGCCGAAGTCATTATGACGGTACTGCACGCTGGCGGAAAATTCGACGACAACAGCTACAAGGTGTCAGGCGGCTTGCATGGGGTCGGCGTATCTGTAGTTAACGCCCTATCCGAAGAGCTAAAACTGACTATTCGCCGGGGCGGCAAGGTCCACGAACAGTACTACGCTCATGGCGTACCGCAGGCACCTTTAAAAGTGGTTGGCGATACTGACGTGACGGGCACAGAAACGTTTTTCAAGCCCTCCGCTGACACCTTCAAGAATATTGAATTTCACTATGACATTCTGGCCAAAAAGCTACGCGAGCTGGCCTTCTTGAACGCTGGTGTCACGATCAATCTGAAAGATGAACGCAGTGGCAAGCAGGATACTTATAAATATGATGGAGGCTTGAGAGCCTTTGTTGAATATCTGAACACGAATAAAACGCCTATAAACAAAATATTTCACTTCCAGGCCGAGCGTCCGGACGACGGCATCAGCGTTGAAGTCGCGCTACAGTGGAATGATACGTACCAGGAAAACATATTTCCCTATACCAATAATATCCCCCAACGTGATGGCGGTACCCACCTGGCCGGCTTTCGCAGTGCTTTGACTCGCGTACTGAAAACCTATATTGATAAGGAAGTCGCAGCCAAAAAAGGCAAGGAAGTCACAACCACAGGCGATGATGCCCGTGAAGGCCTGACAGCGGTGATTTCAGTTAAGGTTCCCGATCCGAAATTCTCATCTCAGACCAAGGATAAACTGGTCTCATCTGAGGTGAAAACCGCAGTAGAACAAGAGATGGTTTCTCATTTCACGGATTTCTTGCTGGAAAACCCCAATGAAGCCAAGCAGATTGTTGGCAAGATGATAGACGCGGCAAGAGCCCGTGAGGCAGCCCGTAAGGCCAGAGAAATGACTCGTCGTAAGGGCGCTCTCGACATGGCCGGGCTCCCGGGCAAACTGGCTGATTGTCAGGAAAAGGACCCGGCACTCTCTGAACTTTACATTGTGGAGGGTGATTCCGCGGGTGGTTCTGCCAAGCAAGGCAGGAATCGCAAGAATCAGGCAATCCTGCCACTGAAGGGTAAAATCCTGAATGTGGAGAAAGCGCGCTTTGACAAGATGTTAAGCTCCGCTGAAATTGGCACCTTGATCAAGGCTCTCGGTTGTGGCATTGGCAAGGAAGAGTTCTCCGCAGACAGCTTGCGATATCACCGCATCATCATCATGACCGATGCCGATGTTGATGGATCCCATATCCGTACACTATTGCTAACCTTCTTTTTCCGGCAAATGCGTGAGCTTGTGGAGCGTGGCTATGTCTATATCGCCCAACCACCGCTCTACAAGGTGAGAAAAGGTAAGCAGGAGCAATACTTGAAAGATGACGATGAACTGGCTCGTTATCAGACTCAGATCGCACTTGAAGGTGCCAGCCTGCATGTGAACAAGGATGCTCCGGCTATTTCTGGTGATGCCCTGGAAGCCATGGTGAAGCAATACCATTCCACTTATGCCATGATTAAGCGCCTGGAGCGTCTGTATCCCAGTGAAATTCTGGAAGCCATGATTTACACGACGCCACTGACGCCAGAGGAATATAATCAGGAGGCCATAACTGCCTGGCTATCAAAGTTGCATGAGCAACTGAAAATCATTCACCCCAAGACTTCCTTATGCTACATCATGACTCCTTATGAGGATCCGGAAAGACACATTTTCCTGCCAAATGTGATTCATAGCCTGCATGGACTGACTCGCGATTTCCGCTTCAGCAAGGACTTCTTCGGTTCAGGAGAGTATCGTGCACTGCGTAAGCTAGGGCAAATGCTGGACGGCCTGATCGAAGACGGTGCCTTTGTGAAGCGCGGAGAAAAAACCGAGGAAATTCAATCGTTTGGGGATGCTTTGCAATGGCTCACCAACGACGCAATGAAGGGTCACTATCTGCAGCGCTATAAGGGATTAGGCGAAATGAACCCCGATCAACTATGGGAAACCACCATGGATCCTGACAGTCGCCGTATGTTACAGGTGACCATCGAAGATGCGATAAGTGCAGATCAGCTATTTACAACACTGATGGGTGATCAGGTTGATCCACGCCGTGAATTCATCGAATCAAATGCTCTGGCCGTTCAGAACCTGGATATTTAAAAGTAGTCAGGACAGTCCCAGGCTGTCCTTATGGTTCGCCACCCATTGATCAAAGTCGGCGGCAAGTTCCTTTGAAGACTTGCCCTCGACTGTCAGCGGCTTGCCGACCACAACGTCAATGACTCCGGGATTCTTGATAATTGTGCCTGGCGGCCAACATCTTCCTGCATTGTGAAGTACCGGAATAGCCATGGTTTCGGTCGCCACAGCCAGTTGTGCACCACCTCGGGAAAATTTTCCCAAACGGCCGGCTGTCCCACGAGTGCCTTCAGGAAAAACCAATACTGAGATTCCATCCTTTATTCTTGCGCTCCCCTGGGTCAGTAAGGACTTGCCAGCCTCTCTTGGTTTACTTCGGTCGATTGCGATTGGTTGCTGTAATTTCAGCGCCCAGCCCCAGAACGGAATATCCAGCAATTCTTTTTTGAGGATCGGACAAACCGGGGTAAACAACTGATACAGAAAAATAGTTTCCCAGGTACTTTGATGATTGCTCAGGACAACCACGGGCGTGGCAGGGATATTCTCCAGTCCCTGTATGCGATAACTGATACCACAGGTGATGCGCAACCAGCCTAGCACCAGTCGACACCACAGCGCGTACAGATAGAAACGACGTTTTGCTGGCAGTAGCCAGAACAACAGGAATATCAGAGTGGAGACGATGAAGGTTAGCGCTGCATAACCAACAAAAAACAACCATGAACGTATTTTCATCAACATCTTGGAAACAGCTCCCTGTCCACCTGAGTGGCAAGAATGACATCTACAAATTCGCTCAAGTTCCGGTAAATCGCGCAGTTGGAAAACGCTGAGGGCAAACCTTCCGATATGGTACGTTCCCCTTTGCCGCTCCGAACCAGGATTGGTGTACAGCCGGCTGCGATTGCGGCCTGTAAGTCGCGCAGACTATCACCTACCATCGGTACGCCAGATAATTCAAGTCCATACTCGGCACTAATCTGATCAAGCAGCCCGGGTTCGGGTTTGCGACATACGCAACCGGATTCAGGTCCGTGGGGGCAATAAAAAAAGCCAGAAATCAGACCTCCCTGCTCCTCCACCAGGTCGGAAAGATATTGATGAATGCAGGCCAGGGCGAATTCATTTAACAGGCCTCTGGCGATTCCGGATTGATTGGTGGCAACCACGACAGTAAAGCCAGCCTGGCTCAGGCGTGCTATAGCTTCAATGCTGCCAGGAATGGGCGTGCACTCATCCACTGACTTGATAAAGGCGTCCGAGTCCTCGTTAATCACCCCGTCGCGATCAAGGATAATCAGCCTGCTTTGTTGTGATGCCATAAGCATTAGCTTCTGTGCAGGCAGGATACATCCGCAACCTGTAGGAAGATGTTGCGCAGCTCAGATAACAGAGTCAATCTGTTCGCACGAACTTGCTGATCATCTGCCATTACCAGCACCTGATCAAAGAATGCATCAACGTGATCACGAATGGCTGCCAGCTTCTCAAGCCCGCTGGTGTATTCGCGCTGTTCAAACAGGGGCTGAACCAGCGCCAGGGTGTCGACCAATGCATCAGCGAGTTTGATTTCTGCATCTTCCGCGAGCAATGACGGGTCTATTGTGGCAGGCAGTGTGCCATCGAACTTCTGCAGAATATTGGAAACGCGTTTATTCGCGGCCGCCAGTGCACCACTCTCGGGCAGTTGTGCGAAGCGATTGACGGCGTGGACACGCAAGGCAAAATCCAGCGGCTTGACGGGTTTCAGTTCCATAACGGACTGGAAGACTTCCGCAGAAACGCCTTCGCCCAGATACCATGCCCTGAAGCGCTCCAACATAAAATCGAATACCTGTTGCGCTGTTTCCTGCGGAACAGACACACCCTGCTTCAGGTAGCTATCCAGGGAGTCATGAATCGCCTTTGACAGGTCCAGGTCCAGCGATTTTTCAACCAGCGTGCGCAGTACACCCAATGCCGCGCGACGCAAGGCAAAGGGGTCTTTTGAGCCGGTCGGTGGCTGGCCGATGGCAAACAAACCGCAAATGGTATCCAGTTTCTCGGCGATCGCCAGCACGGCGCCGGTCAGAGTATCAGCAACAGCATCCCCGGCGTAGCGCGGCAGGTATTGCTCATTGATTGCCTGTGCGACCTCAGCAGATTCGCCATCGTGCAGAGCATAGTAATAACCCATAATACCCTGCAGCTCCGGGAACTCGCCAACCATCTGCGTAACCAGGTCGCATTTGCCAAGCAACGCTGCTCTCTCGCAGGGAGCCGGGTCAAGATTGAGCGCATCTGCGATTTGAAGCGCAAGCAGCGCCACACGCCGACTTTTTTGCTCGACAGTGCCCAGTTGCTGCTGAAAGACGATATTGCCCAATTGCTGCAGGCGATTACCCAGAGGTTCTTTGCGATCCGTCTCATAGAAAAACGCTGCATCCGCAAGACGAGGCCGGATCACCCGTTCGTTACCCGCCACCACCTGGTCGGGATCATTACTTTCAAGGTTGGCGACGGCGACAAAAAATGGCATTAACTGACCTTTGTCGTCCTCGACGTAGAACGTTTTTTGATGGTTTTTCATGGAAGAAACCAGAGCCTCGGCGGGCACTGACAAAAAATGCTCATCGAAACGCCCGGTCAAGGCCACTGGCCATTCGACCATGCTGGTAACCTCGTCCAGCAGATCAGTATCTATTTTCACCTGGGCACCAAGCTTTTCACCCTTCGCCAATACCTGAGCCTGGACCTGGTCTTTGCGCTGCTCGTAGTCGGCGATTACGAAGCCTGGATTGAGCAATTGCTGCTCATAGCTCTTTGGTGACAGAAGCTCGATAGGTTCCTGGCAATGAAAGCGATGCCCCCGGGTAAGTCGGGCACTGCGCACACCAAACAGTTCCGTGTCGATTAGCTCATCACCAAACAACATGACCAGCCAGTAAACAGGTCGAACAAACTCATCGCGGGTACTTCCCCAGCGCATCTTGCGGGGGATGGGCAATTTGGCCAGCGACAGTTGCACAATGCCGGGCAGAAGCGTGCTTGTAGCCGCGCCGGCCTGCACAGCTCGATAGACCAATTTGAGGGTTCCGTCTTTTTCTTCCTGGCCAAGCTCCGACACCTCAACGCCACAGCCGCGCGCGAATCCGGCTGCGGCCGGGGTTGGCTTGCCGTTTTCGTCGAAGGCGGCTTTGACCGCCGGCCCGAATTTTTCCTGTTGCACGTCATCCTGGCGTACGGCCAGGTTCTCGACCCGGACAGCCAGACGTCGCGGACTTGCGAAGGGAACAATCGACTCGTAGGTCAGTCCAGCGGCTTCCAGGCCTGCCCTGACCCCGTTAGTGAATGCTTCAGACAGTCCACGAAGAGACTTGGGTGGTAGTTCGGCACACCCTACTTCTACTAAAAAATCTTTACTTGTCATGGTGATAACTAATTCTGCCCGGAAAATTATTTATGCATTGAGAGCCGCTTCACGCAGCTCTTCGGGTGCCAGCGGAAAGCCCAACTGGCGGCGACTTTCAAAGTAACTCTCAGCAACCTGGCGGGACAGGGTTCGTACCCGCAAAATAAAACGCTGCCGCTCAGTAACAGAAATTGCCTGACGAGCATCTAACAGGTTGAAGTAATGAGAAGCCTTCAGCACCTGCTCATAGGCAGGCAGTGGCAGACCTTTTTCGATCAGGGCCGAACATGCAGCCTCGCACTCATCAAAATTACGGAACAGAGACTCTACATTGGCATGTTCAAAGTTGTAGGCGGACATTTCCACCTCGTTCTGGTGAAAGACATCGCCATAGGTCACGACACCGTCCGGGCCTTCAGTCCAGACCAGATCATACAGGCTGTCCACGCCCTGCAAATACATAGCGATCCGCTCCAGACCATAGGTGATCTCTCCACTGACCGGAAAGCATTCCAGTCCGCCAACCTGCTGGAAGTAGGTGAACTGTGTCACCTCCATGCCATTCAGCCAGACTTCCCAGCCCAGTCCCCAGGCGCCCAGTGTGGGCGACTCCCAGTTATCTTCGACAAAACGGATATCGTGAATATTGGGATCAATGCCCAGGTGTTTAAGAGAGGCAATATACAGATCCTGGATATCCGGCGGCGATGGTTTCAAAATCACCTGAAATTGATAATAGTGCTGCAACCGATTTGGGTTTTCGCCGTAACGCCCGTCAGTTGGTCGCCGCGAAGGCTGCACGTAGGCGGTTCGCCAGCTCTCTGGCCCGATGGCGCGCAAAAAAGTGGCTGGATGAAACGTACCGGCCCCCACTTCCAGATCCAGAGGCTGTAAAACAACACAACCCTGCCTGGCCCAGAATTCCTGAAGCGCCAGAATCAATCCTTGGAAGGTTTTTACGGACACAACTCACCCCAATCTCAATCGGTTGAAAAGGCGCAATTATGCTGGATTAGGCAGTTAATATCCACTGCGCTAAAATGAGCAACCTCAACTGAAGCCCGGACCGGAGTGAGTAACATCGATACCCTGAAGACAACCATCATCAAGGCTTTTCTGAAACTGCTGGCTTTTTTGCCGCTGCGCTTGTTGCACCTGTTGGGAGCCCTGGCAGGTACGCTGATCTATCTACTGCCGACGGAGACACGTCGGGTTACACTGATCAATCTGCGTAGAGCCATGCCAGAAGTGTCTGAACAGGAGCGACGTCGGCTGGCCCGACGCAGCATCTGTGAAACCATAAAAACCGGCCTGGAACTGGGTCATATGTGGTACGGCAAACTGGATCGGATTATGGCGCTGGTCACAAAAGTGGATGGCATGGAGCATGTCACGCAGGCACAGCAAAGCGGCAAGGGCATCATTTATGCGGCGCCTCACCTGGGAAGCTGGGAGCTATTGGGTATCTATGTGTCCACCCTGGCACCCCTCACTACCTTATATAAACCGCCAAAAATCAAAGGACTCAATTCGCTGATTGCCAATTCGCGGGCCAAGGCAGGTGCTGAACTGGTTGCAACGGATCGACATGGCGTGGTGCGGCTGAATAAAACCCTGATGCAGGGCGGCGCAGCCGGCATCCTGCCGGACCAGCAACCCAAATCGGAAGGTGGCGTATTTGCACCATTTTTCAGCATTCCGGCTTACACCATGACGCTGTTGCCAAAACTGGCCGCAAAAACCGGCGCAATTGTTATTTTCGCTTACGCTGAACGACTTCCGGCTGGTCGTGGCTACCGGATAGTATTTGAACCGGCTGACCCCGAAATCAATAGCAAAAATGTCGAACTGGCGGCTGCCGCGATGAACAGGTCTGTGGAGAAATGTGTGCGCTCCCTGCCGAGCCAGTATCAATGGGAATACAAACGCTTCCGAAAGCGGCCCGAAGAGGAATCTGAACGATTCTATTGAGTGGGTATGGTCCGCTCAGCGCCGCCAGAACATGGGCATAAAGAGTACCAGCAGGGTGAAAATTTCCAGTCGGCCAAGCAGCATGGCCAGACACAGTACCCATTTTGCTGGATCCGAAATGTCAGCGTAGTTAGCAGCCACGCCTTCCAGGCCTGGTCCCAGGTTGTTAAGACAGGCTCCAACCGCGCTGAAGGCAGTCAACACCTCCATACCCATGGCCAGCAGGACAATCAACAGGCCCATGTAGACCATTACATAAACGGCAAAGAAACCCCAGACCGCTTCGATAACATTGTCGGGTACCATACGCCGGCCGAGTTTTACCGTAATAATGGCATTGGGATGGATAAGCCGTTTGATCTCACGAATACCCTGCTTAAAAATCAGCAGGATACGAATCACTTTCATGCCCCCACCGGTAGAGCCAGCGCAGGCGCCGATGATGGATGCGTAGATCAGCAGGTACGGTAGAGCATAGGGCCAACTGTTGAAGTCAGCTGTCGAGTAACCAGTAGTCGTTGCAATAGACACTGTCTGAAACAATCCATGCACCAGCGCATTCTGTATATCGTAGGTCTGCGTTGCATAAAGCACTGTGATTGTGAACAGCGCAACGCCGCCCAACACACCTGCATAAAACTTGGTTTCCGGATCCTGCAGGTACTGAATCAGGCTGCGCCGCTGCCAGGCGGTAAAGTGCAGCGCAAAGTTGATACCGGCAATGAACATAAAAAATACAGCAATCAGGTTGATAGTATTGCTGTCAAAATAGCCGATGCTGGCGTCGTAGTTAGAAAAGCCACCAATGGCTACGGTTGTAAAACTGTGGCAGATGGCGTCGAACAAAGACATGCCTGCGCCCCAGTACGCCAGTGTGCAGGCTGCCGTCAGACTCAGGTAGATATACCAGAGCGCTTTGGCAGTTTCTGCCAGCCGTGGCACCAGATTGTCGTTTTTTACCGGCCCCGGGCTTTCGGCACGATATAGCTGCATACCACCAATGCCGAGCATGGGCAGCACGGCGACAGCCAGAGCCACAATACCCATACCACCAAGCCACTGGAGCTGGGCGCGGTAAAACAGAATGGAATTTGGCAGCATTTCCAGGCCCGTCATCACTGTTGCACCGGTGGTCGTCAGGCCTGAGAAGGACTCAAACACAGCATCGGTAATGGACAGGCGCACATCCAGAGAAAACAGGAAGGGTAATGCACCGAAGGTACTGAGTACTGTCCAGAACAGCGTCACGACCAGAAATCCATCACGGGTACGCATTTCTTTTCTGGAGCGCAGGGTAAGGAGCCACAGAGCAAACCCCACCGCAAAGGTGATCATCATCGATTGCCAGAAAGACTGCACTTCTCCGTCACTGTAAATGACCGAGACAATGATGGCCGGCAGGTTCGCCAGAATGCTGAATAACATCAGCAGGACACCCAGAATGCGCGCAACCACAGAAAAGTGCATGACTCAGTTCTGGCCTCGCATCAGAAGAAGGTAAAGGCGACAGCAAACAAGCGCTCCACCTCGGGAATGCGTTTTTTGTCGGTTAGAAACAGAATGACGTGATCCTCCGGCTCGATGACGATATCGTCGTGAGCAATCAGAACTTCCTCGTCACGGACGATTGCTCCGATGGTCGTGCCCGCTGGCAAATCAATATCCTCCAGAGCGCGGCCTACAACCTTGGATGAGTGCGCATCGCCATGGGCAATGGCCTCCATGGCCTCTGCTGCACCACGACGAAGTGAGTGCACATTAACAATGTCGCCTTTGCGGATATGGGTCAACAGACTGCCTATAGATGCCTGTTGTGGTGAAATCGCGATATCAATTTCGCCCCCCTGCACCAGGTCCACGTATGCCGGATTGCTGATCAGGCACATGACCTTTCGTGCCCCGAGTCTTTTGGCCAGTAAGGCGGACATGATATTCGCCTCGTCATCATTGGTCAGCGCCAGAAACACATCGGTGTCGGCTATGCCTTCTTCCTGAAGTAATTTTTTATCCGACGACATACCGTTGAGTACCACGGCCTTGTTCAAATGTTCTGACAGGAAAGTGCAGCGATCGGCATTGAACTCAATAACTTTGACCTGGTAACGCGCCTCCAGTGCAGCTGCCAGTCGCGCCCCGATATTGCCACCGCCGGCGATGATCAGACGTCGGTAGGGTCGATCCATGCGGCGCAGTTCGCTGATAACAGCTTTGATGTTTTTGGGGGCAGCGATAAAAAACACCTCGTCATCGGCTTCGATAACGGTAGAGCCCTCAGGGGTAATGGCTCGGTTACGGCGAAATATTGCAGCTACTCGCGCATCTACCTTCGGCATGTGTTCCCGCAGAAAGCGAATTTCCTGCCCCACCAGCGGGCCACCATAGTAGGCGCGCACGGCGACTAGCTGAGCGTTGCCATCTGCAAAGTCCAGCACCTGAAGTGAGCCCGGCAGGTCGATCAGGCGTTTAATATAATTGGAGACTAGCAGTTCCGGGCTGATCACAACATCAAGCGGGATGGCGTCGGGACGGAACAAGTCCTCTTGCGCAATGTAGGATGCCGAGCGCAGTCGGCAAATCTTTTTGGGTGTTTTGAAAATGGAGTAGGCTATCTGGCAGGCGACCATGTTAATTTCGTCGTTTTCTGTGACGGCGATAATCATGTCGGCATCTTCAGCGCCGGCGGCGCGCAGCACATCAGGGTGAGAAGGCCAGCCCTGCGCGATACCAATATCCAGGCGGTCTTTCAGTTCACGCAAAGCATCAGCATCGGGATCCACCAGAGTAATGTCGGTGTTTTCGCTGGCCAGGTTCTCAGCCAGAGAGGCGCTGACCTGGTTGCAGCCCAGAATGATTATTTTCATGAAAAAGCCGACTCCTGCCGTTTAATCCTGCTGCTGCGGAATTATCCTTTTGCTGGTCAGTACTTACAAGACATTATTGTGGCTGATCCGCGGCTTTTTGAAGCAAAGCATAGAAGAATCCATCCGGACCATGATTTTCTGGCAGCAACTGCCTGCCATGCAGGCATTGTATGCCCCACCGTCCGCTGCTGCCCTCCCCGGATATGGGAATCTCTGTGGCGTCGGGAGTCCGGTGCAGAAATGCCGCTATTTGCAGAGTGTTTTCAGCGGGCAGGATCGAGCAGGTGGTGTAAAGCATCAGGCCGCCAGGTGCCAGGGTGCTCCAGAGCGAATCCAGTAAGCGCGCCTGCAACGCCGCCAGGCGCGGGATATCCTCTGCCCGGCGCAGCAACTTGATGTCGGGCTGGCGTCGGATAATGCCGCTTGCAGAGCATGGCGCATCAAGCAGAACACGGTCAAAGGGACTACCGTCCCACCACTGATCAGGTTTGGTGGCATCGGCGGCTTTCACACGCAAAGCATGTTCCGGCAAGCGGAGTCTCTGCACATTCTGATGCAGACGATTCAGTCGGCGCTCTTCGATGTCCACGGCTGTGATAGAGGCAAGTCGGGG
Source organism: Pseudohongiella spirulinae (assembly GCF_001444425.1). Taxonomy (NCBI): domain Bacteria; kingdom Pseudomonadati; phylum Pseudomonadota; class Gammaproteobacteria; order Pseudomonadales; family Pseudohongiellaceae; genus Pseudohongiella; species Pseudohongiella spirulinae. The sequence goes on from NZ_CP013189.1 coordinate 15,255, forward strand.
CTGGTTCTCCAGGATATGGCAGGTCTTACCGCCGGGCGCGGCACAGGCATCCAGCACGCTCAAACCCGGTAAAAGCTGCAACAGCCCCGGAATCAATTGTGATGCTTCGTCCTGAACACTGACCCAGCCATCAGCAAAGCCCGGCAAAGCCGACACGGCTACAGCCCGATCCAGATACACGGCGGTTTCAGAAAATTTACCGACTTGCCCTGAAAAACCGGCTTGTTCCAGCTCCAGCAGGTAATCCGCGGCGGATATATGCTGTTGATTAACACGCAGGGTCATGGGTGGATGTTGATTACTCTGATCCAGTACATGTGGGTAGTGTTCTGGCCAGGCTTGTTGAAGCGCATCGGCCAGCCATGCCGGAAACGCATACTGCTCCGCCGTATTGTGCGGCGGAGCAGCACTGTTCTGTTTTTCATCCCGACTACGCTGATAACGCCGCAGCACAGCATTTATCAGTCGCTTGGCCCAGACCTTTTTTAATACCACGGCAGCATTTACGGTTTCATTAATGGCGGCATAGGCTGGCAGCCGCAAATACTCCAGCTGATAGAGGCCGATCAACAGCAGGCAATGAATATCGGCGTCTTTTTTCTTTAATGGCTTGTCCAGAAAGTTTTGAAGCTGAGCTTCCAGCCGATAGAACCAGCGGCAGGTGCCGAAACATAACTCTTGCAGCAACGGTAGTCCCTGCGCGTCATCAGCTGACGTGCCTCGCGGCATCAGATTGGCCAGCGAGCCTTGTTGTCCGCTGATCAGGTGAGTCAGTATGCGGGCAGCTTCTGCGCGTACTTTGGCTGGTGTCATGCCGGGTCCGGCGTTTGCGAGGTGAACTGTTCACCGATGGCGAACATGGCCCGGCGTGCGTTTAATACCTCGCCGACGGGCATCGGATTTTTGCCGGCCAGTTGCAGACTTTCGAGCTGCAATGTGCCGTCACTACAGGCGATCGTGATAAAGGCCTGTCCCTGTGAGTTTTTGTCGTGGCTGATGATGGTGCCAGGAGTCGCCGGGGAGGTGTCAGGGCAGCAGGTCGCCTTGAGAAAACGAATCCGTTCAGTGCCCAAAAAAGTAAATGCCGGATGCCGACCGATGCCGGCACGAATGCAGCGATTGATCTGCTCGGACGATGCCTGCCAGTCGATCAATGCCTCTGCTTTATCGAGTTTGCGGGCGTAGGTGCTCAGGTTATCGTCCTGCTTTTGCGCGTGTGCGGCCAGTTCGCTAAAGCTCTGCGAGCTCTGCAAACAGTGCAGCAATGCCTGCTGGCCCAGAGTCGCCAACCGTTGTTCCAGCGAAACGCGATCATCATCCGGCTTAATCGGGGTTTTCAGGGTGTAAAGCATATCCCCGGTATCCAGGCCGACATCCATTTGCATGATCGTAATCCCGGTTTGCGAGTCTCCAGCAAGAATGGCGCGCTCGATGGGAGCCGCGCCGCGCCAACGGGGGAGTAATGAGGCATGCACATTGATGCAGCCCAGTCTGGGCGTATCGAGAACAGCCTGCGGCAGAATCAGGCCGTAAGCCACCACAATCATCAGGTCGGCGTCCAGTTCAGCAAGTTTCCGCTGTTCTTCGGAGTCCTTCAGTGACGGTGGCTGGAACACGGGGAGACCATGTTTTTCGGCAAGCTGTTTGACCGGGCTGGCCTGCAGTTTTTTTCCGCGACCGGCAGCCCGGTCAGGCTGTGTATAAACGGCCGCAATCTCATGCCCGGCATCGATCAGAGCTTGTAAATGAGAAGCAGCAAAGGCCGGTGTACCGGCAAACACCAGTTTAAGATCTGACATGATTTCCGTTTCAGGCGCTGGCGGCCAGTTTGTGTGCTTTTTCCAGTTTGCTGCGAATGCGCTGTCGCTTCAGAGTGCTTAGATAGTCTACAAACAACTTGCCGTTCAGGTGATCCATCTCATGCTGAATACAGGTGGCCAGCAAACCCTCAACGGTCATTTCGAAGGCCTGGCCCTGTCTGTCGAGAGCTTTAACTATAACCTGGCGCGGCCGACTGACGGTTTCATAAAAACCGGGCACTGACAGGCAGCCTTCGTCGTATTCGGCCAGCTCCTGGTCGACCACGCTGATCGATGGATTGATAAAAACCAGAGGCTCGCTACGATCCTCCGAAACATCAATGACGATGAGCTGGATATGTTCGTTAACCTGCGTAGCTGCCAGACCGATGCCCGGAGCCTCGTACATTGTCTCGAACATATCATCAATAAGCTGCTGCAAGGCGGCATCAAATGTCTTGACTGGTTGCGCAATCGTGCGCAGCCGGGCATCGGGGAACTCTAGAATGTCCAGTCTGGCCATAGCTCACTCCACTAAACCGGATGACAGATCGGGCAACCGTGCGCGATCTGTGCCATAAAAAGAATAACAAATTGTAGCACAGCGAGACCCGGGCGAACCCCCGGAAATTTCAAAGCGAATAATACACGGAGTCTATTGATGCAGTCTGAGCAATTGCAGGACTGGTTATTGCTGTACCACGGCGCGAAGGCCAGTGGCCGCCGCCTATCCCGCCTGCTGCATAGCCTGGGTGATCCGGGACGTGTGCTGGATCAGCCGGTGTCATTGCTGACAGCATCTGGTCTGGAACCTGCGTTGGCAGAGGCCATCAGCCGCGCAAGGGAGCCGCAGTCAGTCGCGCATCAGCGCATGCTGCTTGATATGGACTGGCTGACGCAGCCCGGTCATCATATTTTGTGCTGGCCGGATGCATTCTACCCGCCACTTTTGCGGGAAATCGCCGACCCTCCGCCGGTGCTTTATGTTGCAGGAGATCCGCAGGTGCTAAGCCAGCCCATGCTGGCGATCGTTGGCAGCCGCAACAGCTCCCGTTATGGCCGTGATATTGCCGCCACCCTCAGTCGTGAGCTCTGCCGCGCGGGACTGGTCATCAGTAGTGGCCTGGCCAGCGGAATTGATACGGCAGCTCACCGTGCCGCTGTGGAAAATTGCAGACCAACGGTTGCGGTGTTGGGCAGTGGCCTGAAGAATGTGTATCCACTCGCTAATCGTCAATTGGCATCAAAGATAACAGGTGGTGAGGTCAATGGCGCGGTGGTATCAGAGTTTCCCCTGAACACGGCACCTGATACTTTTCACTTTCCCCAGCGCAATCGCATAATCAGCGGAATGAGTCTGGGCGTATGCGTAGTAGAGGCCAGTCTGCGTAGCGGCTCCCTGATCACAGCCCGACTGGCGCTGGAGCAAAACCGAAACGTCTTTGCAGTGCCCGGTTCAGTCAACATGCCAGGCAGTCGAGGTTGTCATCAGCTATTGCGTGACGGTGCCACCCTGACCGAAAATGCCGCCGACGTGATTGACGCCTTGCAACCGCTGTTGCAAGGTCAGATTGAGCTCTTGGAGAAGGTTAAGGAACAGACCAGCCGTGCGCGACTGCCTTCAGGCTGTCGCGATTTGTTCAAATTGATCGGTGATGACCCCATCACGACAGATCAATTGCAGAGGCTGTCGGGTCTGTCTCATGCTGAGCTTGCCGCGCGGCTTCTGAAACTGGAAATCAGTGGGCATATCTACAGATCAGCTGGAAAATGGGCCTTGAATCGTTAAGGTAAACAGGAAATGCGTATTAATGAATTGGCGGTAAGTCAGGCGGCTTCTGTTGTCCACAGTGGCGGTATCATCGCGTACCCGACAGAAGCTGTGTGGGGTCTGGGCTGTGATCCCGATAATGAGCAAGCCTGTTTCGACTTGTTGCAGATCAAACAACGACCGGTTGAAAAAGGTATGATACTGGTAGCTGCGTCTACAGATCAGCTCGACTTTCTGCTGAAAATGCTCAGCACTTCAGAACAACAACAACTTGCCCGGGCCTGGCAACATCAGGCAGAAAGTGGTCCGGTGACGTTTCTTGTGCCGGATCTGGCATCGCAGGTTCCACTGTGGATTAAAGGTCAGCATCCTGCCGTGGCCGTTCGTGTCAGCAGTCATCCGCTGGTGAAGGCACTTTGCGAGCGTGTTGGTGGTCCGGTTGTTTCAACCTCGGCAAATCTTGCGGGCCGACCGGCGGTACGGACCAGAGTACAGTTGGAGAAGCAACTGGGACACAAGCTGGATTTTATTTTGCCGGGCAGCCTTGGCGGTGCGGCTAAACCTTCAAAAATTATTGATCTTGCCAGTGGCAGGGTTATGCGGGCTGACTGACAGATATAATGTCAGCGATGCAACAGGAGAGCGCAAATGTCGGGAGAAAATACCAGGTCTCAACAAGTCGATGCGGATGCTGTCAAAGCGTTTTTACTGCGCTTGCAGAATTCAATCTGCGATCGCCTGGCGAGCATTGACGGCCGCCAGACTTTTCATGAGGATGCCTGGCAACGCGAAAGCGGAGGAAGCGGGATTACCCGGGTGATCAGTGATGGTGCGGTGTTTGAAAAAGGCGGTGTGAATTTTTCGCATGTATTTGGTGATTCTCTGCCGCCAGCCGCCTCGGCCAGTCGACCGGAGATGGCCGGGCGCAGCTTTCAGGCTATGGGAGTCTCGCTGGTTATTCACCCGGATAATCCGTTTGTACCGACATCTCATGCCAATTTCCGGTTTTTTATTGCCGAGAAAGAAGGCGAGGCACCAGTATGGTGGTTTGGTGGTGGATACGACCTGACGCCCTATTACGGTAATGTCGAGGACTGTCAGCATTGGCACAGGGTTGCCAAGGCAGCCTGCGACGCGCATGGCGAACACCTCTACCCCCGTTTCAAAAAAGAGTGTGATGAGTATTTCTATCTGCCGCATCGACAGGAAACCCGTGGCATTGGTGGTCTGTTCTTCGATGACTTCAACGAGATGCCTTTTGAGCAGAGCTTTGCCATGGTGCAGCAGTTGGCTGACAGTTATGTAGAAGCCTATGCGCCTGTTGTTGAGGCACGCAAGAACACTCCATTTACGGAACAGCACAAACAGTTTCAGCGTTACCGCCGTGGCCGGTATGTGGAGTTCAATCTGGTGTATGACCGGGGAACGCTGTTTGGTCTGCAATCAGGCCTGGGTCGTGTGGAATCGATTTTGATGTCGCTGCCGCCAGAGGTGCGCTGGGTTTATGATTGGCACCCTGAGCCAGACAGTGAGGAAGCTCGTCTGTACACTGACTTTCTGGGCGCGCGGGATTGGATCTGATGACATTGACGCCAGACCGCTACGCCGTTACTGGTTACCCTGTGACGCACAGCAAATCACCCATGATTCACGCGCTGTTTGCCAAACAGACCGGACAATCAATGGTCTACGAGCGGCTCGAGCTGGCGCCGGAAGACTTCCCTGATGGGGTGAATGACTTTTTTGCGGCGGGAGGCAAAGGACTTAATGTTACGGTGCCGCACAAGGAGAGTGCCTGGCAGTTGGCCCAGTGGCGGACGCCGAATGCTGAGCTGGCAGGAGCGGTTAACACGCTGTACATGCTGGATGATGGTCGCCTGGCTGGCGATAACACTGACGGGACAGGTCTGGTACGGGACCTAGAAATAAATCACGCGTCCAGCCTTAAAGGCAGCAACATATTGATTCTGGGCGCTGGCGGTGCTGTGCGTGGAGTTATTCCCAGGCTCATCGATGCGGGGCCGGAATCGCTGACGGTAGTTAATCGTACTCTGGCAAGGGCGCAGGCACTGGCGCAGCACTTTGCAGATCTCATGCCTGTGCGGGTGCTGTCGTATGAGCAACTCAGTACCTCAGGTTTCTCACCCGACTGGATAATCAATGGCAGCTCCAGTGGCCTGCAGGGTGAGATGCCGCCGTTGCCGGATAGTTTGATCAGACCACAAACTGGATGCTATGACATGGTTTATGCGCCTGGCGGCACAGTGTTTCAGCATTGGGCACAGGAACGGGGAGCCGCGCTGGCGCTGGATGGCAGTGGCATGCTGGTTGAGCAGGCTGCTGAATCATTTCGTATCTGGCGGGGCGTCATGCCCAGGACGGCGCCGGTTATCAAGGCACTTCAGGCTGAATTGGCCAGATAACGGTCTTTAAGCTCCCGGTACTTATTGGCTGTATAAGTGAAAAAAGCCCGCTCCTGTTCGGTGAGAGGCCGGGCCTGTTTGGCCGGCGATCCGACATACAGAAAGCCACTTTTCAGGGTTTTGCCTGGTGGTACCAGACTGCCGGCGCCGAGGATAACTTCCGACTCAACAATCGCACCGTCCATCACAGTGGCTCCCATACCGACAAGCACTCGGTCCTGAATTGTGCAACCGTGCAACATGACCTTATGCCCGACCGTCACATCATCGCCTATATTGCAGGGAAACCCACCGGGGTTAAAGGGGCCATCGTGGGTGACATGCACGACGGACGCATCCTGGATACTGCTGCGCTTGCCGATACGAATCTGGTGGATATCGCCTCGGATGACAGCCATAGGCCAGATTGAGGAGTCTTCACCAATGTCGACATTGCCGATCACAACGGCAGAGTCGTCCACGAATACGCGGCTGCCCATGATCGGTTGATGTTCTTCAAATGCTCTGACGGACATGTTGCCTCTTCGTTCATCTGGTGAAAGGAATGCTGTGCTGACAATGGTATGATGATGCTTTATTTCAGTACCAGTCATCAAGGAGTGTCATCTATGTCGCAGACGCCCAATCCAGCTAATCCGCTTTTGGCGTTTGACCGCTTGCCAGATTTTTCCACGATCAATGCTTCTCATATACAACCGGCAGTCGAGCAGGTGCTGAGTGAAAACTATGCCACCTTGCGGGCGCTGGAAGATGATCAGGAAGTGCTGGCGGCACCGGTCTGGGAGTCCGTGATGGGTGTACTGGATGATCTGGAAGATCGGTTGAGCAAGGTATGGTCTACGGTCAGTCACCTCAACGGGGTGTGCAATACGCCTGAAATCAGGGCCGCTTATAACGAAAGCCAACCAAAGATCACTGAGTACTATTCATCCCTGGGTCAGAATGAAAAGCTTTACCGCTTAATAGAAACGCTCCAGTCTCGAGCTGACGAGCTGCAGCTTGATGGCTCGCAACGGAAAATATTGCAGGACAATCTGCTGAGTTTTCGTCTGGCCGGTGTGAGCCTGACAGGGGAACGTAAAAAGCGATTTACCGAGATTCAGAAACGCCTGAGTGAGTTGGGTAATACATTTGGCAATAACGTGCTTGATGCCACAATGGCCTGGCACAAACACATCGAAGAGGCGGATTTACTGAGTGGAATACCCGACTCAACTGTCAGTGTGGCTGCAGAAACAGCGACACAAAAAGGCAAAACGGGCTATTTGTTGACGCTGGATTTTCCTTGCTATTACGCCGTCATGACCTATGCCGATAACGCTGCTCTGCGGGAGGAGATGTATAAGGCCTATGCTACACGCGCATCTGAATTTGGCGATAAAAAGCTCGATAACCACGACAATATCCGGGAAATACTGAAACTTCGCGAAGAAATGGCGGATTTGTTGGATTACCCGAATTATGCGGCCCTGTCAGTCGCCAGAAAGATGGCTAAATCCGTGGATCGGGTTAATGAATTTCTGGACGACCTGATCCGTTACAGCCGGCCGGCGGCGGAGCAGGAATATCAGGAGCTGAAGGACTTCGCCCGACAGCAGTATCAGGTGTCTGAGTTGAATGCCTGGGATGTGTCCTATTACAGTGAAAAGCTGCGCAAGCAGAGCTTTGATATTTCGCAGGAAGAGCTACGGCCCTGGTTTCCCGTCGACAAAGTCTGTGCAGGTCTGTTCCGTATCGTGGAGACACTTTACGGTGTCACGGTTGAGCAAGACCACAGTGCGCCAGTGTGGCACCCCAGCGTCAGGTTCTTCAACATCCGGCGAGAGTCGGAACTGATCGCGCGCTTCTACTTCGATCTGTTTACCCGCGAGGGCAAACGTGGCGGTGCGTGGATGGCTGACTGCCGTTCCCGACGCCTGATCAGTGAACAGGGTGCAGCAGTGACACGGCAGATTCCGGTCGCTTATCTGGTCTGCAATTTTGCGCCACCGTCCGGGAGTGAGCCGGCGCTGCTGACTCATAACGATGTGACAACATTGTTCCATGAGTTTGGCCATGGGCTGCATCACATGCTGACTCGCGAAAACTATCTGGGAAGTTCAGGTATTAACGGCGTGGAGTGGGATGCGGTGGAGCTTCCCAGTCAGTTAATGGAAAACTGGTGCTGGGATCCGGTCTCCATTCAGTGGATATCGGGACATTACAAAACCGGGGAAGCACTGCCCAAGACCATGCTGGACAGGATGATTGCTGCCAAAAACTTCCAGTCGGGCATGAAAAGTGTCAGGCAGCTTGAATTTGCCCTGTTTGATTTTGCCCTGCACCAGCAGCCTTGCGATGACGCGCGTGATTTTGTTGCTGAGATTCTGCAGCAGACGCGCACAAAAACCGCAGTTTATCCGGTCCCCGACTATAATCGGTTCCAGAACAGCTTTTCGCATATTTTTGCGGGGGGTTATGCGGCCGGCTATTACAGCTACAAGTGGGCCGAGGTTCTTTCTGCGGACGTCTTTTCCCGATTCGAGCAATCCGGTGTACTGGATCCGGATACCGGCAAGGCATTTCTTGACAAAATATTGTCAAGAGGGGGCGGTGCCAATGCGCTCGAGCTGTTTAAAGGATTCATGGGGCGGGAGCCAGATCTGACGGCGCTGCTGATTCAGGACGGTCTCAGGAAGGCTTGATATTTCGAAGAAATTTGATTTGGCGCAGGGTTTTTGTGAGTTGTGCCCAGTATAGTCGGCGCGGATTATAAAGGTGCAGTGTTGCCAAAATCGGCCGGATATCATGGCATTTGAAGAAAAAATTTTTTATAATGCCCGGCGCTTTACATTGCACCCGAAATCCTGCCCCAAAAACTGCTCCGATTGAAATCCTTGACCTCAAAGTCAAAGGAACATTTCTCTCCCGGGCTGCGGGTTAACCAGATCGGCACGTGATTAGAGCGTCAGATAAATAATACGAAGCAAAAAACGTTGTAACAGCCTTTTCTTACTATTACGGAGACACGGCGAATGTTGTCCAAAGCAAAGCTGTGGTTAAGCCTTGCCTTCGGCACTCTGCTTTTGTGGAGCGCTGGTGCGCATGCAGCCTGGGAAGTGAATATGCCCAGGGGCGTAACCCAAATTAGTCGCGATACCTATGACCTGCACATGACAATTTTCTGGTGGATGGTAGCCATCGGAGTTGTAGTGTTCGGCGTCATGTTGTGGTCCATCTTCAATCACCGGAAATCAAAAGGAGCGACTCCGGCCAGCTTCCACGAGAGCACCAAAGTGGAAATCGTCTGGACCCTGATACCCTTTCTGATCCTGATTGCAATGGCCATTCCCGCCACACGTGTACTGACAGCTGCTTACGACACAACAGAGTCTGAGCTGGACGTGCAGATCATCGGTTATCAGTGGCGCTGGGAATATCGTTACATGGATGACGACCCCAATGCAGAACCGGTCTCATTCTTCAGCACGCTGGCAACTTCCCGTGAAGAAATAAACAACGGCATAGAAAAAGGCGAAAACTACCTGCTGGAAGTCGACAATCCTCTGGTCATTCCTTCTGATACCAAAGTTCGTTTTCTGATGACAGCGGCCGACGTGCTGCACTCCTGGTGGGTACCGGAGTTTGCTATCAAGAAAGACACTATCCCCGGCTTCATTAATGAAACCTGGGTTATTGTTGAAGAGCCCGGCATCTATCGTGGCCAGTGCGCCGAGTTGTGTGGCATGGACCACGGCTTTATGCCTATCGAGGTTCATGTTCTGGAGCCGGCCGACTACGAGGCATGGTATGCCGAGCAGCAAGCCAACGCTCAGCGTGTTCGTGAGCTGACTGGCGCTGCGCTCTCCATGGATGAGGCAATGGCACAGGGTAGTGAGCTTTACACACGCAACTGCGTAGCTTGTCACCAGGCCAATGGCCAGGGTATGCCACCGGCATTCCCGGCGATCACTGGCAGTGCCAAAGCAACCGGTGACATACAGGTCACCATGGACACACTGGTTAATGGTGTGCCCGGTACAGCCATGGCCGCTTACGGCCGTCAGCTGAATCCGATTGAGCTCGCGTCCATCATCACCTATGTGCGTAATGCCTTTGGCAACAGCACTGGTGACATGGTACAGCCCGCTGAAGTCAACGAATTCATTCAAGGGGGACAGTAAACGCCATGAGTAGCGCTGCAATCGATCATGCACATGATCACGACCATCATCATGGTCCTGCCAAGGGCATAGCCCGGTGGCTGTTCACAACCAACCACAAAGACATCGGCACGATGTATCTGTGGTTCAGCTTCGCAATGTTTCTGCTGGGCGGTACGTTTGCACTGGTAATCCGTGCTGAGCTGTTTCAGCCTGGTTTGCAATTTGTAGAGCCAAACTTCTTCAACCAGATGACCACCATGCACGGTCTGGTGATGGTATTCGGCGCGGTCATGCCCGCCTTCGTTGGTCTGGCTAACTGGATGATTCCGTTGATGATCGGCGCGCCGGATATGGCTCTGCCGCGGATGAACAACTGGAGCTTCTGGATCCTGCCGTTTGCCTTCACGTTGATGGTTATGACACTGTTCATGGAAGGTGGCGGTCCGAATTTCGGCTGGACGTTCTATGCACCGCTGTCGACGACCTATGCGCCTGACTCGGTGACATTCTTCATCTTTGCCGTGCACATTATGGGTGCTTCATCCATCATGGGTGCGATAAACGTTATCGCAACCATCCTGAACATGCGTGCCCCCGGCATGACACTGATGAAGATGCCTTTGTTCGTCTGGACGTGGCTGATTACCGCGTACCTGCTGATTGCGGTTATGCCGGTACTGGCGGGTGTGGTTACGATGATGCTGTTTGATATCCACTTCGGCACCAGCTTCTTTGATGCGGCCGGTGGTGGTGACCCTGTTCTGTTCCAGCACCTGTTCTGGTTCTTCGGCCACCCGGAAGTATATATCATGATCCTGCCGGCTTTCGGTGTGATCTCGGCCATCATCCCGACGTTCGCCCGTAAGCGTCTGTTCGGTTATGACTCAATGGTTTACGCAACCGCGTCTATCGCCTTCCTGTCATTCATCGTGTGGGCTCACCACATGTTTACAGTCGGTATGCCGCTGGCCGGCCAGCTGTTCTTCATGTATGCCACCATGCTTATTGCGGTTCCGACCGGCGTGAAAGTGTTTAACTGGGTTGCCACCATGTTCCGTGGCGCGATGACCTTTGAAACACCCATGTTGTTCGCCATCGCCTTTGTAGTACTGTTCACCATCGGTGGGTTCACAGGGGTTATGCTGGCGATCACACCGGTAGACTTCCAGTACCACGATACCTACTTCGTAGTTGCCCACTTCCACTACGTTCTGGTGCCGGGTGCGGTATTCTCACTGATGGCGGCTGCTTACTACTGGCTGCCGAAGTGGACCGGTTACATGTACGATGAAACACTGGGCAAGTTGCATTTCTGGTTGTCGTTCATCGGCGTTAACCTGCTGTTCTTCCCGCAGCACTTCCTGGGACTGGCTGGTATGCCCCGCCGTATCCCTGACTATGCACTCCAGTTTGCGAACTTCAACTGGATCTCCAGTGTCGGTGGATTCCTGTTTGGCTTCTCTCAGCTGATTCTGCTGTTTGTGGTCATCAAGTGTATCCGTGGTGGCAAAAAGGCGACTGCTGAAGTATGGGAAGGTGCACAAGGTTTGGAGTGGACAGTGCCGTCTCCGGCGCCTTACCACACCTTTGAAACACCACCTGACCCAAGCCTGATCAAAGCTCAGTAACAGGTAACCAGGTACTGTATGTTTTTCTGAAGTTGTACCGGAGTAAAAACCATGAAAGAAAATGTAACGAAAGTTAATAACAAAAAAACCACAGGGAAGTTGTTGTTAGCGGTAGTCGGTATGTTTGCATTCGGATTTGCTCTGGTACCACTTTATGATGTGATTTGTGAAGTCACTGGCCTGAACGGTAAGACTGGATCACGCGTTGAAGTTGCCGAGGCGGGTTTGCTGGTAGAAGAAGAGCGTGAAGTGACAGTCCAGTTTATCGCTCACCAGAATGTCGAGATGGGGTGGGAGTTCAGACCTTCAATCAATCAGATGAAGGTCAAGCCGGGTGAAGTCCATGTGATTCACTATCGGGTGAGCAATCCAAGATCGTCACTGATGGTCGGCCAGGCTATTCCCAGTGTGGCACCGAACGCAGCTGCCGGACATCTCAACAAGATAGAGTGTTTCTGTTTTAATGAGCAGCCCTTGCAGGCAGGTGAAACGGTTGACATGGCACTGCGCTTTTTTGTCGATCCGCGCCTGCCCGACAATATCAGCAAGCTGACATTGTCATACACGCTTTACGACATCACGGAAAAGAGTAAAACACAGGCAGTTGCCAGCAGGTAAACGAGAATAATATTGTTATTTCTGGAGAGAAAAAATGGCCAGCGAAAGCTCCCATAGTGTGTATTACGTACCGGAACAGACCAAGTATCCGTTCTTTGCGTCTATCGGTTTGTTCCTTATGGTGTTTGGTTTAGGAGCCCTACTGAACAACATTTCTGCGGGTGAATCTGCCACAGTCTCAACATGGATTGCACTGGCAGGTTTTTTCCTGTTGTCGTTTATTATCTTCCAGTGGTTCGCAACGGTAATCCGCGAAAACCATGCCGGATTGAATAATGATCAGCTCAAGCGCTCTTACGTCTGGGGTATGGTTTGGTTCATTTTCTCGGAAGTTATGTTTTTTGCTGCCTTCTTCGGTGCATTGTTCTATGTCCGCCAGTTGGCGGTGCCCTGGTTGGGCGGCGAAGGAGACAAAGGAATTACGGGTGAAGTCTTGTGGCCGGAGTTTCAGGCTGCCTGGCCGCTGATTGCCAACCCTGATCCTGCGGCTTACACAAACCCTCACGAAGGACTCAATGTCAAGGAATGGAGCCTGAGCTTTTTCGCTGGCTACCTGCCCTTCTGGAACACGGTCATTCTGATTACGTCGTCCTACACCTTGCATATTGCACACCATGCGCTGAAAGAAGAAAACCGTCAGAAGCTGATCCGCTGGATGTTTGTGACAGTAGCGCTCGGTATCATCTTCCTCGGTCTTCAGGCTCTTGAGTACGTAGAAGCTTACGGTCATTATGGAATCACTCTGGATTCCGGCATCTATGGTTCTACTTTCTTTCTGCTGACGGGCTTCCACGGTTTTCACGTAACACTGGGAACATTTATCCTTATCGTGATGTTGTTACGTTGCATGAAAGGGCACTTCAAGCCGAATGATCATTTTGGCTTTGAAGCAGCGGCCTGGTACTGGCACTTTGTTGACGTGGTCTGGGTAGGTCTGTTTATATTTGTCTATCTGATCTGATAGAGATTTATCAGAAAACTCCATGGACGGCTCGCGAATGCGGGCCGTCTGTCTGTCTGGATGAGCGAAAACCCGCTGAATAAGATAGAATCATGGATTCCAGGGCGTCGACAGGTTCATCTGTCCGGTCACGAGTCCATAAAAAACCACAATCATAAGAATGATCGCCAGCGTGACCCGTGTGCCCAGGGCATACATCACCCGTCGTGAACGTCCCTGATCCTTGTAGAAAAAGATAAAACCGGCGACAAGGCTGATAACAATACCTGCTAATAACAATGCAATAAGGATTTTCAGCATAAGCGTCCTTCAGACTACTGGATGGATGAAACATGATAGCAGCATAAAATGAGGTTGGCTTGTTCAGATTCAACTGGAAGCTCACACTGTTTACAGCATTGCTGTTGCCTGTGCTTATCACCCTGGGCATGTGGCAACTGGATCGCGAGCAGCAAAAAATTGATCTTCAGCGCCGCTATGAATTACGCCAGCAGCAAGAGCCGCTTGGTATAGACAGAGTGGACTGGCGCAGTAATGACCTTGCATGGCTGCGTGTAGAAGCCAGCGGTTACTTTGAACAACGGCAACAGTTTTTGCTGGACAACAAAATCTACGATTCCCGAGTTGGGTACGAGGTCATCACGCCATTTCGTACAGATTATGGAACTTTACTTGTAAACCGGGGCTGGATTCAACAGGGGCCGTCGCGTCAAATACTTCCGGCTATCCCTACCCCCGAAGGGAGGCAGCTCATCAACATCCATATTTTTGCCCCGGAAGCTGAGTTGATGATGCTGGCTGAAGATAATCTGGAGGATACTAACTGGCCTAAGGTTGTACAGCGAATTGATATTGAAAAAATGTCTGCTGCTTTGGGTGAAGGCCTGCTCCCCTATAGCGCAAGATTAGAACAAGGTGCTGCAGGCTTACTGCAATATAACTGGCAGGCCATAAATACACGCCCCGAAACCCACCGGGGTTACGCAATCCAGTGGTTTATTATGGCACTGGTGCTGGTAATTTTATATTTAACGTTCAGTTTCAGACGTTCGGAGAACTGATATGCAAGAAATGACGCGCAGCAAGATCAAACTGGCCTTTTTGTTATTGGTTGCATTTGTACCCATTACACTCGCGACATTTGCGTTTAGAAACGCAGGTGAAGGCGGTTTTCTGAGCGGTACTGTCAACAAGGGATTTCTGATAAACCCACCCGCTGATATTACTGATCTGGACATGCGAACAGCTGACGGTTCACCAATCTTTAAAAGTTTCGAAGAAATCATCGCTCTGTTGGAAAGCGACGACGATTATGAGGCCCAGCCCTGGCACATAGTTTATGTGAATACTCAGGATTGTGAAGAGACTTGTCGTGAGCGCGTTCATCTATTGAGACAAATGCATATTACTCTGAACAAAAATACTCCAAGAGTCCGGCGCTATTATCTGCATGCAGCGACGGAAGACCTTACAGATCCGACTGCCCAGCATTTCCGGGCTGAATTTCCGAGTATGGGCGTTGCTTTCGGCAATGCAGGGATAATTCAGAACAATCTGTCAGCAAAAGGATTAAATCTGCAGCTGGCCGATGACAACTATATTTTCTTTGTCGATCCGGTTGGCAACGTGATGATGTATTACACCAGCGAACACAGCATCGCAGATATAAAAGCTGATCTGGAAAAACTGCTCAGGCACTCCAGTCTGGGATAAAACGTATACAACTAATACCCGTAAAAAAGGCTGCCTTTAAAGGGCAGCCTTTTTTATTCACTGATTCGCTATATCGAAGCTGATCAGTCAAGACACTCCTCAATGCTCCACATGCAACGGCGCACGGTTCGCATCCTGTCCCATGTACTGTACACGCGCTCCTTCCGTGTAATTACCCTCGACCGCCATAAAGAAAATCAGCAACAGCAGAACCATTGGTGGCCCAAGAATCGTCAGAGCCAGCGCCATACGTTCCCACATGACGTGCATAAAAATCGCCATGATGAATCCGGCTTTAAGTGCCATAAAAATCAGTACCAGCGTCCATCTAAGAGGGCCCTGTACATGCATGTAGTCAACCATATAGCTGAACAGGCTAAGTACAAAAAGCAGTATCCAGACTTTATAATAAACGCCTAAAGGGTGTTGTTGTCCGGCTTCAGATGCCATAAGCAGAGCTCCTTATAACAGATAAAAGAATGCAAATATAAAGACCCAGACCAGATCGACGAAGTGCCAATAAAGTCCGGTAATTTCGACAATCTCGTAACCTTTTTTGTCGTAGTCACCGCGTGCCACTTTACGCGCAACGATCAACAGGTAAATCACACCTGCCGATACATGTAATCCATGAAACCCGGTGATCATATAAAACACCGCGCCAAACTGCTCTGCACCCCAGGGGTTGCCCCACGGCCTGACACCATAACCTATCAGTTTGGACCACTCGTAGACCTGCATGCCAACAAAAGTAGCACCCAGAGCGGCGGTTGCCAGCATAAACAAAACGGTCTTCTTTTTATCGCGTCGGTAACCAAAATTCACCGCCAAAGCCATGGTTCCACTACTGGTGATCAGCACAAACGTCATGATCGCAATCAATATTAGAGGGATTGGATCGCTACCAAAAAATGACAGCGCAAACACCTCTGTTGCCAGGGGCCATGGATCTGCCGTGGAAATTCTGACCGTCATGTAACCGACCAGGAAGCAGGAGAAAATAAACGTATCGCTGACCAGGAAGATCCACATCATGGCCTTGCCCCAGGGGACCTGGTACGTCTGCTTGTCAGCTGCCCAGTCCTGAACAAAGCCGGTCATGCCAGTCGCTGACGGAATTCCGCTGCTTACTGCCTCATTCTGACTCATGGTTTAGTCCTTCTTGTTATGCCAATCAAATGGATGAGTGTGCTCTTGGAAAGTGATGCAATCAGGTTGTGGACAATACATAAAACAGACCAAACCAGACCAGCAACAGAAAGTGCCAATACCACGCGCACAATTCCAGACTCAAACGTGTTTGCTCAATATCGTTTTTTCGCATCATACGAAGTTGCGCACGGCTCCACACCCAAAGACCACCGATCAAATGTAGAATATGAACGCCGGTCAACAAATAGAAAAATGAATTCGCGGGGTTGCTCTGCAGGGTCAAACCACTCTGAACGAGAGTCTGCCATACAGCATTCTGGCCGATGATGAATAGCAGTGTAAGAATACCACCTGTCAAGGAGGACAGCGCAGCGGCCGATGGGAAACGGACCGATGTCTGTCGGCGCCCCTGAATGAGGGCCAGGTGAAACATGATACTGGCAGCGATCAAAACACCCGTATTCACCCATAACATCGCCGGCTCGGCTATCGGGACCCAGTCCCCACCTCCCCAGAGTATGCGCAGGTAATAAGATACGGTGAGCAGTGAAAACAATACACTTGCAACGATAACAAAAACAATCAACGCCACTTTTTCATTGGGTGCCTGAAAAGTCGGTTTCGGGTCGATGCCGTCGGGCAATCCAACGGTATTCCACGGCTTGTCTGTTACATCACGATACAGGGTCATGGTATTCAGTCCTTATGGTGAAACGTCTTTTCGTATTCTTCGCCGGGCTCATTCTGTGGAATAAAGTCCTTATCCGCGCCCGGCACACTGTAGTCGTAAGCCCATCGGTATACGCTGGGCAACTCCGGGCCCCAGTTACCGTGCTTGGGCGGCGTATCAGGGGTCTGCCATTCCAGCGTTGTGGCACCCCATGGGTTACCGTCAGCTTTCTCGCCGTTTCGCAGGCTCCAGAAAAGATTAATGAAGAACAGAATCTGGGCAACAGCTACAAAAATTGCCGCCAGAGTAATATTGGCATTCAGTGCCTGTGCAGAAGCGGGTACAAAATCGGTATTGCCCATTTCGAAATATCGACGTGGCACACCCAGGAACCCCAGATAGTGCATTGGCAGGTAAATAGCGTAGGTGCCAAGGAAGGTGCACCAGAAATGCACTTTACCCATCGTTTCGTTAAACATACGGCCGGTCATCTTCGGGTACCAGTGGTACAGCGCCGCGTATAGAACCAGAACCGGCGAGACACCCATTACCATATGAAAGTGCGCAACCACAAAATAGGTATCTGCCAGAGGCACGTCGATAATCACATTACCCAGGAACAGCCCGGTCAGCCCACCATGCACAAAAGTGAATATGAACCCAATGGCAAACAACATCGGTGTGTTCAGGCGAATGTTGCCCTGCCACAGCGTCAGTACCCAGTTATAGACCTTAAGTGCGGTTGGCACAGCGATAATCAGCGTAGTAGTGGCGAAGAAGAAGCCGAAATACGGGTTCATGCCACTGACATACATGTGGTGTGCCCAAACCAGGAAGCTCAAACCGCCAATGGCGATAATTGCCCAGACCATCATGCGATAACCGAATATATTCTTTCTGGCATGGGTGGCGATAACATCAGAAACCAGACCAAAAGCAGGAAGTGCCACGATATACACTTCCGGGTGACCGAAGAACCAGAAAAGGTGCTGGAACAGAATCGGACTGCCACCGTCGTAATCGAGCTGTTCACCCAGTTGCATCATTGCCGGCATAAAGAAACTGGTACCCAGCACCAGATCAAATCCCAGCATGATGGCGCTGACCAGCAATGCCGGGAAGGCAAAAAGGCCGAGCACTGTTGCGGTGAATATCCCCCAGATTGACAGTGGCATGCGCATAAGAGTCATGCCGCGGGTCCTGGCCTGCAGAATCGTGGTCACATAGTTAAGGCCGCCCATGGTGAAGGCAACGATGAATACAGCCAGCGAAATGAGCATGAGTAACATGCCACCACCCGAGCCCGGGGTACCGGAAGTAATCGATTGCGGAGCGTACAATGTCCACCCTGCCCCGGCCGGACCGCCGGTCACAAAGAAACTGGCAAGCAAAATGAGAACCGAGAGAAAGTAAAACCAGAAACTCAGCATATTAAGGAATGGAAATACCATGTCCCGGGTACCACACATCAGGGGGATCAGGTAGTTACCGAAGCCGCCCAGGAACAGGGCGGTCAACAGGTACACCACCATGATCATGCCGTGCATGGTCACAGCCTGATAATAAAAAGCCGGGTCGATCCAGCTGACAGTATCCGGGAAGCCCAATTGCAAGCGCATCAGAATGGACAGCACCAGGGCGATCAGACCCACAAAAATGGCTACGCCACCATATTGAATGGCGATTACCTTGTGATCCTGGCTCCAGATATATTTGGTAACGAAGCTGTGAGGATCGTGCAGCGCGTGCGGATCATCCTGGTCGGCTAATGGGACATAGGCCATGAAAACATCCTCCGGGTGTATGTAGCTGTCTTGCTATTCAAATTGTTGTTATTCAATACACGCTCAACGCAGGGTATTGATATAGGCGATCACGTCATCCTGCTGTTGCGCTGTCCGCATGGCTTTGACCATGGAGGTCATCTGGTAACCATAGTCGTCTTCACGGTGTGCACCACGAACGCCGCTGCGGTAGTTCTCCAGTTGCAGTGCCATATACCAGTCGTCCATGCCGGCCAGCGCCGGTGCATCAGTTGCCCAGCTACCCTTGCCGTCTGCCCCGTGACAGGCAGCACAGTTTGCGGTGTAAATTCGCTGACCGCGCTCAGCATCGCCGCTGATAGTTGTAGCTGCTGGCGTGACCGGCAGGGTTTCAATGTAAGCGGCAACATTGCGGCGAGCGGTTTCGGTATTCACCATATTCGCCATGGGTGCCATCATCTGGCCAAAGCTGTCTTCCGGATCAGCGCCGCGAACACCTTCGGAGTAATAGCGCAGCTGACGTTCGATGTACCAGGGTTGCAAGCCTGCCAGTTTAGGGGCGTTCATGGCACGGTTACCTTCGCCGTTCTGTCCGTGGCAACTGGCACAGACGGCGTACGATTGCTGACCAGCCGTGACATTGGCGGGAGCACGACTTTGGGTCTCAGCGAAAGTTGGCTGTTCCGCCAGCCAGTTCTCAAAGTCCCGTGGCTCCATGACTTCAACCCGCGCGCGCATGATATGGTGGCCAAGTCCGCAATATTGCTCACACAATATTTCGAAGACACCGGTTCGGGTGGGCTCGATCCACATGTACGACACCATGCCCGGTACCATGTCCATTTTTACCCGGAACTGCGGTACGGTGTAATTGTGCAGTACATCACGTGAACGAAGCAGTGCCTTGGTGGGTTGATTCAGTGGCAGCGCCATATATGGTTGCTTGATAACAATATCGTCCTGACCATTTGGGTCATCAGGGTTGACGCCCCAGGGGTTGGTTTCAGTGATATGGTTGATGTCCGCGGTACCCAGTTGCCCGTCAGCACCGGGGTAACGGAAGGACCATTGCCACTGGGACGCAAACGCTTCGAACTCGGTTGCTTCTTCTGGAACGGTGACAAACTGTGCCCATACAAACAGGCCCGGAGCCAGCATCGCGGCAACCCCAACTGTTGTGATCAGGGTCAGTCCGGTTTCCAGCCGGGCATTCTCCGGCTCGTAAACTGCCTTATGCTCAGCGCCTTTGCGCTGGCGATAACGGTAAACACTCCAGGCCAGAAACAGATTAACCAGTACAAAAACTGTGCCGGTCACCCAGAAAGTCAGGTTGATGGTGAAATCAATATTCGACCAGTGCGAGGCGATTTCAGTGAACCACCAGGGGCTGGCAAAATGGAAAACAACGGAGCCGACAACCAACAGGACGAGAACAACTGCAATAGCCATACGCGGGATATCCTTGTGAAAGTGCGAGCACGGACAACAGTGGATACAGCAACTGTATAGCGAAAGATAATAAAAGGCCGGATGGACTGCTGAAGCAGCCACATCGGATGGTGAATGTTCTGGTTACGCAATTGACTACGAACGCTACAACAAATTCCGCTCACAACGCGATCCCCCCCTTTTATTGTTAATCTTTCGGATGGGTACTCAACGTGTTACTTCGTACTTGTTCAATCAAACATTCAATCTGGGTTGGCGGCGATGAACACCGCCAACCTATCGGATCGTATAGTAATGCAAAGATCAGTGCAACAACTCAAATGGCTCAGGATCGCACCATCTGCAGATCGGCAAATGGATTGAAGAAGTGAGCATCAATGGCAGCCAGCTGGGCTTCTTGATGTTTGGCTTCCATCATGTCCTTGATCTTCTGGACTTGTGGCTCTTTCGCGTAGATCAGAATGAGATATTTGCCGGCGGCAATATCGTCGTGGAAATGCGCGATTTTTTTATTTTCGTTGGCAATGCCGGTCAATCCTCCGACCCAGGCGCCAAAGCAGGTTACCAGGAACACGATGGCTGCATAGGCGTACCAGGGAATGGGTGTGCCAAAAGGTTCGGCAACGGCTGCCAAGCCGGCCAATATCAGACCGGCAACAAAGCCGATACCGGCACCAATGAAACCCTCGCGGATAAAATCCAGTGTTTCAAGGTAATTGCTGGAATGCAAATGCTCTTTGACCAGACCGCTTTCATCCTTGCTGTGGATGTGCAGAAACCAGTCATCAACACCAATGTCGTGCAGATCATCTGAGATCTGATGGGTGCTCTTCAAGGTGGGTGACAAGTAATAGATACATCTCATCTAGCTTCTCCTTTCTTTAATTATTGGATCGCTGTTCGTACATCTATCAATTAACAATCTACTCTTACAAAATAAATTTGTCTTGTTTTTTTCTATATGACAAGCTTTTACGATACAATATCCAACCCCCGACTCATTCACACAATTGCTGCACGGCCTGCTTTTGGCACCGGGCGGCACTCAAGAGAGACACCTGTGACAGAGCTAACACACAAGCAGACAGCAAGCTGGCGTGACTATTACGAGATGTGCAAGCCGCGGGTGGTTATGCTGATGATACTGACCTCCTTGGTGGGTATGTTCCTGGCTGTTCCTGGCATGGTGCCCCTGGATATTCTGATACTCGGCAATATTGGCATTGCGCTGGTGGCGGGTTCCGGTGCGGTCGTCAATCATCTGATTGACCGCAAGGTTGATGCCGTTATGCGCCGCACGATCAATCGCCCGATGCCGCAGGGCCGGGTTCAGCCGCATCAGGCGGCATGGTTCGCTGCGATTATCGGCGTGCTGGGCATGGCCATTATGCTGCTCTGGGTGAATGCCCTGAGTGCCTGGCTGACACTGGCCTCATTTGTGGGTTATGCCTTTATCTATACCGGCTACCTGAAACGGGCGACACCGCAGAATATCGTGATCGGCGGGTTATCTGGTGCCATGCCGCCGCTGTTGGGCTGGTCGGCTGTGACCGGCACTATTGAGCCGGGAGCACTGATTCTGGTTTTGATCATTTTCGCCTGGACGCCACCACATTTCTGGGCGTTGGCTATTCATCGCAAGGAGGAATATGCCAAGACCGGGATTCCCATGCTGCCAGTGACACATGGTGAGCATCTGACCAAAATACATATCATTCTGTATACCGTTATCCTGCTGCTGGTCAGCGTCATGCCCTGGTTGATTGGCATGAGCGGGTTGATTTATCTATTGGCTGCAGTGGTGCTGGGTCTGGGTTTCCTGGTCTGGTCCCTGTTGCTCATGTACAGACCCAAACAATCGACGGCAATGGATACCTTCAAGTATTCCATCATCTACCTGATGGTGCTGTTTCCGGTTCTGTTGATTGATCACTATTTTTATATCTGATCTGAATTTCACAGGCGGTATTTTATGAAACGAGGCGTGAAAATTACCCTGATCGTGTGTCTGATCTGGGTAGCGTTCGTGTTTTACATGACCTATGCGCGCTATGCGGACAATAACAACCCGACGCAGCCTGAAACTGTGTCTGAGGAAGAGTTACGCGAAATTGGCGCCATGATCTATCCGGAGCCGGTTGCGGTCAGTGCTTTTGAGTTGCAGGATCATCACGGTCAACCCTTTACTGAGCAGTCTTTTCAGGATAACTGGACATTGGTGTTTTTTGGTTTTACCAACTGCCCGGATATCTGCCCGTTGACCATGTTCGAATTGACCGGGTTTTATAATGACCTGCAAGGCAGCCCCTTACGGGACGACACACAAGTGATCATGGTCAGCGTAGACCCGTTCAGAGATGATACGGCCAAGATTGCTCAGTTTATGGCCGGATATCATGAGGACTTCCTGGGCGTTAACGGCGATTATGGTGTGGTGTCGAAGCTGGCCAGTGAGTTGTTTATTGCCCACGGCATCATGCCCGTGCCTGCGCCCGATGGCGGCACGCCGCGCAACTTCATGGTTGATCACAGCGGCAACATCCTGATTATTGACCCACAGGGGCGATATCGCGGCTTTCTGGAACCCAATATCAAACGGGATAATATTACACAGGCTTACGAGATTATCAGAAGCGCTCTGTAAGCGATCAAGCTTTGACGGGCTTCAGGTAAATCATCATAAAGCAGACAAAAGCGCTGGCCACAATGGATGGCCCGGCCGGCGTGTCAAAATAGAATGACAACGTGATGCCTCCCAGCACGGCAATGCAACCGACAATACCGGCACCCATCGCCATTTGTTCGGGTGTACTGGCCAAACGTCTGGCTGCCGCGGCGGGTATGATCAGCAATGAGGTGATCAGCAAAACGCCCACAATTTTCATCGCAACCGCAATCAACATGGCGATCATCAGCACCAGCATGGCATAAAGCCGGTCGACAGGCAGACCCTCAATCTGTGCGAGTTCTCTATGGACGGTCAGTGCCAGAAAAGCATTCCAGTAATAGGCCAATAAAGCGGCCAGCACAGCGCAGGTGACTGCTA
The DNA here is from genome assembly GCF_001444425.1 of Pseudohongiella spirulinae. NCBI lineage: Bacteria > Pseudomonadati > Pseudomonadota > Gammaproteobacteria > Pseudomonadales > Pseudohongiellaceae > Pseudohongiella > Pseudohongiella spirulinae. Next base: position 38,393 of record NZ_CP013189.1, read on the forward strand.
TCCAGATAAGGTCCTGGGCGGTGATGGTTAGCAGATCCCCGAACAGAAATGCCATCAGATTCACCTGCACCATGTCAGACAGGGACAGAATCAGCAGGCCAAACGCCAGCGTGCTATGTGCAATGATGCCCAGCAGCGTGTCGGTCGCCAACATTTGACGGCGCTCCAGCAATAGCAGCACACCGGCAAACACACTGCAACTTAAGATGATAGCCAGTTGCAGATTTATACTGGCCACGATGGCCAGGGCGACTCCCAGCAATGACGAGTGTGCCAGCGTGTCGCCAAAATAGGACATGCGCCGCCAAACAACAAAGCAGCCGAGCGGACCGGCCAGTCCGGCAATTAACAGGCCGGCAATCACCGCATAAATGATAAAGTCATACATGTTTGTGAGTTCTCACTACGTCCCCGGCAATATCGTGACTGTGGTTATGATGATGAGTGTAAACAGCCAGCGTTTCCGCCTCTTTGCGACCAAACAGTGCCAGGTAGGCCGGGTCATTGCTGACCTGCTCAGGTTTGCCGTGACAGCAGATGTGCTGGTTCAGACAAATCACCTGATCCGTTGCTGCCATCACCAGATGCAGATCATGCGATACCATTAACACGCCGCAGTTGTGCGCCTTTCTGATGCCGTTAATCAGTTCATAGAGTTCCAGTTGTCCGCTGATATCGACCCCCTGGGCCGGTTCATCCAGTACCAGCATGTCGGGTGACTGGCTCAGTGCCCGTGCCAACAATACTCGTTGCATTTCACCTCCGGACAAGGCGCTGACCTGTTGGCCGAGCAGGTGAGACACATTGACCTCAGCAAGTGCGGACTCTGCAGACAGGGAGTTTTTTTGGCTATTGGCAGCGCCACCTAACTCAATAAAGCGCTTGACAGTCAGAGGCAGGGTTGGTTCTACGAAAACCTTCTGCGGCATGTAACCGATTCGAAGCCCTGCAGCCCGGCGCAGGCTGCCTTGTTGGGCCTTCATCAATCCCAGCACAATGCGCACCAGCGTCGTTTTTCCGGCACCGTTAGGGCCGATCAACGTCAACAACTCTCCCTTGCGCAAAGTCAGATCGACATGCTTGAGTACCTGCCGACCGCCAAGCTGGATGCCAACGTCCTTTGCCTGAATGAGTATATTTGAGTCCATCAATGATCCCGCCAATGGTGATGCTGCAAAAAATGGTATATCATAACATTTCTTTTTGCTGCAAACCTCTCCCTGCTACCATGATGATTCACAGACAATTGTTAAGCAGTCTTTTGTTAGTTACCAGCCTGCTACTGAGTTTTTCGGTATCCGCTCAAGTGCGGGTAGTGACCAGCATAAAACCGCTGCAGATGATAGCGCATGCTATTACTGACGGTATCGCCGCGCCAGAGGTACTGATTCCTGATAATCAGTCATATCATCACTTTGTACTACGGCCCTCAACCGTAAGATTACTTTCGCAAGCTGATCTCGTGGTATGGATAGGGCCAGAGCTTGAAATGTGGATGGAGGGGCAGCTGGCAGGCAGCCAAAAAACGGTTGTAGAGGTCTTGTCATTGCCGGGCCTGATTACGCAGCATTCAGGTCACGACCATGAGGATGCCGTGGAAGTGCTGATTCCGGAGCAAGGCAGCCATGCGGGACATCAGCACAAGGATGGCGCCTTTCTGGATCCGCACGTCTGGCTGGATACCCGTAACGCGTTGTTAACAGCCAGAGCAATCACAGCGGCACTGATTCAGCTGGATGCTGACAATGCTTCGCAATATCAGAACAACCTGGATACATTCCAGCAGCAACTGGCGCAACTGGAAATTCGCCTGCAGACGCAGCTTGAGCCACTCAGGCAGACCGATTATGCGGTGTACCATGACGCATTTCAGTACTTCGAGAGCGAGTTCGGCCTGAGTCACAGCCTGGTGTTTGTTGGTAATGAAGAGCTGCAACCCGGAGTGCGGCATACACTGGCTGTTCGTCAGGCCATCGCTAACCGTCCGATCACCTGTCTTATGGAAGATGTCACCGCCCAGGCGTCAACCATCCGCGCTCTGTTGGGCAATCATCCCGTAAAACGTATAACCGCAGACACCACCGGTCAGACCTTGACCTCAACGCCACAGGCTTATATACAGATGATCTCCAACCTGGCCGACGCGTTTTTGCAGTGCCAGAGTCAGTAGAACGGACTTCAATCAACAGCGGACACCTTTTATGTCAGCGGACAGCCCCCTAATCCTCATTGACGGATCTTCGTATCTGTTCAGAGCCTTCCACGCCCTGCCGCCGCTGGTTAACAGCAAAGGTCAACCGACAGGTGCCATCAAGGGCGTGATAAGCATGATTCGCAGCCTGCAGAAATCACACCCCGATAGCCCTATAGCCGTTGTGTTTGATGCCAAGGGTGAAACATTTCGCAATAAGGTTTACGCCGACTATAAAGCGCATCGGCCACCCATGCCGGATGAACTGCGCAGTCAGATAGAACCCATACACCATATCATCACGGCCATGGGGTTGCCGCTGCTGGTGGTGCCAGACGTTGAGGCCGACGATGTGATTGGCACACTGGCCGCGCAGGCCACGGCGCAGCAGCGCGATACCCTGGTGTCGACAGGAGATAAAGATCTTGCGCAGTTAGTAAGTGATCACGTCGTGCTCATCAACACGATGACCGGAGAGCGCCTGGACCCGCCGGGGGTACAGAAAAAATTCAGCTTGCCGCCCGAGCGCATCATCGATTTCCTGGCGCTTACCGGGGACAAGGTCGACAATATTCCGGGTGTACCGGGTGTTGGCCCCAAGACGGCGATAAAGTGGCTGCAGGAATATGACTCAGTGGAAGGTGTCATTGCCAACGCCGACGAGATCGGCGGCAAGATCGGTGAAAAGCTGCGCGATAATATTGATCAGCTCAGACTTTCTTTCGAACTGGCCACCATCAAGCTGGATGTGGACCTGGACGTGACGATCAAAGAGCTGATACCGGAATCTCCCGACCGCGAGCAGTTGCTTGCCCTGTTCACAGAATTTGAATTCAAATCCTGGATCAAGGAGCTGGAAGCCGACGGAATTGAAGTAAGCGTCGAACAGATGGCCGCCATGCGTGACAATCTTGGTATTGAGGAGGTTGAAGAGGCTGCGCAAACAGACCTGTCGTCCCTGGATCTGGATACAGATCAGAAGGACTTTACGCTTGTTGATAGTCTGGATGTGCTGCAAAAAGTCGCTGGCGATGCAAAAAAGGCGTCTTTGCTGGCCATTGATGTCCTGGATAGTGGCGAACATTATATGCAGGCCACCATCATCGGTATGGCGCTGAGCTGGGCTTCGGGCCAGGCTGTATATATTCCTTTGGCGCATGATGGTCTGGAGTCCTCCGGCGCGCTGGATCGCCGCCGCTGTCTGGAGTTTCTGAAACCTTTAATGGAAGATCCTGGCGTCCACAAGGCAGCGCATGACACCAAGCGTCTGACCCACCTGTTACAGAATCATGATATTCATGTTGATGGCTGGCGTTTCGATACGCATCTGGCGTCCTACGTACTGAATTCTGTGGCCAGCAATCATTCACTTGAAGATGTCAGCCACTACTATCTCCAGAAATCGCTGGAAAAACTGGATGCACTGATTGGCAGTGGCCGACAGAAACTGGCTCTCAGTCAGACTTCGGCCCAGGATGCCATGCAGTGGCTGGCACCACGGGTGGACATGGCCCTGCGTCTGGCCCATCAGTTACGCAGTCAGCTGGAGTCTACCGGCGAACTCTGGGGCCTGTATCGATACTACGAATTGGCACTGAGTCCTGTACTACAGCGTATGGAGCGCACTGGCATCGCCGTTGATCCGCAGCGGCTGCATGAGCAGTCCAGGGCATTGAGTGCCCGCCTCAAGGAGCTGGAGGAGCAGGTCTACAGCGCCGCTGGCGAAACCTTCAATCTGGGTTCTCCCAAGCAGTTGCAGGCAATTCTGTATGACAAGTTGAACCTGCCTGTTTTGAAAAAAACCCCGAAAGGCCAGCCATCTACTGCCGAGGCGGTACTGCAGGAGCTGGCGCTGGACTACGAGCTGCCTGGCATGATCATGGAGCATCGCGGTCTCAGCAAGTTGAAGTCTACCTACACAGAAAAACTGCCCTTGCAGATAAATGCCGGCACCGGGCGTATCCATTCCACCTTTCAGCAGGCGGTCGCAGCGACTGGCCGTCTGTCATCCACCGATCCCAATTTGCAGAACATCCCGATCCGTAGCGTTGAAGGGCGGAAGATCCGACAGGCCTTTGTTGCAGCGCCAGGCTATAAACTGCTGGCTGCAGACTACTCGCAGGTTGAGTTGCGAATCATGGCCCATCTATCGCAGGACAAGGGTTTGGTGACCGCTTTTGCCAATGCTCAGGATGTACACCGTGCGACGGCGTCTGAAGTGTTTGGCGTGGCACTGGATGAGGTGACTGCGGAACAGCGTCGGCGAGCCAAGGCCATCAATTTCGGACTGATCTACGGAATGTCAGCCTTCGGCCTGGCCCGGCAATTGGGCATTGAACGCCATGACGCCCAGCAATACGTCGATCGCTATTTTGAACGCTACCCCGGTGTTCAGGACTATATGGAACGCACGCGCGAACTGGCAGAATCGCAGGGATACGTCGAAACGCTGTTTGGACGACGCCTGTATTTGCCCGATATCAAGGCGGGCAATGGCATGTTGCGCAAAGCCGCCCAGCGGACCGCGATCAACGCGCCCATGCAGGGTACGGCAGCCGACATTATCAAGCAGGCAATGGTCGACATAGACCATTGGCTGCAAACTGGCGTGCTGGATGCGCGACTGGTACTACAAGTACACGATGAACTGATTTTTGAGGTGAGCGACAACGACGTGCCGTTACTCTCTGACGGCGTGCGATTCCGCATGGCAAGTGCCGCTTCGCTGGACGTGCCGCTGGTGGTGGATATTGGCGTGGGAGATAATTGGGACCAGGCTCACTGAGCCGGTTCCAGCCACTCGTCCAGACGTTGACTCAGCACATCAACACCCAGGCGCTTCAGTGAAGAAAACGACTGCACACTGGCGTCTTCCAGGCCTTCCAATGCCAAACGGGCCTTTTGCAGGGCGTCCTGAACCCCGCCACGTTTGAGTTTGTCGGACTTGGTCAGGAGCACATGCAAGGGCAACTGATTCTGCCGGGCCCAGTCAATCATCATCAGGTCAAAGTCTTTAAAGACATGGCGTATGTCGGTGACCAGTACCAGTCCGGCCAGCGGTTCGCGGGTATTGAGGTAGTGCTCCAGATGCACCTGCCAGTCGTCTTTGACCTTCAACGGCACCTTGGCATAACCATAGCCAGGCAGATCCACCAGGTAGCGACCCTCGGCCACTCTGAAGAAATTGATCAGCTGGGTTCGTCCCGGCGTCTTACTGGTGCGGGCCAATTGACCCTGACGGGTCAGAGTGTTGATGGCACTGGACTTGCCGGCATTGGAGCGTCCGGCAAAGGCTACTTCTGCCAGGCTGTCTGGTGGGCAGTCCCGCAATTTTGCGGCACTGATAACAAATTCTGCTCGTTGATAGTTCATGGGTGGGCATTCTAACGGAGCGCTCCCCGCAGAAGCCAGCGATATCGGTGTTTTGCAGCCGTACACAAGCAGAGTAGCTGTGATATACTCTGTCGCCGCATGACCCAACCGAATTTACAACTGTTCAGGAACTTCGATAATCCATGAAAAGATTAGTATCTACCCTGGCCACCATTTTGATGGCTGCAGCCAGTCTGACTGCATACGCTGACGGCGATGCCGCTGCTGGTGAGAGCAAAGTGGCTGTATGCGCAGCCTGTCACGGTGCCGACGGGAACAGTGAACTTGGCAGCAACCCCAAGCTGGCTGGTCAGAACGAGCGTTACACGCTGAAGCAACTGATGGACATCAAGTCCGGCCGTCGCGAAATTGCGCTGATGACAGGTTTGCTGGATAACATGAGCGAACAGGATCTGGCTGATATCGCTGCATTCTATGCCGCTCAGGAGTCTACACTGGGCGGTGCAAATCCCGAACTGGTTGAACTGGGCCAGCGTATCTACCGTGATGGCGTTGCTGATCTGGGCGTTGCAGCCTGTTCAGCCTGTCACTCGCCAACCGGTGCCGGCGTCGCTCAGGCGGGATTCCCGCGTCTGGGTGGACAACATGCAGAATATATTGCTGCACAGATGAAGGCCTTCCGTTCAGGTGCGCGTGATAATGATGGCGATTCCATGCCGATGCGCGCTGTTTCTGAGCGACTGACTGATCGGGAAATCGATGCCCTGGCCAGTTATATTTCAGGTCTGCACTAAATTTATCACACGCCAGGCGGTGTGACCCGAGAGTCAAACCGTCTGGCTGTTCAGCAAGAGTTCAGGCACACTGCGCTGTAATCAGACCAATGACAACCGATCACTCTGATATCAACCTGGAGTAGCACATGATCAAGCCGTTCAGCAAACTATTAGCCGCCGCCGCCCTGCTGGGACTGTTCAGTTCGGGTGTCTCGGCACAGCCTGCTCTGTATGTCGCGGGAACGCACTATGAAGAGCTGCCAGCTGCCGTTCGTACCAATGATGCCGACAAAATCGAAGTGCTGGAAGTCTTCTGGTACGGCTGCGGACACTGCTTCCGTTTTCAGCCGCTGGTAGATCACTGGGCAGAAAATGCTGCTGATGACGTTGACTACCTGCGCTACCCGGCCATCTGGAATGAGCTGATGAAGGTCCATGCTCAGGCTTATTACACTGCAGAAAGTCTGGGAGTGGTCGATACAGTACATGCGCCCATCTTTGAAGCGATTAATCTGCAAAACAACCGTCTGCAGAATGAGCGCCAGCTGGCAACTCTGTTTGCCCGTCATGGTGTGAGCGAAGAGGATTTCTCACGGGCCTTTAACTCGTTTCAAGTGCGCACCAAGGTGAATCAGGCAGAAGCTCGCATGCGCGACTACCAGATTCGCAGTACACCGAATGTCATCGTGAATGGTAAGTATCTGGTGACAACCAATGAGGCCGTCCGTACTCAGCAGGACATGCTGGCGGTGGTTGACTTCCTGGTCGCTCAGGAGCGCGCTGCACGCTGAGGTGACATTGGCGGCCGGCCCCTGGATGACTCATTGGCTGGCCGACCAGGTATTCACTGAGACATCAATGAATACGGAGTGTCACATCTATGGGTCAGCGATCGTACGACAGCGAAGAAGCGCAGCGCTGGAAGCGCAAGTTTCTGGATGCGCTGGAAGACAGCGAGCAGCGCGAAAAAACGCTGGCCAACAGAATCCGACTGTTGCGACGAGGTCTGCTTGGGGTCAGCCTGGCGGGCGATGGCCATGACCCACAGCTGGACAAACAGCTCGAACAGCTTCGCAAAATTCTCCGCAAGGACGATCGCGAATCCGGACTGGAATTGTTACTCGGGCATATCGAAAAGTCCATTATCCGCCTGGATAACGAAAAAACCTCCAGCAATATAGCCCTTCAAGAAGCCTTTTCAAGCAGCCTCGCTGAGCTTGAAAAGTTGCCCCTGCCCGCCTCCACCCGACGGCAGCTAAAGAAGTTCTCCCGTAGCCTCAACCCTCGCCTGGATGACCCGCAGCAGCATCAGGGCCTGATCCGTCAATTTGTCGAGCTGCTGCGTGAAGCGATTTCTGCAATGGTAGAGAGAGAGCAGCAACGCGAACAGCAAGATAATCAGGATAACTCACAGAACGGTTTCTGGCAGCGCATCTTCAGTACTCGCGGTAGTGATAATCTCAGGCATGACGAAGCACCTGACGCACGCAACGACCAGGCAGATCAGGCAATAGAAGGAGAGCTTCTCAGTCCGCGATCAGATACCAGGGCCGACAACACAGAGTCCGAGGTTCCTCACAAAGTGTCTGCAGAGCAGCAGGCAACACCGAATGATGCGAGGCGACCGGCGCATGAATCTCATCATCAATCTGCCGGTGATAATTCGTCTGAAGACCTGGCAGAACTGGAGTCGGTAGAGGAAGCAGATATCCAGGTGGCTCAGGAGACGGTCAGTCTGGAAGGCGAAGTACTGCGCGACCGCTCAGGTTTGCAGGAGCCGGCGTTCTCCTACATTGCAGGCCATGTCGAACCCATTTTATTGCGCATCCTGGAATCCATTCATATCAGTGCTGAGTCTTTTGCCCTGGCCGACGCCATCCGACGGAATATCCTGAAAGGACTTAACTGGTACGACTTTGTAGCCGTGCTGGAAGAAATTCTGAAAATATTACGACAGGCGGCCGACGAGCAGCGAGTGGAGTTTCAGGGTTTTCTCACAGAAGTGACTGAAAGCCTGGCTCAAGTGCAGATTTTTGTCGAAAGTTCAGAACAACGCTCAGCGCAGGCAACCGCAACAGATCATGCCATGGATAAGGCCGTCCGCTCCCAGATCGCCGAGATTGCCAGTGTTATTGATAATGAAAGTCTGGACCTTAATCTGGTCAAACAAACTGTTCAGACCCAGATTCAGGGTATTATCAGCTCATTGGATGGATTTAAATCTCAGCGCCTGGAGCAGGCCGAACCCCTGGCAGCAGAGATTCAGTTACTGGTAAAGCGCATCGGCGCTCTCGAAGATGAATCGCGGGAACTGCGCCTGCACCTTGCCAGGCAACAGGAGGCTGCCGCAACCGATACCCTGACCGAGCTGCCCAATCGTGATACCTACAACCAGCGAATCCGGATACTGCTGGACAACTGGCGCCAGGGTGCTGCAAACCAGCGTCGTGATGACGACCGTGCCCTGTGCCTGGCGGTGGCAGATGTCGATCATTTCAAACGCATCAACGACAATTATGGTCATCTGGCCGGGGACAAAGTTCTTAAGATAGTCGCCAGAGAGATGGCCGCTCGCCTGCGTGACAGTGACTTTGCGGCTCGGTATGGTGGTGAAGAGTTTGTTATTATCCTCAGCGACACGCGGCCGCCCGATGCGGAGCATGTGTTAAATAAAATACGTGAGGCGATTCAGGCTATTCCTTTCCACTTCAAGGATGAGAAAGTGGAAATTACTTTGTCCTTTGGTCTGGTTGCCGCTGAGCGTGATGACTCGCCAGAGTCAATCTTTGAGCGCGCTGATCAGGCTCTGTACAAAGCCAAACAGGAAGGCCGCAACCGGGTGCATCGCGTGAGGTGAGTTTGTCGGTCAAACTTTCCAGTGGATGGCTGCGTCAGACTAATGTTGAAGCATTAAAACAACAGGGAACAGCGGATGACGCTTGACGACATACTGATCAACATGAGAACCCGGCGTAACCAATTGGCGGCAGATGCACTGCTGCGGCAGATCGACCATATACTGGTTCTCTGCGATGACAAGCTGGTAGAGCTGGGCGCCGGGCTCACAGTGACTGTTGCAGGTGACAACTCGTTATCATCAGATAGTCTGGCCGCTGCCGCTAAACAACTGCTTAGCCAGGCTGAAGCACATCGTGAAGAAATCAGAACGATTGCTCTCCTGCTTCCCAGCTCAGCGTTCATTAGCACGCAGGTCAACTTTCCGGGCATGGCCCCTGGCGCTATCCAGGCAGCTCTGAAACTACAAAGCCACAATGTCCTGCCAGTATTTCAAGATCCACTGGTGTTTGCTGTTAACACGCAGACGCCAGATATTGCTATCTGGGCCTCACAGCCGTTTGTTGATGACCTGTTCACAGCCTTTTCAGAGCAAGGGCTCTTACTTGCGACCATAACACCGAGAGCTGTAGCGTTGGCCATGGCTGAGCATAACCGTAGCCGGTCTGAATCTGAATGGCTGTTGATTGAGTCAGACGAGCAAACCAGCTCAATGCTGACGTTGAAAGGAGGAGTGGTAAAGACGTTTCGTCAGACTCAGACCAGTGACCTTGCTGACGCCGAGTTTGCAGACGAATGGCAGAAGTTGCTGGAAGACCACAACCGTGCCGACAGCACGGAGCGTAATACAGCCGAACAGATAATAACCAGTTTGCGTGGAATTGAAAGCCGGCGCCTGATTGATCTGTCAGCTCCCTACAGCATCATACCCGGAGCCGCCCTGCAAAGGACCTATCGATTCTCAATAGGTAAATGGCGTAGCAAGCTGGCAGTTGCTGCCGTAACAATATTGCTATTAGGTGCTTTGCCTTTTGTCATACAAAGTCTGCAGCTTTACCGGCTGGAGAGCGCTTATGACAGCCTTGCAGAACAGGCGGCACCGGCACGCGAAGATCAGCGTTACATTCGAAACTTTGAGACCGAATGGGGCGCGCTAACCGAATTCCCGAAACAGAATCTCGACCAGGTGATGATCGCCTTGCAACAGGTAATCGCTCCGGGATATCTGACAGCAATCGATGTTGAATCGGGGTATATCAGTATCGAAGGCGACAGCCAGGATCCACAGAACCTGCTGGAGCGACTGGAGCAGAATGAGCTGTTTACAGAGGTGGATTTTGCCCGGGCGACCAACAATACTCGCTATTATATCGACCTGCGATTAGCCACAGTCAATTTCCCTGCTTATCAGGAATGGTATTTCCCGGAGTCAGATCAACGATGATGCGTCAGTTAACAGCCCGGGAAAAAACCATATTGAGAGCCGCGCTGGTGGTGGCCTTACTATGGTTGGTGAGCAATGGTGTCCCGCAACTCAGGTCTATTCATCAGGAACGAGCGCTTAACATTAGTCAGTTGCGTGACAGCATTGACCGAGAACAACGTCTGATTGACGATGCTGAGCAGTGGGCACAACGTCGGCAGTCAACTGAGGCGCAGGAACCAGATCTTCAGAATAAAGTATTCAGTGGCAGCTCAACCGCAATGCTCACTGCCGCGATTCAACGCCAGTTACGACAGTTGGCAAGTGAGGCTGGCGTCAATATCACTTCTACCCGCCTCGCTGAGACCAGTCAGTCCGGAGACTGGCTCCAAATGCAGCAGAGCGTCTCATTTACAACGACTGACCAGACAGCGATTATGCGCCTGCTGCAGCAGCTGGAAAATTCACAGCCTTATCTTGGCGTCGTTGATTTCAGCCTACGACGCGCACGTAATCAGTTCACTGGTGAATTGACGGTGGTTGGCTTCAGCCGGGAGGCTGGCGATGCCTGATTACTCAATGACCCTGCCAGTGTTCTCTCAGCTCCTCGAGCCGGCCGGCATCGTACCTGCGCAGGATTATCAGGATAAACCGGTATTGATGTGCGAGGTGGCGCCTGATGTTGAGTTGCGGCATCGTATTCGTTTTGCTCTGCAGCAGCCGGTGACTTTCAGAATGGCGGCGCCAGACGAAATTCGTCGTTTGTTGAAGCATTGGCGCGCTGAACTGTCGCCTGATATAGGCCCCGGCGCCGAAGATGTGTTTGTATCCGGCTACGAAGATGATGAAGAACTGAAGGACCTGGCATCGGAAGCACCAATCATTCGTCTGGTCAATCATCTGTTCGCTCGCGCTCTGGACTTGAACGCCAGCGACATTCACTTCGAACCCAACGAAGATCATCTGGAAGTGCGCTGCCGGGTTGATGGCATCATGCATCGTATTGAACGATTACCAGCACGTATAAATACGGCTGTCGCTTCTCGCCTGAAGCTCATGGCAAAACTGGATATTGGTGAAAAACGCCTCCCACAGGATGGTCGTATAGACTACAAGCTGGGTAACAAACATCTGGATATGCGGGTTTCAACACTCCCTGGGGTGCACGGGGAATCCATAGTGCTGCGAATTCTGGATCGCGGTGATACGGCGGTGAGCCTGCAACAACTTGGCATGCCAGAGAACATTCTAAAAACCTATCAGGGCCTTATTAGCCAGCCTCACGGCATGATTCTCATCACCGGCCCAACCGGCAGTGGTAAAACTACCACACTGTACGCGACGCTAGAAAAGATAAACGATCAGTCTACAAAAATAATCACCGTTGAGGATCCGGTTGAATACCAGATGGAAGGTATTACACAGATCCAGGCAAATTCCGCGATTGGCTTAAGTTTTGCTGCCGGCTTAAGGTCAATAGTGCGCCAGGACCCGGATGTCATCATGGTGGGTGAGATACGTGACCATGAAACAGCCGAAATAGCTATCGAGTCTGCGCTGACCGGACACCTGGTATTCTCTACACTGCACACTAACGACGCTGCTGGCGCTATCACCCGTTTACAGGACATGGGTGTTGAAGGTTATCTGATCAGTTCAAGTTTGTTGTGTGTCCAGGCTCAGCGCCTGGTGCGTCGTAATTGTCCGGACTGCTCTTCTTCGCATCAGCTTACTGAAGACGAATTGCGTGTACTGCGGGTAGAGCCGCAGCACTTTGCTGGTGCTCGTAAAGGCAGCGGCTGTGAGCGATGTGGCGGTACCGGGTATCGGGGGCGCGTTGGGTTGTATGAACTGTTGGTGATGAGCGATACGATCCGCCATGAGATTGCGATAGGTTCAGATGCTAATGTCATACGCGAACAGGCCATTCGAGAAGGTATGAAAACGCTGCGCGAAGACGCTCTGGAGAAACTCGCGGCCGGCATTACCACGCCTGAAGAGATTGTACGTGTCACGCGCGCGGTGTCCGGAACATGAGTGTCCTGCATTTTAGATATCAGGCGTATGATGCAGACGGCCAGATTCAGACCGGGCAGATCAGCGCTGAGTCAGAGAAAGAGGCCGTTCGGCAACTGCAGGGGCGTCAGCTCGTTCCGGTAAAATTGGCCTCAGCAAGTACCCGTCGAGGGCTTGGCCGGAGTAAAGGCGGTAAGATTCGCCCGACCGATGTGCTGGATTTTACCAACGGTTTGCGTACGCTGGTTGAGGCGCGTGTGCCTATTGATAAGGCACTGCGCCTGCTGGCTGGTATTACGGAATCCGAACAGATGCGTACACTGGTTGAGGCGCTGCGAAAGGAAGTCAAAGAAGGTCAGAGTCTGGCAGACGCAATGGAGCTTCGCCCGGACGTGTTCTCAAAAATGTACATCAACATAATACGTGCTGGAGAGGAAGGTGGCATCATGCACCAGTTATTGCCAGGATTGGCTGATTTTCTTGAGACCAGCACCAGAAATCGCCAGGCTATTCTGTCAGCCATGATCTACCCCATTGTGCTGGTTTTCACCGGTATTATTTCAGTTTTACTGTTGTTGGTTTTTGTGATCCCGCAGTTTGCCATCATGTTCGAAGATGCTGGCACGGACATCCCGACATCGGCCGCCTTTCTGCTGGCAATGAGTGATGCCATAAAACAGTATGGATGGCTGATACCAGTGTTGTTAATAGGGATGTTGGCCTGGTGGCGCTGGCAAGACAAAGATCCGCAGAATCGTCAGCGTAAAGATCGATTTCTTTTGTCGACACCCATCCTGGGCCAATTGCTGTTATACCGTGAATGTGCGGTGTTTTCCAGGACACTGGGTGCTTTGCTGCAGGCTGGTGTGCCGCTGATCCGGGCACTAAGAGTTTCCCAGGAAGTGGTGGCTAACACTGAGCTCACGCAATCACTCAAAAAAGTCGAAGAAGATGTGCGATCCGGTACTGGTCTGGGAGCCGCACTGGAAAAAACGGCAGTGTTTCCAGTGTTACTACATCAGCTTGTTGCCGTGGGTGAGGAGACTGGTCGCACTGGGAGCATTCTGGTTAAAACCGCAGAAACTTTTGATCAGAACGTAAAAAATCAAATGGACAGACTGGTATCAGCGTTGCAGCCTGCGCTGATTCTGGTTCTGGGCATCGCAGTCGGTGGCATTACCATCACGATGCTGTCCGCGGTATTCAGTATGAACGCTGTGCAATTCTGAGGCAGTGTATGAGGAGATCACGCTTGTGAGAGTAACAATAGCGCCATTAGGCCTGGCATTTACCGTGCTTTGGCTGTCTGCCTGTACAGCTACCAGTAGCCGGCCGGATGTCATTGCGAGTTCTGCGTCGGATGCACAACAGAGCCGCCAGGCATGGTCAGAGTCTGCAGGTAGCAACAATTCCACGCAGCCGGATAACGACGCATTGGTCGAGTTGGCGGCCAGAGAGGCCGCGGAGAGGCAGGCTCTGATTGATGAAATTAATCGTGATGGTCGTGCCAGTCCGTCGCAAGGCAGACGCGAGGCTGTGCCTGCGCCGGTTCTGCCACCAGCAGACAATACGTTGGAACTGAATTACGAACAGGCCGATTTGCGTGAGGTGCTGGAAGAATTGGCAGATGCGCTGGATCTCTCCATCATCATTGATCCGGCCATTGATGCACGCGTGAGTTTACGCACCGCCGCCAACCGCCCTTTGAACTTCGATGATGTCTGGCCATTGGTTCGATTACTAGCTCGATCTCACGGGGTCACGTTAGAGCAGGTCGGATCAATCTGGTACGCAACACTTAATGGAAATGCTGTGCCAACTGAAATTGTGACACCAGATACTTTGTCTGAAGGCAGTGCTGCACAGGTCATGCAAATAACCCCACTGCGTTATGTCAATGCGGACAGCGCACTGGAGGTTCTGTCTCCTCTTTTGGAACCTACAGGCCGAATTCTTCGTCTCTCAAACAGCAACACTCTGGCGATATCCGCAAGCCGTTCTCAATTATCCAGGCTGAATGAGCTGTTAAATGTTATAGATGATGATCCCTTCCTGAATCAAGGTTTACAACTGTACCCACTTTCAAACGCTCTGGCCGCCGACGTCGCTCAGGAGCTGACAGATATCCTTGTTTTGATTGAAGGTGATAACCCTGCCTACCAGATACAGGGACTGGATCGTATCAATGCCCTGCTGGTAACAGCGCCTGCTACCCGCGGATTTGAAGAGATCAGTCGCTGGATCAGAATTCTGGATGCTGATCGCGAAGAACAATCAGAGCAGCTTTTCCAATACCGCGTTAAGAACCTGAATGCTATCGACCTCGCTGCGACGCTCAGTGAAGTATTTCGGCTGGAAGAAAACGACAATCAACCTGGTCGCCCCGATCGCAATTTTGACGAAAACACCGCAAGTGCTGAAACAGCCGAGAGCAGTGAGGCCGCGCCATCGACGGGCACAACAAGCGCGGCAACCAGTAACAGTATGACAGTGTCCGCAAATCTGAATGTGGGGATCGTGGCCGATGAGTCGACCAACAGCTTGTTGATCCGCGCCAACCCTCGCGATTATCGTCAGTTGCTGGCAACCATCAACCAGCTTGATACAGCACCGTTGCAGGTAATGATCAGTGCGGTTATCGCGCAGGTGGTGCTAACTGACGACACCGCTTTTGGTGTGGATTGGTCGCGCGTTCTGGAAAATGCCAGCAGCGGGAGTGTGACGCGTATAGACACTGGATTTATGCCGGGTCGCGCCGAAGATGGCAGTGGCGGGCTGGGCGGACTATTGTTTAACAGGGCGTTCCTGGATGGAGCCGCACGGGTGGAAGCGACCCTTGAGGCGATTGCCATTAACAATGATGTGAGGTTGTTGGCCAGGCCGTCACTCACCGTAATCAATAATCAGGAAGGTTTAATCAGGATTGGCGCGGAAGTTCCCGTGCAGTTGGGTGAGACGGTAGGTGTCGGCGGAACCGCAACCACCAATATCCAGTATCGCCCAACAGGCATTGAGTTACAGATCACCCCCCGTATCAATGAAGATGGTGTTGTTAATTTGACCATTCGGCAGGAGTTGTCTTCGGTTTCCGGATCGTCCGGGGTTAATCAAAATCCTATATTCCAGAATCAGGAAATTGAGACATCCGTTGTTGTCAGAGATGGAGAGAACGTCGTTTTAGGTGGGTTGATTCAAAATTCCAATGATCAACTTAATACCGGTGTTCCCTATTTGAACAGAGTGCCAGGGATTGGTCGACTGTTCAGTTATCAACAGGATAATAATGAGCGCCGCGAGCTGTTTATTGTTCTTCGCCCCGAGATCATTAATCTGAATACTCGCAGCAGAGATCGCTATCGTGAGGTTCTGGAACGATTCGAGTTGGCCGTAGAGCTTATTGAAGACTTCTGAATTGAAGAGGAAAAAGAAATGACTATGAAAAGAGCAGCCGGTTTCACCATTATAGAGCTATTGATTGTCATGGCCATTCTGGGAATGCTGGCAGTTATGGTGGCACCCAATCTGTTTAATCAGGCTGATGGCGCGCGTCGCGATGCTGCCTTGTCGCAGATTTCATCATTGGGCAGCGCGCTGGATGCCTATCGTCTGGATGTTGGACAATATCCGGATGAGTTGGAAGGCTTGATTACTAACCGCAGTGGACGATCGACCTGGAACGGACCCTACCTTCGAGGTGATGTGCCCCTTGATCCATGGGGCAATGCCTATGTTTACGAGTCTACCGGTCGTGACTATACCCTGATTTCCTATGGTGCTGACGGCCGTTCAGGTGGCGAAGGCAATGACGAGGATATTGGCAGTTAAGCAGCGGGGTTTCACTTTGCTGGAACTGCTGTTGGTGCTAGGCATTATGGCTATGCTGGCAACACTGATTGGACCGGGGTTGCGCACCCTGGAATCGCCTGGTTTCAATGCGCAGATTCGTGAAGCTATCGGTAAGCTCAACAGCGCGCGCAGGCAGGCGGTTGTTCGGGGCCAAACTACCTGGGTTGATTTTGACACGGAGTTAATCACAGAGGCCGTGACCGTGGAATTCTATCCTGAAGGGGGAAGCTCGGGTGGTACTCTGCACTTCCGGCAGGGCGAGCGCCATGCGGAGCTGTATGTCGATCCTTTTACCGGTCGTGTGCGGCAGAGGCAAGCTGATGACTGATACTGAGAAGGGTTTTACTTTGTTGGAAGTGCTTATTGCACTGACGATCACAGCCATGGTGCTTGGCGGCCTGTTTACACTGGCAGCCGGTAGTAAGCAATTGGCCGTTCGGACACAAGATACGCTGACAGAAACCGCAGCCGCCCGCGCTGCCGTCAATTTCGCCATGCTGGATAACCAGTATCGAGATATCCAGCCGGCTTTTTCACAAGAGCGCTTCACGACAGAATCACACGGGCTGCTTGAAGATCCGCTGCGCCGTACCCAGCCGATGAACGACCTGCTTGAATCCTTTCAACTGATCAATCCCCAGACTGGCGAACAAATCGCCGGTGTGCGCTGGGTGCGATCAGATCTGCCAAGGTAGTTCGGTGATGCAGATGGTCAGACAACGAGGCTTCACACTGCTAGAAATCCTCATCGCCCTGGCGTTGACAGCCATGCTGCTATCGATGCTGACAGCCGGTGTGTATGGTGTTGTTAATGACTGGGATAACAATGCTGAAGCACTGGAGCGTGATCTGGATCAAGCCGTGGCAATCCTGCAGATCGAGCGGGCATTACACGGTGCCTTTGCTCACAGTTATCGGGATACTGAAACTCTGGCGCGTCGTGTTTATTTTGATGGGCAGCAGGGCGAGCTGTCATGGGTATCCAGCGTTTCTCCAGAACGTACCTCGGGCATGACTGCGTGGCGCTTGTATCAGGAGCCGCGTGAGGGCGTCTTCTTGCAATTGGTGCCGGCATTAACTGACAACCCGGCGGATCGTTTGCAGCAATCCGATGCGCGCCTGTTGCTGCCGGGCTATCAAATGAGAGTAACCTATCTGTACGAAGACCTGGAATTTAACCGGGTCTGGCGTAACGACTGGCCGGGATCAGATTTCAATATGCTGCCGCTGGCGGTGCATATTCAACTGGAATCTACAGCGCGCAATGACACAGACCCAATCGACATTGTAGCTATCGTGGCTGTGCAGCAACACCGCACGGTCAGGCCCAATATGGAGCTGATTCGATGAGGTCGCTCAGGCAGCGTGGCGCCGTGCTGATAATGGTGCTGTGGACAGCCGTGGTGTTAACGGTACTAGTGACGGTATTAGCTACTAATATTCGCTTGTCCGCTACCACCGCCATGCATCACAAAACAGGCAGCCAGGATCTGGCCGCCATAATGGGGGCCTTATCGCGCGCTGAGATGGAATTGATTATGGAGCGGATGCCGGTGCCCGTTGGTCAGGAGATGACGCTGACTGAGACGGGAGAGTTTCGCATACCCATGTATCGGTTTAATGGGCAATCACTGCAATTGAATTATACCTCTGATGACAATATAACAATCAGAGTTTTTGATCATGCAGGTAAAATTAACCTGAACCGCATTCCACGCGAAAGGTTACAGTTACTTATCGAAAAGCAGTTGGGACCATCGTTCGATCCCAGGCGGGTTCAGGAGCTGCTGGCGGCCTGGTCGGATTGGACAGACCTTAACAGCCTGTTAACCCCGGGCGGTGCAGAAGATGATTATTATCAGTCATTGGACCCGCCTTACACGCCACGCAATACGCCTGATCTCGATTCCGTAGATGAGATTCGCCTGATTCGCGGCTTTGATGAACTCTTTGCCGATGTGAACCTGGACGCAGCCTTCACCGTTTACGGCAGTGCCGCAGCTGTTAATCCCAATCTTGCTACACGGGAGGCATTACTTCTACTGCCTGGCGTCGACGAGGAGCTGGTCGAGCAGATTTTTGCTTACCGCGAGCAAAGGGACTTTCGGACGATACGTGAAATTGGCGAAATCGTGCCATTGGAAAAAATGGTAGAACTGTCACCTTGGTTGGGATTTAACACATCCCGGTATTATTCTGTCTATGTCCATCCTGCTATGGAAGAGCAAGATTCGCAAGCCGGGACCGATAATCAAGAATCAGCAGAGCAGCGTGTCCAGGACAACAGAGCCTACATGCAATTGATGGAAGTGGTGTCTGCAGAGAGTCGGGCGCGAGTTTTCAAAGTCAATCCTTATGCTGTGCTGCCAGACGTGGCGCCGGCCAGGGCGGAGGACCCTTTGGCCACAGGCACATCTTCAATCGCGAATAACTGACCAGTCTGCGTTCATAACAAACGCACCGAGACCTTTGTTGGCTTGTATTTTCACTTCCTTGCTCAAGCGAGTTTCATACCACAGCAATCCGCTGCTGTCGGCGACACCACCTAACACATGAAAACTCCCGACTCGCATGCACATGCTTCTAAGCGTAACACGCACGGTGATTATTTCGCCTTTACGGAACGGGCCGCTTTCAACATCTGGCCGGTCGGTTGCGAGATAGGAAGACAGCACCTCTTCCAGATCTTTCATCAGGGCAAAACCGAAATAACAGTTCACGTTGTCATTGAGAATTTCAGCCTTCAGCTCCAGTACAATATCTTGCAAGGGCGCCACTGTATCAATGACCTCGCCGTCCATATTCTTGACCAGCGTGTGAATGATCCGGCAATCTTTGGCCGACTCCGGCGTTGCAGTATCGTGGCTCCTGGCGTGTTCCTCGCCCTTGGTATAGACACGACGGCTGTTGCAATAGTCTTCATAGTTGGCGACAACATCTTCGCTCTTGCCTATTTCGCGGATACGGCCTTTTTCCAGCCAGATCGCGGTATCGCATAGCTCCTGTACGTGATACATGGAGTGACTGCAGAACACCATGGTCTTTTGTTGCTGGCGAAACTCATTCATGCGCTGTACGCACTTTTTTTGAAAGGCGATGTCTCCCACAGACAATGCTTCATCAATCACCAGCACATCAGGGCGTACCATCGTGGCAATCGAAAATGCCAGCCTCACATACATGCCAGAAGAATAGGTTTTGACAGGTTGATCGATGAAGTCCTGCAGCTCAGAGAACTCGATAATGTCGTTCTCCAGCTTTTCGATATCGTCGTCAGGCACACCCAACAGAGAGGCATTCAGATAGATATTGCGGCGCCCGCTGAATTCCGGGTGGAAGCCGGCGCCCAGTTCCAGCAGCGCAGCAACCTGGCCGCGGATGTCGATAGCGCCGCTGCTGGGCTGCAGCGTACCTACCAGACACTTCATCAGGGTTGATTTACCGGCACCGTTGTCACCGATGATGCCCAGACTTCGCCCTTCCAGCACATTAAATGAAATGTCCTGCAGCACATGGAAAACCCGATGGCGCGGTTTGCGCAGAATCAGTTCCAGCAATCGATCCTGGGGTCGTTCGTAGATTCGAAAATCCTTGTTCAGATTATCAACGGAAATACTGTGCATTACAGGACATCACCAAAAGCATGTTTGATTCGCATAAATAACCAGCCACCCAGCAAATAGCTCAACACAGCGGCAATCACCATAATCTGGAAGTGCTGCATGGAAAATTCACCGAGCAGTATGACTTCGCGGTAGAACTGCACAAAGCTGTGCATGGGGTTAAGAATCATCAGTGGCTGCACATGCTCCGGCAGCAGCGACAGAGGATAAATGATGGGGGTCAGGAAAAACCACGCTGTCAGCATCAGCGTTACGATTTGCTGAATATCTCGCAGGAATACACAAAAGGCTGACAGCACGGCCACCAGGCCGATGGTAAACATAAATTGCAGGCCTAACGCGACGGGTAGCCACAACCAGACCAGTTGCAGATAACCCTGCATGGACAAATAGATCAGAAAAACGAAAAAAGCGATGCCGTGCACCATGTAGGGCACTATCGTGCCGACCATGGGAATCAACTGGACCGGGAACATGACCTTTGTGATCAGAGGCGCCTTTTCAATCAGCAGACCGCTTGCCCGACCCATGGCATCGGCAAAGGCAAACCAGGGCAGGTAGCCTATCATCAGAAATATCACAAAAGGTACGTCGCCAAAGTTGTCTGGTATCGGTGCCCGGAACACCACACTGAATACAAACGAATAGATGGCGATGTTGACAACGGGAGTCACAAACAGCCAAAGGAAGCCGCCCAGCGAGCCGGCAAATTGCCCCCTGAATTCCTGGCGAACAAATTGATTGAACAGCCTGAAATGGCGAACAGGAGACAGGGTCCACTGGCTGACTAGAGAAAACTTCATAAATTATGTGGCGATGATCAATTTGTTATCAGAAAGGCCGCCGATTTAACCACGAAAATGAGCCAATCTCCAGAAATCGCTGAAAAGATCCTCGTAACAACTTATAATTTGGCCATGAATCCCGAAGGCTCATTAGTACCCTACGAATCTTGTCAACTTCCATCCGGACCGTGGGTGGTGTTTGCTCCTCATGCAGATGATGAAACTTTTGGTATGGGCGGCGCATTGAGGCTTGCGAGCGACAATGGAATACAGATTCATGTTGTGGTCCTGACCGATGGCGCGTTAGGAGGCTCCGCCGGAGCTGATGCAGAAAGCCTGGTGGCTGAACGACAGCGGGAAGTTCGCGCGGCTTGCGCAGTGCTTGGGGTAAGCTCTGTAGAAACATGGCCTAATGCAGATCGGGGACTTGCTTTGGATGATCAGCTGATCGGGCAAATCGAAACAGTCATCAGTCGATACAAGGCGCGTACAGTGTTTTTCCCCAGCGTGCTGGAACTGCACCCGGATCATCGCGCGACGGCTGTGCTGGTGTGGGCCGCGCTGCAAAGAATATATCAGCAAGCCTGGCACGGTGATCTGCCCCAGCCCTGGTCTTACGAAATCAGTGTTCAAAGCCCAGTCAACCGATTGTTGGACATCACGAATGTTCTCCAGCAAAAATGTCAGGCAATGGATGTATATGCCAGTCAGAACAGTCAAAATAATTACCCGGAGTTGATTCTGGCCCTGAATAAGGCGCGCACCTTTTCATTGCCAGCTCATGTCAGCCACGCCGAGGGATTTTATTATTATCCGGTTGAAGCGCTGGCCCGGGATTTGCCCGCAGCAGCAAGGACGGCCCTCGAACGCTATTTTGAAGGGATGGAAACTAAACCCGGTCAGCGTGCGTCATAGAGGTAAGAACTGCCAGGAGCCGCGAGATGATAAATAAAATGAGCCAGCTGATTGTTGCCACCCTGATTTCGGGAGTAACGTTGGCGCAGGATCAAGGCGTCAGTTTGCAATTATTTGAGCCGCTGGATCAGCCGTCAGGAGCTCAGGAGACCATTTCCCGGCCGACGACAGTTGCAACGGCAGGTGGTGCCCCCAGGTTCACGTTGATTGGAACCAGCCGGATTGCCGGGCAGCAGAAGGTCTGGTTGAGATCGCAGAACGGCGAATCAGTGGTGATAGCCCTGCAGGGGGACGGCCGCTCACAGATTCCGGGTCATTCCGGCTTTTTTGTCGAGGAGGTTTCTGGCAGGCAGGTAGTCATCAAACATCCAGTCGACAACCTCTGCTCCGAATCCGTAGAGCTTGGTGTCACTTGCCCTGCCAGCGACGTTTCCCGGCTGCGGCTGACAACTGCGGCACCCACGCAACGCCAGACTCCATCAACAAGCTCGGGGGCTGCGGTTCAGGGTCAGGATGAGCAGGCAGGCTCCAGTGAAGAGCGGTTGCCAGATAACCCGTTTGCGGCAGCCCTCCGCGCAGCGCGCGAACGTGGCGAGCAGGATGATGCTGCAGCTCGCGCTGAGGCCCAGCGTTTCCGGCCACGACGGATAGACCCGGCTGATGTGCCACCGGGCGCCCGCCTTGTTCGCACGCCCTTTGGTGATCGAATCGTTCGTGATCAATAAGTTAGCACCTCCCCTTACGGTATCCATTGTTGTGTATCACCTGGATCAACCGGTTCTGCAGCAGGCTTTAGCATCCCTGGCGGCGACGGCTGATCATGCAGCAAATCAGGGCCTGTTGAGCACATTGAATTTATATCTGATCGACAATTCTGAGGAGGCCGCAAACCGGAGCGCCCTGAAAAGTCTGGGGGATTGCTTCCAATCCGATCGCACGACTCTCCAGATAATAAGCGGTCACGGAAATGTTGGTTATGGCCGGGGGCATAATCTGGCCATTGGACGGGCAGAAAGTGAGCATGGCGTGCAGGGCTGTTACCTGATCCTGAATCCTGACGTCATCATGGCACCGGATGCCTTGACATCGGGCTTGCAGTGGTTGGCATCACAACAACGCACAGTCGCAGTTGCACCGGCCATAACTGACGGCAGCGGTAACAGGGCGTCTTCCTGTAAACGCTATCCGAGCGTGCTGGATTTTCTGTTGCGAGGTTTTGCTCCGGGCTTCGTAAAAAAACTGTTCGCCCGGCGGCTGGCGCACTACGACATGAACGATCTGCCCGCAGATCGTCCCAGTGATGATATTCCGGTCATCAGCGGCTGCTTCATGCTGTTCAGGTTCTCCGCACTGCGCGACTTGCGGGGCTTTGATCCGAACTATTTTCTGTACTTTGAAGATTTTGATTTGTCTCTTCGCGCACATCGGCTTGGTAGCCTGACCTATCTGCCGATGATGAGGATAACTCACCTGGGAGGCCATAGTGCTAAAAAGGGTTTGCGTCATATAACCATGTTCAGCCGCTCGGCGCTGAGATTCTTCAATACCCATGGGTGGCGATGGCTATGATGGATGCAAGCTACGAGCGAGCCCTGATTACCGGCGGTAGCGGGTTTGTCGGTGCAGAACTGGTGCGGCAGCTTCAAGACTGTGGTGTTGCCATCCGCGCACCGGCTCGTCCGGCTTTCGATCTGCTTAAGCCGGAATCCCTGCAAGAGGCCTGTCGTGATATTGATGTTATTTATCACCTCGCTGCCTATGCCCATGTCAATCAGGCAGACCGTCGTTGTTTGCAGGCTGTGAATGTCACTGGCACCTGTAATCTGCTAGACGCTGCCGTTGCAGCAGGGGTGAAGCGGCTGGTCTATGTCAGTAGTATTCTGGCCGACCCGGATTATGACAAGCCGCGCACGGCTTACGGCGCATCCAAGTTTCAGGCAGAACAGGTATTGAAAAAGGCGCACGGACAAGGCCAGATTGCAGTGACCATTGTCCGCCCGTGCAGCGTTTACGGTGTCGGCATGAGAGGCAATCTGGCCACCTTGCTGCGCCTTATAGCCAGGGGCTTTATGCCGCCACTACCCGATTTCAATCAGTCGTTCTCCCTGATCAGTGTTCAGGACCTGTGTGCGTGTCTGCGAATTGCCAACCAAAAACTGCAGTTATCAGAGGCTGCCTCGCCACACGTACTTGCGCTCAGTGATGGTGAGCAGTACAGCCTCAAGGCTATTGAGTCGGCTACCCGCATTGCAGCTGGAAAAGCACCCTATCGCATGGCGCTGCCTCGAGCCTGCTTTTACTCGGGAGCACTACTGATGGAACTGGCCGGCAAACTGATGCGTTTGAATAATGCTCCCGGTCTTCGAACCTATCGGGCGCTGGCGCGGCCGTACTGCGTGGATGACACAGAAAGTCAGCGTCAACTGGGATATAATCCCCGAATTACTCTTTATCAGGTCTTGCCTGAATTGATCACTGGACAATCCTGACCATAGAAAGGACTGACGATATGACACAGCCTGCCAAGGATGCTCTGCATACGACCAAAGGGATTATTCTGGCCGGTGGCACCGGCACTCGCCTGCATCCCATGACGATCTCTGTCAGTAAGCAGCTGATGCCAGTGTATGACAAACCCATGATTTACTATCCGCTCTGTACCTTGATGCAGGCGGGGATTAGCGACATATTGATTATCACCACCCCCGCCGATCTGCACCTGTATCAACACCTGCTGGGCGATGGCAGCCGCTGGGGTATTAATCTGCAGTATGCCGAACAGCCCAGCCCGGATGGTCTGGCACAGGCTTTTCTGATTGGTGAGCAATTTATTGGCGATGACAGTGTCTGTCTGATTCTGGGCGACAATATTTTTTATGGCAATTCACTGGAAGAAAAACTGCAGCGCGCTGTGCAGCAGAAAACCGGCGCCACCGTGTTTGCCTATTATGTGCAGGACCCGGAACGTTACGGTGTCGTAGCGCTTGATGACAACAACACGGCGATTGATCTTGAGGAGAAGCCGGCCAAACCCAAGTCTAATTATGCAGTCACCGGTCTGTACCTGTATGACAATGATGTGGTGAATATCGCCAAAACCATCAAGCCTTCTGCGCGAGGCGAGCTGGAAATTACCGACGTCAACAAAACCTATCTGCAGCGTGGACAGTTGCAGGTGGAGCTATTCAATCGCGGTACTGCCTGGTTGGATACCGGCACAGTGCAGTCCCTGCTGGATGCGGCCAATTTTATCCGGGTGCTGGAAGAGCGGCAGGGCTTGAAAATTGCCTGCCCGGAAGAGATTGCCTACAGCAATGGCTACATCAGCGCTGATCAATTGCGCGCGCTTGCGGCACCGCTTGAGAAAAGTGGTTATGGACAATATCTGTTAAACCTTATTCGTGACTGAGCGTTAAAAATGAAAGTAACTCCCACAGCAATTCCTGACGTTTTATTGTTGGAACCAGAGGTGCATGGCGACCATCGCGGTTTTTTTATGGAGACATTTCGCCAGTCATTTTTTGATGAATTACTGCCGGGTGTAAAGTTTGTGCAAGACAATCACAGTAAGTCAGGACAGGGTATATTGCGCGGACTGCATTATCAGTTGAATCAGCCACAGGGCAAACTGGTGCGGGTGACAACCGGTGAGATTTATGATGTTGCAGTGGATATGCGAGAGAACTCGCCGACTTTCGGACACGCTGTTGGTGCCCTGCTTTCAGCAGAGAACAAACATCAGTTATGGGTGCCCCCGGGATTTGCACATGGCTTTTACGTGACCAGCGAGAACGCGGAAATGGTTTATAAGTGTTCCGACTATTATGCGCCTGACGATGAGCACAGTCTGTTGTGGAACGACCCTGTGCTGCGTATTGACTGGCCTCTGGTAAAAGGTGCAAGCCCGATACTATCTGCAAAGGATAAAGCGGCACTGAGTTTCGCAAACGCGCCCCGGTATAAGACATCATGACCGGGCACCGAACGCGTGTTGTTATCACCGGTGCCAGTGGACAGTTGGGTCAGACACTGCTGCAGGTCCTGCCCACTGAACAATATGAGCTGATTGCATTGACGCGTGCAGAGCTGGATATCAGTGATGAATCTGTGCTTCGCGCCAGATTGAGCGAAATGCGGCCGCAGGCAATCGTAAATGCGGCAGCTTATACGTCCGTTGATGCAGCTGAGACTGATGACCTGGCGGCGCGGGCAGCGAATGCCACAGGTCCTAAAAATCTGGCACGCTGGGTTGCAGAAAATGATGCCTGGCTGCTGCACGTGTCTACCGATTTTGTATTCAGTGGCCGCAACTGGCGACCGTACACGCCTGACGACCAGACTGATCCCTTAAGCATTTACGGGCGAACCAAACTTGAGGGGGAGTTGCATGTGCGTTATCTCGCGCCGCAACACAGCCTGGTCTTGCGCACCTCATGGGTATACTCGGAGTTTGGCAAGAATTTTGTCAGGACCATGCTGAAATTGATGATCGAGAAAGACGGTCTGACAGTAGTGGCAGACCAGCTCGGTGCGCCCAGCTCTACCCATGGTCTGGCACGTTGTATCGGTGCGGCTCTGGAAAAGCGCCCACTGGGCATTATGCATTGGCAGGACAGTGGTGTAGCCAGCTGGTATGATTTTGCCATGGCCATTCAGGATGAGGCGTTGGCAGTCGGACTGCTTGACAAAGCTATACCGATTGTACCGATACCAACCAGCGGTTATCCGACACCGGCGAAGCGACCACCCTATAGCGTTATGGATACTACAGACACCGTCAAGACGCTGAATGTGCAGCCGGCTTATTGGCGGCATGAGTTGCGTGAGGTGATAAACCGTCTGGCTGCGGTGAGCAGATAATCTATCGTGACGGTTAATCGGAGAAACGAAGCATGAATCTGACAGTGGAGAAACTCCGGTTGCGACTGATAATGTGTCTGATTATTACAATGACGGCACTTCCAGTGTCTGCGACCACTGTGATGCAGATGAATTTCGATGACGTGGTCCAGAAAGCGCAACTTGTCTTTGAGGGTCGTGTCATGTCGGTTGAGTCGCGTCAAACCGGGCCACGTGCTATTCATACCATTATAACCTTCCAGATTCTCGACGTCGTGAAAGGCGATTATGAGCAAAGCACAATCGAGCTGAGCTATCTGGGTGGTAAGGTCGGTAACCGGGAAATGTGGGTGGCAGAAATGCAGATGCCTGCAGTGGGTGAGAACGGTATATATTTTGTTGGGAATCCTGGCGAGTCCATGATTCATCCATTGGTCGGCTGGTCGCAGGGGCACTACCGCATTGAGCGGAACTCGTCAGGAGTAGCTGGTGTCACAACGGCTCAAGGTCGGGCAGTGACTGGTATCGGCGCAACCTCAATGCAACCGATGACTGTATTGCCTGAGGGCGCAGCAGCCAGGGGGGTTCAGGCCCAGGCGTTGAGAGTTCCGGAAGCCGTTATGACACCAGCAGCGTTCAAATCACGCGTCCGCCAGATCCATCAACAGCAGATTGAGGAGCCGCTGCCGTGACGTGCGATTTAAAACGTCTATTGGCGGCAACGCTGGCGCTATTGGTTTTGCCAGCAGCAATAGCCTACGATTTTGACGCAAGAGGAATAAAGTGGCCCGGCGCTCGCACAACATTGCACACAGCCATTCCCGGCACCTCGCCGGCTGGCGTTCCCTGGGCTGAAGCATTTGCAGGCGCCGCCAATGAATGGTCCGACCATACTGCTTTCACATTCGATCTGGTGCCGCAATATCGGGATCCCTGTGTCGGTCACGGCAGTGTTGGTGGCAGCCCCGACTTTGTTAATGGTGCCGATTTCAGAAGCAATATCTGTGGCAGCGAGTTTAATGACCAGACTATCGCCGTAACAGTTTACTTCACTGAGAACAATATCCTGGGATCGGCTGATCTGGTTGAAGCTGACATCATATTTAACGCCAATCTGGTGTTTGACGTTTACGACGGCCCGCAACGGTCGGGGGTTTTCGATTTTCGGCGAGTTGCCTTGCACGAAATTGGTCATGTCCTCGGACTGGGTCACGAAGATGATGTTCCCGCAATTATGAATTCAAGAATCGGAAACCTTTTTCGTCTCCAGGATGACGATATCGAAGGCGTTGATGTATTGTATGGCGGACTGAAAAACTGTGACAACCAGCCTGTTCAATTTGGCTGGACCTTTGGCGCATTGACCGAAGGCGATTGCAGAATCCAGCAATTGGTGTCGGGAGGCAGTGATGACAGCTTCGTTGATGTTTACACTCTACAGCTGGATCAACCAATGACAGTAACGCTGGATACGATCACTGATGGCGGGCTGGATAGTGTGCTGCTTCTGGCTGATTCAGCCCTGGGACTTTTGAGTATTGATGAAAATACGGCCGGCGATTGTCGACCCCGCATTAACCGAACCCTGGCCGCCGGAAACTATGTGGTGCTGGTTAATACCTACAGCAATCTGACCAGTTTGCCATGTGGTGAAAGCAACAGCGGGAATTATCGGCTGTCGATGGCATTTCAGAGTGATCAGATGATCGAGTTGCGTGGCCTGGAAAGTTTCCAGGGTGGCCATGCTGACGCAGCCTTCCGGGGTGGTGTGACGCGGGATGGCGGTCTAACATATATTAACCGCGTATCCGCAACCGAAGCCTTTGATGTGTCAGGTCAGATCAGCATAGACCCGAAACACCAGGGGCAGACCGGATATATCGTCGTCGCGGCAATCACCGATACGGGTGAAATACTGGTCAAACATCCCGGCGGCGATTTTGTTGCATATCAGCCAGATGTGCAAATGGTGCCGATCTACCAACGTCGCACATTATCAGCGACAGAGGATATCGAGATTCTGAAGCAGATGGTGGCGCAGAATATTGGTATCAACACTATAGAGGTGAATTTTCTGATTGGCTATGGTGTCGACAGTCAACCGGACGAGCTGTATTTCCACAGCCAGCCGATTAATTTGCTCGTCGAATAAACGTGATGATTGAGACAAGATCCGGCAGGTGTGGTGCTCAATAGTCAGAGGTCCGGCGCCTGCAAGCGACTGCTGATATCCAGCAAATCATCGGCCGTCAGCGTACCTGCGTCTCGACGCAGAAACAGAGAAAGTCTGATGTAATCGTAGCGGATCTGCTGCAGATCCCGTTCCGCCATGAACTGATCACGCACCGCATCCAGAACTTCCACTGTCGTCACAGTTCCTAATTCAAACCCACGCTGGCGGGCGCGTGCTGACACCTGGCGTGACTCCAGCAGTGATTCAGCGGCGCGAATCTGACGCTCGGCGGCCTGCAGGCGCAGAAAAGCAAATCGGGTCTGTTCGCTGATATCCAGCTGAGTCTGGCGTAATTCATTACGGGCAATACTCTGCTGACTGACGGCTTCGCGCACGGAGGCCCGGTTGCTGCCGCCGGCAAACAATGGGATTGACACGTCCAGACCCAGATATCCGGTATCCGTGCGATCAATGGGTACATTGTCAAAACCAAGATCGGAGCGTTGCTGCTGTGCAATCAGATTGACGCGCGGCATGTAATTGCCACGCCGCTCAGATACGCGACTGTCGGCGGCTTCCACCGCATACTGACGTGCCTGAATTATATGGCTGTTGGCACGCGCGCGCAGCACCCAGTCTTCCACGGTCCCGTCGATTCTGGGTAAATCTGCGGTATCGCCCAGAGTGTAGAGATCACCTACTGCCAGGCCGGTAGCGGCCCGCAGCGCCTCTTTGGCCAACATCAGCTCACTGCTCAGATAGACCTGTTCGGCTTCAATAGCTGAGACCCGGGCTTCTGCCTCATAAAGATCAGTCACCTGTACCATCTGCAGCTCATGCATACGGCGAACCTGCTGCAGCTGGTTGCGAACCGCTTCAAGTTCAGCATTGCTGGATTCCAGTGCATCCTGAGCCTGTAGTACGTCAAAGTAGCGCTCCGAGACATCAGCGAGCAAAGCCGACAGTTCGGCGTAGTACTCCGCCTCAAACTGATTTTCTTCCAGGTAGGCCTGACTGCGCTGGGAGAATACCCGCCAGTCGAACAGTACCTGGCGCAACTGCAGTGCGTAACGTTCACCGCGGTAGCTGCGATCAATCAAACTTGTTTCCTGGCGGTTCTCGGAAATGCTGGCAGTTGCGCTGACTTGAGGCAGCAGCTGCCCGTTGGCAGCCTGACGCCGTGAGCTACCGATATTCACACGCTCTTCCGCAATCTGTAGTCGTGGACTGTATTCCAGCGAGGCTGTGAAAAAGTCTTCCAGAGTCGTACCCATACCCTCATGGCGCTCGGTCAGTGGTGCCGCAGTATTGGAATCTTCAGGTGCCTGGGCGGTCGTCTGAAGGCTGACAGTTGCAGTTAACAGGGCTACCATCAAGGGTAGTACCATGTTTTGCCGACGACAGAATCTGGAATCTACAATCATGATCATCAGTCTTCAATAAAGCTGCGAGCCAGTGCATTGGTAATCGGTTTCATCAGGTACTGCAGGAAAGTGCGCGAGCCGGTAGCAATAAAGACTTCAGCCGGCATTCCGGGCAACAGAGTCAGGTCGCCCAGATTTTCCAGGCCTTCCGGAGTAACCTCGACCCGTGCTGTGTAATACTGTGCGCCAGTTGCCTGGTCAGTAAAGCTGTCGGCAGATACGTTGATGACCTGACCGAAGATGTTGGGAACGGCACTGCTGAAGCTGGAGAAACGGATAGTTGCCTGCTGCCCGGCCGAGACCCGGTCAATATCAATTGGAGATACACGCGCCTCCACGATTAACTCATCTGACTGAGGCACGACTTCAGCGATCGGGTTGCCGGGTGCAATGACGCCACCAATGGTATGAACCTGCAGGCCATTGACTATGCCGCTGGCGGGTGACCGGATGGTGGTACGACTGACTACATCACGAAGTGCGCGCATCCGTTCGGAATGGTCTTTCAGGTTAGTCTGTATCTCGGCTAATTGATTGGCAACTTCATTCTGGAACTCGCGACGTAGCTGAAGAATCTGCAGTCGGGTCTCGCCGATTTCAATTTCTGTAGACGAGATGCTGGATGTCAGTTCGGCGGCTTCACCGCGTAACTGGGCAGCCTGGCGCTCCAGTTCACGCAAGCGATTCTTGTCTGCAAAGCCTTCTGTCAACAACGAGCGAACGTCATCAAGTTCTTCCTGAAATGACGTAGCGAGTTCCTGTTTGCTTTCCTGCAGAGCGCGTAATCCCTGGAGCCGTGATTGTAGCTGTTCGATGCGTTGCTCCAGAACTTCGATGCTGCCTTCCAGAGACTCTTTTCGAGTGTGGAAAATCTGTGTCTGAGACAGCATTTCGCTCTGTGCATTGCTGTCGAGTGCAGTGATCTCCATCGGGAACTGAATTCGATCCAGTCCGTCGCGTTCAGCTATCAAGCGTGCCTCTACGGCTTTAAGAGCGGTAAATTGGCCATTGACTATTTCCAGCTGCGCCAGCGGTTGCGTGTCATCCAGCACAAGCAGAGCCTGGCCGGCATCTACCGCATCACCATTGCGGGCCAGAATATCCCGCACGATGCCACCCTCCAGATGTTGCACCAACTGTTTATTGGAGCGCACTGTAACCTGGCCGGGCGCATGTGCAGCACCATCCAGCGGGGCCAGTGCTGCCCAGAGACCGAAACCCCCGAACACCAGCAAAAAGATCAGCATGCCAATACGGCGGGGAGCCTCCATGCTGGTGCTGACATCAACGTTTGTTACTTCGCTATTCATCTTAGCCTCTCAGGAAGTTCAAGCATTGCCGGCGCGACGGTTTTCAGACTGACCCAGCAGACTGGCCAGCACCTGATCCTTGGGACCGAAACTGACCGGGGCTCCTTCCTTCATGACCAGAATTTTATCCATGCTGTGTAGCACCATGGTCCGGTGAGAAATAACCACGATTGTGCAGCCTTGCGATTTGATGCGCTGAATGGCTGCCACCAGCTCCTTTTCGCCCTGATCATCCAGGTTGGAATTGGGTTCATCAAGAACCAGCAGCCGCGGATTTCCGTACACGGCGCGTGCCAGACCAATTCGCTGACGTTGACCGCCAGATAATGCGCCACCCGTGGCACCTATCTTTGTGTCATATCCATCAGGAAGTCTGAGGATGAGGTCATGCACGCCAGCCAGTTTTGCTGCCACCACGATTTTTTCGGGGTCTTCTTCACCAAAGCGACAAATGTTCTCGGAGATGGTACCGTCGAACAGTTCGATGTCCTGAGGTAGATAACCAAGATAAGGTCCGAGTTGGCCGCGGTCCCAGTTGCCGATATCAGCGCCATCAAGCCTCACATGGCCGCCGGCAGTCGGCCAGATACCCAGGATGGCGCGCGCCAGTGATGATTTTCCAGAAGCACTGGGCCCCACAATGCCGAGAGCCTCACCGGGTGACATTGCAAGCGTGACGCCTCGCACCACTGGAGTTCGCGAGCCGGGAGGCACAACGGCTACCTGTTCCAGTGTCAGTTCTCCGACAGGTGCGGGCAGGCTCATGTGCTCCTGTTCCGGCGGGATGTTCTGCAACAACTGGCCAAGCCGCTCATACTGAGCCCGGGCGACAGAAAAACCTTTCCATGTGCCGACCAGCATGTCGATGGGCGCCAGCGCCCGTCCCAGCAACAGTGATCCGGCAATCATCATGCCGGGCGA
The DNA here is from genome assembly GCF_001444425.1 of Pseudohongiella spirulinae. Classification (NCBI taxonomy): domain Bacteria; kingdom Pseudomonadati; phylum Pseudomonadota; class Gammaproteobacteria; order Pseudomonadales; family Pseudohongiellaceae; genus Pseudohongiella; species Pseudohongiella spirulinae. The sequence goes on from NZ_CP013189.1 coordinate 70,764, forward strand.
AATTTCCTGGCGCAGTGCCAGCAATGCGCCAAGCCCCAGGATTAATGACTGCACCAGCATCCGAAACGTTTTCGAAATACTGGTCAGGGCGCCCGCTGAGCGGCTGGCATCTGTCTGCAGCATCAGAACCTCATTGGCCTGCGTCTGCTGGCGCTGCCTGATATCTTCGGTCATACCCATCGCAGCGATAACTTCTGCGTTGCGCAGGCTGCCGTTCACCTGGCTGCTGACCATATTGGCTTTAGAGTTAGCGTCTTTAAGGCGTTTGGTGGTGACGGCCTCATTGGCCCAGGCCAGGATGACCATCACAATACCAGCCAGAATCGCAACCCAGCCGAATAGCGGATGGAATATAAACATGATGGCCACATAGATCGGAAACCATGGCGCATCAAAAAAGGCGAACAGGCCATTGCCGGTCAGAAACTGGCGCAGACTGGAGAGGTCGTTCAGGGGCTGACTGGTATTGCCACTGCCGCCGGTAACGAGGGCATTTTTGAAAGTTGCATCAAATACACGTCTTCGCAGCTGATGTTCAATCCGGTTACTGGCGGCGATCAGAATCATGGACCGCACCCATTCAAACCCGCCCATCGCCAGCATCAGGAAAGTCAACAGCAGTGTCAGCATACTCAGAGTCGAGAGGCTCCCGCTGGATATGACCCGATCATAAACCTGCAACATGTAAATGATGGGCGTCAGCATCAGCACGTTCACAGCAGCACTGAATACACCGGCATAGATAAAGTAGTGCCTGATGGATTTCAGCGCATCAAACAACTCAGTGTAGCGTGGTGATTGATTTGAATTATTCATGATTTCATTGTTAGTTTGATGAGCGAACTCCATTATGTTGGGCATCAGCGCGCCAGTTTCAAGTCCTGGCAGAAACTGGCGCGATTATATACCCCCAACAAGTGGCATGACTAATCTGGGCGTGTCTCACAATTCTCCGCTTCCTTCAGCCAGACTTTTCAGCGTGGGTGTGTCAATGACGACAAGTGCACCCGGGCCGTCGCGCCGCACGATCTGGCGGGTCTGCAGTGTCTGAAAGACCCGGCTTACACTTTCCCGACTCAGGCTGAGCATGATGGCAATCTCCATATGCGTTGGCGGATTCATGATGACAGCCTCCTGGAGCGAAAGCCTTTCAGTCTCAGGTACCAGCATCCAGAGTTGGCAACAAACCCGTTGGCTCACGTTGGGCAAACCCAGCAGCGAGCGTTGACGTGTCAGCTGCCGCACCCGTGCCGCCAGGCGTTCACCCAGCCGCTGCAGCAGGTGCGGGTTCTCCAGCGCGGCCTGTTTCAGGCTGTCGATCGGGACAAACACAGTCACTGCTGCGGTCAGGGCAATGACGAACTCGGGCTGAACGCCGTTGTCGAACATGGCCAGCTCGCCACAGAAATCACCGGGTTCAACAAAGTAAAGTCCCACCTCGCGGCCATCTATTGTAAAATCAACGCCCTGTAAACGTCCCTCGAACAGGAAGCAGACGCACCCTTCTGATTCTCCGGCCTTGAGCACGACACCACGGCGGGCGAACTTGCGCACACTGGACTGCCGGGCAATCTGATCCAGCGTCGTTTGCGGTAGTGGCCTCAGGCCGGGAAAGGTGCTGAGTAGCTCAGGGGTGACCAGCATCAAGATTCCAGCGCGTTTTCACATTCCGGCAAGAACTTCTGCCGGTGAGCGGTCTATTGAAGGTATGATCGAATCTCTGGCCATTATAGTACCCTGTTCATGAATAGCAATCAGTGCAATTTAACAGACGTGTGACTCGGGTCACTTATTCCTCCAGAGCACTGGGCTATAGTGCAAACAAGAGAGAAAGGGCTGCAAATCATGAATCCACACTTAGTCAGAATTTTAGCTGCCACACTGACAGTATGCATGGCATCTGTTGGTCATGCTGAAATGGCATCAGACGGTCAGAGCGCCGTTGGTGAGGTCAGTCTGGTGCTGGGCAGAGCCTATCTGGAGCCGGAAAGCGGGCGTCGCCAGTTGCTGACGCCGGGAACCCCGGTGCATGCCAGTGATCGCATAGTTACAGAGTCCAATGGGCATGTGCATATCCGTTTTGTGGACCAGGCCCTGGTCAGTGTGCGGCCAGACAGCCGTCTGTATATTGTCGAATACCGCTTTGACCCGGCTGACCCCGGGCAGTCCAGTATCAAGCTCAACCTGCAGGAAGGTGTCACGAGATCAATTTCCGGACAGGGTGCCAGCGCAGCCCGGGATCGCTTTCGCCTGAATACACCGATTGCGGCAATTGGCGTTCGTGGTACGGATTTTGTGGTCAGCGCCACGCGCGATTCCGTCCGCGCTCTGGTTAATGAGGGCGCTATTGTGCTGGCTCCGTTTTCTTCTGACTGTACGGCCGATTCCTTTGGGCCGTGTGTCGTCAATGCTGTGGAGCTGGCGGGCAACTCCATGCAGATCGCGGAAATGGATGGTAATGCAGGGATGCCGCAGCTGCTGGCCGGGACGTTGGACCGCGAGCCGGATATGATGCAATCCGAAGTGCAGGCCGCCATTGCCGACTCTCAGGGTGATGTCGAGGAAAAAACAGCCGGGACTGATGTTGTTCTGGAGAACGTGACTTCGCGTCGGGTTCAGGCTGATGTGGCAGGCATGACAGCACCCCGGGACACACCACCGGCTCCGCCGGTTGTGACCCCGGTAGATTTTACGCCGGCGCAGCCGGTCACCGTTGCGACTGTCACTGAGCGACAACTGATCTGGGGGCGCTGGGCTGGCGGGCTGGGAGATCTGGAGCGCATTACACTGGCTTACGCCGATTCGCGCCCCGACCGTGATATCACGGTGGGTAACAGTCAGTACGTGCTCTTCAGGGATGGCAATGGTGTTACCAAAGTTCAGGAAGGTCTTGGCCCTATCAGTTTTTCACTGACCAGTGCCCAGGCATTCCACAGTTCTGAAAGTGGCAGCATTACTGCCATGGCCGTTAATGGCGGCACACTGGATATCAACTTCGTGAATAACCAGTTTTCAACGCAACTGAACCTGAATCACAGCGCGACCGGGGACATGGTATTCAGTGCTGCAGGCAATCTGTTTGAGGGGGGATATTTTCATTCCCGTTCAGCCACCGAGCGAATCGCCGGAGCCGTTAGCCTTGATGGCAAAGAAGCCGGCTACTTTTTCGAAAAACAGCTGGAAAGCGGTGGTATTCAGGGGCTGACCCTGTGGGACAGGAATAATTGACAATGTCCCTGTTGCGACGCATGAATTCTCTATTGAATCCGCTGACACTTGCGCTGCGCATGGTGCCCGCTGGCGGCAGGCTGATGATGCTGGCGTTATCGGCGCTGCTGGTTGCGGTTCTTCTGATGCTGTTTTCCCCTGGCCTCAATACTCTGGAGGAGCGCCTTGGGGCGCAGGGCTGGTTGATGCTGTCAGATCAGCAGCCGGAGGAGCGTATTACCGTTGTTGCCATAGATGAGGCAAGTCTGGCTGAGATCGGGCCCTGGCCCTGGTCCAGAGAAGTGATGGCGGATTTGACCCGACAGCTTGAGCTGGCGGGTGTTCAACTTCAGCTTCACGACATTGTCTATCCGGAAGCCCGCGACGGTGACGATGCGTTCTTGGCGGCTTTACAATCTGCCCGTGGCGCCGTTTTGGCTCAGGTGCCGGTGTTGCAGTCTGTCCAGACCGTGCGCACTGGACTGATGACTCATCCTGTGACGGGTATCAGCTGCCAGGGCGACACCGCATTCAGCAGCAGTCAGAGTTTTGTGGCACCGCATTCCGGTTTCGCCGGCATCGCGAAAGGACACATTGCGCCTCTGGTGGCCAGCGATGGCACGGTCCGTGAGGTGCCGGCATTTGTCTGTGTTGATGGACAGGCATTTCCCGCCCTGGCGTTGAGTGCGCTGTTCCAGGCCACCAATGCACGCGACTGGTCTGCTGCCCTGAGTGCTGACAATGGTTGGTTCGGACCGGAACTGCTGCTGCGGTTGCCCGCATATCCGGGCCTGAGCATTCCGCTTGATGGCCAGGGCAACCTGAGAGTGTCATACCGGCAGGCGCCGGAAAACTTTCGTGCGGTATCTGCTGCTGATGTTATCAACGGCCGACTCCCGGAAGGCATTCTCGATAACACCTGGGTCCTGCTTGGTGCCACGGCCTTTGGCATGGGCGATATTGTGCCTACTCCTTACAATGGCACAACGGCCGGCGTCGAGATCCAGGCCAGGCTGCTGACCAGCCTGCTTGATGCCCGTATGCCATACACACCGCAGATTGCGCCTGTGTTATTGACCGTGCTGGCCGGCTTTTTCGCAGCCATTCTATTGCTGCTGGCGCGCGGCCGGGAACGTATTTCAACCTTCGGTCTGCCGGTCGCGGCTTTGGCCATGCCGTTAGTGGCCCTGAGTCTGCACTGGTATCTGCTGGCCACTTATGAAATCTGGCTGGGCTGGTTAGCACCTGCGATGTTTGCAATGCTGGCGGCCGGGTTGTTGCTGGTCCTTGAGCAGGGCCGGCTGCGTGCCGAGCGCGCCAGGGTCTATGGCAATCTCAGCAGCTATCTCCCCAGTGAAGTTGCCAGAGAGATTGCGTTCAGCCTGCCCACCTCCAGCATCAACGCGAAACGTTGTGATGTCACGCTGCTGAGCGCGGATCTGCGTAACTTTTCGGCATTTGGGGAGTCACGGCCGCCTGAGGAGTCTGCCGCCCTGTTGCACATGTTTTTCGTTAAAAGCACACAGATCATTGAAAAGCACGGTGGCCGTATCCATGAGTTCAAGGGCGATGGCTTGTTGGCAGTCTGGGACGGTCAGACTGAATCGAGTGCCCGTCAGGCTTTGCATGCTGCACAAAGCATGCAGCAGCAGATTCTGCCTGATCTGCCGCAAAACCCGCCTGCTGGCCTCGAGCCGCTGGCGTTGGGCATTGGCATAGAACAGGGGCCGGCTCTTCTGGGATCCATTGGCCCGGCGCAGCGACGCACCCACACGCTGCTGGGGGACACGGTGACCATTACTCTCCGCATCCAGGAGATGACGGCCGAGCTTGCCCATCCCATATTGCTGGGGGAGTGTGTGGCCAGACAATTGATTGATTTGCAGCCCGAGTCACAGGGTAGTTATCTGCTTGATGGTCTGCGTACACCACATACCCTTTTTGCGCCTGCAAATCTGCCGACAACGTCTTCGCGGAACCGCGCAGAACAGCTTAACCTGAAGATCGTAGCGGGTGGACGATCTGCTTAGGTCTGTTTTGTATTGCATGCCTGTATTCGATTCACGATAATTGCGCGCATGCCAGCCTTTCCATGCTTCTCTTATAATCTTTCCCGGCGCACCCTGCTCCTGCTGGCACTGATCATTGCCGCACCCGGTAAACTTGCCGCGCAGTCGTGTCCGGACATGACGCCATGGCTGAGCCTGGCCGCGGATGACGACTCATGGGTGACGATAGAGTCTCAGCTGACTCCCCTCATGTCTCGCTGCCTTCAGGACAGCAATTACTTTGCGTTGCTCGGAGCTGCGCAACTGAATAATGGCAGGCTCGGCTCAGCGCTTGAGTCACTGGAAAGAGCATTGCTGCTGAATCCGGATAACGGCGGCGCCCAGATCGACTATGCTCAGGCTCTTTTTCTGCAGGGGCAGTTGTTTTCAGCGCTGGCCATGAACGAAAAACTACTGGCACGCAATGATGTACCTCAGGATGTGCGGAATCTCCTGCAGCAACGACAACAAAGCTGGCAGTCAATGACTCGCCAGACAGGTTTTCTGGCGGAGATTCTGGCCGGCCATGACAATAATCTGAACAGCGCCCCATCACCGAGCCAGATAACCTTGACGCTATCTGGTGACTCCGTGGTATTGCCTCTGAATCCTGAATACCAGCCAGTCAGCGGTCCTTACCTGAACATGCGCCTGGCTGCTCGCTATCGCCAGCTCACGCCACAAAACCAGCATAATGCCATATTGGAAGTCCGTGGCAGAGTCAGTGAAGACCGTAGCTCGGATATGGCTCAGATTGACCTGCGCTACGCATTCATTCATCCTGGCTCGCCCCTGAGTTGGCAGGCCAGTACGGCTGTCAATAATCTTTTTTATGGCGGCAGCCCACTGTATACCGCTACCGAAGCCGGCGGACAGATTCGTATGGGCGGTTTGTCTGGTTGTACGCCCTTTTTGGTCGCGGCAGCTCAGCATCAGTTGTTTCATGAGCAAAGTCGCCTCAACGCTGTAGAGGGCAAGCTTGGTATTGGTGGGCATTGCGCTTTGAATGGCGCATCGTCACAACAGGTTTCTGCCGAGCTCAGTCTGCTTGGCAACCACCCCATGCATGGTAATCGGCCCGGTGGTGATCGGCGGGGCTGGCAGATGACGGTAGACTGGCAGCAGCCGGTTGGTCAGGGCCAGCTGCTGGTGCAGCTCAGCCATACGCGATTGCAGGACAGTCGTGGCTATAATCCCCTGCTTGCTGATGGAGCGCAACGCTGGTTACGTCGAACATACGGCTTGTTTCAGTACAGTCGGCCGCTTAACGAGCGCCTGACGCTACAGCTAAATCTCTATCGGCAATACCAGGGCAGTAATCTGGAGCTTTTCCGCAGCACCGACGCAACAGCAGAACTCGGTGTCAGATACACGTTCTGAGTGTGCTTATTTAATAAAAAATAATTGCTTACGAAACAATCTTAATAAAAGGCTTGTCACTGCGCAGGACAATCGGTAATATCGCACGGCAAATCCGCAAAAGGGTTGCCTGTGGGCAGCAATTGAGTGTGATTGGCCAGGATGATTGGCCAGGCTGCAGGCGAATTTTGTGTTGTGTGATCCCAATCACAGGCAAAGACGCTGAACCTGAGTATCCTTGGCACAGCCGATATGAGGTCATCTGCCGTCTGAGTATGTCGCATTCGGGTAAAACAATTGGAAATAAAGTACTTTAGGAGTAACAAATGGCTAACAACATCACGAATGAAGTGCAGGATCAACTGATCAGTATGGTCGTTGGTATGCACGGCGCTGCACCTGGCAAGAAAATCCTGTCAGATCTGGCTGCGCTGTACAACGCAGATAACAGCCTGGCTGCGATTGCTGCGACGCTTGGTGAAGGTGATCTGTTCACCGGAATCTATCCTACGTTTCTGACTAACCAGCAGTTCGCCACAAACTTCGTCAACAACGTTGTTGGCTCTCTGGTTTCCCAGGAAGAGAAAGACTGGGCTGTTGGTGTCCTGACAGCTGACCTGAATGCCGGCGCCAGCCGCGGCGAAGTGGCTTACTCAGCTATTCTGGCCCTGCGCGAAGTGGCTTCAACTGAGCCGAACTGGGGTGATGCCTCAGCGGCATTCGCCAACAAAATGGAAGTAGCAACTTACTACACCGTGACCAAGCAGCTGGATGCTGGCACACTGGCTGAGCTGCAGGAAGTTATCGCTGACGTTGACAACACTGAGCAGAGCGTGACTGATGCCAAGGCTGAAGCTGATGGTACTTCGTCCAAAGGTCAGACTTACAGCCTGACAACCGGTGTTGATACGCTGGTGGGTACGTCTGCCAACGATACGTTCAATGCGGCCAACACAACATTCACAGCGCTGGATTCAATCGATGGTGGCGCGGGTGCGGACGTGCTGAACGTCAATGACGTGGCTGGTGCTACTGCGATTCCTGGCGGCATCAAGCTGTCTAATGTTGAAACTCTGAACTGGGCATCTGCCGGCACTGTAGCGATCAACACCTCAGGTTCTACCATTACTGGTCTGGAAAAGGTCAACATCACCAACTCAACCGGTACTGTCAGCGTGACCGCGGCATCTGGCCAGGCAGTAGATGTTGTTGGCTCCGGTGGTCTGGTTACTCTCTCTGGCGGCGCGTCACAGACAGTTGCTTCTTCTGGTGGTGTGACGCTGTCCGGCTCCAAAGGTGCCATTACAGTAACTGACACGGCTCAGGGCGCTCAGGCATCCACCATTAACGGTGGTACCGATGTTACCTTGACGACAACGTCTAACGACACCACTAACACTGCACACATCACTATCGGCAACACCGCTGTTCCGACAGGTGAAGTAACGGTTGTGCAGAATGCCAAAATGACTGCTACCGGTACGGCTGGTGATATTTCTATTAAAGGCGGTAGTGAGGTTGATCTGACGATCAACTCAAGCAACTCTAACGGTAACACCACCACTGCCGGCGCAATCTCTATTGATGCCAATGGTACAGCCAAGTCAGTGTCTGTGACTCAGAGTACTGTTGCAACTGCTGCTGCCACTGCCGCTGCTGTTGCTGCAGTGACTGAAACAGCCAGCGCCAAGTTTGTGGCACTGGCTGCCGGTGATACACTGGTTGTTGACGGCCTGACCTTCACGGCCGGTGCTTCTGGTACCACTGCAGCACAGACTGCTGCAGCCTTTGCCAATCTGTCTGCTACTGCAACCCAGGGTAACTCCACACTTGGTACCTATCAGGGTACTTTCGGCGGCAACTGGACTACAGGCGCAGCGTCTACTGATACCGTTGTGTTCACCAGCACGGCTGCCGGCAACGTGGGCGACTTGACGTTTGCTGGTACCGGTACTGCACCGACCCTCACAATCACGCAAGGTGTGGCTGCATCTGCTGCTGCCGGCCGTGCCGGTGTGGTTAACGGCGCTGTCACCATTACTGATGGCGCTGCAACAGACGTACTTGAGTCTGTGTCTGTCAATGAGTACGGCGCCAACGCGTCTGTCACTTCAGATGCACTGAAGACACTGTCACTGGCCAACTCTGGCGCGGGTACTTTCTCGGTAACCAACACCAAACAGACCACACTGGATCTGACAGTGAATGACGTTGATGCCGGTGTAAACATTGGTGGTACTTACACCACGGTTAACGCAACGGCGACCGGTACCAACTCTGTGTTCAGCCTGACTGCCGGTGGTGTTACTACCCTGAATGTGGCGGGTGACAAATTGATGAACCTGAGCGGTGCTGCTCTGGGTGCCCTGAAGACTGTAGCGGTTAGCGAGTCTGCCAGTCTGACATTGAATGCTGGCGAAGCAGGCACGCTGACCAGCGTTAACAGCTCTGCCACTACCGGTACCGTGACAGCCACTATCGACAGCACAAAAGCCACTTATACTGGTGGTGCTGGTGTGGATAACGTCACCTTCTCCAACACTACAGCAGCAAGCAAGGCTGTTAGCCTGGGCGGTGGTAACGACAAGCTGACCCTGGCAACAGGTACGGCCATCCCGACTGCTACGCTGAACGGTGGTGAAGGTACTGATACACTGTCAATGACAGCTTCTGATGCAGTGACTCAGAGTGGTTCTACAGCGTTCTCAACCAAAGTCATCGGCTTTGAAGTGCTGGAAGTGACTGGCGCGGCTGGTGCACAGGCCATTGATCTGGAAGCCCTGGGTAACTACAACAGTGTTTCTTCTGCCGGTACAGCAGGCACCCTGACGCTGAACAAAATGGCTTCAGGCGGCACGCTGACGATTACTGGTGCAACCACTGGTGGCCACACTGTCGCCATCAAGGATGCCGCAACCGGTACAGCTGACGTACTGAACGTAGTAGTGAGTTCCGCAGCCAGCCTGGCTGGTGGCACAGTAACAGCGGCCAATGTTGAGACCATCAACATTACGTCCACTGATACAACCACGCCTTTCAACGCGGCACACACACTGACCCTGGTTGCCACAAAGGCGACAACAGTGGATCTGGCCGGTAACGCAGCACTGACACTGACCAATACGGGCAACACAGCTCAGACAGCGATTGATGCGTCTGACATGACAGGTGCCCTGACAGTGACTGCAGCAGGTACTACTGCAACGACCATTACGGGTGGTTCAGGCAATGACAACCTGACGGCGTCAACAGGTACAGTAGCTGACACACTGATTGGTGGTGCTGGTAATGACACTCTGACTTCTAACCAGGGTCTGACGACTCTGACTGGTGGTGCAGGTGCTGATACCTTTGTTATCGTCGCTCCGGCCAACCTGAACTCTTACTCCACCATCACGGATGCGTCCGCTGGTGACAAGATTCAGTTGCCGAACCAGGGTACTGAGACCTTCCAGAAGTCTGCTGTGACTCTGGCGGCGACAGCGGTATTCCAGGACTACGCAAACGCAGCGGTTAATGCGGGTGGTGACGCCAGCACTAATGGCTACATTGCCTGGTTCCAGTTCGGCGGCGATACCTACATCGTCCAGAGCAACACCGACAAGACAACTACGCCGGACTTCCAGAACGGCACTGACGTTATCGTCAAACTGTCCGGTCTGGTTGATCTGAGTTCAGCATCGCTGAACACAGGTACGCCGACACTGTTGCTGGGATAATTACAGTTTCGCTGCGGCAATTTGCCGGAGCTAATTGTAAGTGAATAAAAACCCGCGTTCTGTTATCAGGGCGCGGGTTTTTTATTGCACTCTTCACATAATATTGTCAGCATTCAGCGTCAAACAGGCACATTAAAGCGCCTGTAAGGAGTCAGATCACACAAATGAATACAGCAGATTTTCAAATTGTAACCCGGGACAAACACGGGGATATGCGCTGGCGGCCAGTCGCCAGTTTTCAGTTTGCAGCCCAGGATGCAGTGGCTGCGTTAGTGGTGCAGGAAGTACCAAGCGCCATCATGTCTTTTCCGGTGGCTTTTCTTATTAGCGACGACAGATATATCCCGGTGGCACTCATGGGGGTCACCTCAGGGCAGAATCTGTTTGTAGCGCCGGATGGGGAGTGGCTGGCCGACTACATTCCAGCAGTGTATCGCAGTTATCCCTTCAGGCTGATGGAAAAAAATCCGGACGAGTATGTGCTTTGTGTTGACGGGGCAAGTGGTCTCCTGCACCGAGGCATTGAGGGGGAGCGTTTTTTTCAGGACTCCGGTGAGCCTTCTGCACGTGTTAGTGAAATCCTGGAGCTGTTGACACGTATCGAGCGCGATCGAAAGACGACAGCCACTGCCTGCGCGGCGTTGGAAAAACACGGATTGATCGAACCATGGCCGTTAACTGTCCAGGACGGTGATGAAGAGCTGCAGGTGGGCGGCCTGCATCGCATCAATGAGGCCAGTCTGTATCAACTCTCACCAGAGTGCCTGTGTGAGCTGCGCGACAGTGCCGCGCTGATGCTGGCCTATGCGCAGTTGTTTTCTGTCCAGCATATTCATAAACTGGGACCGCTGGTGGTAAAACATGCCAATACCTTGCGGGCAGAGCAGGCACGCATGGCGGACATTTCACTGTCAGGTGACGACGGCGGCTCGCTGTCCTTTGATGACCTGAATTAACATTTATTCTGAATGACTTGAAGCAAGAGTAGGATTGGGAACTATGAGCGACTGGACCGCTGGTTATGTAGCCGACATTGGCTATACGTTTGGTTATTATCACGAGTTGAACCCACTACGAGTCAAATTGGCATTTGCCAATCAGGGGCTGATTGCACCGCCCTGTGTGACGGCATGTGAGCTGGGTTTTGGCCAGGGTCTTAGCGTGGCCGAGCATGCATCGGCATCACTGGTAAGCTGGCATGGAACAGATTTCAATCCGGCCCAGGCTGCCAATGCGCAAGAGCTGACCAGTGTCGCTGGTGTGCGTGCGCGACTCTATGACGAGTCGTTTAGTGAATTTGCTGATCGGGCGGATCTACCTGAGTTTGACTATATCGGCCTGCATGGCATCTGGAGCTGGGTATCCGACGACAATCGCCAGTGTATCGTCGACTTTATCCGCCGCAAGCTTAAAGCAGGTGGTGTCCTCTATATAAGTTACAACACTCTGCCTGGCTGGGCCGCTTTTGCACCGATGAGACATCTGATGACTGAACATGCCGAGGTGGTTGGCTCCGAAGGCAGCGGCATCGTCGGACGAATCGAGGGCGCGTTGGAATTCGCTGAAAAATTATTGGAAGTGAATCCATCGTATGTCAGGGTCAACCAGCAGGTCCCGGAACGCGTTAAAAAACTGAAGGATCAGAACCGGCACTATCTTGCCCATGAATACTTTAATCGTGATTGGCATCCGATGCACTTCGCGACGCTCGCTGACTGGCTATCTGAGACCAAACTGAATTTCGCCTGCTCTGCGAACTATCTGGACCATATTGATCCGATCAATCTGACATCAGAACAGCAGAAATTCCTTAGCGACATTCCGGACATCATGTTCCGGGAATCAGTGCGTGATTTCATGACTAATCAGCAGTTCCGCAAGGATTACTGGGTCAAGGGCCCGAGGCGTCTTTCAGAACTTGAGCGACTGGAGTTACTGAGGGCGCAGCGCGTCATTCTGGCAACGCCCCGCAGCGACGTGCCGCTTAAAGTGACCGGCTCATTAGGCGCTGCAGATATGACCGAGAGCATCTACAAGCCGATTCTGGATGCACTGGCTAATTATAAAATACGCTCCGTGGGCGAGATTGAGCAGGCCGTAGCAGGGCAGAAGGTTAACTTCCCTCAGCTCGTGCAAGCGATCATGATTCTGATTGGTGCTCAGCATGTGTTTCCGGTCAATGATGATGAGGTCATTGGCAAAGTGAAAAAACAGACAGAGGCGCTAAACCGGCACCTGATTCAAAAGGCCAGGTCCAGCAGTGATGTCTCCTATCTGGCAAGCCCGGTAACGGGTGGCGGCCATGTTGTGAGCCGTTTTCAGCAATTGTTCATGATCGATATGATCCGTGGTCGCAAAGAGCCGGATGAGTGGGCCAACTTTGCATGGGAAGTTCTGTCGTTACAGGGTCAGAAGATACTGAAGGAAGGCAAGGTTATCGAGTCGCCTGAAGACAATCTTATTGAACTGAAACAACAGGCGCGCGATTTCTCGGAAAAACATCTCGCCGTCCTCAAGGCGTTAAAAATACTGTGAGTGGAACTGCCCCATCAGATATGACAAGCGAAGCAAAAAAAGTGTCAGACACATACCCTGTGAGTCAAACCATGACTGTGAACTTCAGTCCGCTGGAGGATCGTTTGATCATCCGGGCTCCCCGGCTGAATACATCGGCTCTGACCTTGTTATTGACCCGACGCATGACAATGCTTGTACTTAAACAGTTGTTGGACCGACTGGCTGGGTTGTCAGATCTTGGCAAGACGCCGGGTGAGTACTGGCAGGATGTGCTGCAGATGACTCATCAGCAGGCCATGCTGAACAAGCAACGCAGCGACAAAGAGCGGCTCAAGAATACTGCATCGAGTGCCGCCGACACCGGTGAGGCAGGTGAAGCTGAACTTTATCTGGCAACCGAACTCACAGTGCAGGTTAAAGACAAACAACTGGTCATTGCATTTAAAGGGCTGCCAATGCCTGACGCGATGCTGCAGGGGCGACAACATACCCCGGTAATGGCGATGCCCCTGCAGGTTGATAACGTGCATCAGCTCATTGAGCTGTTAATCAATCGGGCCGTTGAGGCTGAATGGCATTTGCCGGTAGAGTTGCCATGGATGAAGCCTGATACAGAACCACCGGCGGAAATACGATCTAATTAGAATGTGCCCATGGTGTCGCCACGCGTATCTGGGCTATAATGCGTCGCTGTGTTAAGCCTGCAGCCCCGATTTGATGGACCTTTCCCGGCTGAGGCGTCTGAGATTTTCTGTCTAGGAGTTAAACATGTTGAATCTGGGTCTGAAATCCCGTGTGGTGAAACTCGCCCTGCTGGTTATGGGTATCGGCATTGCGGGTAGCGTGGTGGCTCAATCGGCTCGAGATCAGATGATTGCTGATCGTCTGGCGCCGGTGGGCCAGGTCTGTCTGGCTGGCGAAGATTGCGCCAGCGGTGCGGCACCTGCTGTCGCTCAGGCGGCCGGTGGCGGTGCGTTTGACGTAGAAGCCTCGTATAACCAGTATTGTGCAATGTGTCACAACACCGGTATGGCCGGTGCGCCGACGCGTGAAGCGGCTGATCACTGGACGACCCGCATGAGCGAGGATGGTTTCGATACGGTGCTGGCTAATGCCATCAATGGCATCAATGCCATGCCGGCCCGTGGTATGTGCGCCACCTGTTCAGATGATGAAATGTCTGAGCTGGTCGAGTACCTGAGTGGTCATTCGCCCGAGTAAGTTGTTCATCTGCGGTTCAGCTTGAGGCGTAGATAATCTGTAGTACCAAGATGTTATGTCCAATGCGTTAGCAAGAGGGGTATAAACGTGAAGTTGATGAAAGTAGCAAAAACCGCTGTAGCACTGTCAGGCCTGGCTCTGGCGACTGTATTCACTGCTGGCTCAGCAACTGCAGAGCAGACCCTGACGCTGGCGCAGATTTCTGAGGGTTTTGACCCCCAGCGCACCTACACCCAGAGCTGTGGCGCCTGCCACAATAGCGGTGCCGCCGGTGCGCCGCGCCTGGGTAATGCTGACGACTGGACTTCGCGTCTGGAAAAAGGCCGCGATGTGCTGTTGGAAAACACCATCAATGGCTATAACAACATCATGCCGCCCAAGGGCATGTGCTTCACCTGCTCTGACGATGAGCTGGCTGCTGTTCTGGATTACATCCTGGAAAACAGTGCCGAGTGATTTGCCCTGGGGACGGAGGCAGCCTCCGTCCCCGGTTGTTATAAAACCCCCGCCTCAAAAACCGTACAACTCAACATTACCACCGCAATAAACCAGGCGAACCAACGTCGTGCGCTGGCTATCTGAGCTGCTTCTGCCAGGTTTCTGCTCATCTTTGTGTCAGTCTGGTACATAGCGTTCACCTTTTTTATTATTGTGCCTGTCATCGGATGGCCAGATATGTGATTAACGGCAGCTAAAACGCTGGCTTTAGACCAGCGCCTTTGATCATTGCCAATTTTGAGAGCTGCGTCACATTAAGCAAAAAAGGGTTTATCGATCAGGCTCCGACTGCCCCGGGGACGTAGACCGCCTCCGTCCCCCGCGTCAGCCGCCCAGCAGAGCCCGCAATCCCGCCAGCGCATCTTCGCCCTTCTGCTTCCTCTGCTCCGGGGTGCTGTCTCCGCGCCCTTCCCATAGCAGATTCTCCTGCGGCAGCTCCTCCAGAAAGCGACTCGGTGTGCTGGGCACGATCTCGCCAAACTGTTTGCGCTTTTTGGTCAGGGTGAAGATCAGGCCACGCCGTGCGCGCGTGATGCCTACATAGGCCAGGCGCCTTTCCTCTTCGATGTCATCGTTTTCTATGCTGTTGCGGTGCGGCAGCAGCTCTTCTTCCATGCCCATGATAAAGACCCATGGGAACTCCAGGCCTTTGGCGGCGTGCAGGGTCATCAGTTGCACCTGGTTATCGACAGATTCCTCTTCCTGACGTTCCAGCAGGTCGCGCAGAATCAGCTTGTTGATGGCCGCTTCGATGCTGGCTTCTTCATCAAGCAATGGGTCATCGTTGTTTTCCAGGCTGCGGGCCAGGGAGTCAATCAATAACTGTACGTTGGTATTGGCGCGTTCGGCGGCGTTGGGCGTGGCGGCATTGCCCTGCAGCCAGCCTTCGTAGTCCATGTCGGTGACCATCTGCCGGATGGCTTTAATGGGATCACCGCGATGACAATTACGTGAAACCTGCTGCAGCCATTCGCGGAATTGCCGCAGCTTTTCCACTTTAGCAGCACCCAGATATTCCTGCAGGCCCAGCTCATCAATGGCAGCCATCATGCTGATGTGGCGGTCATTGGCATAGGTGCCCAGCCCTTCCAGTATGGAGGGGCCGATCTTGCGACGCGGTGTGTTGATGATGCGCAGGAAGGCGTTGTCGTCGTCTGGGTTAATCAGTAGCCGCAGATAGGCCATGATGTCCTTGATCTCGGTGCGACTGAAAAAGGAGGTGCCGCCGCTGAGCTGATAGGGAATCTGGTGTGCCTGCAGTTTTATTTCCAGCAGGCGGGCTTGATGATTGCCCCGGTACAGCACGGCAAAATCACCGAACTTGAGCTGTTTTTGCACGCATAAACTCAGTATTTCGGTGCAGATGCGTTCGGCCTCCGCGTCCTGGTCGGAGACCGCGATCACACGCATGGGTTCGCCCAGTCCCAGCTCGCTCCACAGGGTTTTGTCATAGATGTGCGGATTATTGCCGATCAAGGTGTTGGCGGCCTGCAAAATGGTATTGCTCGAGCGGTAGTTCTGTTCCAGTTTGATGACCTGCAGGGAGGGGTAATCCTCCTGTAAAAGCAGCATGTTTTCTGGTCGGGCACCGCGCCAGGCATAGATGGACTGGTCGTCATCGCCTACGACGGTCAGGCCATTGCGTCCGCCCACCAGCAGTTTGACCAGCAGATACTGACTGGTATTGGTGTCCTGGTACTCGTCCACCAACATGTAGTGCACGCGGTTCTGCCAGCGCTCTCGCACCCTGGCGTTGTCCTGCAACAGGGTGACCGGCAGCAGGATCAGATCATCAAAGTCCACTGCATTAAAGGCGCGCAAGTGGCGCTGATATTGTTCGTAGACGCGTGCCGCCAAAACGCCCTCGGCATCTTCGACACGATCCATGGCCTGCGCCGGCAGCAGCAGATCATTTTTCCATTCGGAAATCTGCCACTGTATCACCCGTAGTTGCTCGTCGTTAATATCGGTTTCTTTCATCATCAGGCTTTTTAGCAGCGACATCGCATCCTGCGCATCAAAGATGGAAAAGCCGCTTTTTAAGCCCAGATGCTTTAATTCATGCCGGATAATGGTCAATCCCAGGCGGTGGAAGGTGGCAATTGTTAAGCCACGGGTGTTATGTTGAGAACTCTTGAGCAGACGGGCGACACGCTCATTCATCTCACGGGCCGCCTTGTTGGTAAAGGTCACGGCCACCACTTTGTGAGCCGGAATGCTGCAGTCGCTTATCAGGTAGCTTATCTTTTGCGTGATGACGCTGGTTTTGCCACTGCCGGCACCAGCCAGCACCAGAAGTGGTGAGCTGATGTAACGAACGGCTTGTTTCTGGCGTGGGTTGAGCTGATTCACAGAGCGGGAGCAGGCCTGATGTCGAGTGAGTGGGGCGAGGGATTATACCTTATGAGCCTGTATAGTTTGTGTGATATGGCGATGCAGCAGGAAATTCCATTTTTGTGAACTGCATCACCTGAAGTTTTGAAAACGGGTGCCGATAACAGATTTTGACGTCGTGTCTTTGTAGACATGGAACACCCGATAGGGAGCAGCGCAGTGCGCATACTTTTAATTTCCGAGCAGGAGTCGGACTTTGGCCTGATTGATCAGTTGATTCAGAAGATCACTGACATTCCCTGCCAATTACTCAGTTGCCCGGCCGACCCCGCCGCCCTGGCGGCACGTGATCTGTCTCGCTGCGAGCTGATGGTGTGGGGACGCATTTCCGATGTACAGATTGCTGCGGGCCTGCTGATGACGCTGAGCCGCCAACAGATCACGCTGCCACTGGCCGTATTAAGTGACAAAGAAGTACCTGAGTCGACCGCCCACCATCGTGATTTTGAGGTCCTGCCGCGAACCACCCTGAATGTGCCCTTCCTGCGCAGTGTGCTGCTGCACTATGGCGCAAAACGACGCAGCGCGGTAAGTAAACCGGTGCGCACGACCGATCCGCTGACCGGACTGGGTAACCGACATCAATTGCGTGACCATCTGGCGACCGTACTGGATGGCCAGCATGAAGAAGGCTCTGTTGCCTTGCTGCTGGTGGATGTGGATCAATTCAAGAAAGTGAATGTGTCCTACGGTCAGGGCGCGGGCGATACCCTGATTCAACAGGTGGCTGAGCGCATCCAGTCATGCCTGGCCTCTAATCAGCGCCTGGCACGTATCGGCGGCAATGAGTTTGCGGTGTTGTTCCAGAACAACAGCGGCAGCGTGCAGAATGAGGCATTGCGCCGCAGCGAAGCCATTGTACAGGCCATGAACAAGCCGTTTCCGCTGGCCCGACACGCGGTCAAAATGCATGTCAGCCTGGGATTGGCGATAAAAGAAGTCGGCCCGGTGACTGTTGATGCCCTTTTCGCTCAGGCGGATATGGCCATGCGCGTAGCCAAGCAGGAAAAAGGCAATACCTTGCGACGTTATACCCGTGATATGACTGATGCTGCGCAACAGGAGCTGAAGCTGGAGTCGGAAATTCGCCGCAGCCTTCGCAAGGAAGATTTTGCGCTGCACTTTCAGCCGCGGGTGGATATCTGTAATCATCGCATTATCGGGGTCGAGGCTCTGGTGCGCTGGCAGCATCCGGTGCGCGGCCTGCTGGCGCCGGGTGCCTTTATCCGGGTAGCCGAAGAAAGCGGGCTGATTGTGCCGCTGGGTTACTGGATTATTCATTCGGCCTGCAAGTTTCTCAATGAGCTTTCATCCAAAGGTCTGGATCACGTGCAGATTGCCGTGAACGTGGCGTTCAAGCAGTTCCAGGATAAAAACTTTGTGCAGACGGTGGCCAATATCATTCGTAAACACGATATTGCGCCCGGCCGGCTGGAGTTTGAACTGACTGAAACGACCATGATGATCGAAGGCAGCGCGGTTGATCAGAGCCTCAGGGAGCTTAGCAAACTGGGTATCGCGATCTCTCTGGATGATTTTGGTACCGGCTACTCATCATTTGCGCATATTCAGCGCCTGCCCATTTCGGCCTTGAAGGTGGACCGGTCTTTTGTCAGTGGTGTTTGCCAAAGCGATGACGACGCCACTATCGTTAAAGCCATCATTAACCTGGCGCACAGTCTGAAAATGCGCGTGATTGCCGAAGGTGCGGAAACCGAGGATCAGGTGGATTTTCTGCGTGATCACGAATGTGACCAGGTGCAGGGTTACTTCTTCAGTCGGCCCATTCCCTATGACGACCTGCTGCAGATGCTGGAGCGGGAGCGCAAACATGGCTTTAAAGCCGTACTGGAATTTGGCAAATAGCCGACATCTCAACTATAAACCCTGTAGATCCGATTAACTGACCGTATCCGTCAAGGAGGACGCGCGTGTCTTTGTCTGTGGTGTACACACGGGCCAATCAGGGTGTGGACGCCCCCTTGGTCACCGTGGAAACGCATTTGTCCAATGGGCTGCCTTCTTTGTCCATGGTGGGCCTTCCGGAAACTGCCGTTAAAGAGAGCCGGGAGCGGGTACGAAGCGCCATACTGAATGCCGGGCTGGAATTTCCCGCCATGCGCATCACAATCAATCTGGCGCCGGCGGATGTGCCCAAAGCGGGTGGGCGGTATGACCTGGCCATCGCGCTGAGCATTCTGGCGGCATCCGGACAGATCTGTCAGAAGCGTTTGCCATTTACAGAAATATTGGGAGAGCTGGCGCTGTCAGGCCAGGTTAGAGGTATACAGGGTGTGGTGCCGGCTGTGATTGCTGCGCGAAATCAGTTGCGCTCGGCCCTGATTCCGCAGATCAACGCGGGTGAGGCGGCAGTGGTGCGTGATGCGCAATGCCATGTGGTGGCTGACCTGCGCAGTGCCTGTCAACATTTTGTGAAGGGCCAGCCCGGACTGCCGGTGTTGCCGATGGCAGAGCTCGATGCTGCTCTCGAGCAGCATTCACCAGATCCGCTGGCATCAATTCGAGGCCAGCAACATGCTAAACGAGCGTTGACGATTGCCGCCGCGGGTGGACACAACATGTTGATGGTGGGACCGCCGGGAACTGGTAAGACGCTGCTGGCTAATGCGCTGCCGGGGCTGCTGCCGCGGCTGGCTGAAAACCAGTCTCTGCAGGTGGCAGCCATTCGCTCAGTAGCGGGTACCCCGGTCGACAGCTCGCAATGGGGCATTCCTCCTTTCCGCGCGCCGCATCATGGTGCCAGCAGCGTGGCGATTGTCGGCGGTGGACGCAGTCTGCAGCCGGGCGAAGTGACCCTGGCTCATTCCGGCGTGTTGTTTCTGGATGAGCTGACCGAGTTCAAGAGGCATGTGCTGGAAAGTCTGCGCGAACCACTGGAGGCCGGGCAGGTCACTATCAGCCGCGCCGACTATCGGGTCACTTTCCCTTCGGCCTTCCAGCTGGTCTGTGCAATGAATCCTTGCCCCTGTGGTTATTTCGGCGATTCGCAGCGCCAGTGTACCTGCACGCCGGAGCGTATTGCCCGCTATCTGGAAAAAATCTCTGGTCCGCTGCTTGATCGTATCGACCTGCAGGTGGAGGTCGCCAGACTGGATTACCAGCAATTGATGCATGAGCCCAGTGGGACGGCTGATGAGCCGGTGTGGTCGCCGCATCGTATCGAGCGATGTCGTGCCCGGCAGTTACAACGTAGTGACTGTCTGAACGCACGGCTGACAGCGCGTATGCTGCATGATGTCTGTCCGCTGTCTACCGAGTGTGACGCCTTGCTTAAATCGGTGGTGGAGTCAATGAAGTTGTCAGCGCGCGCCTGCCACCGGGTAATCAAACTGGCGCGCACTATTGCTGATATGGAAGAGGCTGCTGATATAGCTGCAGAACATCTGGCTGAAGCTGCCTCCTACAGGGGCCTTAGTCTGCCTGGCGGTTCTCCAGCGCTGTAATCAACTCTTCCAGTTCTGTAATTTTTTGCTCAGCGCGCTGCAGGGCGCGTTGCTGTGCAGCAAATTCTTCACGGGTGACCAGGTCCATTTTTGACAAGGTCTGGCGCAGGGCCGCTCGGGCGGCTTCGCGTGCTTCCTCGCTCATGGCCTGGGCCTGAGGCAGCAATCGGCTTAACTGCTCGCTTAATTCATCTAACAGATTCCGGTTCAAGATCATTCCTCATTGTGTCCCGATACCTGCTAATCCTAAACGATAAGTCTCCTCTGACCCAAACTGTGCTGCCCTCCCCGATTGAGTGCGTTGCTCCGGATGAGTGCGCCAACTTGGTGCAAAAGGCGTGATTGTGTGCAGTGCTGCCTCACCAAAATGACGCACAGCCATACTAAGTAGCTGTATAAAAAGGTTTTTCCTAATATGGCACGCCCCGTGCATAGTGTCGGACAGGTGTATCTGCACTGAATAGGCGGCGCAGGTATTAACAAGAAAGGAGCAACTCATGAAGTTAGTAACGGCGATTATCAAGCCTTTCAAACTGGATGATGCCCGTGAGGCACTGTCTGAGATTGGCGTGCAGGGTATCACAGTGACAGAGGTCAAAGGTTTCGGTCGACAGAAAGGCCATACCGAACTGTATCGTGGTGCGGAATACGTAGTGGACTTCCTCCCCAAGGTAAAAATTGAAGTGGCTATTGGTGACGATCTGCTGGATCAGACCCTTGAGGCCATTACCAAGGCGGCGAACACCGGCAAGATTGGCGACGGCAAGATCTTTGTATCGGACCTGACGCAGGTGATCCGCATCAGAACTGGTGAAACTGGAGAGGCGGCCGTTTAAGGCACGTCATCTGACATTCGGAGGAAATCAAGGTGGAAAACCAAATTTTTGAATTGCAGTACGCAATGGACACCTTCTACTTTCTGGTGTGTGGCGCACTGGTTATGTGGATGGCAGCAGGCTTCTCCATGCTGGAGGCCGGTCTGGTCCGTTCCAAGAATACAACCGAAATTCTGACTAAAAACGTCGCGCTGTTTGCGGTGTCCTGCACCATGTATCTGGTGTGCGGCTATGCCATCATGTACGGCGGCACCTTCTTCCTGAGCGGTATTGAAGGTGGCGATTCGCTGGTCGCGGATGCACTGGCTTCCAAGGCCGAAGAAGGCTTTGACGGTGGCTCTGTTTACTCAGGCGCTTCTGACTTCTTCTTCCAGGTGGTGTTTGTGGCAACAGCCATGTCTATCGTCTCCGGCGCCGTGGCTGAGCGTATGAAGCTGTGGGCCTTCCTGGCTTTTGCTGTTGTCATGACTGGTTTCATCTATCCGATGGAAGGTAGCTGGACATGGGGCGGTAACGCTGTATTTGGCATGTTCACACTGGGTGATCTGGGCTTCTCTGATTTCGCAGGCTCTGGCATTGTTCACATGGCGGGTGCCGCAGCTGCGCTGGCGGGTGTACTGATCCTGGGTGCCCGTAAAGGCAAATATGGACCGGACGGCTCAGTTCGAGCAATTCCCGGTGCTAACCTGCCGCTGGCTACACTCGGTATGTTCATCCTGTGGATGGGCTGGTTCGGTTTCAACGGTGGTTCAGTTCTGAAGCTGGCTGACGTGGCTAACTCCAATGCAGTGGCCATGGTGTTCCTGAACACTAACGCAGCAGCAGCGGGTGGTTTGATTGCCGCCCTGATCACAGCTCGCCTGATGTTCGGCAAAGCGGATCTGACCATGGCCCTTAACGGTGCCCTGGCTGGCCTGGTGGCGATTACTGCTGAGCCTTCTACTCCGAGTGCGCTGCAGGCAACACTGTTCGGAGCAATTGGCGGCGTGATCGTTGTGTTCAGCATCATCGGTCTGGACAAGCTGAAGATCGACGATCCGGTCGGTGCGATCTCTGTGCACGGTACCTGTGGTCTGCTGGGTCTGTTGCTGGTGCCGCTCACTAACGATGGCTCCTCATTCTCCGGCCAGATCATTGGCGCCCTGACCATCTTCGTCTGGGTATTTGTGACCAGTCTGATTGTGTGGATCGCCTTGAAAGCTGTCATCGGCATCCGCGTCAGCGAAGAGGAAGAAGATTCAGGTGTAGACCTGTCCGAGTGCGGACTGGAAGCCTACCCCGAATTTACCAAGTAATGCTTTGACCCGGTCGCTGCCCGATGTGGCAGCGACCTTCTCCCCAAGGATGGCAGTGATCAAGACCCCAATGATTATTGCCGCTTTTTCCGGCCCCTCTCTGAGGGGCTTTTTTTTGGATTCATGCCTGGAATGTTTTAGCATGTATTGAGAATGAGATTATCCTGAACCGCTAGAGTAAGAGTTTGCATAAAATAACTCATGTACAGACCAAGCCAGGCTCGATACTGAAAGTCACCTTCAGTGATGGAGTGTGTGGAGAGCTTTGTATTGCGGACCGTTTGTATGGTCCCATATTTGAGCCGCTGAAGAATCCCGAGCTATTTGCTCAGGCAAAGGTGGATAGTTTTGGTATTGTGTGCTGGCCAAACGGAGCTGATCTGGACTCAGATGTCCTGTATCGGGAAATTTCAACTGGGACGGATGACGCACAATCAGATAACAGTTGGGATGAATTCTTTAACCAGACGCCGGCTTTTGATGATGATTTTATGAGCGATAGAACAAAGTAGAAATAGTCCGCTCTTAAAAATCTCCCCACTGTAATTGCAGCGCGGTCAGCGCAACAACCGGCGCTGTTTCTGTGCGCAGAACGCGTGGGCCCAGCCGGACTGTTTTGAATCCTGTCTCGGATGTCAGGCCTTTCTCGGCATCACTGATGCCGCCTTCCGGCCCTATCAGCAGGAAAATATGGTCAGGCCGCTCACCGCTGAATCCGGCCATGCCGGTGTGATCCAGCATAAACCCCTGCCCTTGTGGCACGGATTTAACCCAGTCAGAAAGGTTCATCGGTGAGTGAATCGACGGCACGGTGCAGCGTCCGCTTTGCTCGCTGGCGCTGATCGCCACCTTCTGCCAATGTGTAGTGCGCTTGTCGGCACGATCTTCCTTGAGTTTGACTTCGCTGTGTTCGGTAAATAGCGGTGTGATTTCTGTTACGCCCAGCTCGGTGGCTTTTTGCACGGCATAATCCATGCGTTCACCGCGAGACAGTCCCAGGCCAATATGTACCGGCAACAAGGTCTCTGGCGTGCGGCTTGAACTTTGGGCTAACTTAAGATCGATGCCACGCTTGTCTATGCTGTGAATGTCTGCCAGGTATTCCCCATCTGATTCATTGAACAAAAGTACCTGATATCCCACTTTCACACGCAGCACCTTGCCCAGATAATGCGCTGCATCGTCCTGCAGGCGAACTTCAGCGCCAGCCCGCAGGGCTTCGGGTGTGTATAGACGTGACAGTCGCATAGCCTACCTGCCTCAGAATCTCAGCGCAGATCCAGCTGCTGCCAGATCTGGCGCACAGGCTCGGTCTGATTCATGCTGTAAAAATGCAGCCCAGGTGCGCCGCCTGCCAGCAGATCCTCACACAGGTTTAACACCACATCTGCGCCAAAGGCACGGATGCTGGCAGTATCATCGCCGTAGGATTGCAGGCGCTGGCGAATCCAGCGGGGAATCTCTGCGCCGCAATTGTTGCTGAAGCGCTGCAGATTATTAAAGTTGGTGATGGGCATGATGCCCGGCACAATCGGAATCTCGATGCCGGCTTTTTCACAGTTATCGACAAAATAAAAATAGGCATCCGGATTATAAAAATATTGAGTAATCGCGCTATTGGCGCCGGCATCTACTTTCTTTTTAAAGTAATAGATGTCTTTGTCATAGCTATCGGACTGCGGGTGAATCTCTGGATAGCACGCGACTTCTATGTGGAAGTGATCGCCGGTTTCTGCCCGTATAAACTCTATTAATTCATTAGCGTAATAGTACTGCGAGGCAACGCCGGTGCCTGACGGAATATCACCACGCAGAGCAACCAGTCGGTTAACGCCCATGGCGCGATAGGATTCCAGCAAAGTCAGTATTTCTTCCTTGCTGGAGCCGCCGAAGGACAGATGCGGTGCAACCGCCGAACCTGCCTGGCTGATGTTGGTGACCGCCTGCCGGGTCCCGTCCTTGGTGGAGCCGCCAGCGCCATAGGTGACTGAAAAGAAGTCAGGCTGAAGAGCGGCGAGTTCCTGATGCACGATCATCAGCTTTTCCATGCCTGCTTCAGTGCGGGGCGGGAAAAATTCAAAGCTGAAACGTGCGTCGGGGTTTTTGATGTCCATGATTGTTATCCGTTGCGATCGGACTGGCTACCTGAAAGTAGTGACGATGACGCTTTCAGGGAGCCGTCGTAATTAATATTTATAAGCGTCCGGCTTGAATGGCCCTTCCACTTTTACGCCAATGTATTTAGCCTGAGTTGGGGTCATTTTGGTGATCACGCCACCAAAGCCCTGCACCATCAGCGCGGCAACTTCTTCGTCCAGTTTCTTGGGCAGAACTTCTACACGCAGCAGTTCAGCTTTTTCGGCGGCTGACTTGCTGGCGAAGGCCTGCTTGTAGAGGTGGATCTGCGCAATCACCTGATTGGCAAACGATCCATCCATAATACGTGACGGATGGCCTGTGGCATTGCCGAGATTAACCAGTCGCCCTTCAGACAACAGCAGCAGATAGTTGTCAGCATTCTTCTCAGGATCTGCGCGGTAGATCTTGTGCACTTGTGGTTTAACTTCTTCCCAGTGCCAGTTGTCACGCATATATTTTGTGTCGATTTCGTTGTCGAAGTGACCGATGTTACAAACGACGGATCCAGCCTTCAGTGCTTGCAACATGTTCTTGTCGCAGACATCGATGTTACCGGTTGTGGTGACAATCAGATCAATTTTGCCCAACAGAGCTGCGTCAACATCTTCCAGTTTGCCGGTGTTGTTGCCATCCTTATAGGGCGACACAACTTCAAAGCCATCCATGCAGGCCTGCATGGCGCAGATCGGGTCGATCTCAGTGACTTTAACAATCATGCCTTCCTGACGCAGGCTCTGTGCTGAACCTTTGCCCACGTCACCATATCCAACCACCAGCGCATGACGACCTGACAGCAGCATGTCGGTGCCGCGCTTGACGGCATCGTTCAGGCTGTGACGACAGCCGTATTTGTTGTCGTTCTTGGACTTGGTCACGGAGTCGTTAACGTTGATGGCCGGCACCTTCAGTGAACCTTCCGCCAGCATTTCTACCAGTCGATGAACGCCGGTGGTGGTTTCTTCGGTGATACCGTGAATCTTGTCCAGCATCTGCGGATATTTGTCATGCACCATGGCCGTCAGGTCGCCGCCATCGTCCAGCAGCATGTTGGCGTCCCAGGGCTGACCGTCTTTGAGGATAGTCTGCTCAATACACCAGTCGCCTTCTTCCACAGTCTGGCCTTTCCACGCATAAACGGCGATGCCTTTAGAAGCGATATAGGCGGCCGCGTGATCCTGGGTGGAGAAAATATTGCATGATGACCAGCGCACTTCAGCACCCAACTCGACCAGCGTTTCAATCAGTACGGCGGTCTGGATGGTCATGTGAATGCAGCCGATAATTTTGGCATTGGCCAGCGGTTGTTCGGCGCGGTATTTTTCACGCAGGGCCATCAGAGCCGGCATTTCTGCCTGGGCCAGAATAACTTCTTTGCGACCATACTCGGCCAGTGAAATATCGGCAACTTTGTAATCTGTCGTGCTCATAAAAAACCTATGTAAAATCTGTTAAGTGAAAATATGTGTTTACAGGCCGGCTGCTGCGCGCAGAGCATCAGCCTTGTCGGTCTTCTCCCAGGTGATTGCAGCGTCTTCACGGCCAAAGTGTCCGTATGCAGCCGTCGGGAAATAGATTGGTCGGATCAGGTCCAGCATCTTGATCAAGCCCTTTGGACGCAGCTCGAAGTGTTCGCGAATCAGTTCAACGATGCGCTGATTACTGATCTGGCCAGTGCCGAAGGTTTCAACAGAAATCGAGGTGGGCTCCGCTACACCGATGGCATAGGAAACCTGAACTTCGCAGCGCTCGGCGATACCGGCGGCCACAATGTTCTTCGCTACATAACGGGCCGCATAAGCCGCGGAACGGTCCACCTTGGACGGATCCTTGCCGGAGAATGCGCCGCCACCATGACGGGCCATGCCGCCGTAGGTGTCGACGATGATTTTACGGCCGGTCAGGCCACAGTCGCCAAAGGGTCCGCCAATGACAAAGCGGCCGGTTGGGTTGATAAAGTATTTGGTATCCTTGTCCAGCCACTCGGCGGGCAGTACCGGTTTGATAATCTCTTCCATCACGGCTTCCTGCAGGGCTTTCTGCTCGATTTCCGGCGCGTGCTGGGTAGACAGCACAACGGCATCGATACCTACTGGCTTACCGTCCTGATAACGGAAAGTGATCTGGCTTTTGGCATCGGGACGCAACCAGGGCAGCGTGCCGTTTTTGCGCACTTCTGCCTGTCTCTTCACCAGGCGGTGTGAGTAAGTGATGGGAGCAGGCATCAGCACGTCGGTTTCGTTGCTGGCATAACCAAACATCAGGCCCTGGTCGCCGGCGCCTTGCTCATGCTCGGCGGTTTCGTCTACGCCCATGGCAATATCGGGCGATTGTTTGCCAATGGCATTCAGCACGGCGCAGGAGTGTCCGTCAAATCCCTTGTCAGAATGATCGTAGCCGATATCCACCACCACTTTGCGGGCGATGTCTTCCAGATCTACATAAGCTTCCGTGGTCACTTCGCCGGCTACGATAACCATACCGGTTTTGACCAGGGTTTCGCAGGCGACACGCGCCTTGGGATCCTGCTTCAGCAGCGCATCCAGCACAGCGTCGGAGATCTGATCGGCTATCTTGTCCGGATGCCCTTCAGAGACAGATTCAGAGGTAAACAGGTGTGTTGTCATAGTCGTTTCCTAACGTTCAGGGTTTGGTAAAAATTCGCATCTGTACCTGAAAGCCATTACGCAGCCCCAGGTAGACACGCTGTCCATCGTCAAGCCCGGCGCGCATCGCCCAGGCGTCTAGGTCCTGCTCGGTAAAGCCCAGCCAGAGATCGCCGCACGATTCTCTGACCCAGTCCTGATCATGGTGACTCAGGTCGATGAGCAGCAAAGTGCCGCCCGAATTTAAAAGCTCGGCGCAGTCAGCAAAGGTCTCCTGCGGCGAGGGGATGTGGTGCAGCACCATGTTGTAGATCATCAGATCAAAGTGCAGACCTTGTTCGCGCGCCACGCGGGTATCGCCGTGCATGAACTGCACATCGTCGCGTACTGAACGCTGTGCCAGTGCATGGCGGGCACGATTAAGCATTTCCTGTGAATTATCCAGCGCAGTCAGCGAGTTGAAGCGTACCGCCAGTTCGCTCAACAGCGGGCTTTCGCCTGGTCCGACTTCAAGCACTGCCGACTCTGCAGGCAGTTTGAGTCCGTCCAGCAGGTCATGCAGCGTGTCCCGGTAGTGAGCGTACTCGGCCACCAGTTCCTGCTTTTCCAGAAAGCGTTCGGCGTGACGTTCAAAAAACAGCAGTGATTGCTCTGAACGTTCGTCGTGGATTTGCTGAACCCCCGCGGCCAGTTCCGGGCGCAGCTCAATGTCATCAAGCTTGTCGAACGCTGCCTGCCTGATGCTGAAAAACGGCTGGTCGGCCAGCAGCAGAGCGCGTCGATAAAAAATACTGTTGCCTTCCCGACGGGTAGAAACCAGCTCTGCCTGCGCCAGAATTTTAAGATGATGACTAAGCGCAGACTGGCGCACATCAACAATGCGGCACAGCTCCAACACCCCGAACGACTCATTGCGCAGCAGGCGCAGGATGTCCAGGCGCAGCGGATCGGCCAGCGCTTTAAACAGACGCGACAGCTCCTCAGTGGCTGATGTGCTGAACAGGGATTCAGGATTGGCACTCATAGGGCGCGAACTATAACAGCTTTCCAGTCTATATCAAAATATTTTGATGCAGGATTTTTGCGCGTGAGCACCTACGTATCCTTAATTGTCTGGAAAATAAGCCTCAACTGCGGGAAAATACGCTTTTTTATGCCAGCCCCCCCCGCTAACAGGAGCTCCATCCGTATGTCCGACCGACAGACCTTTCTCACAGACCGCAAAGACCGCGCTAATGCCATTCGAGCTTTGAGCATGGATGCCGTGCAGAAAGCCAATTCCGGCCATCCCGGAGCACCCATGGGCATGGCTGATATTGCGGAAGTGCTGTGGATTGACTATATGTCGCACAATCCGGTCAATCCCAAGTGGATCAATCGTGACCGATTTGTACTGTCCAACGGCCACGGTTCCATGCTGATCTATTCTCTGCTGCACCTGACTGGTTATGATCTGCCCATGTCGGAGCTGCAGAATTTCCGCCAGCTGCATTCCAAAACGCCGGGCCACCCCGAATTTGGCTACACGCCGGGTGTTGAAACCACCACCGGCCCGCTGGGCCAGGGTCTTGCCAATGCCGTGGGCATGGCGATTGCGGAAAAAACACTGGCAGGTCAGTTTAACCGCCCTGAACACGACATTATCGACCATTACACCTGGGTGTTTGCGGGTGACGGCTGTCTGATGGAAGGTATTTCCCACGAAGTATGTTCACTGGCGGGCACGCTGGGGCTGGGAAAACTGATAGTCTTCTACGATGACAATGGCATCTCAATCGATGGAGAAATTGAGGGCTGGTTTACCGACGATACCAGCAAGCGATTTGAAGCTTACGGATGGCAGGTACTGGCCGCGGATGGTCATAATCCCGAGCAGATAGCAGCGGCGATTGAGTCTGCTAAAGCCGATACGGCGCGCCCTACCCTGATTCGCTGCAAGACAGTCATTGGATTCGGTTCACCGGCCAAGTCCGGCACCGCTGGTGTGCACGGCTCACCATTAGGCCCCGATGAAGTAGCAGCTACCCGCAAGGCGCTGGGCTGGGAATATCCACCTTTTGATATCCCCGAAACAATCAAAAAAGACTGGGACTGCCGTGAGCGTGGTTTCCAGGCTGAATCGCGCTGGAAAGAAAAGATGGTGCGTTATGAAGAGGCTTACCCGGATCTGGCCATGGAGCTCGTGCGACGCCTGAAAGGCGAGCTGCCTGGCTTCTTCGATGATCGCGCCACCGAGCTGGTGGCCGAGTGTCAGGCCAAAGCGGAAAGCATCGCGTCGCGCAAGGCTTCCCAGAACATGATCGCGGCCTTCAGTGAAGTGCTGCCGGAGCTGCTGGGTGGCTCTGCTGATCTGGCCGGTTCCAACCTGACCATGTGGAAGGGAAGTGAGCCGATCACTGAAAAGGCTGACGGTAATTATATCTATTATGGTGTGCGTGAATTCGGCATGAGCGCCATCATGAACGGCATTGCCCTGCACGGCGGTTTCATTCCCTTTGGCGGCACCTTCCTGATTTTCATGGAGTACGCCCGCAACGCTGTGCGTATGGGTGCCCTGATGAAGCAGCAGGTCATCAATGTGTATACGCATGACTCGATTGGTCAGGGCGAAGACGGTCCAACGCACCAGCCCATCGAACAACTGACAAATCTGCGTACCACACCGAATATGTCTGTCTGGCGCCCCTGTGATGGTGTTGAAACGGCAGTGGCCTGGACTCACGCCTTAAAACGACGTGAAGGGCCAACTTCACTGGTATTCTCGCGCCAGAATCTGCCGCATCAGGATCGTGAACAGTCTCAGCTTGCTGATATCGCACGCGGCGCTTACGTGCTGGAAGATTGTGATGGCGCTCCGGAGTTGATCGTAATCGCCACCGGTTCTGAAGTCGCTATCGCCCGCGATGCGGTTAAAGTACTGCAGTCAGATGGCATTCCTGCCCGCCTGGTTTCCAT
Source organism: Pseudohongiella spirulinae (assembly GCF_001444425.1). NCBI lineage: Bacteria > Pseudomonadati > Pseudomonadota > Gammaproteobacteria > Pseudomonadales > Pseudohongiellaceae > Pseudohongiella > Pseudohongiella spirulinae. The sequence goes on from NZ_CP013189.1 coordinate 101,019, forward strand.
GCCGTCGGCTGATGTCTTTGATGCCCAGGATGTAGCTTATCGCGAGCAGGTGCTGCCCTCGGCCGTCCGTGCACGGCTTGCAGTTGAGGCTGCCGCAGTGGACTACTGGTTCAAATATGTTGGCCTGGATGGTGATGTAGTTGGCATGACCCGTTTTGGTGAGTCGGCGCCTGGTGGTGTGTTGATGAAGGAGTTTGGATTTACAGCGGATAACGTAGTGCAACGCGCTAAAGCACTTTTGAAGTAACACAGACAGCGGATACAACATGAGCACGCCTTATCGGCTGGCAATTAACGGATATGGGCGCATCGGGCGATGTGTGCTACGAGCCCTGTATGAGCGAAATGATCTGCCAAATCTGCAGATTGCGGCGATAAACGACCTGACAGATGCCCGGACCTTGTCTCACCTGACCCGATACGACAGCACACATGGTCGCTTCGCCGGTGATGTCGAGTTGTTGTCCCCGGACATGCTGCGTATCAATAACGACAAAATCAACTTGTTGTCTCAGGCGGATATCAAGCAGCTCCCCTGGCAGCAACTCGATATCGATCTGGTTCTGGAATGTACGGGCTGCTTCAGTGATCGACACATGGCGGAGCAGCATCTGCAGCAAGGCGCGGGAAAGTTGCTGTTCTCGCAGCCGGCAAAAAGTGATGTGGACGCAACTGTTGTGTTTGGTATTAACCACGCGGACATTAATCCGCAGCACCGTATAATTTCAGCAGCTTCCTGCACGACCAACTGTGTCGTGCCGGTCATCAAATGTCTGGATGATGCGTTTGGTCTTGATTATGGCGTAATTACGACCATTCATTCTGCAATGAACGATCAGCCGGTGATTGATGCCTATCACAATCAGGACCTGCGAAAAACCCGCAGTGCCGTGCAATCGATTATCCCGGTGGATACCGAAATAGCAAAAGGCATTGGACGTATACTGCCGCATTTGGACGGGCGATTTTCAGCCCAGGCCATGCGAGTTCCCACAGTTAATGTGTCGGCTATTGATCTGACCGTGACCCTTCGCCGCGGTGTGACCATGGAACAGGTCAATGAGGCCATCCGTCAGGCATCTGCGCAATCGACCCCCGGGATATTGGCCTGCACAGATGAACCATTGGCGTCCTGCGATTTCAACCATGATTCGCGCTCGGCCATTGTAGATCTGAGCCAGACGCGTGTGAGTGGCCAACATTTAGTAAAAGTTCTGGCCTGGTTCGATAACGAATGGGCCTACGCAAACCGGATGCTTGATGTGGCCGAAGTTATCCGCAAGATAGACAGGAGTCATTAATCAATGAGTAGCACAGGTAAAACAATTACCCGCATGCAGGATCTGGCACTGAAGGGTAAAAAAGTACTGATCAGAGAAGATCTGAATGTCGCCATCAAGAATTCCGCTGTCGTAAATGACACCCGGATTGTGGCGGCTTTGCCGACGATAAAACTGGCCCTGGATGCCGGGGCCAAAGTCATGGTGATGTCGCATCTGGGGCGCCCGGAAGAGGGTAAACCCATTGCTGAGCAGGCAGATGCATCGCTGGCGCCGGTGGCAGCGCACCTGCAGAAATTGCTGGGTGTGCCTGTGCGACTCGTTGATGATTACCTGCGGAATCCGGGCTCGGCTGAGCCCGCTGAAGGTGAGCTGGTCCTGCTGGAAAATGTGCGTGTCAATGTGGGTGAAGGCAAAGATGCCGACGAACTTGCACGCGCTTATGCAGCACTGTGTGATGTATTTGTGATGGATGCCTTTGGAACTGCACACCGGGCGCAGGCGAGTACCCATGGTGTGGCCAAATTTGCCGGCGTTGCCTGTGCCGGCCCATTGTTGGCAGCGGAGCTGGACGCATTGGAGAAAGCTCTGGACAAACCAGAGAGGCCCATGCTGGCGATAGTGGGTGGTGCCAAGGTCTCCAGTAAACTGCAGGTGCTGGAAAGCCTGGCGGAAAAAACTGATCAACTGATTGTCGGTGGTGGTATCGCCAATACTTTTCTGCTGGCCGCCGGCTACCCGGTTGGCAAATCACTGGTGGAGGCTGAACTGGTTGATACAGCAAAAGCGCTTATGCAAAAAACCAACATTCCTCTGCCTGTTGACGTGGTGGTAGCCAAAGAGTTTTCTGCTGACGCAACGGCCACGGTTAAAGACGTCGAGAACGTTGCGGATGACGATATGATCCTGGATATTGGCCCAAGAACTGCAGCTATGCTGGCAGATATTATCGCGACAATGCGAACGATTATCTGGAATGGCCCAATAGGTGTATTCGAGTTCGAAGCCTTTTCAAAAGGTACGCAGGCCATTGCCGATGCGGTGGCAAAAAATAGCGGATTCTCAATAGCCGGTGGTGGTGAAACCATTCAAGCCATCGATAAATTCGGCATTACGGATCAGGTGTCTTATATATCAACAGGTGGTGGTGCGTTCCTTGAGTTCGTGCAGGGCGACGTTTTACCGGCCGTCGCCATTCTGGAACATTAATTGTAATTAAACATAAGAAGGGGATATTCTATGGCACTTATCAGTTTGAGGCAGCTTCTGGATCACGCTGCAGAACATGGTTATGGCGTTCCGGCATTCAACGTCAACAATCTGGAACAGGTCCGCGCCATCATGGAAGCGGCCAACGAGGTGAACAGCCCGGTCATACTGCAAGCATCAGCAGGAGCCCGTAAATATGCCGGCTCGACCTTCCTGCGCCATCTGATCCTGGCCGCCATTGAAGAGTTTCCGCATATTCCGATTGTGATGCACCAGGATCATGGTGTGACGCCTGCTGTGTGTCAGCGCTCCATCCAGCTGGGCTTCTCGTCAGTGATGATGGACGGATCTCTGGGACCGGACGGTAAAACCCCCACTGACTATGATTACAACGTTAAAGTAACCCGCACCGTGGTTGAAATGGCGCACGCCTGTGGCGTGTCAGTAGAAGGCGAAATCGGCTGTCTGGGTTCACTGGAAACCGGTATGGCTGGTGAAGAGGATGGTATCGGGGCAGAGGGTAAACTCAGCCACGATCAGATGCTGACGGATCCGGAAGAAGCGGCCCAGTTTGTCGACGACACAGGTGTGGATGCTCTGGCAATCGCCGTTGGTACCAGCCACGGCGCCTACAAGTTTTCCCGTCCGCCAACCGGCGACATTCTGGCCATTGAGCGCATCAAGCAGATACACAAGCGTATCCCCAACACGCACCTGGTTATGCATGGCTCCTCTTCTGTACCGCAGGAGTGGTTGGCAGTGATTAATGAGTTTGGTGGTGAAATTCCGGAGACCTATGGTGTGCCGGTGGAAGAAATCCAGGAAGGTATCAAGCACGGCGTGCGCAAAGTGAATATCGATACCGACCTGCGCTTGGCCTCAACGGGTGCGGTGCGCAAGTTCCTGGCTGAGAACAAGTCGGAGTTTGATCCACGCAAATTCCTGACACCGACCGTCAAGGCGATGAAGGGAATTGTACGCGATCGACTTGAAGCATTCGGAACGGCGGGTCAGATTGACCGGATCGGCAAGATCTACAGCCTTGAAGAGATGGCTGGCAAGTACGGGCTATAAGTACTCCGTTTGGAGGCCGGTCAGGGTGGAGGTTTCACGGTGCTGACCGGCCACTACCTGGCGTCTCACAGCCGGCGGGGCGGAACTCGACCTCGCGGCTGCGCCGCTCGGGACTCAAACAGTCCTACCGCTTCTCGGCTGTGAGACGCCAGGAAAAGCGTGGCCTGAATGGTCAGCACCGTGAAACCTCCACCCTTCCCTTTGTGCCATCCTTGGGCTGAGTCTTGATGCCCCCAGGCTTTCTTTAGAACAACAGCATGTTGGGCCGCGTTTATGGATGTTGAGGTTCATATTGTTAATGCGTTTATTGACGGGGGTGTCGGAGGCAATCCGGCGGGTGTTGTGCTCAATGCTGGCGGGTTGACTTACAGCGATAAGTTGAACATTGCGCAGCAGCTTGGTTTGTCCGAAACCGCGTTTCTATCGCCGTCTGATGTGGCAAGTATCAAGCTTGAGTTTTTCACGCCAACGCGACAGATTGCTCATTGCGGGCACGCGACAGTTGCAACTTTTTACCTCTTGCGGCAGCTGGGCATTCTGCTTGACGGAAGACACACAAAAGAAACTATCGATGGCATCAGAGATGTATTGGTCGATGGTGAAATCGTGTCTATGGTGCAGCAAGCCCCGCGATACAAAGCGATTGCAATTGGCTCGAGGACAGGACAGCACATAACAGCGTCACTTGGCCTGGATCCGACTGAATCACCAATCCTGGCTGATCCTTATGTGGTCGATACAGCAAACGCATTTTTGCTGGTGCAAGTAAATAACAAGCAAACCCTGGCAACACTGTGTCCATCCCTGCCTCTGGTCGAGGGAATCAGCGATAAGCTGGATGTGATCGGCTTCTACGCGTTTGCGCTGGAAGACAAAAAATCCGACAGACACGCCAGCGCCAGAATGTTCGCACCGCGTTTCGGAATCGCCGAAGAATCCGCCACCGGCACCGCCGCCGGCCCGCTCGGCTGCTATCTGCATGACTATCTGAAAGTCAGCGACCTGCAACTCCGCATCCAGCAGGGCCACCTGATGAAGCCTCCATCACCAAGCCTCATCCAGGTGAATCTCAATCTACTCAATAACCAAATCACTACCTTGACAGTAGGCGGCACCGCCCGAATAAACAACACAACGCAGCTCAAAATCGTCGATCAATGAATCAAAGTCGTGAAGTTTACCACGTAGTCAGGAGGGCGGGTGGCCGGTCCACACCTGCCACCCGCCTTCCTGACGCTCCAGAACGAAGCCACTGAGCCTACCAGAGCACCCGACACCGGATTGTCCCCGGCACCCCGGTCAGCTTGTCCATCGCAATTTCACTGTGCTCTTTGTCAATATCCATCACCACATAACCGATCTTGTCATTGGTCTGCAGATACTGCGAACGGATATTGATGCCGGCAGCAGAGAACACCTGGTTGATCTGTGAAAGTACACCTGGCACGTTCTCATGAATGTGCAGCAGTCGATGCATATCAGGGTGCGAAGGCAATGCCACTTCCGGGAAGTTGACAGATGTCTGGGTAGATCCATTGTCGCTGTAGCGAGTCAATTTTTCCGCCACCTCCAGACCGATGTTCTCCTGTGCTTCCATGGTGCTACCGCCAATATGCGGTGTCAGGATGCAGTTGTCATACTGGCGCAACGGTGAGATAAATTCTTCGTCATTCGAGCGCGGTTCAACCGGGAAGACGTCAATCGCGGCGCCTGCCAATTGACCTGATTCAAGTGCCGCCGCCAATGCATCGATATCAATCACGGTGCCGCGTGAAGCATTGATCAGAATGCTGCCGTTTTTCATCCAGCTGATCTGCTCTGCACCAATCATATTGGCCGTCTGTGCAGTTTCTGGTACATGCAGGCTGATGATGTCGCAGGTTTGCATCAGTTCTTTCAGGCTTCCCACCTGAACAGCATTGCCGAGCGGAAGCTTGGTAATGATGTCGTACAGGTATACTTTCATGCCCATAGACTCGGCCAGTACACTGAGCTGCGAGCCGATATTGCCGTAACCGACGACCCCCAGTTTTTTGCCACGCGTTTCAAAAGAGCCGGTTGCCACTTTTTGCCAGACGCCCCGGTGAGCCTGCGCGTTTTTCTCCGGAATACCGCGCAGCAACAAGATGATCTGGCCGATGACCAGTTCAGCCACGCTGCGGGTATTGGAATAGGGTGCGTTAAACACTGGCACGCCCTTGATCAGCGCTGCCGTCAAGTCAACCTGGTTGGTGCCTATACAGAAGCAGCCGACAGCTTGCAGCCTGGAGGCGGCATCGAAGACGCGGGCGGTCAACTGGGTGCGCGAACGAATCCCGATGAAGTGTACATCGCGGATTTTTTCTACCAGTTCGTCTTCCGGCAGCGAGGTCTTAAGGTACTCGATGTTGGTATAACCCGCCTGGTGAAGTGCATTGACGGCACTCTGGTGAACACCTTCAAGTAGCAGAAAACGGATTTTACTTTTGTCCAGTGAGGTCGGTTTCATGACAGTGCAGATTCTCTTCTGTGGGAGGCGCCAGTTTCAGGCGCGCTATGTTACCATAAACCAAGTCAGTAACATAAAAGGTAGTTCCTGTAATGAGCCTCATGCAGCAATCGCTGGTCGCATCACTGGCCGAAATTGTCGGACCGGATCGAGTTAAAACAGATAGTGAATCCCTTCAGGTTTTTGGCAAGGACTGGACAAAAGCGCATGAGCCGCGTCCGGTGGCCGTTGTTTTGCCCGGCTCGACTGAAGAAGTTCAGGCGCTGGTGCGTTTTGCCAACGAACAGAAAATTGCGCTGGTACCCTCCGGCGGTCGTACCGGTTTAAGTGGTGCTGCCGTGGCGGCCAATGGCGAAGTGGTTGTGGCTTTTGATCGGATGAACAAAATCCTGGATTTTAATCCGGTCGATCGCCAGGTGGTTTGTCAGCCAGGTGTCATTACCGAGCAGCTTCAGCAATATGCGGAAGACAAAGGTCTTTACTACCCGGTGGATTTTGCCTCTTCCGGTTCGAGCCAGCTGGGTGGCAATGTGGGCACCAATGCGGGCGGTATCAAGGTGATCCGTTACGGCCTGACCCGCGACTGGGTGATGGGAATGAAGGTTGTGACCGGCACTGGTGAGTTGCTGGATCTGAACCAGGGCCTGGTAAAAAACGCCACCGGTTATGACTTGCGCCATCTGTTCATTGGCTCGGAGGGCACCCTGGGATTCATTGTTGAGTTAACCATGGGGCTGGCCACCCAGCCTCAGGATCCCACTGTGCTAGTGCTGGCTCTGGAGGAGATGGAAGCCAGCATGCACGTCCTGCAAGCCTTCCAGGCGAAGATTGAAGTCAGCGCCTTTGAGTTTTTTTCCGAGAAAGCTCTCAGACATGTCATTGCCGAGAAAGGTCTGGCTCGTCCCTTTGAAACTGAGGGAAATTTCTACACCTTGATTGAATTTGAAAATACCAGCGAAGCGACCATGGATGCAGCCATGTCGGTCTTCGAGCACTGCATGGAGCAGGGCTGGGTGCTGGACGGCACCATGAGCCAGAATGTGACGCAGGCCAAGGCATTGTGGCGTTTACGTGAAGATATCTCAGAGACGATTTCGCGCTTTACGCCCTATAAAAACGATATATCGGTCCAGGTCTCCAAGGTGCCTGCCTTCCTTAAAGAGGTTGATGCCATTGTTACCTCGCAATATCCCGACTTCGAGATCATCTGGTTTGGTCATATTGGTGATGGCAATGTCCACCTGAACATACTGAAGCCGGACTCTTTGGCCAAAGAGGAGTTTTTTCGCCAGTGTGGCGAGGTCAGTTATGACATCTTTGATGCGGTGAAATCCTATGGCGGCAGCGTTTCGGCCGAGCACGGCGTGGGGCTGCTTAAAAAGCCCTATCTGCATTACAGCCGCAGTGAGGCTGAAATTGCACTGATGCGGGGCATAAAAAGCCTGTTTGATCCCAATAACATCATGAATCCGGGCAAGATATTCGACTGAATTCACAGTTTTGGACGATTTCGGTCCAAACTGTATTCCCAGCGGCAAAATTAGGCGGTACACTGCTTTGAGGAGTCGGTGTTGACTCCAGCAGTTGGCACATTTGTCAACTGTGTTAATAAATAATGGGAACTGTCTGAACTCGCGTCAGTCGAATCCCTTGGAAAGAGCAAGAGAGCAATATGTCACAGCAAGTAGAAGGTACCGTTAAGTGGTTCAATGACGAAAAAGGCTTCGGCTTCATTGAACAGGAAGGTGGGAAGGACGTATTCGTCCATTTTAGTGCCATTAACGGTACTGGAAGAAGAACGCTGCATGAAGGCCAGAAAGTTACTATGGAAGTGACTCAAGGCCAAAAAGGCCCCCAGGCGGAAAACGTTAATCCCCTGTAATACAAAGAACGCAGGGCGTGAAACCCCTGCGTTTTTTTATCACTGATTATCAGAAGACTAATCTGCTGTTAGTGTTCTGAGGCCGTCTTTTGTGCCAAGAATCAGTTTGTCTGCAGGGCGGAGCGCAAACAGACCATTGGTTACCACACCTGTGATCTGATTGAGTTGTTGCTCCAGAGTGCGTGGGTCTACGATATTCATATTGTGAATATCGATAATTATGTTGCCGTTATCGGTTATGCAGCCGTCGCGATAAACCGGGTCACCGCCGAGTTTCACTATCTCGCGGCCGACGTAGCTGCGTGCCATGGGGATGACTTCGACCGGAAGCGGAAACGTCCCCAGAACATCCACCATCTTGCTGCCATCGGCGATGCACACGAATTCGCGTGCAACTGCAGCGATAATTTTTTCCCGCGTTAATGCCCCGCCGCCGCCTTTGATCAGTTGCAGATACTTATTGGCCTCATCAGCACCATCCACGTAGATGCTGACCTCGGGTGCGGCGTTCAGATCCATGACTTCTATGCCGAGTGCCTTAAGGCGCCGGGCAGTTTCCTCCGAGCTCGCTACTGTGGCATAGATGTCATCGCGAAATTCACCAAGATATTCGATAAACAGGTTGGCCGTGGAGCCAGTGCCGACGCCAATAATCATGCGGTCATCGAGCCTTTCTTTAACGTATTGCGCCGCCGCCCGCGCGACTGCTTTTTTTAATTCGTTCTGGTCCATGATGCTATCCTGTGCAGATCAGTAAACTTAATTGGGACATGAGCTTTCTTGCGGGCAATAATAGCCTCCGGCAAGCTGATTTCCAAACTTGAAACGGTTAATGACATGGAAAGATATATAAAAGATATCCTCTCGGCGCGTGTCTACGACGTAGCGATTGAAACGCCGGTGCACGAAGCGCCCGGCTTGTCGCGGCGTCTGGACAATCGGATATTGCTGAAGCGGGAGGATATGCAGCCGGTGTTCAGTTTCAAGCTGCGAGGCGCTTTTAACCGGATGTCTGGGCTCAGCAGGGAGGCAGCGGCTCGCGGTGTTATTGCAGCCAGTGCCGGCAACCATGCACAGGGTATAGCCCTGGCGGGCAATGCACTGGGTATCGACACGACTATTGTCATGCCAGTGACTACACCGGGTATCAAGGTTGATGCAGTGCGCAATCGAGGGGCGCAGGTGGTTCTGCATGGTGATACCTACAATGATGCGGCTGAGTATGCCATGGGCCTTGTCGAAGAGAAGGGCCTGACGTTTGTGCATGCCTTTGATGACAAGGCTGTAATTGCCGGACAGGGTACAGTTGGCGTGGAAATTCTGCGGCAGTACAGCGGTGAGTTGGACGCCATTTTTGTCCCCGTAGGCGGAGGCGGGCTGATGGCCGGTATGGCTGCCTACATCAAATATATCCGCCCGGATATTCGCATGATTGCTGTCGAGGCTGAGGATTCGGCCTGTCTTAAGGCGGCCCTGGAAGCCGGGCGTCGGGTCAAATTATCGCAGGTGGGTCTGTTTGCTGACGGCGTGGCTGTCAATCAGGTTGGAAAAAATACCTTCGCTATTTTGCGTCAATGTGTCGATGAGGTGATCACCGTCAACACAGATGAGATATGTGCAGCGATCAAGGATGTATTTGATGATACCCGCACGGTCGCCGAGCCGGCCGGTGCCCTGGCAGTAGCCGGCATGAAACGCTACATACAGATGCATCAGGCCAGGGAGCAGACGCTGCTGTCGGTGGTGACGGGTGCCAATGTCAATTTCGACCGTCTGCGTCATATTGCGGAACGTGCCGAGCTTGGCGAGTCACGCGAGGCTGTGCTTGCGGTCACGATTAATGAACAGCCGGGCAGCTTTCGAGAGTTCTCGCAGATTCTGGGCCGCCGCAATATCACCGAGTTCAACTATCGTTACGGCTCGCCTGACAAGGCGCAGATTTTTGTGGGTGTCGAAGTTGCTCGTGGTTCAGCCGGACGCGCAGAGCTGCTGGCCGAACTGTCCGAAAAAGGCCTGGTTGCTCACGATATGACAGAAAATGAAGCGGCTAAGGTGCATATCAGGCACATGGTCGGCGGGCGGAATCAGTCCGTGGCCAATGAGCGGGTGTTCCGGTTCGAGTTTCCGGAACGCCCCGGTGCACTGATGACTTTCCTGGATCTGCTAGGCGGTCGGTGGAATATCTCCATGTTCCACTATCGCAACCACGGTGCCGCTTATGGGCGTGTTATGGTCGGTATTCAGGTGCCGGCTTCGGACCGCAAAGCTTTCGATGCCTTTTTACGGGAGATTAATTACCCGTACCGGGAAGAAACTGACAACATTGCCTACCAGACTTTCCTTGGGCCCTGAGGCAGAGCCCTTGGCCAAGAGAACACTTAGCCAAGATAGGAGCAGCAGTAGTCAGTCACATCCAATACTTTTATATCAAAGGCGGAATTGGCAGGTACCTCAAAGCTGTCACCGCCACCTATCTTGTGCCACAGGTCTTCGCCTGGCAGTAACACTTCCACCTGTCCAGCCAGGATTTCCATGATCTCTTTTTTGTCGGTGCCAAAGCGATATTCGCCAGGCATCATGATGCCCAGCGTTTTTACATCGCCGTTGGCAAATTCGATGGTGCGGCTAGTGACCTTGCCATCAAAGTACATATTGGCTTTTTTAACCACGGTGACGTTTTCAAATTTGCTCATTTTTAGATTCCATACAGTTGAGGTTAGAAACAATATTACCTATAGATTCGCCCATATAAACGGTCTTGCCGGCCTGGAGAGTGCCCGACAAGCGACTCATGCCGGGCCCGAACAATGCAATGACTGTGGAGCCGAGCCGAAAGCGGCCCATTTCAGAGCCGGGAGCCAGCTCAATGGCAGGTGTGTGATCGCCATAGGGTGTAGACAACAGGCCGTGAGCCGCCGGTGCGGCCTGCCCGGCCCAAACAGTGTCGATGCCGGCGACAATCATCGCGCCGACCAAAACCAGGGCCATGGGGCCATGATCCGTATCAAACAGGCAGACCAGCCGTTCATTGCGGGCAAACAGATTATCCACCCGCTCGCTGGTCAGCTGGTTTACAGAAAATAGCTGACCCGGCACATAAATGGTTTCCCGCAAACGTGCTCCCAATGGCATATGAACCCGGTGATAGTCTTTAGGTGACAGATAAATGGTGGCGAAATTACCGCCCTGAAATTCTTCGGCCAGACAGGCATCGCCGCCCAGCAGTGTCTGTACGCTGTAATACCGGCCCTTGGCCTGCAGCAACTGGTCATCCTCGATCGGTCCCGCCTGACTGACCATGCCATCAGCCGGGCACAAAATAGTATCTCTGCCTGGTGCCAGCGGTCGGGCATCGGGCCTGAGTTCACGGGTAAAAAAATCGTTAAAGCAGGAATACGCCCGAAGCTCAGGCTCTGCGGCCTGACTCATATCCACCTGATAGCGTCTGGCAAACCAGCCTATAAATGCATTCTTGACCCAGCCGATGCGGCATTGCGCCAGCACAGCGACGGTTCTGGACAATAAATGATGCGGAAGCAGAAACTGCATCCAGATAAACAGCTTATCTTTCATATTCGGGCTAATGATTTGGTGAATTCGACCGATGTACTAAGGACGGGCGGCAGTATTCTACACCCTGGAGGATTATCGGGTCATGTTGTTTATCATTGGGGCGCTGGTTGTTGTTTTCAGTGTGGCCGGCGGCTATATCATGCACGGCGGTGTGCTGGGTGTGTTATGGCAGCCATCGGAATTTATTATCATTCTGGGCGCTGCGCTTGGTGCGTTCCTGATTGCGAACAGTATGCATCTGGTCAAGGAGACTGGCAAGCGCTTGCCGCGCGCCATATTTGGTCAGGCGACCAGCCAGAAGCTGTACCTGGATCTGTTGAGCCTGCTGTTTGATATTTTTAACAAAGCGCGCCGTGAAGGCATGATGTCTATCGAGGCCGATATTGAAGTGCCGGCGGAAAGCGGCCTGTTTACGCAATATCCGGCCATCCTTAAAGACGACCGTATTGTTGAGTTTCTCACTGATAACCTGCGCATCATGACAACCAGTAACCTGGCCCCTCATGAAATAGAGGCCATGATCGATGAAGAGATCGAAACCCAGATGCATGAACTCAGCGAGCCCGCTCATGCCATGCACCGTGTCGCCGACGGTCTGCCTGGTTTTGGTATCGTGGCTGCGATTCTGGGCATCGTTATTACCATGCAAAAGTTGGGTGGCCCGCCCGATGAGTTGGGTAAGAGTGTCGCGGCAGCTCTGGTAGGCACCTTCGTTGGTATTTTCATTGCTTATGGCTTTGTTGGGCCCGTCAGCAATCGCCTGCAGGAAGTGGCTGATGCAGAGATCAAAATGTTTGAGTGTATCAAGGCGGCTATCGTAGCGACTGCTAATGGTCTGCCGCCGCAATTGGCAGTAGAATTCGCCCGTAAAACGCTGTTCTCCGGTGATCGTCCCAGCTTCAGTGAGCTGGATGAACACATCCGCAGTCGCTGATTGAGGCCAGGTTTTGGAAAAGTCAGAACAGACGATTGTCATAAAACGTGTCAAGAAGACCGCCGCTGGTCATCACGGTGGTTCCTGGAAAATCGCGTTTGCTGATTTTGCTCTGGCATTGATGGCCTTTTTCCTGGTTTTGTGGCTTATCGAAAGCACTACGGATCTGGAGAAGATGGTTATCGCCGGCTACTTTTCTGATCCCCGTGCACTGGCTAATGCGGGTGACGGCGGAACCCCCTATGTGCTGGACCTGGGCGGCAGGCCATTGAATGTTGCGAATCAGGGTCTGAACCTGGCGTTGGTACAGGAAGATCAGGAGCAGTTTGTTGAGCCGTCGGATGAGCTGGAAAACCCCGAGTTGGCAGAGTTGGCGCGATTGCGTCAGATCGAGTTGCTGGAAAGCGCCCGCGGACAAATTGAAGAAGTTGTGGCAGGCAATCAGAGCTTCGAGTGGTTCGGTGACTCCGCGACCATGGAAATTACCGATGAAGGTCTGAGTATCCAAATTGTGGATCGTGAAAATCGGCCCATTTTTGATGTTGGTTCCAGCCAGATGCGTCCTTACGCCCGACAAATCTTGTGGTCACTGGCGGCTATCCTGGACGATTTGCCTAACAAAATCAGTGTGTATGGCCATACTGACAGTTTGCCTTTCGGAGATAATGGTGGCCAGTATACAAACTGGGAGCTGTCTTCAGATCGAGCTAATACCGCCAGGCGCGCTCTGGTTGAAGGTGGGCTGGAGTATGAGCGATTCGCTCAGATTGTTGGTATGGGGTCATCGATCCCTCTGCTGGAGGACAATCCAGAGGACCCGGGTAATCGACGCATCGTCATCATGGTGCTCAATGAGCTGGCCGAGCAGCGCCTGATCGATAATGTCCGGCAATCTGAGTTGGAAGGTGCCGCACCACCTGAAGATGAGCTGACTGATGAGGAACTTCCCGAGATATTCTGATTGGTTGGCAAGCCGGTCAGATCAGCGCTCACTGTCCAGACTCAGGAGAATCTGCCGGTAACTTGCCAGCCTTGATTCGTCAATTTCCCCGTTCGCGGCGGCTGCCCGCAAAGCACAGCCGGGCTCTTCTGTATGACGGCAGTCGCGAAAACGGCATTGTCCAAGGAAGGGGCGGAACTCGATAAAACCATGAGCCAGCTCTTCAGGCTCTATATGCCACAAGCCAAATTCACGAATACCAGGCGAATCGATCAGATCGCCGCTGCCGGGCAGATGATAAAGCCGGGTAGCGGTTGTGGTGTGAGTGCCCTTTTCGTGTCCGACTGACAGATCGCCGACGGCTGCCATGAATTCATCCGTGTCAGAGCCTCTAAGCGAATTGATAAGTGAAGACTTGCCAACTCCCGATTGCCCGACAAATACGGCAGTGCGTGACAAAAGCCGTTCTTTGAGCTGGCCAATACCCTGGCCGGAGTGGCTGGACAGCGTTAATGTTTCATAGCCAATTTTCCGGTATCTCTCTAACAATTGGCTCAGTTTGTCGTCGCCATCTGCGGGCACCAGATCGGCTTTATTCAGCAAGATCAGAGCGCGCAACTGCTGCTCCTCAATGGCGACCAGATAGCGGTCAATCAGATTGCCGAAGGGTTCTGGAACCGGGGCAATGACCACTACTACAACGTCGACATTGGCCGCAATCGGGCGCAATTGGCCTCGATTATTGGGGCGACTCATCACGGTATGGCGAGGCTGCTGAGCAACTATGACGCCGGTATGTTCTCCATCAGGTTGCCAGATGACTTTGTCGCCAGTCACAAGGGGTGGCAGATTGCTGCGTTGGTGGCAGCGCAGCAGCTCACCCTGCTTCGAACCCTCCAGAGGCTCGACATCCAGTTGCTGGCCATAGTGACAGACGATCAGCCCCAGCGCCTGCTCGCCGGGGGTGATCGGGTCGTCGGCACGTTTGTTATGCCGGCGCTGTTGATTGCCGATGCGGCGGAGCTGTTGCTGATTTAGTCTTCGTTTGGTCATGAGCAGGCATTCTATTACAATGGCGGCTCGGTGGAAGCAGTTCTTTTTTCTTAATATTTCAGGACGTGATGATGTCGGCAGCACAAGTGGATAAAAGCAAAACTTTAATCTGGATTGATATGGAAATGACCGGCCTGGAGCCTGATACCGATCGTATTATAGAGGTCGCGACGCTGGTGACGGATGCTGACCTGAATATTCTCGCGGAAGGTCCGGTGATTGCTGTTCATCAATCCGATGCGACGCTTGCTGCCATGGATGACTGGAATCAGAAAACGCATGGTGAGTCGGGACTGATTGAGCGCGTGAAGAAAAGTACCATCAGTGATGCTCAGGCGGAACAACAGACCCTGGATTTTCTGGGTCAGTGGGCCGATGCCGGCAGCTCCCCCATGTGCGGCAACAGCGTGCATCAGGATCGACGGTTTATGGTGCGCTACATGCCAAAGCTGGAAGCCTTCTTTCACTATCGCAACCTGGATGTCAGCACAGTGAAAGAGCTGGCGCGCCGCTGGCGGCCGGAGCTGCCCGGCGGATTCACCAAAGTCGGCAGCCATCAGGCCATGGATGATATCCGGGACTCAGTCAATGAGCTGCGTTACTACCGCGAACACTTCTTCAGGCTGTAATACGTCCGATCAGTTGTCTTTGTTTGCAGGTATCGCGGCGTTTGCCTTGCCTTGCTCGCCTCCTTCGCCATGTTGCTGCAACGCCCAGGACACATGCTCGCGCACCAGCTCTGAGGGATGGTCGACGCGGGCGCGCAGCGCCTGCAGCACCGGGATTGTGGACGGCGCATTGCCCAGGCCGACCGCAAGATTCCGCAGCCAGCCTTCGTAACCGGTGCGGCGAATGGCTGAACCGGCCGTACGCTCCATAAACTCCTGCTCCGTCCACATGAATAATTCGCTCAACAGACTGTTGTCCAGTCCGTGCCTGGGTGCAAAGTCTCCTTCTCCGCTGAGCTTGCTGAACTTGTTCCAGGGACAGACCAGTTGGCAGTCGTCACAGCCAAACACCCGGTTGCCGATAAGTGGTCTCAGCTCCTCGGGTATAGAGCTTTTCAGCTCAATGGTCAGGTAGGAGATGCAGCGCCGCCCGTCGAGCTGATTGGGACCGGTGAAGGCACCGGTGGGGCACAAGTCCAGGCAAGCGGTGCAGCTTCCGCAGTGAGCGCTGACTGGTTCATCCAGTGGCAAAGGCAGATCGGTAAAAAGCTCGCCCAGAAAAAACCACGAACCGGCCTGACGGTTAATCAGCATGGTGTTTTTGCCGATCCAGCCAAGACCAGCCTTCTCCGCGAGGGCACGCTCCAGAACCGGTGCGCTGTCCACAAAGGCCCGGTAGCCGACCGGGCCTGCTGCCTCGCTTATCTTTTCAGCCAATTGCTGAAGGCGTTTACGAATCAGTTTGTGGTAGTCCCGCCCCCGGGCATAGCGCGAAATGTAGGCCTGCTCGCGGTTTTTGAGCGGTGCCAGACTCTGATCCTTGTCCAGGCTATAGTCCATGCGCACACTCAACACGCGAATTGTTCCGGGGTGCAGTGATTGCGGGTCCAGGCGCAAGTCCCGGTGGCGCAGCATGTAGTCCATCTCGCCATGGAAATTGCGCGCCAGCCAGGCATCCAGATGGGGCTGGTAAGCACTCAGGTCGACATCGGCAACTGCCAGTTGCTGAAAGCCCAGCTCACGGGCCCAGCTGCGAATCTGTTCCAGTAAAGTACTTGCCTGCTCCGGCGTCATGAGGATTACAGTTTATTGAGAATAGCCGCCGCCTGCTCCAGCGTGCTGTCATCCTTGCAGAAGCAGAAGCGGATGATGCTGGAGCCTGGGGCATGAGCGTAAAACGGTGACAGGGGAATGGTAGCAACGCCATGTTCCTGACACAGCCAGGTGACAAACTCCATATCCGTCAGGTCGCTGATGGCGCTGAAGTCCACGCACTGAAAATAGGTGCCGGCCGAAGGGGTAAAGGTGAATCGCGACGGTTCGATCAAGCTGCAGAAGGTATCGCGCTTCTGCTGATAAAACGCCGGTAGCTCCAGATGATGCTCTGGGCAGTCGCGCATAAAATCAGCAATTGCATATTGAATAAAGCTGGTGGAGGTAAACGTCACAAACTGGTGTACCTTGCGAAATTCTGCCGTCAGCGCGGCTGGCGCTACGCAGTAGGCTGCCTTCCAGCCCGTGGCATGATAGGTTTTGCCAAATGAAAATACAGCAAAGCTGCGCTCACGCAGCTCAGGATGACTGAGCACGCTTTCATGGCGGGCTCCGTCGAACACCATATGCTCATAAACTTCATCAGAGAGCACCAGTATGTCTCGATCCCTGATCAACTCAGCCAGCTGATCCAGGTCGCTGCGATGAAGTACTGAACCGCTGGGATTGTGCGGGGAGTTGATGATGATCATGCGGGTGCGATCGTTGATTGCATCGCTCAATGCCTGCCAGTCAATGCCGTAGTCGGGCACCGTGAGCGGAATATGCACCGGCGTGCCACCTGCCAGTTGTACCGCCGGATCGTAAGAGTCATAGGCCGGATCAAACATGATGACTTCATCGCCGCTGCCGATAACTGCCTGAATAGCATCAAAAAGTGCTTCGGTGGCGCCAGAGGTAACAGTGATCTCCTGATCTGCATCGGCCTGACAGCCGTATAGTTGGGCAACTTTGAGAGCGATCTGCTCACGCAGTTCGGCGACGCCGGTCATGGGAGCATACTGGTTGCGCCGATCGTTAAGATAGAAACTGACCCGCTCCCGCAAGGCCGCCGGACAATCAAAATCCGGGAAGCCCTGTGACAGGTTGATGGCATTGTGTTGCTGTGCCATTCTCGTCATGACGGTGAAAATGGTGGTGCCGACCTGGGGAAGTTTACTGCGCAAGGGTTTCACCTCTTGGAATAGGAAACAGAAATAGTTAATCAGCGTCATGCAGTCTACACGATCTGTGTACTAAGCTAAAAACGGCTTTGCGCTGATATGGTACAGGATTACAAAAGGAAGACTCTGATGACTCAGGCTTATGCCGACACCAAAATGGCCCGCAAAACTCCCGCGATATCCGAGATGCAACTGGCACCCCAATCTGAACCGGACTGGGCCGGCGTCTGTGCGTTCAGTCTGCCGATGCTGGATATTCGAGGTGGAAGGCAGGCTCTGCTGGACTATTTTCACAATACCTGGCGCCTGACAGAAACACTGTTTTCAGCGTTGACCTGTGAGGAAGCCTATTTCGAGCGGCCTTACCACAAGACTCGCCATCCCCTGATTTTCTATTATGTGCACCCGGTCAGTTTTTATATCAACAAGTTACTGGTTGCCGGTCTGATCAAGGAGCCGGTCAACAAGCATTTTGAAGCTCTGTTTGAAACCGGCGTTGATGAGATGAGCTGGGATGATCTGCACGATGGTGAGCAGGATATCTGGCCGACAGTGGCCGAGGCCCGGGAATACCGGCGAAAGGTGTATGGCATTGTCACCGAGCTGATCGAGACTCACCCAATATTCGATCACCCGATCACCATGGACTCGCCTGGCTGGGCACTGGTCATGTGTTTTGAGCATGAGCGCATTCATCTGGAAACATCTTCTGTGCTGATGCGCGAGCTGCCACTGAAGTTTCTTCAGGCGCCCGCCCAGTGGCCTGAGCTGCCAGTGGCCAAAAATGCCCCGGAGCGCTTTGTTCGGCCGGTGGCCGGCCTGCATTACCCGGCTGACAATCCTTTGATCGAGGTGGCGAAGACTTCCGTTAGTCTGGGTAAGCCTGCTGAGTGGCCGACATTTGGCTGGGATAATGAATATGGTCAGGAAACACGTGATGTCGAAGCTTTCCGTGCCAGCCAGCGGCTGATCAGCAATGGCGAATTTTACGAGTTTGTCAGCTCCGGTGCTTATCTGGAAGAGAAGTACTGGAGTGAACAAGGTTGGCAGTGGCGCCGTTTTCGCAACACTCGTTGGCCCACTTTCTGGGTGCAGGATGGCCCGGTCGGTTCGCACCAATACCGCTTGCGCACCATTTTCGCTGAAATTCCCATGCAATGGGACTGGCCGGCGATAGTTAACTATTATGAAGCCAGGGCCTACTGCGCATGGCGCGCTGAACGCGATGGCAGCAAAACCCCCTATCGCCTGTTGCTGGAAAAAGAGCATCTGGCCATGCAGGATGATGCGCTACAGTCATTGACGGACTGGCGCCCGGGGCAGGATGAGCGACTGGAGCGGGATCCTGTGATGAGCGTGGACGGATTCAGCGATCTGAACCTGAATCTGCGTTGCGGCAGTGAAGGGCCTGTCGAGGCTTACGCGACCAATCAGCGCGGCTTCAACGATGTCATGGGTAATGTCTGGCAGTGGTCAGAGGATGTGTTCCATCCGCTGCCCGGTTTTGAGATTCACCCCTACTATGTCGACTTCAGCACACCCTGTTACGACAATGAGCACCAGATGATTCTGGGTGGCTCATTTATCAGTACAGGTGATGAAGCCAGCGCCTGGGCGCGTTTTCATTTTCGACCACACTTCTTTCAGCATGCTGGTTTCCGTCTGGTGCAAGGCAGCGAGCCGGCCCCTGTGGGAGGCGAGCGTTATGAGACCGATGCGCTGCTGAATCAATATATGTTGTTCCACTTTGGCAGTCAGGCAGAGCAGCGTGATGAAGCTATAAACGCTAATGTCGGGCATCCTGAGACGCAGCCCTTCATGCAGGTGATGGCCGACCTGGTGCAACGTTACGCTGCCCGTTATGGGCGGGTGCTGGATCTGGGCTGTGCGGTGGGTCGGGCGAGCTTTGAACTGGCACGGTATTTTGAGCAGGTGACTGGTCTGGATTACAGTGCTGCCTTTATCCGGGCGGCGGACAAGCTGCGAGTCAAGGGCGAGATGTCTTATCAGCGCCTGGAGAGCGGACGTCACAGCACTGAGCTGGTGGCAACCATTGATGCCGGGATTGACCGCGACCGTGTGAGGTTTGTGCAGGGCGATGCGGCCGGGTTGCAGGCGGCGGGTCTGGCGCAGGCGGGTAGCTACGACGCAGTATTGATGAGCAACCTGCTGTGTCGCATGCCTGATCCGGCGGCTTGTCTTAAACAGTTTGTTGGCGAGAAATCACCCTTGGTCAAGGGTGGTATATTGGTGCTGTCGTCGCCGAATACGTGGATGGAACAGTACACGCCTGCTGACAGTTTTGTCGACGCCCCCGACAGTGATGGTGCATTGCAGAAACTGGCGCAGCTGCTGCCGGGTTACGAGTTGCTGCACCAGCAGGATCTGCCGTTCATGATTCGAGAGCATCGACGCAAGTACGAATACATCGTCAGCCAGGTGTCGATATGGCGTCGCACGCTCTAGCGGCGATGCGAATGCATTCCAGGCGCTTTCGATGGTCAAAAATGTGCGCACTGAACATCACTTCGTTGATGCCGGTGCGCTGCACAAATGCCCGGATACCCTTCTGCACCTGCTCCGGATCGCCTATGACGGCCTCGCGTAGTGCATGTGAGGCTGCCGATAGTTCTGCTGCCGAAAAGTGTGATTCGATGTTCTCCAGTGGCGGCCTGAGCGGGCCGGGTGTGCCACGGCGCAGCGCGATAAATTGTTGCTGCACCGAACTCATCAGCAGGCGCGCCTCGCTCTCTGTGGCGGCTGCATACAAGGGTATGGCAGCCATACAATAGGGCTCGGCCAGTTGCTCCGATGGCCGGAAGCGGCTGCGATACATGTCCAGTGCCTGCATAAGGTAGTCCGGTGCAAAGTGCGAGGCGAAAGCAAAGGGCAGGCCCAGCGCTGCCGCCAGCTGTGCACTGAACAGACTGGAGCCGAGCAGCCAAAGAGGCACTTCCAGCCCTTCGCCCGGTACCGCCCGCACAGCCTGACCTGGCTGTGCAGCTTTGAAATAATGCTGCAGCTCCTGCACGTCGCGAGGGAACTGATCCACGCTGTCGTGGTAGCGACGCAGTGCCTGCATGGTGGCGGAATCCGTGCCGGGTGCCCGTCCCAATCCCAGGTCAATGCGCTCCGGATACAGGCTGGCCAGCGTGCCAAATTGTTCGGCAACCATCAACGGAGCATGATTGGGTAACATAATGCCCCCTGAACCGACTCTTATCCGCGCAGTCCCTTCGGCCACATAACCGATTACAACCGCCGTCGCTGCGCTGGCGATGCCAGTCATGTTGTGATGTTCGGCCAGCCAGAATCGCTGATAGCCACAGCGTTCGGCTTCCTGTGCCAATGAGCGGGAATTGAGCAAAGCCTGCCGGGCGCCGCTACCCTGGGTAATCGGTGCCAGGTCCAGCAGCGAGTAGGGGATCATGCATGACTCCTGGGTTAAGACCGGGGGTTAAAATTGCGAAAACAATTTAGCATAGCGGCGGTCTGATCCAAACAGCGAAACCAAACTGACGCTGAATCTGGTCAGTTTATCGGCTTGCTGACCTGCTGCACTTGAATAATGGCAGGCGCTGGATTACTCTGCGTGATCCTTGATTATTGCTCATAGATCCGGATTAGTTTGTACCGAGCATTCGTTGTCATTTTTGTTCTCTGAGGAGATTAACGTGAAAAAACAGTTTCTATTATCAGCTGCCGTTGCAGTAGCCGTTGCCGGCAGCGCGATTGCGGACGATAACTACAGCGCTCCGCTGAATGAGTGGGGACAGCCAGATCTGCGTGGCGTATTCAATTTCAGCTCCAATACGCCGATGGAGCGAAATCGCCAATACGGTGATCGCCAGTTTTACACGGCTGAAGAGGTGATTGAGCGTGACCGTCGTATCGCCGAAGAGGCTGCTGCAAGCGATGGTCAATCCTCACAGGGTGGTGTCGGTGGTTATAACCGTGCCTGGGTAGAAGATATGCCCCAGGAACTGAACCTGCGCACTTCCATTATTATCTACCCCGAAGATGGCCGGACGCCGGCACGCGTCCCGGGTGCCCCGATCGCATTTGGCGGCCTGGGTCCGGACTATGACGGTGAACGACCCGTGCGCGTAGCGGTGGGCGGTATTGGTAAAGATGGCCCCGAAGATCGTGGTATTTCTGAGCGCTGCCTGTTGGGTTTCAACTCCGTGCCGCCTTTTACACCCAGCATGTACAACAACAATGTACAGTTGTTCCAGACCGAAGATCACGCCGTGATCATGAACGAAATGATTCATGAAGCGCGTATTGTTCGTCTGCACGACAAGGATCACCTGCCGGAAAGCATCACTCAGTGGACCGGCGACTCAATTGGCTGGTACGAAGGCAACTCGCTGGTTGTTGAAACCAAAAACTTCAACTACAAGTCGCAGACTTTCCGCGGTACCGGTATCTCTTCAAACAAAACCCTGATCGAGAAGTTCACCCGTACATCAGACGACATCGTGGAGTATGAATTCACTGTCATTGATCCGCTGGCGTTTGAAGACAAGATTGTTGGTGTGGTGCCCATGGTGCAGACCGAAGAGCCGCTGTTTGAATATGCCTGTCACGAAGGTAACTACGGCATGATCAACATTCTGCAGGGCCAGCGTGTTGAAGACGGCACCTGGGATTATGAAAACAATCGCGCAATTCGACAGTGATAAAGGTTACACATGAAGACTCAATTTAAAACGATGTTTGCGGTGGCGGCGACCGCTGCTGCGGTCAGCGCATTCTGGGTGAGCCAGGATGCTTCAGTTGTTCAGGCTCAGCAGTCTGTGGCCAGCAACGAAATTCCCCGTACACCGGATGGAAAGCCAAATTTCAGTGGTATATGGCAGAGCATGAGTGCCGCTGAGTGGAGCCTTGAGCCCGCTGAAGCCCGTCATGGTCCGCTGGCTGCACTGCAGGCGGGTGCGCACCTGGCCTTCCCGCCCAGCGTGGGTTATGTGGAAGGCGGCACCATTCCTTATAAAGCGGGTATGCGTGCTCAGCAGGAAGAAAACAAGCGTAACTGGTTGCAGGGTGATCCGGCCACGCAGTGCAAACTGCCTGGGGTACCTCGCGCAACCTACATGCCTTATCCTTTCCAGATCTTCCAGGGGCCCGATGCCACCCTGATCAGTTACCAGTTTGCTGGTGCTGACCGTATTGTCCACATGGACAAGGTTGTGGAAGCGCAGGTTGATACCTGGATGGGCATCAATAATGGCTCCTGGGACGGTGACACGCTGGTGATTGATGTCACCGGCCAGATGCCAGACACCTGGTTTGACCGCTCCGGTCACTACCATAGCGGCTGGGATATGCACGTCCAGGAGCGCTATACGATGGTTGATCGTAACACCATCGATTATTCGGCCACGATTACTGACCCGAATGTATTTGAAGAGCCATGGACCATCAGCATGAAGCTGTATCGTCATCAGGACGAAAACATGCAGATGCTGGAATTCAAGTGTGTTGAATTCGTAGAGGAGCTGATTTACGGCCATCTGCGTGCGCCTGGCGACCCGATTGGTGATGGTGTAACACCTATTTACTGATCGCAGCCATACCAAACACCCGCAGAATGCTGTATAAATAAACAGTATTCTGCGGGTGTTTTTTTATGTGTGACTTGCCTGTTGATGCGGCGCCGGATTATGCGGAGCTGCATTGTCTGAGTAATTTTTCCTTTCTGCGCGGTGCTTCTCATCCCGAGGAGCTGGTTGAACGTGCCATCGAGCTGGGTTATCGCGCTCTGGCATTGACTGATGAGTGCAGCCTGTCCGGTGTCGTCAGGGCTTACAGCGCAGTCAAAGCCGCGAAGGCCCGCGGTCAGCCCATCAGACTGATTATCGGTAGTGAGTTTCGCACGCAAGATGGTCTGCATATTGTGCTGCTGGCTCCAGACCGCAAAGCCTATGCACAATTATCGGCACTGATTACCCGGGCCCGGCGCGACTGTGCCAAAGGTGACTATCTGCTGAGCCGCCAGATGCTGGAAGAACTGGACCTGCAGTGCTGCCTGGCTTTATGGATCGCGCCACCATCGCCTATCAGTCGCAACTACTGTGAAATTGCTGCCAGGCAGAGTCTGGCGTGGTTGTCAGAATTATTTCCTGGACGATTGTGGATCGGTGCTCAGCGTTTTCTGGATGCTGATGACCGTGACAAACAATGGGAGCTGGAGCAGCTTGCTCAGCAAACAGGTGTGCCGATTTGTGCTACTGGCGGTATCCAGATGCATCACCCCTGCAGGCGAGCACTGCGCGACACGCTGACAGCCATACGGCTGGTAAAACCCCTGGCAGAGCTGGGGTACCAGCTACCCGCCAACGCACAACAGTTTTTGCGTAGCCGTGCCACCCTGGGGCGGCTGTTCCCGGTTTCCTGGCTGGCAGAAACGCTCAATATAGCAGAACAGTGCAGCTTTTCCCTGTCTGAACTGCGCTATGAATATCCACGTGAGCTGGTGCCAGCAGGGCATACGCCTGCCAGTTGGTTGCGCCGTTTAACCTTACAGGGCATGGCGGAACGCTGGCCGGAAGGTGCCTCGCAATCGATTCGTGAGCTGCTGGAAAAAGAGTTGTTATTGATTGCAGAGATGGCCTATGAGCATTTTTTTCTGACCGTGCATGACATCGTCATGTTTGCACGCAGTCAGAACATACTGTGCCAGGGGCGAGGCTCGGCAGCGAACTCAGCTGTTTGCTATTGCCTGGGCATAACCGCTGTGGATCCCTCCCGTATGCAGTTGCTGTTTGAACGCTTTCTTTCCAAAGAACGTGATGAACCGCCGGATATCGATGTTGATTTTGAGCATGAGCGTCGCGAGGAAGTCATACAGTATATCTATCGAAAATATGGCCGCGACCGCGCAGCTCTGGCTGCCACAGTCATCGCCTACCGTCGGCGCAGTGCCATTCGCGATGTCGGGAAAGCCCTGGGCATGGATGCCGCGCAGATTGATCAGGCACTGAATTGTCTTCGCATGAACAACGACGGACAGTTGGTGAGCATTGATGATATTCAGTTGCCTGAGCCGTTGTTGTTGCGACTGAGTTTTCTGGTGCAACAGATCATTGGCTTCCCACGGCACCTGTCTCAACATGTAGGTGGTTTTGTGATCAGCGAAGGACCATTGTCTGAACTGGTGCCGGTAGAAAATGCGAGCATGGCTGACAGAACCGTCATCCAGTGGGAGAAGGATGATCTGGAAGCGCTGGGTCTGTTGAAGGTTGATGTGTTGGCGCTGGGCATGTTGACTGCTATCCGTAAATGTCTGGCGCTGGTTTCAGGACGGCGCGGGGAGGCCATGGGCCTGGCCGATGTGCCGGCGGAGGATGCGGCGGTCTATGAGATGATCGGACGGGCAGATACTGTGGGGGTTTTCCAGATTGAATCGCGTGCCCAGATGAGCATGCTGCCGCGCCTCAGACCGCAGAATTATTATGACCTGGTAGTGCAGATTGCCATCGTGCGCCCGGGGCCGATTCAGGGCGATATGGTGCATCCATATTTGATGAGGCGACAAGGTAAGCAAGCAGTCACTTATCCTGGAGAGGCTGTTAAATCTGTGCTGGGGCGTACACTAGGAGTGCCCATTTTCCAGGAACAGGTCATGCAGATTGCTATGGTGGCGGCCGGTTTCAGCGGTGGTGAGGCCGATCAGTTGCGCCGGGCCATGGCGGCCTGGAAACGCAAAGGCGGATTGGAACCATTCCGGGATAAACTGATCGCCGGTATGCTGGCGCGTGGCTACGATGAGGTCTTTGCCGGACAGATATTTGAACAGATCAAGGGGTTTGGTGACTATGGATTCCCTGAGTCACACTCCGCCAGTTTCGCATTATTGGCCTATGTTTCAGCCTGGCTTAAGTACCACTATCCGGCCGAATTTCTGTGTGCGCTGCTAAACAGCCAGCCCATGGGTTTTTATGCACCGGCCCAGCTGGTGCAGGATGCCCGCCGCCATGGAGTCACTGTACTGCCAGTGGATATCATGTTCAGCGATCATGATTCTACCGTGACACTGGAACAGCATGTCAGACTGGGCTTGCGCATGGTCAGCGGGCTGACACAAGCCGCGGCAGAGCGCATTTTGCAAGCCAGAGCACAGTCAGTTTTCAGGGATGTCGCTGATCTGGTCAGGCGCGCCGACCTCAATCAACGGGACCGCGACAGTCTGGCCGCTGCCGATGCGTTGCAGACACTGATCAGCGAGCGTCATCAGGCGTTCTGGGCGGCCAGTGCGGTGCAAACGTTGCCTCCGCTGTTTGTTTGCGCACCGGACAGTTTTGACGCTGTCTGTCAGGATGGCACAAGCCTGATGCTGCCCCGCTCCACGGAGGCGCAGAATATTATGGCGGATTACAATCAACTGGGTCTGACATTGCGTCGGCATCCTCTGTGCCTGTGGCGTGATCATCTGGAAAACTATCAGGTGGTGACGGCTAGTGAGCTGGCTGAATTGAAAGATCGTTCTGTCATCAAGGTGGCCGGGCTGGTGACTTGTCGGCAACGGCCTCAGACCGCCTCGGGAGTCACGTTTTTAACCCTTGAAGACGAAAGTGGATTTATGAATGTGGTGGTCTGGCCTTCGCTGATGAAGGATTATTACCGGATTGTGCATGAGGCTGGCTTGCTGGGTGTGAGTGGTTATGTACAGCAAAGCGACGGAGTCACGCATGTGATTGCCCGGGTGCTTGTTGATCTGTCCCATTGGCTGGGGCAGATGAGAGTGCAGTCCAGAGATTTTGCCTGAACCGCAGGTATTGATTCAGATCAATAAAACTTCTGGAGGCGACTTTGTGTAACATCATGACAAACATAAATTTATGCTAATCAATTACACTCCGGAATAACTTTATTCTGAGATATGGATCAGGCAATGACAAGACATCCACTGTTATGGAGTGCCCTGAGCATCACGTTGGCCAGCAGCCTGTATGCAGGTGCCATCCAGGCCGGGATTCCACGAACGTCAGAGGGGCGCCCGGACTTCCAGGGTGTCTGGACAAACGAGACAGAAACGCCTGTAGAGCGGCTACCGCAGTTTGAGGGCCGTCAGAGCATGAGTGAAGAAGAGGCCGCCGCGTTCCGGCCGGGTTCAGCAGCAGGCCTGACAGATCTGACACAGAATGATTGGCTGGATCCGGATCGTGGGCCACCCCCCAAGGGCGAACCGATTCGGCTGGAAGCCGACTGGTATTTCTCAACTGGCTATGTAGCGCGTGTTGACGGAGAGTTTCGTACCTCGCTGGTTATTGATCCGCCGGATGGCCGGATCCCTTATGCGGAGGATGGCCGTGGTCGCGACTGGGTCTCTCAGCAACTGGCGCGTACAGGCGGTGATGTGTATGACGGGCCCGAGGTGAGACCGACCGGTGAACGCTGTCTGTTGTCCGTGTTATCAACGGCCGGTCCGCCCATGCTGCCGATGTCCTACAACAGCAACTACCGTATTGTGCAGACTCACGACTACCTGATGGTGATGGCTGAAATGGTCAATGATGCGCGAATTATTCGTATTAACGATGAGCATCAGCCGGCGGCCCTGACGCGGTGGATGGGTGACTCAGTGGCGCATTGGGAAGGTGATACGCTGGTGGTCAGTACCCGTAATATTCACCCGCAGCAATCCTTCCGGGGTTCGAGCAGCGAACTGACGACCGTTGAAACCTTTCGTTATGATGATGAAGGCCAGATTATTTATCGGGTGACCATGAATGACCCGGCGGTATTTGGTCAGCCATGGACTGCAGAGGTGCCCATGCGTCCGCTGGGTGAAGGCGGCGATGTCTATGAATATGCCTGCCACGAGGGTAACTACTCGCTGGTGGGTGCGCTGGCCGGCAG
Source organism: Pseudohongiella spirulinae (assembly GCF_001444425.1). Taxonomy (NCBI): domain Bacteria; kingdom Pseudomonadati; phylum Pseudomonadota; class Gammaproteobacteria; order Pseudomonadales; family Pseudohongiellaceae; genus Pseudohongiella; species Pseudohongiella spirulinae. The sequence continues at coordinate 128,200 of NZ_CP013189.1, forward strand.
ACGCTGGCAGGAACATTATGAGCAGCAGGAAGCAGCCACAAGCAAGTAGCAATCCTCCGCAGGCATGCTGATTATGTGGCCGGTTTGCCTCTGTCATGGCGGGCTGGGCGCATCAGCCAGGGATAGATGAGAACCACCGCAATAATGATCCCCGCGCCCAGGTAGAAGCCGGGTGACAGCTCCTGTTGTTCGCCCAGCAATAGGGCCGCCAGTACAATGGCGTAAATTGGCTCCAGATTGACCGCCAGTGCACTTGCGTAGGCTGATAGCTGGCGCAAAGCCACCAGCGACAGGGCAAATGGCAGCAGGGTGCAGGCCAGTGCCAGCGTCAATACCCAGAACAGGTCGCCACCCTGTGGAGGACGCAGTACCGCCAGAGGTTCATCGACAATACCATTAATAGCTGAAATATCACTGATACTGAACAGGAGACTCAACAGCAGCAAAAACAGACAGCCAATCGCCATTTCCAGCGCGGTTACCGTCAAGGCATCTGCTTTAAGCACATAACGTTTATTCAGTGATGCAAACAAGGCCACAAAAAGAGCCGACACGATGCCCATTACAATACCGTTGTTCATGTTTTCGGGTGTGCCGCCGACAACCAGTATGATGCCCGGTAAAACCATCAGACCCAGCAGCAGCTCGCGGAGCTGAAAGCGGCGACCGGCCAACAGGGGTTCGATGACAGAAAGAAACACCGGTACCGTTGCAATGCAGGTAACAGCCACCGATGCGTTAGCCAGTTTGATCGCGCCGTAAAAGGTCAGCCAGTGCATTGCCACCAGCGCGCCGATACCGGAAAATGCAACAATGAGTCTGGGCGTCAGCTGGCTGAGTTTGCGCCAGATGGAGGGTAGCATCAGCAGGCAAATGGCTACCAGGCCCATGCGCCAGATGACCAGCGGCAGTGCCTGCATGGTAATCAGTTTGCCCAGTATGGCGGTAAAGCCCCATAAAATCACGCATAGGTGGATCTGGAGCCAGGCGGTACGTGTGGCGGGCATAGATGAAAATTAATTTGATTTTAAAAGCCAATTCTAGCACTAATAGCGGCTTAATCCTGATTGAACATCAGCAAGTTGAATATTAAATGATAAAGAAGATAGACGTCAGTGATGTCAGGCTCGGTATGTTTATTACTGAGCTGCACGGCTCCTGGCTGCACCATCCTTTCTGGAAAAGTCGTTTCCTGCTGGAAGACGCTGACGACCTTGCTAAGCTTAAATCCTCAGGAATAAAGATGGTCTCCGTTGATCTGGCAAAAAGTTTGCCGGGGGCAGTGAGCAGCCTTGAAGGCAAAAAGGAACCCCCTGAGACATCGCCGCGACCGCCAGGTGTTACTGAGGAGGAAAAACCTCAGAAAGCGGCCAGGTCAGATATGCAGCAAGAGCTGAATCGCGCCCGACAACTCTGTGAGTATTCGCGTGAGGCTGTGACTGCGATGTTCAAAGAAGCCCGCATGGGCAAGGCCATTTCGGGAGAAACAGCAACCGAGATTGTCACGCAGATAAATGAATCAGTGGCTCGGCAACCTCACGCCTTAATTGCCCTGGCTCGCCTGAAAACCTCGGATAATTATACGTATATGCATTCCGTGGCTGTATGCGCCATGATGATTGCCCTGGCTCGGGAATTGAAATTGAGTGATGCAGAGGTCAAGGCGGCAGGTGCGGCCGGATTGATGCATGATATTGGAAAGATGGCGATTCCGGACAGTATTTTGAACAAACCTGGTGCTCTCACCGACCCTGAGTTTGCCGAGATGCGAAAGCACCCGGAGCGTGGTGTGGAGATCTTGAATCAGCTGACGGACATCCCACCAGAGGTGGCTGAGGTCTGCCTGCACCACCATGAAAAATACAATGGCACGGGTTACCCGCATCAACTGGCAGGCGAATTGATTAGTCGTATGGCGCGTATGGGGGCTATCTGCGATGTTTATGATGCTATTACTTCAGATCGCCCCTACAAAAAAGGCTGGGGGCCTGCCGAGTCCTTGCAAAAAATGGCTACCTGGAAAGGGCATTTTGACCCCGACTATTTTCAGGCCTTTGTCAGAACCATCGGTATTTATCCGGTGGGCTCACTGGTCCGGTTGAAGAGTCAGCGGCTGGCTGTGGTGATTGAGCAGAATTCCACAAGCCTGATCAAGCCTAAGGTGAAAGTTTTCTTTTCGCTGCGCTCTAAACTCCCGTTGACACAGGCGGTACTCGATTTGTCGGCGCAAGGTGTTGTCGATTCAATTGAGGCGCGTGAGCCATCTGAGAATTGGAATTTTCCTTACCTGGACGATCTGTGGCAGGAGTTCGGTTAGCTGGATTTCTCAGGCAAAAATGCCGTGCAGGTACCAGCTTCCTTGCTGGTTAAGGTCCCGGAATATCCACAGATCTGATCCATGGCTGTTACGCGCGACATAATAATCACGTCGAATGCTGTGGCCAGCCCACCAGCGTGTTTCAATACGCTCGGGACCGCAGATTATTTTCAGAGGCGTCAGATAAAACACTTTATTGTCATGTTGCTGCAGGATTTGCGGTGGCTGTACCAGCAGTAAAGGTTGCCGGCTGACTGAAGAGTTCTGTCCGGGATATCCAGTGCTCGTAGGTTCATCAGATTTATAAGGGTGTGGTTTTAATTCGGTGACGTACTCTGGGGCATGTTCCTCGCTGATTCCCAGTTGTAATACCTGGTCAGCACCAAGGCGGGCACTTAAAAGATCAGCCAGTGATTGCTGTGCACTGCTTGCATGAAATGGGCTGAGGGTGCGCGAACGCAGCATGATGGTGCTGGCCACCGCAGGCAAGCGCTGGCGCTCCAGTGCCTGCTGTACAAGCAGCATGAACAAGGCACCATCCCGGCTGGCATGCCGGGTCTGTATAGTCAGTATGGCAGGCTCGGGCTTTTCACCGCTCAGGTGCAGTTCCAGATGGTCGCATAGCAGGTGATATTGTTTGAGAAAACCGACAAAGGCCTCCATCAGCGGCTGGATAGCAGACAAGATCTGTTGGTGGCTATGCAGGCCGTATTCACTCTCCATCGATTGCTCAAAACAGGGTGCTGGCTGCCAGCGTGCGGGTGTCCATGGACGTATTGCCAGCAGGGACTGCAGGTAGTCAGTCAGTTGACGGCCAAATCGCAGGCGAATTTCACGAATGGGGATGCGCCACACATCACGCAGTACGATCAGACCGCAACGTTGTAATGCCAGGCTTTGGCGTTCAGGCAGCGGCAGGCAGGCAACCGGTATGTCACCCAGTGCTGCGCGCAGTTGCGGCGTTTCACGCACACAAGAGCTGAGCTCCAGTCTTGCCATCAACAGGCTGGCTGCCGGGCTGGGGCTCAGTGCGGCGCAATAAGAATGGGTATCCAGTTGCTGATTGAGCTGTCGACTTAGCGCCCGGATACTGCCGAAATAACGCAGGCTGCTGCGTACCTCGACCAGTACATCGTCCGGCTCAACCAGGCTGACATAGTCGCTGATGTGCAGTCCCGCGTGCGCAATCGCCTCAAGACTCTGCTTGTCACTCCGGCGGTGGATGGCCAGCCATAATGCACTGCTGGATTGTGAGTTATATGATGGCTGCTGCTTGTGTCGGGTGCCTTGAGTGCGCTGATGCCAGGGTTTTTGGGACCAGCGCGCTTTCAGCATGGCAATTTGAGTGTGATTTTTCCCTGCCGGTAACTACCTCGGGCTTTTTTAAGCATCACATCAATACAGCGCTCCCGGTTCGTCTGCACGTCATTTATTCTGCTGACCGGACTGCTGAGCTGTAATTGCAAGGTGGCCGGCGAATTGGCGGCAGGGCGTTGATGAAACAAAATGCCAAGCGTGCCACCTTCATTGGCGGCCAGTTGCAGTCGGCGAATAACCCGTGCGCTGAGCCAGTTCTGCCAGGCCAGTACCAGGCCGCATTCCAGTGATTGCAGCGCTTTTTCGATGCTCCACAAGGCCTGGTTGCAGCTGGTTTGCGAGGGTATGACAAAGCTGTTGCGGGTATTGATACCGGCCTCATGCAGGGCTTTGCCATGCAGGGGATATGGCGGTGCAATCCAGAGAATGGATTGCTGACTGTGACTGCGTTCGCGCAGCAGTGGTAGTAGCAGCTGAAGCTCGCCAATGCCTTTATGCGGGCATATCAGTTCAACCAGCCCGCGTTCGGGCCAGCCGCCATGAGGCAGCAGTGCATCCAGGGCCGGGTAACCGCTGGATTGTGCGGCAGTGCTGTTCTGCCCGGCTATTGTGCTGTCAGGCAGATCGGCAAACAGGTCACCGTGTCTGGTATAAGCGGAACAGGCAGCACTTGATTGTGGACGCGCTGCCACCTGCTCTGCCTTTTGTCCGGAGGCGCGCCATAAACCGGGCGTTTTCTCCAGTAATTGATTGATCACATCATCGCGTTGTTGAAACAGTTGGCTGCGCAAATTGTTTTGCTGATCTGGGTTTGTCATGATGCTATCCGGTACATTTGCTGTATGTATGAACAGTAGATGCTGTGAATATATACAGTAATATCTCTTCAGACAAGCAGTGTTTTGAAAATAAAAGGAAAAATATCAAAAAAAGCCAGTATGAATGATTGTCATGATTAAAATATTGTATTAGCCTTCAGCAAGTTAGCCGATAATATTGTGCGGTCTTGTCAAATAAGCGACTTAATTAACTGGAAAACAGAATAATTAAAGAGACAGATTTCCAATGAAACGTAAACCTGACATGCTGGTAGTGGTTGTTGTTCTGTTCGCACTGAGTGTGCTGGTCAGTGGAGTGGCACAAAGCGGTCTGCTGTAAAAGCAGTCTGTTGAAAAGGACAGTTTTAAATTCTGCCAATAATCTCTGACGGGGTGCAGATCGCATCCATTTTCACATCCCAGGCGGCAGCCTGTAATCCGCCCGCAACCTCCTGGCAATTGTGCGCCAGTCCAACAAGCACGGGGCTGCGGCTGTTGCCAATGCGAAAGGCAAAAGCCCGGTCGTAAAATCCCTTGCCCATCCCCAAACGATTCCCGCTTCGGTCGAAGCCGGTCAACGGTACGAATGCCAGTTGCAGACGCCGGGGCAAAATTCTGCGCGCTTTAGATGGAACAGGCTCGGCGATGCCCCAGCGGTTATAATGCAGGCGGTCAGTCAGTTGGTAGCGCACAAACAGCATACGATCCGGGTGAAATGGGTGCAGTACCGGTAAATAACAGTACTTACCCTGTTGCAGCGCCAGCCTTAAAAGCTCACGCGGATCCAGCTCACCGTCTACTGGCAGATAAAAGGCAATACGCCTTGAGCGCTGCCAGCGCAATGAGCGCGACAGGCGTCGAACCAATAGACGTGCGGCATGTTGCTGTTGGAGATAATCAAGCTGTCGGCGCTGTTGCCGTAACTGCTGACGAAGACTGACGGGCACAGTTGTTACGAGTCCGTTGCCAGAGGGAATGGAAGCCACCCAAGGTACCGCTGCCGAAATAGTCCTGAACCCACAGGTCCAGGTGGTGGCGCCAGCGATGCTTTCAGGCTTTCCGTCGAGCGGACATGCACAACCACATCTTGCCAGCGCCTCCGGGGTATTGAATATCGGCTCAAGAACATTTTCAGCTGGCCAATACCCCAGGTGACTATGGATTCAGTATATAGCAGATAAATTGGGCTATCGAGGGGAATCGGCAAAAAAATTGTTACAGCGCAAAGCGTCTTACAAATCCATTTGCCGGGCCTTGTGTAAGGCGTGTTCTATTTTATCTTCCAGGTATTTGATTTTCTGCGCATTGCTATGACGCGACTCGTTGATCTGGCGATTTTTCTGAATCAATTCGTGCGTAATGTTCAGCGCGGCCATCACCGAGATTTTTTCAAGGCCATGGATGGTACCGCGCGCTTTAATCTTGCGCATATTCTCATCAAGATAGCGGGCAGACTTAAGTAGCGCATCCTGTTCGGATGGCGGACAACTGATCTGGTACTCGCGATCCAGGATTTTGACAACAACGGTACTGGCGGCGGATGAATGAGTCGACATATCAGGCACTCTGGGATTGTTCCATGGATCGCAGCCGACTTAATACTGACTCCAGCCGGGCTTTGGCCTGCCGGTTGTTCTCCAGTAGTTGCTGACGCTCTGTTTGCCAGTTATGCTGGCTGGCGCGAAGCAGCTGATTTTCCTGTTTCATGGCAGCACACAGGGCAATCAGCGCATCTATTTTCTCATCCAGAGCCTGTAATTGATCGTCGTTCATGGTGATATGCGCAGACCGGTGCCATAAGAGTAAGTTATTAACAGCCTGTACTATAGAGAGCTGGCTGATGACGGTCAATAACAGTTGCCAAACTTTTGAAAAGGTTTACGTAACATTATGAGTTCAAACAATGAACTGCGTTTTGAGCAGGGCCGCAAGCATCGCCGTGCGCTGCTCAAAAAACTTAAACCCAACAGCATTGCATTATTGCCGGCAGCCAGTCTGCAGACCCGCAGTCATGATACGGAGTTCAATTTCCGGCAGAACAGCGATTTCTATTATCTGAGCGGTTTTACTGAAGACAATGCGCTGTTGGCGCTGATCAGACGTCCAGCCGGCAACAAGGTTGTGCTGTTCTGCCAGCCAAAAGACAAAACCAAAGAGTTGTGGACCGGTATTCTCACTGGCCCGGAGAAAGCGGTTGAGCTGCTGGATATTGATGAAGCCTGGTCAATGACAGACATTGACAAGCAGATGCCAGAGTTAATGAACGGCTGCGAGCGGGTATATTACAGTATTGGTAATCATGACGGTTTTGACGCGCGGGTAACTGCCTGGGTGAAAGATCTGCGCGCACGTTCACGTCAGGGTGCTGTGCCGCCGGTGGCTTTTGAAATGCTGGACCCGCTGGTTCATGAAATGCGTCTGTTCAAAGATGCTGCTGAAATAAAACTGATGCAAAAAGCAGCCGATATTTCTGCACGTGCCCACTGCCGCGCCATGCTGGCGGCCCGCGAAGGCCGGAATGAATATCATCTGGAAGCAGAATTGCAGCACGAGTTCATGATGTCTGGTGCCCGCTTCCCGGCCTATAACAGTATCGTTGCCGCCGGTGCCAACGCCTGCATTCTGCATTACATTGAAAACCGCATGCCTCTGAAAAATGGCGATCTGGTACTGATAGATGCCGGCTGTGAGTACGAATACTATGCGGCGGATATCACTCGCACCTTCCCGGTCAGCGGCAAATTCAGCAAAGAGCAGAAAGCATTGTACGAGATTGTACTGGAGGCTCAGCTTAAAGCAATTGAAGCGGTCAAACCCGGTGTTGTCAGCGACGAGCCGCATAACATCACTGTGAAAGTGATCACGGCGGGGCTGGTGAAGCTGGGGCTGTTAAAAGGCAAGGTCAGTACCTTGATCAAGGACGGCGCTTACCGTGACTTTTACATGCATGGCGCCGGCCACTGGCTGGGCATTGATGTGCATGATGCCGGCAGTTATCAAAAAGGAGAGACCCGGCGCCCATTTGAGCCTGGTATGGTGACAACCATAGAGCCGGGCATCTATGTGGCGCCCGATAATCGCAAAGTCGCTAAAAAATGGCGAGGCATTGGTATCCGCATAGAAGATGATGTATTGGTGACCCGCAACGGACATCGCGTATTAACCGATGGCGTGCCAAAAACCATTAAAGACATTGAAGCCTTGATGGCGACCCGTAAAGAGTAATGAGCTACGATATTGTAATAGCCGGTGGTGGATTGGTCGGAGGCAGCTTTGCCTTGATGCTTGCTGCAGGGCTGACTGAGTCGGCCAGAATTCTGCTGGTAGATACACAGCCCCTGGCGGCGGATGATCGTGGGTCGATACAGGCTGACTTTGATGCGCGAAGCACGGCGCTATCATGGGGCAGCCGACAGATATACGACAAGATCGGACTGTGGGGACAGCTGGCACCTTATGCCTGTGCGATTAATGATATTCATGTCTCGGATCGCGGTCATCCGGGCGCGGTGCGTCTGCACAATGAGGAGATGGGGGTCGAGGCGCTGGGTTATGTGCTGGAGAATCAGCATCTGTCATCAGTAATCAACCAGGCCTTGGGCGAGCAGTCAACAATCGAGATTTGTGCGCCGGCGACCGTCAGTCAGGCCAGGCCGACGCCGGATGGCATGGCGATACAACTGCAGGTGCCGGGTGGTCAAAAACAACTGAATACCCGCTTGCTGGTGCTGGCTGATGGAGGGCGCTCAGGACTGTGCGAACAACTGGGCATTCAGCTGGATCGCCGCCCGTATCAGCAGCAGGCACTGGTCTGCAATGTGGCGTTCGAAAAAGATCACCAAGGCCAGGCATTTGAGCGTTTTACAGATACGGGACCGATGGCCATTCTGCCGTTGAACAGCGATAGTCATGTTGACTCGGGATATCGTGGTGCCCTGGTCTGGACGTTGGCAGAAGACAGCGCTGCAGATGTATTACAAATGCCGGATGATGAGTTTCTGGCGGCTTTGCAGCAACGCTTTGGCTGGCGGCTGGGCAGCATGCGGCGCGTTGGGCGACGCGCTCTGTATCCACTGGCACTAACGCTGGCGCAGGAGCAGATTCGACCGGGGCTGGTGTTGCTTGGCAATGTGGCCCATACCCTGCATCCGGTTGCTGGTCAGGGGCTGAACCTGGCGCTGCGAGATGCCAGTGCATTGGCTAAACTGCTGACGGATACGATCAATGCCGGCGAGTCTGCAGAGGTCGGCGCTTATGCCCGTCTGGAAGCATTTCAACAGGCGCAGGACTGGGATCAGCGCAGCACCGTGATGTTCAGCGATCTGACTACGCGGCTGTTTTCAAACAGTCAGCCGGCACTGGTCACCGGCCGCAATCTGGGCTTGTTGATGATGGATCTGATGCCGCCGGCCCGGCGCTGGTTTGCCCGTCAGGCTATGGGGCTGCGATGAGGGCGCGTAGCTCTTCCACACGTTCGCGATTAACGCCCATATCGCTGTAGCCCAGGCGTGATGCTGAGCGCACGTGTACGAGTCCCGCCTGCGGGTCGGCCAGCAATTCCACATCATCCACATAACCCATCAGGCGACTGGTAAATTCGGCATGAATATAGTTGTCCTGCTCGGTGACAATCGCTACCCGTGGCATTTGCTGCAAGGCGGCTTTGGCACTGGCCAGATCAGCCTGCAGTGGCGCAACGCTGTGACTGTCGCGAGTTTCAAAACTGCAAACGCAGTTAGGGGAGTCTGGGCACATGGCCAATTGTCCGTTTTGCGGACCCAGGTTTGCTGGCCGATCCCCTGCACAGCCAATCAGTGTCAAGAGTCCCACAATAGCCACTCCTCGTATGCTCAATCTTGTCAGGCTGATGCCGCTCATGGTGATGCTCCTGCAGCGTTGTAAATTCAGATTTATCCGGTCACCACCAGGCTCAATGACTCGGCGATCATGGCGGGTTTATCCTGACCGTCAATATCTACAGTGACCTGGTTCTTCAACAGCCACTGGCCGGGATTTTTTTCTTCAATGCTTAACAACGAAAATCGTGCACGAATACGAGCGCCAATGCGAACCGGATTCAAAAAGCGGACTTTATCCAGGCCATAATTAATCGTGATTTTTGCGCCGGCCAGTCGCACATTACCTGCTTCGGCCCCCAGCATACTTAGCATGGACAGTGTCAGGTAGCCGTGTGCAATAGTGCCCCCGAAAGGTGTTTCTTTGGCGGCGCGCTCTTCATCCAGGTGGATAAACTGGTGGTCGCCGGTCGTATCGGCAAACTGATTGACCTGATCCTGGGTGATGGTGTGCCAGTCGCTGATTCCGGTCTCGGTGCCAATTAGTGCTTTGGCCTGTTCCGGGCTGATCTGTCCGGGCATAGATTCACTCCTGCTTGACGGCAAATTAATGGTAAAGTCTGTTGCACGGCAGTATTCAACAGAATGCAGTCAGCATCAACTGATTCATGAGTGAGCAATCCCGATGGGGCAAGCGGAACAACAGTCTTTCGACATCATTATTGTCGGCGCGGGTATGGTCGGTGCGACGGCAGCGCTGGCGCTGGCGGGTAGCGGTGTGCGCCTGGCCTTGCTGGATGCCCGACCTCTGCCGACAGTCAATCAACTGGCTGACAATGAATTTGATGCCCGTGTCAGCGCCATCACACATGGCTCTCAGCGGCTTTTCGAAGAGCTGCAAGTGTGGCCTCAGATTCAACAGCAACGCGCCTGTGCATATACCCATATGCATGTGCGAGAGGCTGATGGCACGGGCAGTATCGACTTCGACGCCAGCGAGGTGCATAGTGACTCACTGGGTCACATCATTGAAAACAGAGTTATCGCTCAAGCCCTGTATGCCAAGATCGAAGCATGCAGCAATATTGAGGTCCTGGCGCCCGCCCGTGTGAGTGCACTTGAGAAAGACGCTGAGGGTAAGTACTTGCTTCGGACAGTTGAGGCGGGTGACCTGAAAGCTGAGCTGATTGTTGCCGCCGATGGGGCGACTTCGCCTTTGCGAGCCCTGGCTGGCATTAAAACCAGGGAGTGGGATTATGCGCATCAGGCGATTGTCACCACGGTAAAAACGACACTGCCTCACCAACACACGGCGCGTCAGATCTTTATGGACACCGGTGTTCTGGCCTTTTTACCGTTGCAGGGCGATGAGCCCGATGCCCAGCAGTTCTGCTCTATTGTCTGGTCAGTACAGACTGAGCGTGCCGGGCAACTGCTGGCGATGGATGATGAAGCATTCTGCCGGGCGCTGACCCGTGCCAGTGAGCAGTGGCTTGGCAAGGTAGAACAATCTGCCGGGAGGTATAGTTTTCCTCTGCGCCAGCGCCATGCCGCTGATTATCATGCCAACAACCTTGTGCTGATAGGTGATGCCGCCCACAGTATTCACCCGCTGGCCGGACAGGGCGCCAATCTGGGCTTACAGGATGCGCAGGCGCTTAGCCAAGAATTACTAAGAGCGCTGCGAACGGGGCGTAAACTCAGCGATCCGCTGGTGCTTGCCCGCTATCAGCGCCGCCGCCAGCCTCATAATTTGGGCATGATGGCCGTCATGGAGGGGTTCAAGCGTCTTTATGCAGAGCAGCCTCTGCCGGTGCGCTGGCTGCGTAATACCGCCATGAAAGCCGTTAATCGTCTGCCTTTGCTGAAACAACAACTTGTGCGTGAAGCTCTCGGATAAGACAAAATAGCTCTAAAGATTCACTCATGCGGGACGATCTAAATAGGTAACTGAAGATTGTTTCCGGGAGAATTCCATGAGCCATGAAGTGCCCTGGCCTTTTGACGTGGATCTGAGCACGCTGGACACCAGCAGTATCACCAATATCATTCAGGATATTGAGAACCACTTGCCGCTGCTCAAGTCAGAAAACGATATGCAGGAGCTGCTGCGTGTCAAACAATTGTTCGAAGAGGAGCTGATGGAATCCCGCCGCCTGCATTAAGCAGGCCCTGCATCGCCCGATTTCCCTGTATTCTGCCGCATTTTTGCCCTATGCTGTTGTGTGAACAGATGGTTCTCACGTGAACAGATAAATCTGGAAAATAATAATCCGGGAGGGTTTCAACATGAAAAAATTAGGCGGTATTCTGGCAGTGGTGCTTCTGGTCTTCGGTCAGGCGCATGCCATTGACGAGGCACGACTGGCTCAGGCGCTCAACAATTCCGATCGTCCTGCGGCGGACAAAGAACGTGACGCATCCCGTCAGCCCGTTCAGGTGTTGGACTTTCTGGGCCTGGAAGAAGGTATGACCGCACTGGACATCATGGCCTCCACCGGTTGGTACACTGAAGTCCTGTCGCACGCGGTGGGCCCCAATGGCACAGTGCTTATGCAGAATAGCCCGCAGTCGCTGGGTATGCGTAACACTGAAGCGGGTGTACAGGAGCGTCTGGCCAATAACCGTCTGCCCAACGTGCAGCGTGTTGATCAGGGTTTCGGTGATCTGACAGTCCCGGCCGGATCGGTCGATTTTGCCCTGACCGCACTGAACTTCCATGATCTTTACAACGGCAATCCGGCAGCGGCGCAAGCCATGCTGGCAGCGGTCAAGAACGTACTGAAGTCCGGTGGCACGCTCGGCATTATTGATCATCGTGGCAACATCGGAGCGGATAACGCCGCTTTGCATCGCATTACTCTGGATGAAGTTGTGCAGGCTGTCACCGAGGCGGGTTATGTGGTGACGGGTGTCAGTGATCTGCTGCATGCGGCAGATGATCCCCGAACCAGTGGGCCGTTTGACGCAAGTCTGGGTCGCAATACCGATCGTATTGTGGTCAGAGCCATGAAGCCCTGATCCATTAAAATCGTAAAATCAGGGCCGCCATCGGGTTGAGTCATTCAACCGGATGGCGGCCCTGATGGTTTTTGTATAGAAAGTTGCAGCATGGATCCTGTTAAATTCCAGAGACAGAAAACCGTATTTTGAAAGCCTCACTACCTGTTTTTACGCCACTGCAATGGTTAACCCGTTTTGCATCCGTTTTTCGCTACAGCGGCGTAGCCATTGATATTGTCTGGCGTGCCAGTCCGACGCTGACTATTGTTATGGCGCTGGTAACGCTGGCAGCGGGTCTTCTGCCGGCCGCCATCGCCTGGGTTGGCCAGTTGATTGTTGATGCGGTGGTCGCTGCCATTGCTGCCGAAGGCGATGCGCGCGATACCCTGAAATCAGACCTGCTGCGCTACGTTTTGATTGAGGCTGGGCTGGTTGTATTAATGACAGGTGCTCAAAAAGCCAACACGGTCTGCCAATCCATTCTGCGCGCACTGCTCAGCAATGAAGTCAACGTCATGATCCTGGAGAAGGCGCTGACCCTGGAGCTGGCGAATTTTGAAGATTCGGAGTATTACGACAAGCTTGTCAGAGCGCGCCGCGAAGCCTCCAGCCGACCACTGAGTCTGGTGATTGCCACCTTTGACCTGATTCGTGATGGCATCTCGCTGGTCAGTTATGCGGCGCTGCTGCTGCAATTCTCTATCTGGGCGGTCCTGCTGCTCAGCTTTGCCGGGGTGCCGGCATTTTTGGCTGAAGCTAAATATTCCGGAGAAGCCTTCAGAAATCAGCGCCGCCGATCGGCCGAGCGGCGCATGCAGATTTATCTGGAAATGGTGCTGACCCGAGAAGATGGCGTTAAGGAAGTGAAGCTAATGCAGCTTGGCCGCCTGTTTCTGCAACGCTACATCGACATTTTCAAAAACATCTACAAGGAAGACCGTAATCTGGTGCTGCGCCGCGGTTTCTGGGGTTATGTGCTGGGCCTGATTGCCAGTGTGGCGTTTTATTTTGCTTATGGCTGGGTGGCTTTTGCTGCAGTGGCAGGTGCAATTACTCTGGGTCAGATGACCATGTATATCGCTGTGTTCCGACAGGGACAGGGAGCAGTGACCAGTTGCCTGGCTTCAGTTAACCGCATGTATGAGGACAATCTGTATCTGTCCAATTTGACTGAGTACCTTGGCCACAATGTACCGGAACCAACCGGCGAGCAAACCGCAGGTCCCCTGCCCGACGATGGTATTCGTTTTGAGAACGTGAGTTTCTACTACCCGGGTGCGCAGCGCCCTGCCCTGGACAATATCAATCTTCACATCCGGCCGGGTGAAAGTCTGGCAATAGTGGGCGAAAATGGTTCTGGCAAGACAACGCTCATCAAGCTTCTGACTCGACTTTATACGCCAACCCATGGACGTATTTTGTACCAGGGGCTGGATCTGCAGCTGTGGGAGATGGATACCCTGCGCCAGAAGCTGGGCGTGATCTTTCAGGACTTTGCCCGCTACCAGCTCAAAGTGGGTGAAAACATCGGTGTGGGCGACAAGGATTTTATGGATGATCGCGCGCTGGTCGAAGAGGCAGCCGAAAAAGGTCTGGCGGCCGATTTCATAAAAAATATGCCGGCGGCCTATGACACCCAGCTGGGCACCTGGTTTCGCGACGGTATGGATCTGTCGGGTGGGCAGTGGCAGAAAATTGCCCTGGGTCGGGCCTTTATGCGCAGCCGTGCCGAGGTGTTGATTCTGGATGAGCCGACGGCTGCCATTGATGCGCGCGCCGAGGCCGATATTTTTGCGCACTTCCGGGAACTGACCAGCAATCGCATTTCGATCATTATCTCCCACCGCTTCTCAACGGTCCGTATTGCTGATCAGATTGTGGTGATGGAACACGGGCAGATTCTGGAGCGTGGCGACCACGAAAGTCTGCTGGCACTGGGTGGCCAATATGCTACGCTATTTGAGTTGCAGGCAAAGGGTTACCAGTAGAGCGTATGGGCTTTGAGAGTATGTTTTTGGAGTTTGCTGCCCTGTTGGCGGTAGCCACAGTGGTCGGTGCGGCGGGGTTGATGCTGCGTCAGCCACTGATTGTGTCATTTCTGGCAGCCGGCATTATCCTGGGACCGTCCGTGCTGGGCTGGGCTGACGGTGGCGAGCAGATAGAGCTATTGGCTCAAATGGGCATCGCCCTGCTGCTGTTTGTTGTGGGTCTGAAGCTGGATCTGCATATTATCCGGACCATGGGTCCGGTGGCGCTGGCAACCGGGCTCGGTCAGGTGCTTTTCACATCCGTATTCGGATTTCTGATTGCACTGATGCTGGGCATGTCGACAGTCGGTGCCTTGTATGTCGGGGTCGCCCTGACCTTCTCCAGTACCATCATCATCGTCAAACTTCTCTCCGATAAAAAAGAAATCGACGCACTGCATGGCCGGGTCGCCGTCGGTTTTCTGATTGTGCAGGATATTGTGGTTGTTCTGGCGATGATCGGATTGACAGCGCTGGGAGCCGGCACGGCGGCTGAACCGGATGCCCTGGCCATGGAAATGGCGCTGGTGCTGTTGAAAGGCGCGGGCATGCTGGTGGCTGTTGCTTTGTTGATGAAATATGTTTTGCCATCGCTGACACGCCATATCGCCCATTCCGCAGAGCTGCTCATCCTGTTTGCCATCACATGGGCCGTTGCTATGGCGGCCATCGGTGATTATCTGGGCTTCAGCAAAGAAGTCGGTGCATTTTTGGCGGGTGTGTCATTGGCCTCTACGCCGTTTCGGGAAGTCATCGGGGCGCGGCTGGTCAGTCTGCGAGATTTCCTGTTGCTGTTTTTCTTTATTGAACTGGGCTCTGGTCTGGAGCTGGCGACTCTGGGCAGTCAGGTGGGTCCGGCGATTATTCTGTCGCTGTTTGTTTTGATTGGTAACCCGATCATTGTGATGGCGATCATGGGTTATATGGGGTACCAGAAGCGTACGGGGTTTCTGGCGGGTCTGACTGTGGCGCAAATCAGTGAGTTCTCGTTGATACTGGCGGCCCTCGGTTTAAGCCTGGGGCATGTGGATCGCGATACTGTCGGCCTTATAACACTGGTCGGGCTTATCACGATCAGCGGCTCAACCTATATGATCCTCTACTCGCACCCGTTGTATGAGCGGCTGGCGCCTCTTCTGTCAATTTTCGAGAGGAAAAAAGCCTATCGGGAAACCGAGTATGACACCGATGAAAAGGGGCGGCCTGAGATACTTATTTTTGGTCTGGGGCGCTATGGCTGCGGCATTGCAGATATGCTTCGCGAGCAGGGTAAAAAAGTACTTGGTATTGATATTGATCCGGAAGTTGTCAGAAGTCAGGCTAAAGAAAATCTGCAGGTGCGCTTTGGTGACGCTGGTGATCCGGAGCTTCTCGAATCATTGCCGCTTGTGTATATAAGATGGGTTGTCAGTACGGCTCGTGAGGCTGATGTGAACCTTGCCCTGCTCAATAGCCTGAGGCGGGAAGGTTACCAGGGAAGGGTGGCATTGACGGCCAGTAACAGCCTGGATGCATCTCGATTGGAAAAGGCTGGTGCTGACCTGGTGCTGAAACCCTTTCTGGATGCCTCGGCAAAGGCTGCCGACTGGATCCTGGCTCCTGACGAAAGTGGTAAAACTCACTAAAAATTGGTTGAAATCACAGCTCCAGATGAGTGTGTGATTTACATCTTCAGTTAAAAATTCGATATAAAACAATGTGATAAAACATTGGCACGATCTGTGAATTAACCTTTACATAAAAAGGAATATTCGCAGGAAAAGTCAATGAACCACAACAGCATTATCGACTTGTTTGCCCGCCATAAGGTTGCCGCCAATCTGGCGATGATCATGATGATTCTGTCCGGTATCTGGGCAGCCACCCGCGTCAATACGCAATTAGACCCTTCGGTTGAATGGCCTTATGTGCTCATCAATGCCAGCTGGCCGGGTGCCTCTGCAGAAGATGTGGAACAACTGATCGTTATTCCCATTGAGCAGCAGCTTCGCACCATGCCAAATTTGCAGCAGATCGCGTCCACCAGCCGACAGGGCTCTGCAGGTATCGAAGTGGAGTTCATGTTCAGCGCCGATCTGAGCAGGGCACTGGACGATGTGAATGATCGCATTGCGCAGATCCGAAATCTGCCGCCGGACATGGAGCCTCTGGTTGCCCGACGTGGTACCAGCTATGAGAATATCGCGTCTCTGATTGTCACTGGTGGCAGTCGTGTCGCCGAGCTGGTGCCAATGGTGCAGCGGTTTGAAAGAGAGCTGTACGCGGCAGGAATCGACCGCATTGAAATCACCGGCCTGCCTGAAGAGGAACTGGCGATACAGGTCTCCAGCGCAGATCTGTTGGCGTTGAATACTACGCTGGACAGCCTGGCGGCTGAGGTCAGATATCGCAGCCTGGATGTGCCGGCCGGCGTTGTCGCGCGCAATCAGGGAGAAATGCAGTTGCGGGGTCTTGATCAACGTCGCGATATGCATGAATTTGAACAGATGGATGTCCAGAATCCGGCCACTGGCGAACTATTCAGGCTGGGTGACGTGGCACAGATTGAAAAGCGCGCCAAAGCAGGACAGCCGGTACTCAGTAAAGAAGGTCTGCCGGCCATCGAAATGAATCTGTACCGAATGACAGATTCCGATGCCTTGACTGCCGCCCGTATCATGCAAAGCTGGCTTGATCAGACTCGCTCGCAATTGCCTGACAGCATCAGTATTGATGTCTATCAGGAAGTCTGGGTATTGCTGAAACAGCAACTGGCGGTGATTGCCAGTAACGCCTGGTCAGGTCTTGTGCTGGTGCTGCTGACCCTTTTTCTGTTCCTGAATACTCGCACTGCGGCCTGGGTTGCGATTGGTATTCCGGTCAGCTTTCTGTTCGCAACGGTTATTTATTACTACGTATTTGCTGGCAGCATCAATATCCTGGCGCTGATCACCTTCATCATGGCGTTGGGTATTGTTGTTGATGATGCCATAGTGGTGGGCGAAGATGCGGTCAGTCTGCATGAGCAGGGCTTTAGCCCCGAGGACGCTGCGTCCGGCGCTGCCCGACGTATGTTCATGCCAGTTGTTACATCATCACTGACCACGCTTGCCGCCTTCGTTCCGCTGCTGATTGGCGGAGGAGAAATGGGTGCCGTGATCCAGACCATGCCCATGGTGTTGTTCTGCGTGATTGTCGCCTCTTTGATTGAGTGCTTCCTGATATTGCCGGCACACCTGAAGCATGGTTTCAGCAACATGGCCCACAAGAAGCCATCAGCCTTCAGACAGAAGTTTAATGCTGCCTTCTTTGGTTTCCGCGATCGGTATTATCGCCCCTTGCTGGAGTTGGCGCTGGCACGCCCGGGTGCGACCTTGTTGACAGCATTCGGCTGCGTAGTTCTCTCATTCAGCCTGGTAATCAGTGGTCGGGCCGGCGTGAATTTTGTATTGGGTATGAGCCTGCAGATGCTGGAGGCCAACGTGCAGTTCACCATGGATGCCACGGCGGATCAGCGGGAAACGTTTATGCGCCACCTTGAGCAAACCATGCAGGACACCAATGGCAGCTATAACGATGTCAATATCAATGGTTACTACGTGCGAGATAATGTGGCGCGTATCAATCAGGAAAATAAATCCGGCCTGCACTACAGCTCTATGCGCATCGAATATGCCTGGGAGGATGAGTATGAAGTGACTCCGCAGACCTTTGTAGATGAATGGAGACAGCGTGTTGAGCCATTCCCTTATGTGGAACAACTGGTACTTGAAGTCCGTGGTGGAGCCAACGGCGGTGCGCCGGATATCAATCTGGTACTGCGCGGCGATGATATCAATGTGCTCAAGCAGGCCTCTGAAGAATTGCAGGCGGCACTGGCTGACTACGAAGGCGTCAGCAATATCTTTGACAATCTTCCCTATGGTCGTGACCAGATGATTTTCTCTATCACGCCGACCGGCAAATCACTGGGTCTGACGACGGCCTCATTGGGGCAACAGTTAAGGTCTGCTTACTACGGTAACCGGGTGCAGATTTTTAATCTGGACAACAGTGAACTGGAAGTCATGTTGATGTTGCCTGATCAGGAGCGCGACAACATCGCTTCTCTGGCACAGTTCCCGGTTCGCACACCACTGGGTAGCATCGTGCCGCTTCGCCAGGTCGCCGATCTTTCAACCCGCCGTGGCATTGATGTGATCAATCACAACAATGGATCCATGTCGGTTATGGTCAGTGCGTCAGTCGACAGTCATGTCAATAATGCCGAACGTGTGCTGGCATCGGTGCGTGAAGATGTCCTGCCACAGATCAATCAACGCTACGGGCTCAGCTCCGATCTGGGAGGCATGAATTTAAGAAATCAACAACTGCTGGCTACCCTGCAGTTGGGAGGCATGATGACGCTGGTCTTTATCTACCTGATATTGGCATGGTCGTTCTCATCATACCTCTGGCCGTTTGCCGTGCTGGTCGCCATTCCCCTTGGTTTGACCGGCGCCATTACCGGGCACTGGGTAATGGGCGTCGATATTGGCATGATGTCGATGCTGGCCTTTTTTGCTCTGACAGGTGTGGTGGTCAACGACTCCATTGTACTGGTCAGTTTTTTGCGTCGCGAGCTGGCGGCCGGCAAAGCATTGCTCGATGCAGTGCGCAGTGCTGCCCTGTCCCGGTTCCGCGCAGTGGTGCTCACATCGCTGACAACGGTGGCCGGATTGTCGCCGCTGATGTTCGAGAAATTCAGCCTGGCAATCTACATGGTGCCCATTGCCATCACCCTGGTTTTCGGATTGGCCTTTGCCACTCTGCTGGTGTTGTTGGTGGTGCCCGCGCTGATAGTGATGATTGAGAACGTAAAAAGTAAAGTAGGCAGGCTGGTGTCTGTCACAGCGGCTCTGAACGCAGAGCCTGAACAAGAGGGAATGCAGTCATGAGTAAACAAATGATGGTCAGACGACGATTTTTTTGGGGCCGTGGTATTGACCGTTTCAAGTACATTGGTGGTAAGGCCGCTGGTGTGATGATTCTGGGCATGTTTTTTCTGTTGAGTGCTCTTGTTGTTGCGACTGGACCCGAGGCGGCACCCATGGAAAGGGTTGAACGCGAGTGGCCGGTTTCCTATGGCGTTATTGAACCGGCAGCGCTGTCACCCAGTTTGCAGGTCTATGGCAAACTGGAGACGGCGCAACTGGCCAGCCTGCGAGCCAGTGTCACTGCTGATGTTGCTGAAGTTCGGGTTCGTGAAGGTGACTGGGTCAATAAAGGCGATGTCATTATAGGCCTGGATGAGAGGGAGGCTAATCTCAGATTGCAGGCGGCGCGAGCCGCTGTACGTCGCACAGAGGCGGCCCTGGCGAGCGTACAGAGCGAATGGCAGTTGGCAAAGACACTTGGCGAGCATCACCAGGCACAGGCCGATATGGCGAGCGAAAAACTGAAGCGCTTTCAGTCCTTGCACCAACAGCGGATGATCGCCGATGCACAACTGGACGAAGTGCGTCACGAGGCAAATGAGCGAGCCATGGTGCACGCCCGTCACCAGGCGACCTTGAGCGACTTCCCGAATCAGTTAATCCAGTCGCAGGCGGCTCTGGAAGAGGCGCAGGCCCGACTGGCGCAAGCGCAACTGGAGCTGACTCAGACTCAGGTTCGCTCGCCCTTTAATGGCAGAATTGAGACCCTGGAGGTGGCCGTCGGCGACCGAGTGTCTGCGGGCGCTGCGCTGGTGCAGGTTGCTGATTACGATAGCCTGCAGGTGAGGGCATCTGTCCCCACACAGATTGCGCAGAAGCTGCGTGCCGACATGCTTGAAGGACAGCCGGTGGTGGCGAAGTCTGACATGCATGGACGCCAGCTTGGGTTCGAGTTGCGTGGACTGGCTGGAAGTGTCAAATCAGGTCAGAGCGGCATTGACAGCTATTTTCATGTTAATGCAGATCCATCCCTGACTCTGGGCAGCATCATCAATCTCACGCTCAGCCTGCCAGCGGAGCACAATGTGGTAGCTGTGCCCCTGCATGCCCTGTATGACAATTCACGAGTCTATCGCATAGCTGATTCCCGCCTGCAGGCGGTGGACATTGAGCGGGTGGGTGAATATACCGATCAGGAGGGAAATTATCGTATTCTTGTTCGTTCGCCGGAGCTCAGCCGGGGAGATCAGATCATGATGTCTCAGTTGCCAACTGCCGTAACCGGACTGCTGGTAAATCCGGTTACTGGCACTGAACTGGCAGGCAGCGAGCAGACCGAGGCCACTGTCGCCCTGCAGTAGTCGATCGCGCTATAGCATGATATCGTCATCCTCACTGTTTTAGAGTCAAACTGAGGATGAATCAGATGTCACAGCTATTGGCTGATAAAGCCATTATTATTACCGGTGGCACCCGTGGTATCGGCCTGGCAATCGCCGTGGCCTGCCTGGCTGAAGGCGCGCGGGTGCTCATTACCGGACGGTCGCAGGAAAGTGTTGATCAGGCCTTGGAGAAAACCAGGCACCCTGATATGCACGGCGTAGCCGCCAATGTCGCCAGCGAAGAGGACACTATTAAAGTGTTTGAGCTGGCTATACAAAAATTCGGCAAAGTGGATATGCTGGTCAATAATGCCGGTATCGCCCGGGCTGGTGCCGTTCAGAACCTGCGGGCAAAAGATTTCCAGATGGTCATGGATACTAATCTCACCGGTGCATTTCTCTATTCCCGTGAAGCCTTTCGTGTTATGAAAGACAACGGCGGCGGACGCATTCTTAATATCGGCAGTATTTCCAGCCAGACACCACGCTTTGGTTCTGTCCCCTATACCACCAGCAAGTTCGGATTGCAGGGCATGACACGTGCTCTACAGATTGACGGGCGCGAGCTGGGCATTATGGTGAGCTGCCTGCATCCAGGAAATGTGCACACCGATATCTGGGATAAAGCGCCGCAGTCAGTGGTTGATGAACCCAAGATGGAAGTGAAAGATATTGCTCGCGTGGCAGTTCTGATGTTGAGTATGCCGGATAATACGACGATTATTGATGCTACTGTTCTGGATCCGCGGCAGCCTTTTCTGGGCCGCGGCTGATACATTTTATGCTGGAGTACAAACCTATGAACAATAAAACAAGTGCACTTGGCGCCTTGATGCTTGGCCTGCTTGCGGTGGCACCGATGAGCATGGCTCAACCCGCTTCACTGGTCGCTCCCGGGGCGCAGGTTCAATTACTGACAGATGGTTTTATTTTTACAGAAGGCCCGATTGCCGATGCTCAGGGTAATGTCTATTTCTCTGACATACCCGCAAACCGAATACATGTCTGGACCAATCAAGGTGAGTTGCAGACATTCCGGGAAAACACCAACGGCACCAATGGGCTGTTTTTTAACGCCGATTGGCAACTCTATGGTTGTGAAGGTGGCGCCGGCCGAATTACCAGAATGGATGCTGATGGCAATGTCGAAGTTGTAGTTGATCAGTATCAGGGGGCGGCATTCAACAGCCCCAACGATCTGTGGATTGACGCAGATGGCGGTATTTATTTCACAGACCCGCGCTACGGTAATGAATCCAACACTCCGCAGGACGGCTATCATGTGTACTACCTGGCGCCAGGTGCCGACAGCGCTGAACGTATCATCGATGACCTGGTCAAACCCAATGGCATCATCGGTACACGCGATGGTCGTACCCTTTATGTGGCAGACCACCTGGGCAATCAGACATTCGCTTATGACATTTCTGCTCCGGGGCAGGTTGACAACAAGCGCTTGATCGCTGCTCAGGGCTCAGATGGGGTAACGCTGGATGAGTATGGCAACCTGTACCTGACCGGCGGCAACAATATTACAGTCTACAGCCCGACTGGTGAGCAGCTTGCCAGTATGGAATTCCCGCTGGCGCCTGCCAATATGACCTTTGGTGGTCCGCAGCGCGATGTCCTTTACGTTACGGCTCGCAGCAGTTTATTTGCCTTGCAGATGAACGTGAAGGGTATGTACTGATCAAGAGCGGGCTGCAGTTGGTTGATATAACTGATAGCAATTGCGGCCTGCAGCTTTAGCCTGATACATGGCGCTGTCTGCCAGCGCCATCAGCTCACGGAATGATGTGCCATGATCGGGTGCCAGAGCAACACCCATCGATAGCGTGGGTGTCAACTCTATACCGGCAAGCATAACTGGCTGACTGGCCTGTCGGCTGATTTTCTGCAGAATCCGGCCAATATCAGGACTTTTGTCGATACCGGGCAGCAGTATAAGAAACTCATCTCCGGCGATTCGCACCAGACGATCGGATTTGCGCAATTGTCCGCTGATCACGTCACTCAAGTGTTGCAACAATTCATCACCCAGGTGGTGTCCGTGTGTGTCATTCACTATTTTAAAGTTGTCAATGTCGACAAAAACCAGGGCTACCTTACGACCATCGCGTTGGCTCTGACTGAGCATCTGTTCAAAAAAATGTTCGGCCATGCCCCGGTTGGGAAGGCCCGTCAGGGTGTCGTGATCAGCCAGGTGTTTGACGTCAGCTATTTGCATGTGCAGTCGCCCTGACAGTCGAAGCAGATCACTGGCCAGCACGCGAACCACAAAAGTAACTGCTGACAGCACGGCTGCATAATCGATCAGGGTCAAATAGCCTCGTGTCTGTTCGGTCGCTTCACGCCAGTCATTGACGCTTGCCCAGGTGAGCACTGTCATGAATATCAGCATACCGGCGTAGACAATCCAGAAGGAACGCACACCCGTCATTATCAAGGCAAACAGCAGGGCGCCAGGGTATCCAATCACGGCGGCTGAGCGAATTCCAGAGCCTTCCCACATGCTGTAAGTAATAGTGATCAGTATGACCCACAGGACGATGTGACTGGCACGTCCGACATGATTCTGGCGTAGTTCCCGAAGGGCGTAACTGAGCACCAGGATGGCGCCGAGCATAACAAACAGGATAGAAGTCTGCCGACCGGCAATATTGACCACCGATAGAACCGCGAACAGTGCTATGGCTACCAGAATGAATTGCCTGATTCTGGTTTTGCGAATGTATTCGATGTCGTGCTGCAGAACTTCCAGGTCGTCTAGTTTACTCATCCGTGTTTCCTTGTTGCGCATGGAAAGTAGTTCTACGATCGGGATTTTTATTCAGATCTGGCGACAATACAATGACAGTGCGCAGATTGACGAGTCCATCGTCGAATCTGCGCCATGCCATGTCTTACTGACGTATCAGATAGTCAAAGGCGCTGAGTGCGGAGCGGGAGCCCTCGCCCATGGCAATGACAATCTGCTTGTAAGGGATGTTTGTTACATCGCCGGCCGCAAAAACACCAGGGATGTTGGTCTGGCCCTTGTTGTCGATTTCGATTTCGCCGAACTGTGTGGTTTTCACAGTGCCTTTTACCCATTCGCTATTGGGCAGCAGGCCGATCTGCACAAAGACACCTTCCAGTTCAACGGTGTGCATCTCGTCAGTCCGTCGGTCTTTGTACTGCAGGCCATTAACTTTCTGGCCGTCACCCAATACCTCAGTTGTCTGGGCTGAGCAGATAACATCGACATTCGGCAGGCTGCGCAGCTTGCGTTGCAGAACTTCGTCGGCTTTTAGTGTATCTGCGAACTCCAGTACAGTGACATGTGCCACCAGCCCGGCGAGATCGATGGCGGCCTCTACGCCTGAGTTGCCACCGCCGACCACCGCAACGCGTTTACCCTTGAACAGCGGACCGTCACAGTGCGGGCAGTAGGCAACGCCCTTGTTGCGATAGGTATTCTCGCCGGGTACATTCAGTTCGCGCCAACGGGCGCCGGTGCTGATAATCACCGTGCGTGCCTTGAGAGAGGCGCCGCTGGCAAACTGCACTTCGTGCAGCCCGCCGGGTTCAACGGCGGGAATCAGTGCCGAGGCGCGTTGCATGTTCATGATGTCTACATCGTACTGGCGCACATGCTCCTCGAGCTGGCGGGCGAGCTGCGGGCCTTCGGTTTCCTTCACTGAAATAAAATTCTCGATGGCCATGGTATCCAGCACCTGACCGCCGAAGCGCTCAGCCGCCACACCAGTGCGAATGCCTTTTCTGGCCGCGTAAATGGCTGCCGCTGCGCCGGCAGGGCCACCGCCGATCATCAGGACATCGAAGGCTTCTTTATCATTCAGTCGGGCTGCTTCACGCTCTTCAGCGCCTGTGTCAATTTTCGCCAGAATTTCATCGACACTCATGCGTCCCTGGGCGAAAGGCTCACCATTTAGATAGACGCTGGGTACCGACATGATCTGTCGGGTTTCCACCTCGTTCTGAAACAGCGCACCGTCAATGGCAACATGGCGGATGTTGGGATTCAGCACAGCCATGACGTTTAACGCCTGCACCACGTCCGGGCAGTTCTGGCAGGACAGCGAAAAATACGTTTCAAAGTGAAATTCGCCCTCAATAGCCTTGATCTGGGCAATCGTTTCTTCGCTCAGCTTGGGCGGGTGTCCGCCGGTCTGCAGCAAGGCCAGAATCAGGGAGGTAAATTCGTGTCCCATTGGAATGCCGGCAAAACGCAGGTGCATCTCAGCATCGGGTCTGACCAGCTCAAAGGACGGGCGACGATCATCCTGCCCGTCTTCGCGGACAGTAATTTTGTCACTCAGCGCAGCAATATCCTGCAGCAGTGAACGCAGCTCCTGAGACTTGGCACCGTCGTCCAGCGACGCTACCAATTCAAAAGGCCGGCTGACTTTCTCCAGATAGGCCTTGAGCTGGGTTTTCATATTTGCATCCAACATCACTTTCATTCCTCTGAATACACAAATTTCAGGCGTAAAAAAGCCCGGACGACAATGCGCCCGGGCTCTCGGGCTGTTTTCAGTAACCGGCTTTGATCAGATCTTGCCGACCAGATCCAGCGACGGTGCCAGCGTTTCTTCACCTTCTTTCCACTTGGCAGGGCAGACTTCGCCCGGGTGAGCTGCAATGTACTGGGCTGCTTTAACTTTGCGCAGCAGCTCAGAGGCATCACGGCCGATACCGCCTGCAGTGATTTCAACAACCTGGATTTTACCTTCCGGGTCGATAACAAAGGTGCCGCGCTCTGCCAGGCCGGCTTCTTCGATCATGACTTCGAAGTTACGAGTGATCGCGCCGGTCGGGTCGCCGACCATTGGATACTGGATCTTGCGGATGGTGTCAGAGCTGTCGTGCCATGCTTTGTGAGTGAAGTGGGTATCAGTTGATACGCTGTAGATTTCTACACCACGGCTCTTGAACTCGTCGTAGTTGTCGGCCAGGTCGCCCAGTTCTGTCGGGCAGACAAATGTAAAATCAGCCGGGTAGAAGAACACCACAGACCATTTGCCTTTCAGGTCAGCATCGGAAACTTCAACAAACTCGCCATTGTGGAAGGCTGTCGCTTTAAATGGTTTGATTTCGGTATTGATCAATGACACGTAGATACTCCTTTTTCACCTGTTTTTTGCCGTGTTGCCAGAACCGGCGGTTTAAATAACGGTGCAAAGGATAACGACAAATGAGGCTTAGGTAAAATGAAATGTTTGTTGGTTAATGATAGATAATATATATGGCTGGTCGGTGCTGTAGTGTCTAGTCTAAAAGAAGAGCGTGACTGAAATATAAATAATCAACGCGACCAGGATAAAGTAACCTATGACCTTTAAGGGTTCCCGCTGTAGCTGGGTTAGCTGCGTGTCGGCGCGCCCAGCCGCCTTGTCAGCCTCGTATTGTGCGCGCAGACGCTGGCTGCGCTCGCTCTGGTAGTGTTGCAACAGGCTGGCAGCGAGATCGTAATCCTGATCATGGCGCAGCCACAGGCCTGGCATGGAGATACCCCAGTTACCGGCAGTGGTTTCGTAAAATTCTATGCCGTTAGATTCCAGCAGCTCTTTTACATCAGCTGCTTCATCATCCGGTACGTTGCGTAGTCTGAACAAAAGTCGGGCCATAGCGGCTCATATTACCTGTAATCGGGTTTATCAAAAAGGAGGCTGTATGCTGATTGTAAAAAGGATGTGGGGCAGGGTCTGGCTGATAGCAGGCCTGGTGCTTTTTGTGGCGACGGGGGCTGTGGCTGATACGTCGGTCTGGAAGGTCAGTAAGGATGATGACTACATATATATGGGAGGCACTATTCATTTGCTGCGCGCGTCCGACTATCCGCTGCCATCGGCCTTTGAGCAGGCCTATGCTGATTCTGACCGGCTGTTTTTCGAGACCGACCTGGGGGCCATGATGGACCCTTCACTACAGCAGCGCATGATGACACAAATGACCTATCAGGATGGGCGCACACTGCGGTCCGTGCTCAATGAAGAGGCCTACCAGACGCTGACTGAATTTATTGATGGGGCCGGGCTGCCAGTGCCTATGGCCATGATGCAGACCTTTAAGCCTGGCTTGCTGATCAGCACGATAACCGTGCTGGAAGTCCAGAAATTAGGGTTTACACCGCAGGGGGTTGATGCGTTTTACCATACCAGGGCGATGGGTGACGGCAAGCCGCGGGGTGAGCTGGAATCTTTGGACGAGCAGATAAGCCTGCTGGCCGGTATGGGCGAGGGACACGAAAGCGAATACATTCTTTATTCCCTGCAGGATTTTGAAAATCTCGAGCAAAGTATCGAAGAGATGGTCAGAGCGTGGCGGTCTGCGGATCTGCAGGCACTCGAGGATCAGTTTGTGTCGACCATGCTGGAGTTTTCTGATGAGCTTTATGAGAGCATGCTGGTGAAACGGAACAATGCCTGGCTACCCAGAATTGAGGCCATGTTTGATCAGGATGGTACTGAGTATGTTCTGGCCGGTGTCGCCCACATGGTGGGCGACGATGGACTTCTGGCCATGCTGCAGCAACGAGGGTACAGCGTTGAGCAAGTGATGTCGGAAGACTGAGAAAATCCTTCTGGCTTGCAAGCCCGTTCAATTGGCAGTTTTGTGGCTGAGGATAATCTGACGGGGGCCGCGGGTATTGGTTTGCCCGCTGGTGCCTGTCGGAATCTGCTGCACCTTGCCACCGGACTGCAGAAATGCAGCAACCTGTCGGGCCAGTGCGTCACGATCACATACAGGAATGTCTTTCTTCGATTTGCTGGACATGGATGTAAACCTTGATATCTACCGTAAAAAGTCGATCAGTATACACTAAACACACCTGAACTGTCAGTTTGGGGTTTTACACGGCTTTGCGACTCTCTCCTCTTTTATACGCCGGGCAATCTGCTAGAATCGGCTAATCTGTTGGAGAGAGTTCAGTATGACCGAGAAAACTGCAGCAAAGAAAACAACCAGTAAAACAAGCAAAAAAGCCCCGGCTGCGGAAAAGGCTGCCTCAGCAGCCAAAAAGGCGCCGGTTGCCAAAAAAACGACCGAGGTCAAAAAAGCGCCTGCAGCTAAAAAGTCGCCTGTGGCTAAAAAAGCGCCTGTGGCTAAAAAAGCCGCTGCGGCTAAAAAAGCGCCAGCGGCTACCAAAGCCGCTGCTGCCAAGAGCGCGTCTGCTGGAAAGAAGCCGGCTGGCAGCAAAAAGCCTGAGGCAAGTGACTCAGCCAATACAAAGGCAGGCACTGCAAAATCGGCGGCATCCAAATCGGTGACTAGCAAAAAGGCAGCGCCAGCCAAGAAGTCTGCGACGTCAAAAAAGGCGACTGTATCTGAAAAATCAGCTGCGCCGAAAAAGACGGAAACCAAAACGACGGCAGTAAAAAAAGCGCCACCAAAAAAGGCGGCGGCCAGCAAACCAGCCCCATCCAGGAAAGTGGCAGCACCTGAAAAGGCCGCTGCATCTGAAAAAGAATTGGCAACAAAGTCCAAAACAGCAGCCAAAAAGAAAGCGCCCGCAAAGAAAGCGCCGGCTAAAAAAGCGGCTACAAGGGCTGCTGAGCCGACCGCCGCTGCGGTTTCCGAGCCGCTCAAGGAGTCTGTAAAAGGCGCGTCTGTCAGTTTTTCTTCTGTGCAAGAGCCGCCGCCGCACCTGACGTTGCGTGTTGATTCAAATCGCGTTGTTGCATTCC
Source organism: Pseudohongiella spirulinae (assembly GCF_001444425.1). NCBI lineage: Bacteria > Pseudomonadati > Pseudomonadota > Gammaproteobacteria > Pseudomonadales > Pseudohongiellaceae > Pseudohongiella > Pseudohongiella spirulinae. The sequence continues at coordinate 156,446 of NZ_CP013189.1, forward strand.
ATTATCGACTGTGTGAAGTACGCCAGGATGGCAGCTACTCTCCCTGGATAGAGAGTTCTTTCGGTCGTCAGCCGCTGCTCTATCTGCACGGATATGGCAATGTTGTTGTTGGCCTGGAGCAGGCTATGGCGGGCAAAAAGGCTGGTGATACGCTCAGCATTACACTGCCGCCTGAGCAGGCTTACGGATTCCGCAAGTCAAACGAACTGGCAAGGCTCCCGATCAAACACTTGCATAACCCTCCACCGATCAAGAATCTGGTGCCGGGTGTCATCGTGGGTGTTCGAACCAACCAGGGTGTCAGGAACGCTCTGGTTGTTAAAGTGGGCAAATTCAATGTGGATGTGGATACCAACCACCCCTATGCTGGCCGTACGTTGCACTACCAGATAGAGGTGTTGGGAGTCAGGGATGCCACGCCTGCCGAAATAGCACATCGGCACGTGCATGGTCCGGGCGGCCATCAACACTGAGCAAACTGGGTTGCTCCGACAATAAATATAACAATGAGGCTCGTCACATGAGTATAGAAAACGAAAGCCGCAGACAACTGCTGAAAGCCGGAGTCAGTGCCGGGCTGGTCGCGGCCACAGCCGGCGTTCCCTGGTTTGCACTGGCACAGGGCGAAACCGTTGTACCCTTTATTGATGTGCCTGAAGGCTGGGCCCCGGGTCCACGCCAGCCCGGTCGGACTCATATTATCGATACCCGCCAGATCAACAATTTTTACAGCGATGACTTCTACGTTGTGCAGCACTATGGTCAGCCCGAAGTGGCCGCGGCAGGATATGAACTGAAGCTGACCGGGCTGGTCGATCAGCCACTGCAGTTTACTTACGAGCAGTTGCGCGCCCTGCCCAGCCGTGAGATTGATTGCGGCTTTGAGTGTGGTGGTAACGGTGGTCGTATGTTCCACGGCCTGGTAGGTAATGCCCGCTGGCGCGGGGTCAGCCTGAAAGATCTGCTGGCGCAGGCAGGTGTGCAACCGGCCGGGCGGGAAGTTGTGTTTTTCGGCGCTGACAAAGGCATGGAAACCATCCGCGGACGCGAAGTAGAGAAAGCCTTCGCACGCAGCCTGTCGCTGGAAGACGCCATGCGCGAGGATAATCTGGTCGTCTATGAAATGAATGGCCAACCATTGCCGGTCCACCATGGCCAGCCTGTGCGGCTCCTTATCCCGGGGTTCTACGGGGTCGCTAACGTCAAGTGGCTTACCCAGATTCATGTGCAGGATACCCGCTACATGGGGCGTTTTATGGGGCGTGATTATGTCACCCTGAAGCGTGAAGTGGTGGGCGGCGAAGAGCGCTGGGTTGAAAACTCAGTTGCCCGTATGAATCTTAAATCTGTAATTGTCCGGGTTACCAATCGTGGTGGCAGCCACCGAATTGCCGGTTTTGCCCTGAATGATGGCACCCCTTTGCGTAGCATCGAGGTGAAAATTGATGACGGCCCCTGGCAGCAGGCGACAATTGATCCACAGTCCAGCCGTTATAGCTGGAAACCCTTCTATTTTGACTGGCAGGGAGCCAGCCCTGGTGAACACACCATCGTTTCGCGTGTGACTGATATAAATGGTCATACTCAGGCACCTGCCGAGCAATTACCGGAAAGAGTCAGCTACTGGGAAGAGTTCGGTCAATTCCCGCGCCGCATCCGAATCGGGGCGTGATGTATCAAGTATGAAGCGCCAGGCGCATGAAGGAGAGTAGTTGATGAAGACGTATCTGGTGCTGACATTGATCGGTAAGGATCAGCCGGGTCTGGTGGAATCGCTGGCATTGATTGTCGCTCAACACCACGGCAATTGGCTGGAAAGTAATATGTCACACCTGGCCGGGCAGTTTGCCGGTATTCTGAAAGTCAGCGTGGATGAGGACAAGGCCGATCAACTGGTTGCCGCCCTGGATGCACTGTCGCCCCGGCTGCGTCTGGTGGTGGAGCGCACAACGGTAGATGCCAACGGCAATGCGCCACGTCAGGCGCTGCACTTGTCACTGATTGGTAATGATCGTTCGGGCATTATCCGCGATATAGCCGGTGCATTGGCCCGTCACCATGTGAATGTGGATGACCTGGAAACAGAGTGTACCCCGGCGCCCATGGCGGCGGGTATGCTGTTCAAAGCTGAGGCTCTGCTACACATACCGGCCGATCTGGATATAGACCGGCTGCGAGAGGAGATCGAGCAGCTGGCGGATGATCTTATCGTGGAGCTTACGGCTGTCGAAGACTGATCACGGGCCAGCCCATGCGCTGTGCATGGGCCCGCAATTTGTCGTCCGGATCAACAGCAACGGCTTCACCTGCTGCCTCCATTAACGGAATGTCGTTAAACGAATCACTGTAAAAAACGCTGTGTGAGATGTTCGCCCCGTGCTCTGGGTTGGCATCCAGCCAGCTTTGCAGTTTGCGGATTTTGCCGGCCTGAAAGCATGGAATGCCCGCTATCCTGCCAGTGAATACTTCGTCAGCAACTTCCAGGTCGGTGGCTATAAGATCATGCACGCCAAAACGTGTCGCGATTGGCTGGGTGACAAAGCGGTTGGTGGCCGTAACGATCAGGCACAGGTCGCCGGCCGTCTTGTGCTCTTCCACCAGCGCCAGTGCAGCCGGTAAAACGATCGGATCGACATGCTGCTGCATGAATCGCTGGTGTAGTTCGTCCAGACGTTCGCGGCTGAAACCAACGACCGGCGCGATGGCGAATTCGAGATACTGCTGCATGTCCAGCGTACCCTGCTGATATTGGGCATAAAAGGCGTCATTCTGGCGCCGGTGTGCTTCTGCATCAGCCAATCCTTCATTGATCAGAAATTCACCCCAGGCATGATCGCTGTCGCCAGCCAGCAGCGTGTTGTCCAGATCGAATATCGCCAGTTTCCTCATAAAACTTACTCTACTTTTTTGATTGCGGGGTTAGCAGGCCTGCGCATTATACATGGGCAAACAGTCAATGTTGCGCGGCGCTTTTGCGATGAGCGATTTTATGAAACAATGCTTTGCTGGCAAAAAAGCCAGATGGTTGAACAGGATTACCGGGACGATGTCGTAAATGATTGATGCTGAAGGCTTTAGACCAAATGTCGGTATCATCATCTGCAACCGGCGTGGGCAGGTGTTGTGGGCCAAGCGCATTGGCCAGGATGCCTGGCAGTTCCCGCAGGGAGGCATCAGACAGGGTGAACGCCTGCAACAGGCCATGTACAGGGAATTAAAAGAAGAGGTTGGGCTGGAGGCCAGGGACGTCGATATTCTCTCTAGCACGCGGGACTGGCTGTATTATCAGCTGCCGCGGCAATACATCCGGCAGAATACCAATCCGGTGTGTATCGGCCAGAAGCAGAAATGGTTTCTGCTGGGGCTGCGGGGAGATGAATCGCGCATTTGTCTGGCCAATCCTGATATGGCACCGGAGTTCGACGACTGGCAGTGGGTCAGTTTCTGGTATCCCTTGAGTCAGGTCATCGATTTCAAGCGCGAGGTTTACCGCCAGGCGCTGCGTCAGCTGATAAAACCTCTCAACCGTTACGTAAAATCATAAGCCTATGATGCTCGACAGATTGCGAGAAATTGTCCAGGAGGTGAACACCGCCAAGGACCTGCAAACTGCGCTCGACATAATTGTGTCGCGTGTTCGTGAGGCTATGAATACACAGGTCTGCTCTGTCTATCTACTGGACAGCGATATCAACAGCCATGTATTGATGGCATCTGAAGGCCTGCGTAAAGAATCCGTCGGACACGTGAGCCTGCAGATGGACGAGGGGCTGGTTGGCCTGGTGGCGCGAAACGCCGAACCGGTTAATCTGGAAAATGCCCAGCAGCATCCTAACTACCATTATCTTTCCGAAACCGGCGAGGAGCAGTTCAGCTCCTTTCTTGGCGTGCCGATTATCCACCACCGTAAGGTGCTTGGCGTGCTGGTTGTGCAGCACAAAGAAAAGCGCTCTTTTGACAATGGCGAAGAAGCGTTTCTGATTACGCTATCGGCGCAATTGGCCGGCGTGATTGCAGCGGCCGAGGCCAGTGGTGCTATCCAGGGCATCAGTCCATCGGGCCAGCGCCGTGCTGATGCCAGTTTCAGCGGCATCTCGGGCGCATCAGGCGTCGCCATTGGCGAGGCGGTTGTGGTATTCCCGCATGCTGACCTGTCGCTGATTCCCAATCGCATGACCGATGACATTGATAGCGAGCTCTCCGCATTTTCTATTGCCTTGAACCGGGTGCGCGACGATATCCGGGCATTGAGCGATTCGGTGGGTGATCAAATTCGTCCGGAAGAGCGTGACCTGTTTGAGGTCTATCTGCGCATGCTGGATGACGAAGCTCTGGGCAGGGAAGTCAACGATCTGATCTATGCCGGGCAGTGGGCGCAGGGCGCGCTCGCCGAGGTGGCCCTGGATCATGTGAAATCATTTGAACAGATGAAAGATCCCTATCTTCGTGAACGGGCCGCCGATATCAAGGATCTGTGCAGTCGCGTGCTTTTCTACTTGCAGGAAACCGAACGGACCAAACCCAAGGTGTATCCGGATCAAACCATCCTGGTCGGCGAGGAACTGGCGCCGTCGATGCTGATGGAAGTCCCGCGTGAGAAGCTGGCGGGTATGATATCGGTCAAGGGGTCCGGCAACTCACACGTCGCCATTCTGGCCCGTACCATGGGCATCCCTACCGTTATGGGAACTCTGGACCTGCCTTACCGGAGGCTGGATGGACGCCAGGTTATTGTTGATGGCTACAACGGTACCGTGTTCAGTAATCCCTCAGAGCAACTGTTACAGCGCTATCAGGAAGTACTAAAAGAAGAAGAGCAACTGGTTCGCGGACTGGAAGGCCTGATTAATTTGCCTTGCATAACGCCTGATAATCATCGGGTCAGCCTGTGGGTCAACACCGGCCTGATGACTGATGTGGTCAGATCGCTGGATCATGGTGCCGAAGGTATCGGTCTGTTCCGGACCGAGGTGCCCTTTCTGCTGAGCGAGCGCTTTCCCAGTGAGCAGGAGCAGGCAGCCATTTATCGTGAACAGTTACAGGCGTTTGCGCCCAAGCTGGTGACCATGCGCACCCTGGATGTGGGCGGCGATAAGGCGCTGCCTTACTTCCCGATAGAGGAAGCCAACCCGTTTCTGGGCTGGCGAGGTATCCGTGTAACGCTGGATCACCCGGAAATATTTATCGCCCAGGCCCGTGCCATGATTCGTGCCAGCGAGGGTCTGAATAATCTGCAGATCATGTTGCCGATGGTGTCAAACCTGCAGGAAGTGACAGGTGCGACCCAGATAATCAAAAGGGCTCTGCGTGAGCTTCAGGAAGAGGGTCTTGATGTCTGCATGCCGCCGATAGGTGTCATGATCGAAGTGCCGGCCGCGGTCTACCTGACCCGGCACCTGTGCCAGATGGTAGACTTCGTGTCGGTGGGCAGCAATGACCTGACCCAGTATCTGCTGGCAGTGGATCGCAACAACTCGCGCGTGGCGGATCTTTATTCGGCCTTCCATCCTGCGGTACTGCATGCCCTGAAGTATATTGTGGAGCAGGCTCATGCTGAAGGTAAACCAGTCAGTATCTGTGGCGAAATGGCCGGTGATCCGGGTGCTGCGCTGTTGCTGATGGCGATGGGATTTGATGTGCTCTCCATGAACGCCTCGACCCTTCTGAAGGTCAAGGCCGTGATTCGTTCGGTGACGATGAGCACGGCTCGGGAGCTGTTGGAAGATGTGATGCAGATGTCCGATGCCCAGAGTGTACGCAGCAGCGTAGACCTGGCGCTTTATAACGCAGGTGTGGACCGTTTGTTGCGGTCATCGCGCTCAAATTGATGCTAACAACCATTGCAGGAAGTAGATGTTAACCTATCCAGATATTGACCCGGTCGCGTTTTCACTGGGCCCACTGACCGTACACTGGTACGGCATCATGTATATCGTCGCCTTTACGGCGGCCTGGTTGCTGGCGCGCAAACGTGTGCGAAGTGGCCCCTGGAAAGGCAGTTTCACTGATGAGCAGCTTTCTGATCTGGTATTTTATGGTGCATTAGGCGCTGTGCTCGGCGGACGTTTTGGTTCGGTCATATTCTATAACTTCGACCGCTTCCTGGCAGATCCAATCTGGCTGCTCAGAGTGTGGGAGGGCGGCATGTCTTTCCACGGTGGTTTTCTGGGTGTGATGCTGGCCTTCTGGTTGTATTCGAGAAAACTGAAAAAGCCCTGGTTTGAAGTGCTGGATTTTATCGCGCCATTTGCGCCGTTGGCGCTGGGAATCGGGCGCATTGGTAATTTTATCGGCGGTGAACTGTGGGGCCGGCCCACTGAAGTGGCCTGGGGCATGGTTTTTCCGCATGTTGATGATTTGCCGCGCCATGCCTCACAGTTATATCAGGCTTTCCTTGAAGGGATATTGCTGTTTGCTCTTGTTTGGTGGTTCTCTTCTCGTGCGCGCCCTCGCTACGCCGTGTCGGGATTGTTCGGTCTGGGTTATGGTCTGCAGCGCTTCTTTGTTGAATTCTATCGTGAGCCGGATTCATGGATAGGTTTTGTGGCACTGGACTGGATGACCATGGGCCAGTTGCTTTCATTGCCCATGATTATCGCCGGCATCGTATTGCTGGTCATTGCTTACAGGAAACCTGCGACATGAAACAATATCATGAGCTGTTAAACCGGATTCTTGCTGAAGGTGCCGAGAAAAGTGACCGTACCGGCACAGGTACGCTGTCTGTGTTTGGCCACCAGATGCGTTTTGATCTGCAGCAGGGTTTTCCAGTGCTAACAACGAAGAAACTGCATCTGCGATCAATTATTCACGAACTGCTGTGGTTTCTCAGCGGCGACACCAACATCCGTTACCTGAAAGAAAATGGCGTGTCCATATGGGATGAATGGGCTGATGATAATGGAGATCTTGGGCCTGTCTATGGGTTTCAGTGGCGCAGCTGGCCGGGCAAAGATGGTCAGTCTGTGGATCAGATCAGCAAGGTTGTAGAGCAGATTCGCAATAACCCCGATTCACGACGTCATATGGTTGTAGCCTATAATCCTGCCTATGTAGATGAGATGGCGCTGCCGCCCTGCCATTCGCTGTTCCAGTTCTATGTGGCTAACGGCCGCCTGTCGTGCCAGCTCTATCAGCGATCCGCTGATACATTTCTGGGTGTACCGTTCAATATCGCCTCCTATGCGCTGTTGACGCATATGATGGCTCAACAGTGTGATCTTGAGGTGGGAGAATTCATCTGGACGGGTGGCGACACACATCTGTATCTGAATCATCTGGATCAGGCACGTCTACAGTTAACGCGGGAACCCCTGCCCCTTCCTACCCTGCAGATCAAACGACGACCAGGCAGCATTTTTGAATATCAGTTTGAGGATTTCGAGTTGATTGGCTATGAGTCACATCCGCATATCCCGGCCCCGGTGGCGGTGTAGCGATGACAGATAACGATACAGAGCAAGACAACTACGACGAACCCGAGATGCGGGTCGCGCTAATCTGGGCGCAATCGCAGAACCGGGTAATTGGCCGTAACAATGCCCTGCCCTGGCATCTGCCCGAGGACCTGAAGTATTTCAAGCACGTCACCATGGGAAAGCCCATTATTATGGGTCGTAAAACCTGGGATTCAATCGGTCGCCCCCTGCCAGGCCGCACCAATATCGTGGTTTCGCGAAATCCCGAATTCAAGGCGGATGGGGGCAGCGTTGTCCCGTCTCTGGAAGCTGCGCTGGAGTTGGCAGAAAACATATGCCTGATCAATGGGGGGGATGAGGCTATCGTGATGGGCGGCGCACAGATTTATGAGATGGCATTGCCCTACGCTGATCGACTTTATATGACACAGGTGCACGCGGATGTTGAGGGTGATGCCTGGTTCCCGACCTTTGAGCTCAGCGAGTGGCACGAGCTGGGGCGCGAAGATTTTTCCGCATCGGGCCCCAATCCTTATGATTACAGCTTCGTGGTGCTGGAGCGTTAAAGCGTTTTTCTGAATGCCCTGGAGTTGCGCTGATAGTTGTACATCTCCTGCTTCTTGATAGGCAACTCGCTGATCGGCAATGGCTCAAATCCTCGTTCCAGAAACCAGTGAGCTGTTTGTGTGGTGAGCACAATCACCTTGCTCAGTCCCATGCGTCGGGCTTCTCTTTCCAGTGCGCGCAGCAGATGGTCGCCCCGACCACTTTCCTGATAATCTCGATGAATGGCGATGCAGGCAATCTCACCGGACTCTTCGTCCAGCGGGTAAATGGCGGCACAGGCGATGATCATGCCTTCCAGCTCAATGACCTTGAAGTAGTCGATTTCAGATTCCAGAAGTTCCCGAGAGCGATGCACCAGGATGCCGGCTGCTTCCAGCGGTGCGATCAGTTCCAGAATACCACCGACATCTTCGATGGTGGCCTGACGCAATAGTTCAAAATGGTCGCGGGAGATCAGTGTGCCGTTACCGTTACGGGTGAACAGCTCTTCAATCAGGGCGCCATTGTCAGCAAAATTAATCAGGTGGCAGCGGTGTACTGTTTTGCTGCTGGCCTTGATGGCCGCCGCCAGTGTTTCACGCACGCCATTTCTGGCTTGCTCATCGTCATCGCTGATGTTGCCCAGAACCTGCTCGGCTGCGGTTGGGCTGAGTGTGCTGAGCAGGTTGCCGGCGGCATCCATCACCCCGCGCTGTGGTCCGAACAGCACCAGTTTGTCGGCCTTCATGGCGATGGCGACTTCCGTGGCGACTTCCTCAGCTGACAGGTTGAATACTTCTCCTGTCGGGGAGTAACCCAGATTGGAGACCAATACCATGGAGTTATTGTCCAGCTGCTGCTGGATAGCAGCAGCGTTTACCTTACGCACTACACCGGTCAACGAAAAATCCACACCGTCGATAATGCCCAGCGGGCGCGCGGTGATAAAATTGCCGCGGCTGACTTTGATGTCGGCCCCATGCATGGGAGAGTTGGCCAGTCCCATGGAAAACTGTGCCTCAATGTCAATCGACATGCTGCCGACCACCTGCTTGATGACCTGCAGACTGTCAGGATCTGTCACGCGCAGACCTTTGTGATAGCGCAGCTCCAGCGTTGCCCCGTCCAGTGCCGTATTGATCTGCGGCCGGGCACCATGCACCAGCACCAGTTTGACACCCAGGCTGTGCAGCAGGGTGATGTCATGTACGATGCTGCTGAAATTTTCATGCGCGATGGTTTCGCCGGTCAGCAGCACAACGAACACTTTTTTTCGGTGGGCATTGATGTAGCTGGAGGAATGCCTGAACCACTCAATATATTGCGACAGATTGTCCATGTTGTTTTCCGTTGCTTAATCCCTGACCGCTTGTTGGCCAATGCAGTAATGATCGATGAAGCGGCGCAGCAGGTCAACGCAGGGCTGCACCCTGTCCAGTGACAGGTACTCGTCGGGCTGGTGCGCCTGGTCAATGTCGCCTGGGCCAAGCACAATCGTTTCCATGCCGATCTGCTGTAACCAGGGCGCTTCGGTGCCAAAGGCAACCGTACCGGCGCTATGGCCAGTGAGCCGCTCGGCAGTTTTCACCAGGTCGCTTTCGGCCGGGCACAAAAAGGCAGGGGCGCCCGGGAACAGGGGTGTCAGATCAAAACCCACTCCCCATTGCTGCGCCAGCGGTGATATGCGCTGGCGGATCAGGCTGCGCATCTCATCAATCTGCATGCCGGGCATCAGGCGGATATCAAATTCCAGTTCACAACGACCACAAATACGGTTGGGGTTGTCGCCACCGTGAATACAGCCCAGATTCATGGTGGGTTTGTCGATGGCAAACAGCGGGTTGCGATATTTGTCCTGTAGTTCACTGCGGAATTTAAGCAGCTCACTGATCACATCGTGCATGGCTTCCATGGCATTGATGCCCAGGCTTGGGTCAGAGGAATGACCGCTGCGACCTTGCAGGCGAATGGACTCCATCATTACACCTTTGTGGGCATGGATTGGTTTCATGCCGGTGGGCTCGCCAATAATGGCATAACGTGCTTTGGGGCGTCCGGCTTCAGCGATTTTGCGTGCGCCAAACATGGAGGTTTCTTCATCTGAGGTGGCCAGCACAATCAGGGGTTGCTGCAACGGCTGGTCTACGTAGTTCTGCACAGCCTCCAGGATCAGCGCAAAAAATCCTTTCATATCGGTACTGCCAAGGCCATACAGGCGCCCGTCTTTTTCTGTCATTTGCAGCGGATCAACCGACCAAAGTTCAGGGTCCATGGGTACGGTATCGGTATGACCGGCCAGCACCAGACCACCGGGGCCGCTGCCCAGCGTGGCAATCAGGTTGGCTTTGGCCTGACCGCTGGCGCTGTCACAGGGCATGATCTCACACTGAAAACCCAATGCCTCAAACTGCTCTGCCAGATAATTGATGACCGGCATGTTGCTCATATCCAGCGTATTATTGGTCGAGCTGATGCTGGGCAGCCTAAGCAGTGCATCGAAGTGCTGTAACAGTGTCATAGAGTATTCCTGCGATAAGCCATGTCCGTCATTCAGCCGGACGATGTCAGCAGTAAATCAGTTTTTGCGGCCATGATAAAGTCGTTCAGGTGCAGGCCGTTAATTTTGTGTGTTGTCCAGGCAACCGTGACATGCCCCCATTCAATCAGCAGGGACGGATGATGATCCTGCTGTTCCGCCAGCACGGCAATGTGTTCGGCAAACTCAAAGGCGTTACGGAAATCCCGAAAGTGAAATTCGCGCTGGATGTGATCTATGCCTTCTCGCTGCACTTTCTTCCAGCGGGGAATGGCTGCCAGCATATTCGCGATGTCGTCAGATGACAGGGGGCGGCTGCTGAGCAGGCAAACCTGACATTGCTGTTCGCTCAAGGGAATGTTCATTGTGCGGCCTCACAGGAAGGCTTCAAGAACGCTGTTGAGAAACTGGTAGCCTTTGTCCGTGGTGCGGATGCTGGCGCCATCAACGGCCAGAAGCTGTTGTTGTTGCAGGGATTCTACCTGCTTTGACAACACAGCAAAAGGCAGCCCGGTACGTTGCTCAAACTGCTCCCGGCTGAATCCGTCACGCAGACGCAGCGCATTAAGCAGGAATTCCAGTGGCAATTGCTCGCTTTCTACTGGAGCTGCGTCTGCCAGGTACGGATAGCGGTTAGCCAGGTTGGTTTGCGCCTGCGTCAGGCTGTGTCGTGCGGCCTGGAGATAATGCGCGGGCTGACGACGTTTGCGCAGGCGCAGAATGCGTTGTCGGTGCGGTTGAGTCAGCTTGGCGTGAGCGCCGGCGCCGATGCCCAGATAGTCCCCGAACTGCCAGTAGTTCACGTTGTGCCGGGAAGCCTCGCCGGCTCTTGCAAAGGCAGAAACCTCGTAGCGCTGAAAACCGCGGTCAGCCAGCAGCGCCAGGCCGGCATCCTGCATATCTATCAGAGCATCTTCCTCCGGCTGCTGAGGCGGATTTTTATAAAACGCCGTATTGGGCTCCACCGTCAGCTGGTACCAGGATATATGCTCGGGCTGAAAGGCAATGGCCTGCTGCAGATCGTCAAGCGCCTGTGCAGAGCTCTGCTGTTCCAGTGCATACATCAGGTCGACATTCAGTCTGCTGAAACCGGCCTTGCGCGCAAATTCTATGGCGCGGCGGGCGTCATCCGGATCATGTATCCGGCCCAGCTTTTTTAACTGATCGGCCGAGAATGACTGCACACCCAGAGACAGTCTGTTTATGCCCAGAGCCCGGTAGTCAGCGAATTTGTTGCGCTCAGCTGTACCCGGATTGGCTTCCAGCGTAATCTCTATATCGTGACTGAAGCTGAGGTGTTTCTGCAGCCCTTCAAATAATTGTTCGTAAGCTTTGGCAGATAAAAGGCTCGGCGTTCCGCCGCCAATAAAAATACTGATAATCTCCCTGCCCTGCACATACTTAAGATCATGCTTGAGATCATCAAGTAAAGCCGCAACATATTCTTGCTCTGGCAAGCTCGCGTCTGCGACGGCGCCTGAACTGAATTCGTGCGAGTTGAAGTCACAGTAGGGGCATTTGCGAACGCACCAGGGCACATGGATGTACAGGCTCAGCGGTGGCAGGGTCAGCATTAGCCGGTCAACTGCTGTACGAGCATGCGAAGAGCCTGGCCACGATGACTGAGTTCATTTTTCTGGGCCGGCAGTAACTGTGCTGAACTGCACTGGGTCTGTTCCACATAAAACAGAGGGTCGTAGCCGAAGCCGCCCTCGCCATGTGCGGCCGTTAATATCCGACCCTGCCACTGACCGTGACAGACAATCGGCACCGGATCGTCTGCATGGCGGATATAAACCAGCACGCAATGAAATGCAGCGCTGCGCTCTGCTTCAGTGACGTCCTGCAGGGCATGCAGCAGCTTGTGATTATTGGCCGCATCGCGAGTCTGGCGAGTCATGTTGGCCCATGCCGGCCCGACATCGGCGGCGGCATAACGCGCAGAATATATACCTGGTGCACCGCCCAGCGCATCAACAGCCAGACCGGAGTCGTCAGCCAGCGCGGCCAGTCCGGAGATGGCGCTGGCATGCCGGGCCTTCAGTATGGCATTTTCAATAAATGTGAGACCTGTTTCGTCAGCGTCACTGATGCCCAGCTCAGTCTGCGGGATCAGCTCGGCGCCCAGTGGTTCCAGCAGCTGTTGAAGTTCCTGTAGCTTCCCCTGATTGCCGCTGGCCAAAACGATGCGCTGGCCTTTCAGGTGCAGGCTCATGCTGACTGCTCCCTGCTGGCAGAGTTGGACAAAGAGTCTGAACTGGCGTCACTAGCCGGTCTGCTGAAATGATATATGGCAATTTCACTTAGCAGATTCGGGAAAGTCCTGATGATCATGCTGTCACGATGTTTGATGTCGACAACGGTTCGCGTGATCACGTTAATATCGCGTGAGCGGCAGAATTCATCAAAATCCTTGACCGTACAAAAGTGGATATTGGGTGTGTCATACCACTCGTACGGCATGAAATCGGATACCGGCATGCGGCCCTTGAATGCCAGATAGGCGCGACTTTTCCAGTTGCCGAAATTTGGAAAAGTGACAATACAGTTCTTGCCAATACGCAGCATTTCCTCAACCAGTTTGTCCGGGTAGTGAACTGCCTGCAGCGTCTGGGTCAGCAATACGGTTTCAAAACTTTGAGATTCAAAGTTGGTTAATCCCTTATTCAGATCTTGCTGTATGACGTTTACGCCTTTATCCAGACAGGCGTTGATTTTGGTTTCATCAATTTCCAAGCCTGTACCCTGGATAGATTTATGCTCGCGCAGATAGGCCAGCAGGCTGCCATCACCGCAGCCCAGGTCGAGCACACGGCTGCCGGGTTCAATCCATTTCTGAATAATATCAAGATCAGGCCGCATGTCCGGATACCTCACGCTTGACTCTGTCCAGATAGGTCGTCAGTGCCTGCATATAACGTGGCACTGGCAACAAAAAAGCGTCATGGCCCTGGTCGGCCTCGATATCCAGATAACTGACCTGTTTGCCGGCTTTAAGCAGAGCGGTGACAATCTCCTGAGTCCGCTCCGGTGGAAAACGCCAGTCGGTGGTAAAAGACACCAGCAGGAACTTGCAGTTGCTGTTGGCAAACGCCTTGCTCAGATCACCGTCGTAATCAACGCTGGGATCAAAATAATCCAGTGCCTTGGTCATCAGCAGATAGGTGTTGGCGTCAAATGTCTCAGAAAAACGCTCACCCTGATAGTGCAGATAGCTTTCTACCTGAAAGTCGACGTCGAAGCCAAAACTCAGCTTGCCGGCGCGCAGGTCGCGGCCCAGGTTCATGGAGGCCTGCTTTAACTGTTCAGATGCCTTGCCGAATTTGTCGCGCATGGCGCTGTCGGATAGATAGGTGATATGCCCGACCATGCGTGCCAGCATGACCCCTTTCTTAGGTAAGGTGCCATGTTCTCGATAACGACCGGCATAGAACTCAGGATCCGCTGTAATGGATTGGCGGGCCACTTCGTTAAAAGCAATATTCTGCGCAGAGAGTTTGGGAGCCACCGCCATCATGATGGCGTGACGGACTCGTTCCGGGTAGCTGATAGACCAGCGCATCACCTGCATGCCACCCAGACTGCCGCCAATCACCGCCGCCCACTGCTCTATACCAAGGCGATCCGCCAGTCGTGCCTGGCTGTTGACCCAATCACGCACCGTTACTACCGGAAAGTCCGGGCCATACCAGGTGTTGGTGTCAGGATTGATGGATGCTGGTCCGGTGCTGCCCGCGCAGCCGCCCAGATTGTTCAGGCAGACTACAAAGAAGTGATTGGTATCGATGGGTTTACCCGGACCAATAGCCACGTCCCACCAACCGGGCTTTCTGTCTTCCATGCTGTGATAGCCGGCGGCGTGGTGGTCACCGCTAAGCGCATGGCAGATCAGTATGGCGTTGCTGCGCTGCGCGTTCAGCGTGCCATAGGTTTCCACCATCAGGTCGTATGAATTGAGCACTTTTCCGCTGCGCAAGGTCAGCGGCTCGTCAAAATGATGGAGCTGCGGGGTCACCAGACCAACGGAATTTTCCGGCAGAGTGTCGGGCATGTCTTACATGCCCAGCACAAAAGCAGGGTTGGCGCCGACCGGCAACACCAGTGTGATTCTGATGATCTGAATGGCCAGGAAAACAAAAATGGGCGACAGATCCAGTCCGCCCATGGCTGGCAGTATGCGCCGGAAGGGTGCCATGACTGGCTCAGTGAGCTGGCGCACCAGCACCAGTGCCGGATGACCGCTGAACGGCGCGATAAAACTGGCGATGATGGAAATCAGCATGCCCCAGAAATAGATGTTCAGGATAAAGTTCAGTATGCCCGCCAGACCCCAGGTGAGGATCAGCCCAAAGTTGGGGAAACTGTAGCCGGACATAAAAATCAATGCGTACATGGCCGCGCACTGGAACAGGATGGCGTAGACCAGCGACGACAGGTCAATGCCGCGAATGCCCGGGATAAACCGGCGAAACAGGAGTACGCCGGGATCTGTAAAGCGGACAATCATCTGCGTGATGGGGTTGTAAAAATCGGCCCGGGACAGCTGCAGTAAAAATCGCAGCAGAATGGCCATGAGATAGATTGTACCCAGGGTGCTGACCAGCAGAGTGCCAATACTGCCAACTGTATTCATGGTGTTTAGTCTCTTTAGTTTGCCAGTTCTGCGGCGCGCTTTTGCGCGGCCTGCATGGCCGTTGCCACTGTGGTTTCAAATCCGTCCCGCGCCATGGAGAGCAAGGCTTGTTCGGTCGTGCCACCGGGTGATGTGACCCGGCGCCGCAGCTCATCTGGCGCGACATCACTGGTACTGGCCAGTTTGCCGGCGCCCAGTGCGGTCTGTATGGCCAGCTGTCGGGCAACATTTGGCTCCAGACCCATTTGCACGGCTGCCTTCTCCATGGCTTCCATCATCAGGAAGAAGTAGGCCGGGCCGCTGCCGGACAGCGCGGTCACGGTATCAATATCAGATTCCGCCTGCAACCAGCAGGCAATGCCAACGGCTCCCATGATATCGCCCGCCAGCTGTTTCTGGATGTCACTGCACTGTGCATTGGCATACAGGCCGGTGGCGCCTTCGCCAACCAGAGAGGGCGTATTGGGCATGCAACGCACAATAGCGCGCTCAACACCCAGCCATTTTTGCAGAGAGCAAACCGGGATGCCGGCGGCGATCGAGATGATAAGACAGTCTGATTTGCCGATCAGCGGCTGCAATTGTTCGCAAACAGCCGCCATTACCTGAGGTTTGACGGCCAGTACAATGACATCAGCCTGCGCTGCCACCGACGCACTGTCACCTGTGTTAATGCCGCAATCGGACTGCAGCTCAGCCAGCTTGTCGCTGTCTATATCGGTGGCGGCGATATGTGAAGGCGGCACGTTTTTGTTGATCAGGCCGCGGATCAGGCTGTTGGCCATATTGCCGGCACCGATAAAACTGATTTGGCTGTTTTTCAAAGCATTCTCTCTCGCTGCGTTTTTTCAGGCCGCTATTCTAACATACCGATCAGCTATTGAATTCCTTGCTGAAAATAGTCCAGAAGCTCAGAAACAGCGCGGCAATCAACGGACCGATCACAAAGCCGTTGATGCCCAGCAGACTGATACCGCCCAATGTCGAAAACAACACCATGTAATCCGGCAGTTTGGTGTCACGACCCACCAGAATCGGGCGTAATACGTTGTCGGCCAGGCCGATGATGACGGCGCCATAGGCCACCAGTATGGAGGCTTTTATCCAGTCGCCGGTGGCATACATATAAATCGCTACGGGAATCCAGACCAGAGAGGCGCCCACGGCCGGCACCAGTGACAGGAAGGCCATGATCACAGCCCACAGCAGCGGTGCCTGCAGGTCCAGCAGCCAGAAGATCAGGCCCCCCAGCGCACCCTGCACGATGGCGACCACCAGGTTGCCTTTAACGGTGGCGCGCGATACTTCAGCAAACTTGGTAAACAGCACATGGCGGCGCTCTTCATCCATTGGCACCGCATTGCGCATCCAGTTGACCAGGCTCTCGCCATCGCGCAGCAGGAAAAAGGTCAGGTACAGCATCAGCGCCAGATTCAGGGTAAAGCTGACGGTGTTGCGTCCCACGTTCAGGGCTTCCTGTGAAATCATGCGGCTCAGACTGATGGCGGAGTCAGACAGATAGCTGCGCAGATTACTGGTATCTATGCCCAGACGCTGCAGCAGGTCCGGCAGAAAAGGCACCGCGTTACCCACCCGTTCGATAAAAGCCGAGGGGCTGATTTCGCGATTTTCGATTGACTGGTAGAGCTGGACGCCCTCGTTGATGAAACCAAACACGATTGCAATGGCAGGGATTACCACCACAATCAGTCCCAGCAACAGGGTTAGCAATGCCGCCAGCGATTGCCGGCCATTGAATTTTTCAACCAGCCGACGCTGCACCGGGTTGAACAGCAGGCTCATGACACAGGCCCAGAAAATGGCGCTCCAGAAAGGTAGCAGGATTAACAGAAAGGCCAGGGTGATGGCACCCAGCACGATCAGAAAACCGCGTTTTTCCATGGTTTCACGCATGCGCGTTTCCTCAGATAATCAGCTTTGGTGACGACGTATCATGCGCCACAATTCAACCACCCTTGGCGGCTGGCCGGTGCGCAGTATGCCTTGCCGGAAAACCCGGCCAGACAGCCACATGACGGCCACCACCGCCAGCAGCAGAACAACTGTGGTGCCTATGACATCGATCATGGGGGGCTGCGCTGCGGCCCGATTCATCATGGTAAAGGGTGTAAACAGTGGAATCCATGACATTACCCGGGCCAGCGTGCCATTGGGATCCTGCGCGATAAAACTCATGGTCAGCACGGGTACGACCAGAATCATCATCAGTGGCATCATCAGGCTCTGGGCTTCTTTGAGTGTGTTGCAAAGACTGCCGATGGCCAGAAAGATGCCAGCATAAAGGGCATAACAGCACAGGTAATAAAACACAAAAAACGGGATGAGGTCGGAGCTGAGCAGCACATCCAGAATGTCAGCGATGACCGCTGTTTCGACGGTCTGATAAAGCTGCAGGAAAACAAAAAACGAGGTAATCCACGCCAGGATGGTGGTGATGCCGGTGGCGCCGATGCCCAGCAACTTGCCCATCATCATTTCGCCGGGCGTGACCGACGCCAGCAGCACCTCAATGATGCGGTTGGACTTTTCCTCGATGGTATTGCTGAGCAGGTATTGTACGCTCTGCATCAATGAGATGAAGATCAGATAGACAAAACCCATGGGAGCCCACTGGCGGAAGGTGTCAGCCAGGCTCACCTCTTCCTCGCCTTCGGCCTTGCCGGGATCCAGGCGGCTCAGTGGCAGGCGGGTACGTTGAACATCTCGAACAGCTTCAATATCGATGCCGCGATCAGCATATTCCTGCTGGCGAATGGCGTTGTTAAGGCTGGTCTGAATCGCGTTGGATAATCGGGTGTCAGTAAGATTGCCCGCCCAGTACTGCACGCCACGCGGACCAGCGCCTTCTATCATCAGTCGTTGCAAAGTGTCAGGGCGCACAATATCCTGATTGACCTCATGAGGAATCAGGATTAACGCAAACAGGCTGACCCGGTCACCATCATGATCGAGGCGTAACTCACCATTCAGATACGGTCTGAGTGCCTCAACAATCTGGCCAGCGGGACTGTCGGGATTCATGCCTGCGGGCGGGTTGACCTGAATAAACTGTTGTCGCGGTTCAGTAAATCCGGGGGCATCCGCGCGAAGGTACGGACGCGCCATCTGCAGCGCAAAGTCCAGTCCCCCATTGCTGAGCCATTCATCCAGCGCGGCGACTTCGTCATTGCCAAAATCATCAATCAATTGATTAAGCTGATTGCTGGGTGCCTGGGGCGCGGGAGTATCTGCGGTGGCAATGCGGTTCTCCTGCAAATAGCGCATGAAATCCTGCATGACGCGGCGCTGGTGCTCGCGCCGGATGGCCGAGTTGACCGCGTCCGCATAGCTGCCGGTCTGGTCGATCAGCAGGTAGTAGCGAGTCGGAGTGGCAGTGGCCAGGCGGCTGGAAATGAAGAAAATCAAAAAAAAGACAATCGGCACCAACAGGACGCCAATCCAGAAGCCTTTGGTTTTGACATTCTCCAGGTACTCGCGCCAGGCGATCAGTAAGGTGACTCTCATCGGAAATTATGCTCCCGTGCTTCCTTGCCGACCAGGTGCACAAACACATCATGCAAGCTGGCCTGTGTGAAATCAAAACGGTTCAGCGACACCTTGTTTTCAAAGCAGTGTTTGAGAATATTCTGCGGGTCTGCCTGCTCACGGACATACAGCTCCCACTGACGGATGCCCTGCGCCTGATCCTCTGGCGCGGCTGGTGTTTCCTGCATGGACAGGACATCCTCAAGTTGCAGCAGCTTGCTCAGATCATCGCGTGTTTCCAGAACAACCCGGCGCGGAATAATGGCATGGGCCTGATCCACCGTCCCGTCAAAAACCTTGCGGCCCTGAGTGATCAGCAACAGGCGTTCGCACAGGCGTTCTGCATGCTGCATGATATGTGTGGAGAAAATGACGGTCTGACCATTAGCCGCCAGGTCGCGAATCAACTGTTCAAGGACTTCCTGATTCACCGGATCCAGGCCGGAGAACGGCTCGTCCAGAATGACCAGCTCCGGGTCGTGAGCAATGGAGGCCAGTACCTGCACTTTCTGCCCCATGCCCTTGGACAGTGAT
The DNA here is from genome assembly GCF_001444425.1 of Pseudohongiella spirulinae. Taxonomy (NCBI): domain Bacteria; kingdom Pseudomonadati; phylum Pseudomonadota; class Gammaproteobacteria; order Pseudomonadales; family Pseudohongiellaceae; genus Pseudohongiella; species Pseudohongiella spirulinae. Next base: position 175,659 of record NZ_CP013189.1, read on the forward strand.
TCAACGGCGTTGTTGGCAAAATCTTTTAACCCATAGCGCTCCAGCAGCTCGAAGGCCTTGTGTTTGGCAGTGCGCCGGTCCAGGCCCTTGAGTGTGGCGAAATAACTGATAATGGCCCAGACCTTCATCTTCTTGTAGAGGCCTTTTTCTTCCGGCAGATACCCGATGCGGTGCCGCACATCCATGGCCGATGAATGACCCAGTACTTCGATCTGTCCGGAGTCCGGGCGGATAATGTCCAGTATCATACGAATGGTGGTGGTTTTGCCAGCCCCATTGGGACCCAGAAAACCATACACGGCACCCTGCGGGATGCTCAGATTGATTTCATTGACGGCGGTGAAGTCGCCATAGCGCTTTGACACATTGGTCAGCGTCAGAACCGGTGTACTCATACGAGGAGTTTAGCACAGCGTTTGTGGCAAATTACCAACAAAAAAGCCGCAACCCTTGCAGGTTGCGGCTTCGGTTTAGGCCTCTGGCCGAGAATCAGGCCATCAGTTGTTCGTTAATGGCTTCTGCCACCAAACGACCTTCGTCAATCGCCCGCACCACCAGCGACTGGCCGCGGCGACAGTCACCGGCCGCAAACACTTTGGGATTGCTGGTGCGGAACTGTCGGTACTCAGCCTTGTAGTTGGAGCGTGGATCCAGCTCCAGCTTAAGTGGCTCACTGACATAGTGTTCTGGCCCCAGAAAACCCATGGACAGCAGAATCAGATCGGCTTCCCAGAACTTGGTGGTACCCGGCACTTCCTTGAAGTTGGAGTCCACTTCAACGGTGTTGATGCCAAGCAGTTTGCCGTTTTCATCGCGGACAAATTCCTTACCGCTGATGGAATACACGCGGGGGTCGCTGCCATCACGGTGCGCTGCCTCTTCGTGCCCGTAGTCTACCCGATAAATCTTTGGCCACAGAGGCCAGGGGTTGTCAGCCGGGCGCTCCAGAGATGGCTTGGGCATGATCTCAAAGTTGACCAGCGATTTGCAGCCATGACGCAGCGAGGTGGCGATACAGTCAGTACCGGTATCTCCGCCACCAATTACGATGACGTTTTTGCCTTTGGCGCTGATGTAATTGCCATCTTTCAATTCAGAATCCAGCAGGCTCTTGGTATTGGCCGTCAGGAATTCCATGGCAAAGTGCACACCGTCACCTTCACGGCCCGGAATCTTCAGATCACGGGGTGTTGTTGCGCCAGTGGCGAGCAGCAGGATATCGACTTTGCCCAGCAGTTCGCTGACATCCAGGCCAGTAGCACCTTTGCCGCCAACATCCACACCCGTCACAAATTTGATGCCTTCTTCTTCCAGCAGCTTGACTCGACGGTCAACAACGTCCTTTTCCAGCTTCATGTTCGGAATGCCGTACATCAGCAGGCCGCCAATACGGTCCGCGCGCTCGTAGACGGTCACTTCATGGCCATGCTGGTTAAGCTGCGCGGCTGCAGCCAGACCAGCCGGGCCGGAACCGACCACGGCCACCTTTTTGCCAGTGCGGAATTTGGGAGGATTGGCCCGTACCCAGCCATTTTCGAAACCTTTGTCGATGATAGCGTTTTCGATGTTTTTGATGGTGACGGGCGGGTTGTTGATGCCCAGTACGCATGATCCTTCGCAGGGCGCCGGGCACACACGACCGGTAAACTCCGGAAAGTTATTGGTCTTGTGCAGCCGATCCAGCGCGTCGCGCCACTGACCCTTGTAGATCAGATCGTTCCACTCAGGAATCAGGTTGTACACCGGGCAGCCGTTGTCTGACTGACAAAAGGGTACGCCGCAGTCCATGCAGCGGGCACCCTGTGTCTGAAGATGTTCTTCAGCCGGGTCGGTGTAAATTTCTTTATAGTCCAGCAATCGCTCTGCCGGTGCACGGTAGGGCACCGTGGCGCGCTCGAATTCTTTAAAACCTGTTGGTTTACCCATGTTAAAACCTATTATTCTGCAATTTTGTACGTATCAGACAGCCACTGCCTGGGCTTTTGCTTTGGCTGCCATTTCGGCCAGCACCCGCTTATAGTCCGTTGGCATCACTTTCACAAACTGTGCGAGTGAAGCGTCCCAGTTGTCCAGTATCTGCTGTGCCACCGTCGAGCCGGTGTAGTGCAGATGGTTGCTGATCAACGTTTTCAGTTCTTCAATGTCCGCTGCGTCGGCGACGGGCTCCAGTTCAAAGGACTCCATGTTGCACTGCTTTTCGAAGTCTTTGTCTTTGTCCCAGACATAAGCGATACCGCCGCTCATGCCGGCGCCGAAGTTACGGCCGGTTTTGCCCAGGATGACGACCCGGCCACCGGTCATGTATTCACAGCCGTGATCGCCGATGCCTTCTACTACGGCGCTGGCGCCGGAGTTACGGACAGCAAATCGTTCAGCCACGATACCGCGGAAGTAAGCTTCACCGCCGGTCGCACCGTAGAGATTGACGTTGCCGGCTATGATGTTGTCTTCAGCCTTGAAGGTGCTGTTTTTTGGCGGATAGACCACCACTTTACCGCCCGACAGACCCTTGCCGACAAAGTCGTTGGCGTCGCCTTCCACGGTAATGGTGATGCCTCTGGCCAGGAATGCACCCAGGCTCTGACCGGCCGAGCCGTTCAGTTTGATGTTGATGGTGTCATCGGGCAGCATCTGCTCACCAAACTTTTTAGCCACTTCATTGGACAGCATGGTGCCAACCACCCGGTTGATATTGATTACCGGCAGTTCGATGTTGACCTTCTCGCCTTTTTCCAGAGTGGGTGCGGCCAGCGCAATGAGCTGATTGTCCAGGGCCTTGTCCAGGCCGTGATCCTGAGCCATGGAGCAGTAAGTGCCCGTATTCGCGAAAACCGCTTTGGCCGGGGTCAGGATATTGGTCAGATCCAGGCCTTTGGTTTTCCAGTGGTTGATGGCGATGTTGCTCTCCAGCAAGTCAACCCGGCCGACCATTTCATTCATGGTGCGTATACCCAGGCTGGCCATGATTTCGCGCAGCTCTTCAGCCACCATAAACAGGTAGTTGACGACGTGCTCTGGCTGACCCTTGAACTTCTTGCGCAGTTCCGGATCCTGGGTGGCAATGCCGACCGGACAGGTATTCAGATGGCATTTGCGCATCATGATGCAACCCAGGGTGATCAGCGGTGCCGTTGCAAAACCGAATTCTTCGGCACCCAGCAATGCGGCGATGGCCACATCGCGGCCGGTTTTAAGCTGGCCGTCAGTCTGCAACACAACGCGTGAGCGCAGGTTGTTCATGACCAGGGTCTGATGCGTTTCCGCCAGACCCAGCTCCCACGGCAGACCCGCGTGTTTGATAGAGGTCAGCGGGGATGCACCGGTGCCGCCATCGTGGCCAGCAATGACCAGGTGATCGGTTTTGGCCTTGGTGACACCGGCTGCAATCGTACCGACACCGATCTCAGACACCAGCTTCACACTGATGCGTGCGGCGCGGTTGGCATTCTTGAGGTCGTGGATCAGCTGCGCCATATCCTCGATGGAATAAATATCGTGGTGTGGCGGCGGTGAAATCAGGCCGACACCCGGCGTTGAGTGACGGATGCGGGCAATCTGTTCGTCCACTTTGCCGCCCGGCAGCTCACCGCCTTCACCGGGCTTGGCGCCCTGAGAGATCTTGATCTGTAGCTCGTCGGCGTTAGTCAGATACCAGATGGTCACGCCAAAGCGGCCGGACGCGACCTGCTTGATGGCGGAGCGCTTGGAGTCGCCATTGGGCAGCGGCTGGAAGCGGATGGGATCCTCGCCACCTTCACCGGTGTTGGATTTGCCGCCCAGGCGGTTCATGGCAACGGCCAGTGCTTCATGGCTTTCCTGCGAAATGGAGCCAAAACTCATGGCACCGGTCGCAAAGCGCTTAACAATCTCTTTAGCCGGTTCCACTTCATCCAGCGGGATGGCCTGCTGGTTGTCGCGGAACTTCAACAGGCCGCGCAGGGTGCAGGCACGCGTGGTCTGCTCGTTAGTGTACTTGGCGAAGGCCTTGTAGGCGTCCGGGCTGTTGGTGCGCGCCGCATTCTGCAGATTGAAGATGGCGGTCGGGTCCCACATGTGGCTGTCGCCATTGTTTCGCCAGTGGAAATCGCCCGGGTTGTTGAGCACCGGGATACGGTTTTCATCGTTGGCCGGGAAGCCGATGCGGTGACGACGTTCGGTTTCTTCAACCAGCGTTGCAAAGTTGACACCCTGCACTCGGCTGGCTGTGCCCACGAAGCAGCGATTGACCACTTCTTCGGCCAGACCCACAGCTTCGAAGATCTGCGCGCCGCGGTAGGACTGCAGGGTAGAGATGCCCATTTTGGCCATGACTTTGAGCATGCCCTTGGCAACGGCTTTTTTGTAGGCGTAAACCACGTCGCTTTCGTTCGGATAGTCTTTGCCAAGCAAGCCATCCAGTTGTGCCTGCCAGATTGCCTCGAAGGCCAGGTAAGGGTTGATGGCGTCAGCGCCGTAACCCACCAGCAGACAGTGATGGTGAACTTCGCGGGCCTCGCCGGTTTCCACGATCAGGCCAATCTTGGTGCGCTCGTGCGTGCGGATCAGGTGGTGATGTACGGCACCGGTCGCCACCAGGGCGCTGATGGCAATGCGGTTCTTGTCGATTTTACGATCCGACAGGATAACAAAAGCAAAACCTTCGGCGATGGCCCGTGAGGCTTCTTTGCAGATGCGCTCCAGAGCGTTCAGGTAGCCATTTTCAGCATGGGCATCATAGGTGATATCAATCACCTTGCTGCGCAGGCCGTTGTGATCCATACCGCGGATGGTCTGCAGTTGCTTGTTGGACAGGATCGGGTGCTTCAGGCTAAGCCGGTGGGCATGCTGTTCAGTGGTTTCCAGCAAGTTGCCTTCCGGCCCGATAAAACATTCCAGCGACATGACCACTTCTTCACGGATGGAGTCGATGGCTGGGTTGGTCACCTGGGCAAACAACTGCTTGAAGTAGTCGTAGATCATGCGTGGCTTGTCAGACAGACAGGCCAGCGCCGAGTCGTTACCCATGGAGCCCAGTGGATCACGGGCTTCGGTGATCATTGGCAGCAGCATGAACTGCATGGTCTCGGTGGTATAACCGAAGGCCTGCATGCGCTGCAACACATCTTCAGAGTCCAGCGAGTGGGCCTCGTTGCCGTCCGCCAGCATTTCCAGGGTAATGCGCTGATTTTGCAGCCATTCGCCGTAGGGACGCTTGGCTGCAATGCTGTGCTTGAGTTCTTCGTCTGGTATCAGGCGGCCCTGTTCGAAGTCCAGCAGGAACATGCGGCCGGGCTGCAGTCTGCCCTTGAGCTTGACGTTGGCCGGATCAACCTGCACGACACCCACTTCAGAGGCCATGATGACTTTGTCGTCATGGGTGACGTAATAACGGCTGGGGCGCAGGCCGTTGCGGTCCAATACCGCACCAATATAGTGCCCGTCCGAGAATACAATGGATGCCGGGCCATCCCAGGGCTCCATCAGAGCGCTGTGGAACTCGTAGAAGTCTTTTTTGTCCTGAGACATATTGACGTCAGACTGCCAGGCTTCCGGAATCATCATCATGACCGCTTCCTGCAGGGAGCGGCCGGACAGCAGCATGAATTCCAGCACCGAATCAAAGGAGCCGGAATCCGAGCAGTCGGAGTCGATAATGGGGAACAGGTCTTTCAGTTTGTCGCCAAACAGATCCGTTTCAAGCGTGCCTTCGCGCGCTACCATCCAGTTCACGTTGCCGCGCAGGGTGTTGATTTCCCCGTTATGGCTCATGAAGCGGTTGGGCTGGGCACGGTCCCATGACGGGAAAGTATTGGTGCTGAAACGTGAGTGCACCATGGCCATATGAGTTTCACAGGCCGGATTGGTCAGATCCTGATAAAAGGGGAAGAGCTGGCCGGGTGTCAGCATCCCTTTATAAACAATGACCTTGGTGGACAGGCTGCAGGCATAAACCATTTTGGCCTGAGTCAGCGAGCTGTCACCGCGCAGCTTGTGGGTAAAGCGCTTGCGGATGATATACAGCTTACGCTCGAAGGCTTCCTGGTCCAGGCCATCAGCAGCGCCAATAAACAGTTGCTCAATTTTTGGCTGCGCGGCCCGGGCTGCCGGGCCTACGTCGGCACCTTCGGCATCCACCGGCACATCCCGCCATCCGATCAGCACCTGACCTTCTTCTGCAATGATCTGGTTGATCGCATCTCTGCAGTATTCGCGTTCTTTGGTGTTCTGGGGGAGGAAAATGTTGCCTGTTGCGTAGTGTCCGTGGGCCGGGAGAGTGGTGTCTAACTCCTTTTTTGCGATGTCTGCAAAAAAGGAGTGAGGTAGCGCCATCAGGATGCCGGCCCCATCGCCTGTATTGGCCTCAAAGCCACAGCCGCCGCGGTGATCCATGCGTGAGTTCAGGTGGTAGGCGTCCAGCATGATCTGGTGACTGGGACGACCCTTGATGTCTGCAACAAAGCCGACGCCGCATGCGTCTTTCTCGTTGGCCGGGTCGTAAAGTCCGGTCTTGTCCGGAAAGCCAATCTGGCTGGGGAATTGGGCTTGATCAGTCATAACTCGCAAAGTCTCTTTAATTCGTTATTTGTGTATCCCGCTCGGCCACCGTTTATCGCTCCCGTGATGTCAGGCACAGCTTTATGAGTAGCACCACTGACTGGAAGATGCGTGAATTAGAAGTTATTGATTTGACACGGTTCGGTGATTCTGCCTGCACCCCTGGACTGCATATCCGGGATCTTCCGGATGGTCCCAAAACGCTTTGCGCTATTTTGTGGGGGCTGGACACAATACCATCGAAACAGAATATGTCAAGTTTCCCTGGTCATGGTGGTCGACAGCCAGGTTACGCACTGGCACAGATCTCAGCTTGATAAAACGGGTGAGCTGGATTACTCTTCGCCTTCTAGCGCCTCTGTTTTCCGGCAAACTGATAGTCGTTAAACTGATCGTCATGATGGTGTCAGGAAAGCACCTGTAAAAAATAAGCAAAAGCTAACAGCTGAGGGGATATCACGTGGAAATCGTTCGTTATAAACGCGATGTATGGGGTGATGAGGTTATTCTGGGGGTGGCCTGGGACCTTTTATGGGTGGTGGCAGTTGCCATCCTGATATTGCTGGCAGGGCATGCCATTGTTATGGCTGCACTGGCCAAAAAGCGCGCCAAGCCATCGGCAGACGGACCCAAGGTCAATCGTCATGATGCCATCGATCGGGCATTCCACTGGATCATGGCGGCCTCAGTTCTGGTTCTGATCGCGACAGGTGTGATGCCAATTATCGGTATCAAGTTTGCCTGGCTGAATATTCACTGGATTGCCGGCCTGGTGCTGACCTTCGTCGTCGCCTTCCATATTGTTCGAGCCACCTTCTGGCAGGATTTCAAGTCCATGCTGTTGACGCCAGCCGATTTTGCCGAGCCTTTTGATGAAAACCGCAAACCCGGCAAGTATTCCTTTGAGCAGAAAGGCATGCACTGGGCCATGACTATTCTGGTGCTGTTGGTCATCGTCACTGGGGTTATCCTGTTCACGCACATCAATACTCCATTCTGGGAGCGCCAGTCGGTCAGTGATGAAGCGCAACTGGGTCTGATGTTCCTGTTGCACGGGCTGGCAACATTGGCCCTGATTGCATTTACCGCTATCCATATTTATTTTGCTGTCCGGCCCGAGAAGCAGTTTTACACTCGCTCCATGGTTAAAGGCTGGATTTCCGAAGACGAAATGAATGCGTATCACGACAAGAACAAATGGAAGGTGAAAGATTGAGTGCAGTAAAAGATCTGGAAAAGGATATCGAAGTCGTCGAATCCGGTTATGAGTTCCTGCTTGCTTATGCTGCGCAGGGGCGTCCACCGCACGATGAAAACAACTATCCGCCACCGCATGCGCGACCAACCCTGCAGAATATGCTGGATTCCATGCAGAATGTGGCTGGCGCGCTGGCAGGTAGTGAGGACGACTATGAGCAGGTCATTGCCGATGATATCCGCAAGGCCAGCGCTGCACTGAAGTTTGTGCTGGCGCAGCCGCGCATGAGCTCGGAACTGGTCGACAATCTGAACGCCTCTATTCATTTGCGTTCGGTATTGACGGATTTCTTCCTCTACAGCGAGGTGTTCCGACCGTCGGCAGAAGCACCGTCGCTGGCCGTGAATGCGGCGGCTCCCAAGCCTGCACAGTAAGTCATTGTTGTACAAGAAAGGCTGTAAGCGGCCGGGTTGATGTCAGTGGACATTGCCCGGCCGTTTTTATAATTGCATACCGATAAACGCCAGGAGTGCAATCACACTAAGCAACAAAAACAGGATTGTTAGCCGTGTGCCAAGTCCTCGCTTTTCGTTCCAGTTGTACTCTTGCTCTTCTTCTACAAATATCGGGTTGATCTGTCGTTTGAACATTCGCATGCAATAACCTCTGATGCGTATCGGGTGGCTTTAATAGATTTGACAAGGGGGCTGTGACATTAATTCGCTGACAATGTGGCAATTCGCGGTTCATCTGTAACAAAGTGAAACGACAGGGTGTTTTTGATGACGGCGTGATCAATGAGGAAAATTCTTGTGGTTATAATGCGATCAATTAAAAAAAGTAAAAGGATCACCCACCGTGCAATTTCCGTTCACTGGTCGCCGTCTGTCGTCCGCCCTGCTGCCTGTCTGTCTGACGCTCGTCAGCCTGTTTAATTCCCCGTCGCTTTTTGCTCAACCTTCACCTTCTGCAGATGTTATTCCGTTGACCAGGATGGATAGCGCCATTTCACTGGATGGCTTTCTGAATGAGGCGGTCTGGCAGAGTCTGCCAGCCTATGACGGGATGCGGGTCATCAACCCGGATACCCTGGCACCGGCCTCCATGCAAACCGAGGCACGCATTTTCTATAACGAACGTGGTATCTACGTCGGCGTGATGAACTATCAGGACCCGGACACGCTGGTGGCGCGCATGAGTTCGCGAGATCAGGGCGTGCCCCGTGACGGGTTTGTGCTGTCAATCGACACGTCAGGCGATGGGCTTTACGGCTATTACCTGCGGATCAATCTGGGCGGCACCTTTTCCGATGGCACCATTCTTCCGGAGAAACAGATCAGCCGGGATTGGGATGGTCCCTGGGATGCAGTCACTCAGGAGCTGGACAATGGCTGGTCGGCGGAAATGTTCATACCCTGGGGCATGATGCAACTGCCACAATCGGGTGAGACGCGTCAGATCGGACTGTATATGGAGCGCATGGTGGCGCATCTCAACGAAACCTGGTCCTGGCCCGCATTACCGGGAACCAATCCGGAATACCTGTCGGCATTTCAGAAGTTTTCAGTCGCGGGTATCAATCCGCGCACGCAATTCACTTTCTACCCTTACGCCTCTGCCACGTATAACAACATCAGCGGCGAATCTGATACCCGGGTTGGTGCGGATATCTATTGGCGGCCGAATTCCAACACGCAACTATCGGCGACACTCAATCCTGATTTCGGTACGGTGGAGTCGGATGATGTGGTTGTAAATTTGAGTGCCTTTGAGGTGTTCTTTTCCGAGAAGCGAACCTTCTTCCTGGAAGGACAGGATGTTTTTCGCGCCACTCCCCGTGCTAACGGCGGACCTTTTGGGCCAACGACTGTGTTGAATACCCGTCGTATCGGGGCTGCACCCAGATTCAGCACACCTGCGGGTGTCACGGTCAGTGCCACCGACAGAAATGCGCCTGCCGATTTGCTGGGTGCCGTCAAAGTCACCGGATCGCAGGGCAATTGGCGCTACGGAACGCTGGTGGCAGCGGAAGACGATATGCTGATTCGTGGACGCGCTGCTGATGGCAGTCGTGTTGGCATTCAGTCGACCGGTCGTGATTTTGCTGTCGGCCGACTACTTTACGAAGACACCTCCGGCGGTGGTCGCCGAGGTATCGGCTGGATGGGCACGCGGCTTGACCACCCGGATCGTGAGGCAACCGTCAATGCCATTGATGTGGCTTATTTTTCCGCAGATACCCGCTGGGTATTTGACGGTCAGCTCCTGCACAGCGATGTTAATGGAGAGACCGGTAAAGGTGCGTTTTTTGACCTGAACTTCAGGCCAGAGCGCGGCGTTCAGCACACGTTCACAGGCACCTTTTTTGATGACAAGCTGGAAATCAACGATGTCGGTTATGTGCAGCGCAATGACCACATGATGCTGGATTATCGGCTGAGCGTGACGCAGTCAGGGCTGGAAAAATACCGATCGCTGACCCGTTCCATGAACGTCATCAACCAGTGGAATACAGATGGTCGGCCGGTGCGTCTGGGACTGTTCTTTGGGCAGAACATGACGTTCCATGACAACACCTCTCTGAACCTCAACTTCCGCTATTTTCCGCCACGCGTCGATGACAGACTCAGCCGTGGCAATGGTACCTATAAAATACCGCATCGACTGGCCTACGATGTTTCCTGGCAGAGTGACCGGTCCCGCCCATTGAGTATTCGTTTTGGCGCGGGCAACGGTCAGGAAGATCTCAAGCGCAGTAACATCAACTACTCAATTGGCCTGGACTGGCAGCCCAATGACCGCTTCTCTACGGAGTTTAACGTCCGCTACCGTGATCGTGAATCATGGCTGGTGCATCGGGGTGGTGACCGAATGACCGCCTTTCGTGCCAATGAGTGGTCGCCGCAGTGGAATGTTAACTACTTCATCAACTCCAAGCAGCAGTTCCGGCTGGCCGTGCAGTGGACCGGTATCAAGGCGCATGAGGATAAGTTCTATCGTATAAACCAGACAGATGTGACACGACTGATACGCTCTGCCAAGCCCAATGTAACGCCGGATGACTTTACCGTCAGCCGGATGAGTTTCCAGGCCCGTTATCGCTGGGAGATTGCACCGCTGTCGGATCTGTTTATTGTTTATACACGGGGAAGTAATTTGCCCAGCGATGTTGGGTCAGAGTTCCAGGATCTGCTGTTTGATGCCTGGAGTGAGCGCATCAGTGACACCTGGGTAGTGAAATTACGCTACCGGCTGGGTAACTGATTTGTCATCTGGCGGTCAAACAATTGTCGTAGCCTGCTTCCGACAGGCATACTGACACACCTATTTGACGGATAAAGGAGTACACTGATGGCCATCTTTTCGCTGAAGCGAATGCTGGGTGGGGCGTTGATCATGAGTGTGGTTGCGGGGAATGTAGTGCCTCTGGCGCCGGCCATGGCGCAGAGTGATGCGGCTGACAAGGTGGTGGTGGCCCATCGTGGAGCCAGCGGCTACCTGCCGGAACACACTCTGCCCGCTGCCGCCATGGCCTATGCCATGGGTGCGCACTTTCAGGAACAGGATGTGGTGATGACCCGGGACGATCAGCTGATCGTCTGGCACGACCTGACCCTGGACCGTAACACCGATGTGCGTCATCGATTCCCCGGCCGCGCCCGAGACGATGGTCGCCACTATGTCATTGACTTCACTCTGGCAGAGCTGCGCGAACTGCAGGTGACCGAGGGCTACCGGCTCAGCGACAGCGGTGAAGAGCAGAAGATCTATCCGGGACGTTTTCCGTTGTGGCAGTCCTCCTTTAAGATTCATACGCTGGCAGAACAGATTGAGCTGGTGCAAGGTATGAACCAGGCGATGGGCCGCGACGTCGGCATTTACCCCGAGCTCAAGGCTCCGGCCTTTCACCATGAACATGGCAAAGACATTGGCATGGCGGTGCTCGCGGAGCTGAAACGCTACGGCTATATCAACAAGGACAGCAACGTCTATGTACAGACTTTCGAGTTCGACGAGCTGAAACGCGTCAAGGAAGAAGTATTCCCGGCTCTGGATGTGGAGCTGAAGCTGGTGCAGTTGATGGGCGATGATGAGGTTTACGACTGGATTCTGCAACCCGGCGGTATGCGCGAGCTGGCGCGCTACGCCGATGGCATCGGGCCCGAAAAAGGTATGATCATCAGCCCCGAATCCACCCGCAATCGTCTGCTGATCAGCTCCCTGGTGCGCGATGCTCACCAGGCTGGCCTGCAGGTGCACCCCTATACCTTCCGCCTGGACGAAGGGCAGGTCCCCGCCTACGCCGACAGCTTTGAGCACATGCTGGAGCTGTTCTTCTTTGAGGCCAACGTAGATGGCCTGTTCACCGACTTCCCTGATCGGGCGGTAGACTTCCTGAAATCAAAGTGATCAGGCGAGCAGTGCGGGGACGGAGACCTGCGCTCCGTCCCCCGACGCCCAAAGGGCGCTTTACCCGTTAAACCACCGGCCTGGATACGCGGGGGACGGAGGCAGCCTCCGTCCCCGGGGGCAGTGCCATACTGCTAGAGCGCCCCGCTGGGGCGCCGGGGGACGGAGCGCCGGTCTCCGTCCCCATCAGTAGTTTACCTTTGGCTGTAGAGTGGCGTATAATGCGCGCCCTTTTTGTGAATTCCCCATTTATTGCTTCTTCACGCCAGCAGGCAACGATTATGTCCAGCACCACGCCCGATCTCGGTTTTGCCGAGCTCAATCTTCCCGCATTCCTGTTAGAAACACTGGGGCGCGTTGGTTACGAGAAACCATCGCCCATTCAGCAGGCCACGATTCCCGCGCTGCTGGATGGTAATGATATTGTGGGCATGGCGCAGACCGGTACGGGCAAAACCGCAGCCTTTGCATTGCCGATTCTGGCGCGTATTGATGTGAATAACCCGAAAACCCAGGCGCTGGTACTTTGCCCGACGCGTGAGCTGGCCATTCAGGTGGCCGAAGCCTTCCAGACCTATGCCGAAGGCCTGCGCGGCTTCCATGTACTTCCGGTTTATGGTGGTCAGGACATGAGTCGTCAGCTACAGGCGCTGCGCCGTGGCGTGCATGTGGTGGTGGGTACGCCCGGTCGTTTGCTGGATCACCTGAGCCGTCGATCGCTGGATCTGAAACACATCAATACCCTGGTGCTGGATGAAGCCGACGAAATGTTGCGCATGGGTTTTATTGACGATGTGGAAATGATTCTGCAGCAGACGCCTGATCAACGTCAGGTTGCGTTGTTTTCTGCCACCATGCCGCCGGCCATCCGCAATGTCGCCGACAAATATCTGAAAGACCCCAAAGAAGTACGCATCAAAAGTGCCACCAGCACCAACGCCGATATCGAACAGTTTTACTGGCTGGTGCAGGGCACCAACAAGCTGGATGCGCTGACCCGTATGCTGGAAGTCGAAGAGTTCGACGGCATGATCGTCTTTGTGCGCACCAAAAACAGCACCGTAGAACTGGCCGATAAGCTGAATGCCAGGGGTTTCTCCGCAGCGCCGCTGAACGGTGATATGAACCAGCAACTGCGAACGCGGACTGTTGAACAGTTAAAGAACGGCCAGTTGGATATCGTGGTGGCAACCGATGTGGCGGCGCGTGGTCTTGACGTAGAGCGTATCAGTCACGTCATGAATTACGATATTCCGCATGACAATGAGGCTTATGTACACCGAATTGGCCGCACCGGCCGCGCCGGCCGCAGTGGCAAAGCCATTCTGTTTGTTGCACCGCGCGAGCAGCGCATGCTGCAATCCATTGAGCGAACCACGCGCAAGAAAATTACCCGAATGGAACTGCCAACCCGTGGCGACCTGATTCTCAAGCGCAGCCAGCAGTTCAAGCAGACCATTGCCAATGCCCTGGAACAGGATAATCTGGATTTCTTTCATGTGCTGGTCGCTGATCTGATCCAGGAATACGGTTGTTCACTGGAAGATGCGGCAGCAGCCATGGCATTTCTGTTGCAGAAAGATCGGCCTCTGGAGCCGTCTGTCAAAGATGTTGTCAACAAGGCGCCACGACAACCATTTAAAGATGATGATGATCGACCCGCGCGGAAAGTGCGCAGCAAAGTGCCGGCGCGCGATGATGAGGCGGCGTTATTCCTGGACGGAGATGACCATTCTGCCCGGGCAGCGCGCAAGCGTCGGGACGAGCGTATTTATGAGGACGGCGTTGAAGTAGGCATGGAGCACTACCGCCTGGCCGTAGGTCACACACATGGCGTCACCCCCCGTGAGATTGTGGGTGCCATTGCCAATGAGGGTGGCATTGAAGGTCGCTTTATTGGCCGCATCCAGATCTTTGATGACTACACTACTATCGACCTGCCAGAAGGCATGCCTGATGAGGTTTTTCAGACACTGCAGCGCACCCGTGTGTGCGGTCAGGCACTGAATCTGGCGCGCACCTCTGCGTCGCAGGCCGCACCTGCCAGTCGTGGACGGTTCGAACGCAACGACCGGCCTGAGCGCCGACCGCGCCGGGATGATGGCGATACACCTCGCAAACCCAGAGCGCGCGCGGCAGATGGCGATGCTCCACGCAAGCCAGGCAAGCCAAGAACGAGCACACGTCGTGATGCCTTTATAGAGCCTACGCGGGCGCCGCGCGGCGCAAAGGCGGCTGACAAACCCAAAGAGAAAAAGCGCGCCGGTCCCAAGAAACGTGTCAACAAGGACAAGGGCAAGCGACGAGTCACAAGCAAAAAGGTTTAACTAGCTGTGCGGCAGAAGAATTTCTGCCATACTGCCAGCATGAAAATCATTTACCATGCGGCAGACATTGTTGAAGCCCATATTGTAGCCGGCCTGCTGCAGTCGCACGGTATTGATGCCCACGTGGGTGGACACTACCTGCAAGGCGGCGCAGGTGGATTGCCCCTGCAAGGGCTTGCCACCGTGCAGGTGCACGATGATGACTGCCAGGCTGCACAGTCCGTGATTGATGACTACGAGCAGTCTGCCGCACAGCAGGCAGGTCAGGAGGACAGCGATGAGCATCAAGCAGATCGGACCGACCCCGATACAGGCATTTCATACACTTAGCTGTCACTGCGGAACTGTTGTAATGGAGCTGCATCTGCCTGATGGTGTAGTCAGTCCCCGGCGCTGCGACTGCTCCTTCTGTCGGCGCCGCAGTGCCATTATGGGCACCACCAGCGAACCCGCTATCCGCATTATCCAGGGCCGTGACAAGCTTACCCTCTACCAATTCAATACCTGCGTAGCCAGGCACTATTTCTGCAGCGTTTGCGGCATTTACACGCATCACCAGCGCCGCTCAAACCCGCAGGAGTTCGGGTTTAATGTTGCCTGCCTGGAAGGAGTGAACCCGCGCGATCTGGGCGAGCTGCAATGGATGGACGGGGTGAATCACCCGGCAGATCGACTGCAAACACCGACGCAGTAATAAATCAGAGAATGCCGGGTCTACTTAAACAATAACAATCAGTTCTGGGGCCCTATATGAAAAACCCGCTCATGCCGATTATTGGCAGCTTATTACTACTCTTTAGTTCATTCTCAATCGCACAGGAATTCAATTGGGCGCCGGAGTTCCCGGTTGGCAGCCAGATACCCGCCATTGATGCTCCCGACCAGACCGGCGCCCGGCGCGGGCTAGACGATCTGAGCGGTGACAAAGGCCTGCTGCTGGTTCTGAGTCGTTCCTTCGACTGGTGCCCTTACTGTATTGCACAATTGCAGCAACTGGTGGATGTCGTAGATGAATTCGATGCCCTCGGTTTCAACGTTGCCACCATGACCTACGATTCAATAGACACACTGAAAAACGCTGAAATCGACTATGAGACCCGTTTTCCGTTATTGCGCGATGAAGGTACCCGGCATGTGAGCGCGCTGGGGATACTGAATGCCGATTATGAGCCTGGCAGCCGAGCCTATGGTATCCCCTACCCCGGCATCTTTTTGCTGAGTTCAGACGGCACCGTGCTGGCTAAATTTGCCGAGGAAGACTACCGGGACCGACCCGATTTTGGCTACGTACTGGAGGCTGCACGACAACTGTAGTTAATCCCGACTTAGCGTCGTGTAGGGCGGAAACGGTTGCAATTTTCGTACGTTTACTTTAAACAGATGACACAACCACTTCGGGGACAGCAAGAACCCCGGCGGCCATAAGGAGAATGAGCTGTGTTTGTTGTTATCTTTCGCGCCACTGTCAAACAACTGGACGCGCAGTATTCCACCACAGCTGCCCGCATGCGCGAGCTTGCCCTGTCTGAATTCGGCTGCCTGGAATTTACAGCCGTGACCGAAGGCGATTCTGAAATCGCACTCTCCTACTGGCCCTCTGAGGCCCACATCAAAGCCTGGAAAGATCACCCTGAACACCGCGCTGCCCAAAAAATGGGGCGTGAGCACTGGTACTCCGCCTACAGCGTCCAGATAGCCGAGATTGGTCGCGACTATAGCTCGCGAGAGTTCATACTGTAGGTCAGACATCCACCGGTTGCCAGTGGCCGGTTCTTTCTTGCGGGGGACACCGTAGGGCGGTAGCGTGCCCGGCGGCGCATATCACAAAAACCAGACAGCGTTCGGGGGAGCTAGATATGAGCGACACCATGAGTGGAAAATGCCTGTGCGGGGCGGTCACTATCACCACCCCGACTGTTAAAACAGTGGAAGTGTGTCACTGTGGCATGTGCCGGCGATGGGGCGGTGGTCCGTTTATGGGCATTACAGCCATTGACGTTCCAAAAATTCACGGCAAAGAGAGCGTGGCTGTTTACAGTTCATCCGAGTGGGCGCAGCGAGCTTTCTGCAAAGTCTGCGGAACACACCTCTTTTACCACCTGAAAAATAGCAGCCACTACACATTGATGGCGGGATTGTTCCAGAATTTGCCTGGATTGATATTCAAGGAAGAAATCTTCATTGATCACAAGCCCGACTACTACGCATTTGCCAATGACACTGAAAAACTGACTCAAGCGCAGGTGTTTGCGCGACATGGTGCGTAAGTGAACACCAGTCTGTTCCGTTGGGCCTTTGCCCTGATATTCATGTCGCTGATTGGCGCATTTTTTGTGCCGCTGGCTGCGATTCCTCGGCTGGCCGTGTCGGCTCACACGATCGGTATGATGAGCGGCCTGCTATTAATTGCTATAGGCGCTATCTGGACGCACTTCCGCTTGAGCGATCATCAACTGCTGTGGCTGAAATGGTTGTGGATCTACAGCAGCTATGCCAACTGGATTGGCTGCCTGATTGGCGGCATGCTGGGCGCCGGGCGGACGACACCAGTAGCTGCCGCAGGCATGGAAGGAGGTGCTGCTGCAGAAGCGGCAGTGCTGGTGCTGCTGGGTAGTGTAGGTGTAGTGGCTGTGTTTGCGGCCGGGTTATCCTGGTGGGGCGTGAGGCGCGGTTAAGAATTGCCCAGGCGATCCAGTGGACTGGCCGTTCCCGCATAGTGCCTGCCAAGAATGTGTGTATAGATCTGCGTGGTACTAAGATCATTGTGGCCAAGCAACTCCTGCACCGTACGAATGTCCGCACCATTCTGCAGCAAGTGGGTTGCAAATGAGTGACGGAAGGTATGTGAACTGACTTTCTTGCGGGTCATGCCGGCTCTGCGCACAGCAATAGCGAGAAACTTGCGCACCACAGAATCATGTAGGTGATGGCGGCACAGAGTTCCGTCATAGGGATTGGCGCTGTAGCTTGTCGAAGGGAACAGATAGGCCCAGCCGGCCATACGGTATGCATTGGGATATTTTTTTGCCAGCGCAGTTGGCAAGGATGGGCCCAGCCCGCGTTCATTGTCTTGTTTCAGTACAAGCAATGCACTGTCGATCTGGGCCTTTAATGATTCAACAACGCTGGCGCTGAGCAGAGTTGTGCGGTCTTTGCGGCCCTTGCCGTCGTGAATGGTGACGGACATCAGACTGAAATCAATGTCCTTAACGCGAAGACGCAAGCATTCATTGACCCGCAAGCCGCTGCCATAGAGTAATTGAATAATAAGTTTGTTGCGGCCTTCCAGGTGGGTAAGAATGCGACGGACCTCTTCGACAGATAGTACTGTCGGCAAGTTACGTTGCTTGGTCGCAAGGGTGAAATTGAGATCGCCCAGGTCGATGCTCATGAATTTTGTATAAAGGTAGACTACAGCGTTGAGGGCTATTTTCTGGGTATTGATGGCGACTTTTTTGTCTGCCGCCAGATGGGTCAGAAACGCTCTGACTTCGTCGGGACCCGCTTCCGCTGGATGACGCCGGTCAATGAAATAAATATAACGAAGGATCCAGTGCAGATAGGTTTTTTCGGTGTTGATTGCATAACCACGCAGACGCATGTCACGGCGGACTTCTTCAAGGAATGGGCTTGGCATGTAAACCTCCATGTCTAATGGCACAACTATCGTGAATATTGTTATAGCACAGCTATTTGGTAGTTTGTGCGCACGTTGAACGAGGCGGTTTCGGAAAGTGACGAAGTTATTGTTTTGCGGGATAGAAGGTTGGGCAAGTTGTTTGCAAAGCAGCTGTATTGAGTTAACGTGCAGAAAAACTGGCTAATCGTGCCTGAGCACGATACAAATGTTAAGTGTTTGGTGGACAAATGTCAGGGTTAGTAGAATGGACAAACAATAATTCTGGATGGATTTCCTTTCTAGCCATTGTCATACCTATATTGCTATCGGTTTCTGTTTGGGTTGTGAGGAAACTTCTTTCCAGACCCAGACTTAAGCTTGAAGATTTAAAGGAGCCATCCTTTTGTTCCAGTTTTGATTCGCTGGATAAGGCTGGCGGTGCGCACAGAACAGCTTTCTTAATTTATTTGAAAATTACAAATATTGGTCGAGTTCCTGTTCAGATCGGAGATATTCATCTTGGGTACCGGAGCGCTGACAATGCTGATGGAGAGTCGTTTCGTTGGTTGCGCAAGGAAACACCTATGCTAGAGGAATTCAGATTGCCTATGAGCGATAGCGAAGTGAAAGTGTTTCCTTTCCTAAAACAGAGAAATTCTTCTACAAAGTCTGAAATAAAAACATACCTTCATCCAGGTGAGTACGTAAACGGCCTGATCTACTTTGAGCAGGCACCAAGCAAAGGGCTTGATTATCCATACATGGATCCAGACTATCGGGTCATCACTAAAATCAGGGTGCATGACACCTCAAATAACTACTGGGAGATTGAAGTTCCGGTATACAAGATCGAAATAGATGCGATTAGAGAAATGAACCCAAGATTTGGCAGAACTCTTGATTATGTTCAAGAGCACACTTAACAAACCGGTGAACTTCGCGCCTTCGGCGCCGGACGCTGCGCGCCGGTTACCGGGGCGTTATGTGTCTGCGTGACTGCGAGGACAGTTAACTTAGTGGAGATTAGTTTCGGAAATGCCTTTACCTCAAGAGTACCAAAGAGCTTCAGATCAGTTTTATAGCTTTTTGACAGAACTTCGTGATTTGTCGAATTTTGGGAGCTCCCATCAGACCTATACCATGGTACAGGGAGTATTTCAGGTTTTCCGGCGACGGCTACAAATTAATGATGCGATAAAGTTTGCAGATACATTACCAGCAATATTATGCGCAATATTTGTCTCAGATTGGGACACCGACGAGCCGATAAAGAGCTTTTGCGATCTGTCCGAGATGAATAAAGAAGTCAAGCAACTGCGAACAGAACATAATTTTTCTACAGATACTGCAATTCAGGATGTAAGGACTGTTCTAATAAAATATGTTGATAAAGACAAATTTGCTAGGGTAATCCGTACCCTTCCAGTAGAAGCTCAGCAATTTTGGGGTTGGAAATAGTTGGCAAGAAACACATAACAATCAGTTCAATTGGGACACGCCACTGCGTGGCGCGCCCATTAACAATGAGCGTTAAGCGGTAATCAGCCTACGGAAAACTAAACATGGATCTGACACTGTTTTTGTTGCTCTCTTTCGGCCTGATCATCATTCCAGGGCCTAATGTGATTGTCATCGTCACAACCAGTATTGTGCATGGCAAGGTCCGCGGGCTTCAGACTGTCTCCGGCACAAGTGCCGCTATGATCGTACAGCTGCTGGTTGCTGCCATAGGTACGACCTGGTTCGTCACTGCCGTTAGCGAAGGTCTGAAATGGCTCATGTGGTTGGGCGTAGCCTATCTGCTCTATTTGGGTTACAAACAAATACGAGCCTCGATGAGCGGCATAACACTGAGTTCTCCCAGTGCAGTGGGTTCGTTTCAGCGGGGTTTCTGGGTTTCACTGACAAACCCCAAAACCATTCTGTTCTTTGGTGCGTTCCTGCCGCAATTCGTCTCAGCTCAACAGTCTTATCTGGCGCAAGTTGCCGTGCTGTCGGGTATATTCTGGTTAATGGCCGTGGCGCTCGATTCGCTTTATGCTTTGTTCAGTAGCAAAATTGCCAGCAAACTCAAGGCCGCGCCGGGCAATCGGTTTGTGGGTATCTTCAGTGGGAGTTTGTTTATTGGGGCCGGTGCTGCATTGGCGGCGGTGGGCCGTGAATAACCAAGCGCTTAACAAAGCGCATCAATTCGCGCCTTCGGCGCTCGGATGGCAGCTGCGCTGCCACCGTTGTGCGCGGCGTTACTGCACTATCGGTGTGCCAGCTTCAAGCACAGAGCACGTAGTTGGGTGAGTGCCAGGCGGGTCATAGGGCTTGCCGCCGCGAACGCCGCCGGGAAGTTCAGAAGCGCAGTTGTCAGAACCAATGCAATAAAACGCCATCTATGGTGATGTGGTAGCCGGAGAGAAAATTGCAAAAACAAGCAGTCGGCTGGGAAGTGCATTCTACAAGGCGCATCGCTGACAAGTGGCAGTCGGTAACCCAGTGGTTGTCTTCGGCTTCATGCTCCGCTGTTGCTGCGCACACTTGGGTTTTGTCGGCTGCAGCGCTTCGTGCAGTAACAATACAATCAACTTCGCTCCCTTCGGTCGCCGGACGCGCGCTTCGCGCCGCGCCGGTTATCTAAGGGCGTTATGTGCTACTTCGAAAATCGCGCGTTTAGCGAGACTATTAAATGCCAAGCTGGGATAGTGAATTCGCCTTTTTAAAAGACCGCTACGAAAATGGCGGCGATCTTCAGTCGCAGTTAAATCCGGTGTTCTATGCAGCGGGGTATTTCTTGGCCAGCTCAGAAATATTCAAGAATTTGGACTACGCAATGACTATTAATCGTCAGCTTGAACGATTGCGGCGGAAAAAGTCACAGGATGGCGAGCTCATGGCATCGTTACATCTCCTGTTTTCTAGATTTTACAAGCACACCATTGATGACACAGCTATTGTCTCTGCATTCGAGAATTACGCGAAAGGCATGCTGTTGAAGCGCAGATTTATCCCTCATGTCATTACATCTCCAAAAGAATGGAGGGAGGAGCAACAACAAAGCCCCATCCATTTCCTGAAATACCGGGCCGCCATTCGCAAAGGCGTCAAGATAAAGCTTTCAGACAAGACTTTAGCAGTGAGTACATTAACCAAGGATAGCTATCTGAATAAAATTGGCTATTCGCAATCCCATAAACTAGCTTTAGACGAAATTATCGCAAGTCGAAATAGGATGCATTTTATGGGCATAACCGGCTACAGCTTGAAAGGGCACTTCTTCCAACATATCGTCTACTTACACAGCTTGATAAAGAAGCAGACTAACCGGCGCTTCCCGTATTTGTTTCTAAATCGATACTAAGCCAAATGAGCAAGTCACGAATCTGGTACGCACATAACAAACCGATCCTGAGCGACAAAAGTATGTCGTCATGCCTTCTGCAAAAGGCGCAAAAGTCACGCCAACATACTTTCGCGCCAGATCAGGGGCGTTATGCAAAGGACATAGGTAATTCGTAGAAAATATGAAAGATAAATTCAAAATCTACTTGTCTGCTCGTTACTCAGCGAATTCAGTAAATAGCTATATTTCTGGTATTAATCATTTATCTCGTGATTATGGCCAGAATATCTTCGACATTCAGGACTGTGAATTAGCTGCAGAAGTCAGAGCGCTATATGATTTGAACGGAGCAAAGCGTCATGTTGGAGATTATGGGAACGGCTCCGCTAGGAATGCCATAATTCAATATAGCAATTTTCTGCTAAACCTATCAGATGAGGTTGATGAGCCAGAGGGCCGTATAACGGAGACTGAAGTTTCTGAAATTATAAATTTTACATATGAACAGGACTTACATAGAGCTCTAGAAAGTCAGATAAATGAGCTGTTTCCTGACTATATTTTGATAGGCTCAGAATACTCCATTGAGGGCGTTAGAATTGATATTCTGTTGGAACGAGAAAATGAATTGCTTGTAGTGGAGCTCAAGTCAGGACGAGCAACTTTTGCTGTATTTGGACAAGTATCAATGTATATCGGTGTACTAAAGCAAAAGCATCCCGATAAAAAAATCAAGGGTCTAATCATAGCCCATGAGATACATAGCGGGCTTCTCGCAGCTTGCTTAACCAACCGAGATATTCAATGTAAAACGTATTCTATGAAAATTGAGTTAAAAAATGCATAACAAGCACCTGAAATGTGACGCGCAAGCGCGCACTTTAGGTGAGCGTTAGGCGCCTCGGCAGTTCCACTTGTAAACTATAGCTATGGAGCATAAAACTTGGCTGAATTCTCATTGCGCGCTGCTCGTCCTGATGAATTGCATAATTTTGTCGCAATAGACGATGCGGCGGGTGAGCTATTTGCTGCGGCAGGACTCGTTATCGCGTTAGAAGAGGGGCACCCTTTTGTCCTGGCCGAATCACTTCGGTGGGCGAGTGCAATCGAACAAGGGCTTGCACATGTAGCAGTTGATTGCCAAAACATTCCAATAGGATTTGTTACTCTCAGCATCGTTGATGGAGAGCCTTACCTCGACCAGATTGCTGTACTCCCCAGTTATATGCGGCGCGGCGTTGGGACCTCACTGCTGAATTATGCAATTTCGTGGAGTGCTGGTCGATCTCTCTGGCTCACAACCTACGCACACCTGCCGTGGAATGGGCCATATTATGAACGACATGGATTTGTTGTGATTAACGAAAGCGAATGTGGGCCAGAGATTTGTGCAATTCTACGGGCTCAACGTGAAGTTCTGCCCGATCCGGATCAACGAGTCGCCATGTTACGCCGTTAACCTTGATTCAGCGCCTAATAATTTGCTGCATCGAAAAAATTACTCGCTGTACTCGCGATCTACCGGTGATTAAGGCTTTACGCAATCTTTTGAGGGAATTCTGATGATTACTTTGCGACCTATCGGATATGTTTATGGAGGCCGAAAAGACTTGCAAGATGATAATTGGGCAAACGTCAGTTCTAGAATAGAGATGTGTGATGATTTCGCCGCGGAAGCCCTTGACGGCATTGAAGAGTTTTCGCACATTGAAGTCATCTTTCATTTCAATAAAGTTACAGAGGAAGAGATAGAACGCGGTGCAAGACACCCACGTGGCAACTCTTCCTGGCCACGGGTAGGCATATTTTCCCAGCGTGGGAAAAATCGACCCAATCGGCTTGGGCTGTCAATTGCTAAATTGGTTAGCAGGAACGGCAAAAACATAACAGTGCTTGGATTGGATGCGATCGTGGGTACGCCTGTTCTTGATATTAAACCTGTGATGGCTGAATTCCTGCCTAGAGAGAAAATCCATCAGCCTCTATGGTCACAAGAGCTAATGAGATATTACTGGCATTCTGAATAGAGCATCCGATTAATATGGCTGCGGGGACATCCAGAAAATGACTGAACCAAATCGATTTCCAATTCTGCTTTCTGTGGCTGTAATTCTTTTGGCCGCTGGCCATCTTGGTTTTGAACATTTTACGGGCGGTGTGAGAAGTCACAACCTGCTCAACGACCCGGATCTACCTGCGATATCAAACTGGCTAGGGCTGATTACTTTGCCGGCCATTGCTGTGATTCTTGGGTTGCGAGTGCGAACCTATCCAGCTCCAGCTCCAGCTCCAGCTCCAGCTCGTTTGCTCGGATTGCCACGCCCCATGCTCGTAGCGCTTGTAGGTGCATTGTTTTATGGGGCGGCAATGGCTACATCGTTTTGGCTTGGTGCCGAGAATATTACTTTTGGAGCCTTGGTTGGATTGTTCGTTTGCGCATTGGTGTTTCCAGTGTACCGTGCCGAGTACATTTTGGGATTCGTGGTCGGTATGACCGCTACCTTCGGTGGCGTGCTCCCGCTCATTGTTGCGCTTGTCGTTGCAGTTATTTCCTTCCTCAGCCGGTTACTGTTTGGCAAAGTGTTTGGGTTGATTGGCATACGAAATAAGTCAGACCTGGCCTAACAAATAATTGCACGCGACCAGCGAAGCTGGCGCGTGAATACGGGCGTTATAAATTGCCGCACATTGAGGTTAGGGAAGAATGACTGAGCACTTAATATCTCAGGGATCGGCTTTATATAAAGGCGTCAGTGCTTTTGAACCGTATATCAATGAGCTTCATAAAAGATATGAAAGTGAAGATTTCATAGATTGGCCAACTATCGTGTTGGCAACAACCTTGCAGACCACATGCATATCATTGTTCAAATTGCTCCCTGCACGCGAGTTCGGAAATGAACCACTAGATAAGCGCTCAATAGCCTCGATAGTCAGGAACGTTGTAGACACACACGATGTGATAGACATGCTCGTTAATGAGCAGGATTCAGAAAGATTTAATCTTCATCGGGATATTATGGGGTTGTATCTTTCCAGTAGGATTAACAAAGTTCAGTCAGAAATTCTTCCTGAGAAAGCACAGGAAATATATAAACATACGAAACAGTGGTATTGGGAAAGGATCAAAAATTCAGAGCTTTACGAAAAATCGATGGATAGATTGAAGTCAGGCGAGGCTTTGTTTTATCAAAGCAGGCGTCAAAGACTAAGTAACGCATGCGGCAAGCACGCGGATTTTGTTTCAGGTGTTTTAGCTGACCTTTCAACATATGTACATTCAATACCACCGTCTATCTGGATTAGTGACGCATCAAATATGTACTCTGATAATGAAAGTAACAGAAACACCGTAGCCGTGTGGTTGAGAATATCGAATTTCTATTTTGCACAGAGCATGAAAGCGGTAGTTGATTTTTCAGATATGGAAACATCAGAAGCAATGGCTGAATTCATGGCTCATCATGAATATGTATTTTCAGAGTAAATTTATAACAAACGCGTCAATTAGGACGCTCGCAAGCTCGCGCCTATTACGCGGGCGTTATGTGGTTCGATCTCCCCGGCATAATTCAGTTCGGGAAAAATCAAATGATCATGCGTTCAGCTCCGCCATAAAAATTGGTTGCTAATAATTTGAATTATCCTTGGAGGGACTAATGAAGCTCTTGATCACAATTTCAGTCACTATTCTAGTTTCCGCCTGCGCGTCTTCAAATCAGCTTCAGAACAGAATGGCTGAGCTGGAGCGGGAGATAGAGCTGCTACGAGGAGAGTCCACGTTTGAGGAGATTACTGTAAATAGAATCAATCTAATCGACGCTGATGGCACACCGAGAATGATCCTTCATAACGCAGAACGTATGCCAGGCGAATGGGAGCGTAGTGCAGGGGCAGGATTTACGATTTATGCCCCTGACGGTCAAGAGGTAGGCGGGTTACATGTTGAGGGTGACGTCGTGCGTTTCAACCTTGACCAACACGGTACGAATGAAGTAACCAGCTACTTCACGCATCAAACTCCGTTTGGGTCTCAACGGGGTCTGACCGTTTGGGACCAATATCCCGGCGCGCCGGGTGACGGCCAGCGAGCGCGCTTCAAAGAACTTGTTGGGCGGGATCCGAACCCAAGAGAAATCATGATTCCAAGAATGTTTAGTGGGCAGCGATTTGGCGAATCAATCGTCGTGTTGGGGGATAGTAACGGAAATGAAAGAATCCGGCTTTATGTGGATGGCTCCGGCCAGCCGCGGCTCGAGTTCTTGGATGAGAGAGGAGCTGTCACGTTTCACCTTCCAGCGAACGCGACGCCAGCGATATTACCTGACGGTGAAATCCCAGAATTTAATGGTGAGACGGTTCTTCAGCTTCTGGCGCTCGCTGGCAACAACCCAGACACACTGCTGTCCGTGGTAGAAATGGACGGGGGGTCGCTGCCAGACGAGTGGGTACAATGGTTGACTGAGTACAAGCGCTTAAATCCGCGATGACCAGTTCCGAGGGGCGGGCAGATTGAGAGCAAGCTATGTTGTCCGGCAACCACATAACAATCCGTTGCAGACGGACCTCTACACTACGCAGACTTTTGTGCAATTCGCTCCGCTCATTTTATTGCACAAAAGCCGGCTTCGTTCCGAGGCCGCTGAACTTCGGCGTTAGATTCAATCATGGAACCGATGAACATTCCGCTACCTCCAGAATTTACAGAGGACATGCTTAATAGGTGTAGAGACACCGGCGAGTACAGTCCTATTATGTTTGAGTGGTACAAATATGTTGGTCATTTAGCAAACTACTTCGCATGCATCTCATTGGACTCACCAGCGGTAAGAGAGATCGACCCGATTCACCACTCCATATTGATAGGTCTCCTCAATAGATGCTCAAGGCTTATTTTGTCAAATGTAACGCTTTCGCATGAGGGGCTGTTTGGGGAAACAACATCCATAATCGATCGCTGCATCTTCGAGTCAGCCATAAAGCTGAATTGGCTTTGCACGAACCCGACGGATGATCATTTCAACAGATTCATAGCCGAAGGTCTAAAAACCGAAATCGAGTTTAAACAGAAGATTGAAGAAAACATCCGAAGTAGAGATGGCGATGTAATGGCTATTGAAGAACGCATGCTGCGCTCCATCGAAAATTACTTCAGAAAAGCTGGGTTAACTGAAGAGTACATTGCTCAATCCAGAAAGCTACCAAATCTGGCACAAATGATTGAGCAGGTAGGGCACGACAGGCTTGCATATGTTATTGGCCAAAGGATGGGTTCGCATCATGTGCATGGCACATGGGCAAGTCTTTGGTTTCATTACCTGGATGAAAAAAATGGAGTTATTGTTCCGCGAGACCACAATTGCCCTACGCACGTAAATCAATATGTTTTTGTGCCATTAGTGATACTTGATGGGATTAGAAAATACTTTGAATTTCTCGTTACGGACCCAGAAGAGAGTGAGCAGATGGTCGGCGTAATCGACGCAATCTCTGAAGAGATAACAACCCTGTTTCATGAAATATCTGAAACAGATTGAGAAGTTGTGAATGCAATCTAACAAACCGATCCTGAGCGACAAAAGTATGTCGTCATGCCTTTTGCATAAGGCGCAAAAGCCACGCCAACATACTTTCGCGCCAGATCAGGGGCGTTAGTTTTTAAGGAGGTTTAGTGCTAATAGGAGATGTGCTTTTAGTTACTGGAGATAACAAGTTATCTTCAGGGCTGGTGGCCGCGCAGAAAGCAATTTACAAGAATTCCATTTCTAGCCATGTTGAACTTGGGCTAGGCGATGGCACGTTTGTGCATGCCACCGGCGATGGTGGTGTCCACGTAACCTTCATTCTGGATGAGCTTGTGCAGTGTAAGGATGAATGGAGAGCCATTCGACTAAAGGGGATCTCAGAAGATCAGCAAGAAGAGCTAGGCAAGGCCGGCCTCTACTTTCTTAGGCAAGATTACAACAAGATTTTTATGGGATCGGGAAATGACCATTCTTCCTTTTGCTCTGAATTAATCGCGAAAGTATATGAGAAAGCAGGCATAAGTATTCTGGATAAGAAAAAGCCGAGCAAGGTTGCCCCCGCCCATTTTGACAAGGAAGCTGACCAATTATCTGACTGGGAAGATGTTACTGATGAGTACAAAGAAAGGCTGAAGGAAATTGAGGCCAATCCTTTCCCTTATAGACTGGCGTGCGGGACTATAAAGGCATCAATGGCCAAGCGCCATATTACTAGCGGCGGCAGAGAAACCATATTCAAAGCTATGGAGATGATGGCAGAAAAAGAGGGAAATCCTCGGCTTAAGGAAATCGTAGATGAAGTTAAAAAGGATCTTCGAGAAAAAAGAGTCCTCCATTTTTGGGATGAGAATGACCAAAACTAACAAGGCGCTGCTGTCGGGCAAACTTTACGCTGCGCTCCAAGTTTGCCGCAGAGCGCGGCGTTATGTTTCCGCCGGCTGACGCGTTGTTTCCAGGAAAACCAAATATGAATATTTTGTCGATAGATCATGTTCAGCTTACGATGCCCGCGGGCCAAGAATCAAAAGCGCGGGCATTTTATGGCGATGTTTTAGGTTTTTCCGAAGTCAAGAAACCAGAGGCTTTACAAGCACGCGGTGGTGTTTGGTTTGAATCAGGAGCAGTTAAGATACATTTGGGCGTTGAAGATGATTTTCTTCCAGCAAAAAAGGCGCATCCTGCACTTGTTGTAAGTGATCTAAATTCGCTCATGGGATCACTTAAATCTAATGGATTCAATGTTACTGAAGATCACAATATACCCGGCGTTGAGAGAGCTTTCAGTAATGACCCCTTTGGCAATCGAATTGAGTTTATCCAAAATTATTTGGGCTAAAATGTGTGCCCGAGCAGCAATAGCGACTTGTGAAGCCTGAAAGGAAAAATACCGCACAATGTTTGAATCTGTCGTCATGCTGGAAATTGAGTTGCACGATCCGTCTGTGCGCAGGAACATCGCACGACTAGAAGAGCTATTGCATGACGACTTTATTGAGATAGGGCGCTCAGGAGCTATCTATGACAAACAGCAGGTCATGAGTCTGTTAATGTCAGCCGCGCCAGTTGACGTCGTCTCACAGGACTATGTGGAACATTTAGCCGGAGATGATCTGATGTTGATAACATACCGAAGTGCGCACGTGGACTCTGAAGGCGTTCTTACAAACTTTGCGCGCAGATCTTCTCTTTGGCAACAATCGGGCAGTGGTTGGAGGCTCAGATTCCATCAAGGAACACCGACAGATGCATTCGATAAGAATAAAACATAACAATCCGCATCAATCGCTCCCGTTGGTCGCTGGGACAGCCAAAACGCTTCGCTTTTTTGGCCGCCCTTGTGCGGGGCGTTATGCGGCCTAGCGACCCTCAGCGCCTATGATCGAGACCAGATCGAAAAATCGTAAAACCATAACAATGTCCGAGCTTGGCGATCGGGCAAGTGAAATAGACGACCTATACAAGGCAGAAGGGATAAAGCTTCATCCCCAGTCAGGTTTGACCGAACTCATTAACGGCGCTCTTGAATTGGCCTCGTCTTCGAATAAGACGGGACAAGTCGCAGAAGGAGACATACTGCTCGGTCTGCATTTGGAAAGAGTTCATAAGGCTCTGATGCTTCTGAGAGGGCATGCGAAACGACAGCATTACCTGCGGAAACTTTGTACAGGCGATCTGCGATTTATGAATCGAACTCCCTCGCCAGCTAGAAATAGTCTATTTGAGCTGGAGGTTTGGCGCTCACTAAATGAGCTAAGAGCCGGTGCTGCAGAACTTGATGAGCCTGATGTCATGCTTAGACTTCCATCAATGAATGTTGGAGTTGCATGTAAGAAAATTTATTCGAAGGCAAACTTTTCAAAGACAGTGTCGAACGCAGTAAAGCAAATACGGGCCAATTGCCCTGGGCTTGGGATCGTGGCATTCAGCATTGAAGACCTTTTCCCAGAAGGCGAGGGTGTAGGGGCTGACACTTTCGATGGCGCCGCGGACTTTCTTTCAGGCCAGTGTCATAATTTTTTAGCGGAGCACCAAGACATGTTCATTAAATACTTCAAAGGCAGCGACATCGTTGGCGCCTTGGCAGTCGCATCCACCATCGTGGACATAAGAATTGAAAAGCCACGCTATTCCAATATGCAACAGTGGCTCTTGTGGTCTGCACCAGAACTTAACGAAAACGCCCAGAATGCGGTATCTCACTTACGAAAACTTATTGGACAAGTTAAGTCCGCATAACAAACCGATCCTGAGCGACAAAAGTATGTCGTCATGCCTTTTGCAAAAGGCGCAAAAGCCACGCCAACATACTTTCGCGCCAGATCAGGGGCGTTAGATTGCCTCCTAACAGGATGCGCTATATGAAAACACTTGCAAAGCTATGGCGAGAGGTACGATCAGCGAGTTCAGTTGCACTTGCAGAACTGGAATCCGCACCTGGACCTAAACCAACTTCCCAAATGTGCGAATTTCTCATCCTTGGCGAGGATCAACGTATAGAGCTACACTTGGGGGTCGACCCAATCGCACTGATCAGGAGTGTTTGGATGACTTGCGTCCACCGAAGGCGTCAGGGCGGATCGACAGTTGCCATGCAGTTGGTGCGTACAATAACACAGAGGTATGAGCGAACGATATGGCGCAAAATCAGCGAAATTGTCCTAGCAGTGCGCCTCACACATACGTTTGATCGGAAGGACATTGCCCGTATTTATTTATGGGTGGCCTACTACGGCTGGAACATGCACGGATTCCAGCAGGCTTTCGAGGGGATATCGAAGGTCACTGACATCGACTCAAAAATCGGCGCGGCGAATCTTGTAGCGCGCCTCAAATACCCTCAACCACGTCATCAAAATGAACGGCAACTCGGCCGGATTAGCCTGAGAGTTCACCATCTTCTCGCGCTTGATTCGGGTACTACAAAACGCGGTACTTTCTCAGGCATTGCAAATCATGGAACCATTTCGAATTCCTGATCCGCTTCGTAATCTTAGAGGCGCACATCCAGAAGCGGAGGCGGTGCTTGCAGCCGCACGTAGTGGTGGGAATAGTTCATGTGTCGCATTGGCGCGGCTATGGCTGACGGAAGGAATCCCGTATGCGTTCGCTGAGTGCCCGGCGGTTTTTGAGGTTCTGCGCGGATGGTTGGCGACCCGGCTCGACGTCGATCCTAAAGAAATTTCGCTTACGGGAAGCGCCAGAATCGGCAGCTCTATCTCGCCTGGTAAACAAGGAACTAAGTTCTCGCCAAATTCCGATCTTGACTTGTTTGTAGTGTCAGAAACATTGTTCGGAAAGTTGCGGGATGAGTTCAACCATTGGACTTACGAGTTCGATGGTGGGATCGTTAAAGCTGCGAATTCTCGGGAGCACGCTTTCTGGAAGGACAACGCTGCGCGCGGAATCGGGCTTCTGGCCCGCGGATTTATTGATCAAAAAATGATCCCAAATCTGCCCAATTATCCGACTGTGAAGAGCATTAGCCAGGGCATGTGGCTGTTGACAGAAAAACTACGGCTAACTGATGGGGCGCCAACGCCAACGCACGCATCCATCCGCTGCTATAGATCTTGGAATCATGCAATTCAGCAGATCTCACTCAACCTAGGAAGCATAGCGTGAGTCTTTGGAGGAACTGGGAATCTAACAAGCGCTTCCAGACCGACGCCAAAACCTTCGCGTTTTTGTGTTACTCGCTGCGCTCAAACATTAACAAAAAAACGCTACGGCTTTAGCGCAGCTGAAGCGGGCGTTAGGCAGCACAATCGGTAACAGCGATGGGTTCCAAAAAGCAAAAAAGAGAGAAATTTTTAGCAGAGCATCCCATCTGCTGTTTTTGTGGCGGCGGCTCCGAAGCTGAGGAGCCTGATCACATTCCGTCCAGGGCTATTTTTGATGATAGGCAATGGCCTGAAGGGTTTGAATTTCCTGCTTGTGTCAGATGTAATCGCGCCACTCGTTACGATGAGGAAATAGTTGCCTTCATTTCTCGCCTTTATCCTGATCCCGCCGGGGCAAAACGAACCGAGGATTTTAAGAAAATTTGCGAAACACTAGAAAGATACCGCCCTGATGTAATGGAAGAGATCAGGGGTACGGCGAATCAAAAGAAGAAGGCTTTGAAAGAGAATAATATCGCCCTTGAACCGGGCCAAGCTGCAGGCAATGCCCCGTTAATTCGTGTTGGTCCGTTGGTAAATGAAGCAGTTACAAATTTTTCTAGAAAGTTAATACTTGCTTTGTATTACCAGCAAACGGGAACCATCCTTAACCATGACGCGGGAATAGCAATCCGATGGTTTTCGAATTTAGAAGTCGCTCAAGGCAAATTGCCAGCTGAACTAGCACAGTATATCCGGGGCTATCCTGACATAGTCCGATGCAATACAAGTCTGAAGGATCAATTCAGCTATGGATATACATTTTCTGACTGTGGCCGTTTGTCAATTTTTTTGGTGTTCTTTCGTAGGTCATTTACCATTGTGGGTGCGGTGAATCTAGATTCAGACAAATTTGACCTACCAGATATTGCCAAAATATTGAAACCATATAACCATCAAAGCGCAGCCTAACAAGCGCTTCCAGATTGACACCAAAACCTACGCGACTTTGTGTTACTCGCTGCGCTCAAACAATAACACAAAGTCGCTCCGGCTTCGGTGCAACTGAAGCGAGCGTTAGCACTCCTAGCCGGTACCAGACATATTTTGACTTAGTAAGGAACTGTAGTAATGCCTACGCGTACAGTTGAACAGGGATTCATGGCCTTCCATACAAAAATAACACCTAGCGGTTATCAGTCAGGGAAAGCTACTTCACACAAGTCCTCAATCACATCAAGACTTGAAGCTTATTATGATTTGAATCAGTTGTTTTATTCCGGGTCAGCGAACAATGGGACCAATGTATCCAATTTGAGTGATGTAGATTTTTTTGCTTCGATACCAACTAATAAGTTAAAGCAAAACTCAACAACTAGCCTGCGAGAGATTAAAGAGTGCTTGCAAGATCGTTTTAAAAGCACACCTGTCTATGTTGATTCGCCGGCAGTAGTTTTGGACTTTGGTTCTGGTGACTGGGATACTGCTGAAGTGATACCGGCTGATTTCATAGGAAAGACTAGTAAAGATAAGAATATTTACGATATCCCAGATGGCAACGGAGGGTGGATGAAGTCTAGCCCATCCACACACAATGCCTACGTTACTTATCATAACAATCGCTTGGGTAAGAAATTAAAGCCTCTCATCCGGTTTATGAAGGCGTGGAAATATTACTGTGAAGTTCCAATATCATCATTTTACTTAGAGCTAAGAGTTACTAAATTGATGGAATCTGAAAGTTCAATAATATATGACATAGATTTGAACTCGATTTTTCAAAAATTAAAAAGCTCTAATCTAGCAGCAATTCAGGATCCAGAAGGAGTTTCAGGCCTAATATATCCCTGCTCGTCAGATGCCCGAAAAATGACAGCTTTATCAAAGTTAAATACTGCAGCCACTAGATCACAAAATGCAAGGGATTCTGAGAGATCTGGGAGTGTGCGCGAGGCTTTTGAATGGTGGGATAAAGTATTTGCCTATAACTTTCCTAGCTACTATTACTCAAATTAGAAATATCAAAATGTCCAGAAGAATAGATCAAGTTGAGAAGTATTTTAAACCAGTGGAAGACCTTAATTCCTTAAGTGGAGTGCTTTTTTATATATCTGCGCTGTTTGCTATAGCAATTCCGCTGCTTAGCGGAAGGGTTGGCGAGACCATCTTTCAATATGCATCTATATTTTTTGTACTAATGGTTGTTCTACATTCCATTTCTCAGGGTGTTAGCTCATTTTATTTTTTACCAAGAGCAGAAAGGGAAAGAAGAAAACAGCTACTATCCAATTCGCTGGGGGTTCCTTTGACGCACTCGCAGACCAATAATTACTATAACAATGAGAGAGAAGTTGGGCTGGAGCGACTGTCTGCAAACCTTATGGAAAACTCTTTTTTTGGCAAATGTTTATGCGCAGCAATGTTGAAGTCAGAGAGAATAAAGGTGGTTTTTTATTCACTGCTTCTACTATTTTCACTTTTGAGCCGCGATTCAGATTTGGGGGTCATCTTGGTTCTCACTCAGACATTTTTTGCCGGGGGTATTCTTCTAGGCTGGGTGAAACTAGAGATTTTGAGAATGAAGAATGAGCGGGTTTATAGCTCTTTATATTCGCTTCACCTAAATCAGAACGGGCCATTTAATATTAATGAATCTGCCATTCTTTTAGATGAATTTGCGGAATATGAATGCGCAAAATCTTCTGCATCTATCAAACTATCTAGCAAGGTTTTTCATAAGTTAAATTCAAGCCTGACAGAAGAATGGGAATCCATAAAAAGAACTGTTGGCCTATAAAATCTAAGGTGCTAACAAGCGCATGTTGTCGGACTGGTTTTCCGCTGCGCTCCAATCCAGCCGCAAATGCGGGCGTTATGTGATAAGTCCGGCCGCAGTGATTCAGAACGACAATAATATGAGGACGAAGCATGTTGAGCAGGTTTATCGTTAAGTTTTATTCGGGTTTGCTAGAGGCATCGATGTGGATAATACTGATCGCATCTTTCCTTCTAGGTCTTTCCGAAGGTGGAGTAGTCCTTGGTGTTGGGCTAGCCCTGTTCGCATTTGTGCTTTGCGTTGTTTTCTTTGGGGCATTCTTTATTCTTGTGGATATACAGAAGCGCTTGCAGTCGATCGACGAGAAAACGAAGACCTGATTGACGATCAGTGTGATCGCTGATGGTTAAACCACGGTGGATTATGAGTGCAGAAATTTTGTGGGGTATTGCTGGTTTTGTTATCGGCGCTCTGTCCGGCAGCTTCTTGAGCGCAGCTGGCAAAGATTTATATGATTTTGTCAAAAGACAATTAAAGCGATCCCATGAAGTAGAGCCTAGTTATGTATCAACCCTGTACCCGCCTCAGAATTGTGCTTGGATTCCTGAGGAAAACTTAAAGAATAAGGAGAAGAATAAGTGGGGTTATCACCCGCACCCCGCTAGAGGCGGTAAATGCTTTCGTACTACTAGCAACTCAAAATTTCCGAAAAAGGAATATCTTATGGTTACTCCCAATGCCAAAAAGTTGTAATCACATAACAAACCGCTCAAATTCGTTCCGCTTCGCTCCACCGGACGCTCACTGCGTTCGCGCCGTTTAGCGGAGCGTTAGGAGGAACGAATGTCACAAAGTCGGAAATTTGTAGCTTTGATTCTCATCATATGCCTTGTCCATACAGTATCTGGGCAGTCGAGAGACATCGAAGAGCTGTCAATCGTAGAGATTCGAAGCGAGTTGGATCAGATACTAACAAATGAGTTCAATAGAGCCACGGAGTGGGATCGAGTCACTGTTGCGCTCAAGAGAATCACGAGTATGTTCGAACGCCGCCCTGAGGCAGCACTGACACAGCTTGATATCTCACGTCCAGAGATGGAGATCATTCAATCCGTATTTGAAACCTGGCTCCAGTCCAGCGATCGAGATGGTGACAATAGGATAGCCAAGATGTGCGAAATTTGGGAGGCGACGAGTCTAGTAGGAAGCGAGCGAATAGATGCGGCGCTATTGGCATACGAAAGGGAAGTATCAACTGGCTACTCTGACTTCAATCAACGCAAAGTGGAGCAATTGCTTGTAGAGCTTGAATCTCTGTTGTCGCCGGACTCATGGGAAAAGCTCTCATTGTATGTTGAGGATCAGTTGAGCCGTTCTTCCGGGAATGTCTCTCACTCATTCTTTACACGAACAGTCCGCACCTCCCAGAGCATAGAAGCGATGAACCTGCATTGTGGGAACTGACCAGTTTGAATCGAATCCTAACAAGCGCATGTTGACGGACTGCTTTTCCGCTGCGCTCCAAATCAGCCGCAAATGCGGGCGTTAGGCGGAGGTCGCGCGTCATGAAATTGTGCTATGTTGCGATCCACGACTATGGTACCGGCTCTGCAGGTATAAAAGTCTTTGCTAGGTCAATAGATGAAGTAACGTCAGTATTGCGAGGACCCGAATGGAAAGTTTATGCCCCTGATGAAACTGGTCATCTTCGCCATCTGGAGCGGCTGCCTGAATCTGACATAGATGAAAGATCTCAACTCCTGCAAACTTTCATAGAAATAGGGCAGCAACACGTAAAAGGTAAAACTGCATTTATAGTCAGGGACAGGGCTGGTGAAGTGAGGCATGTGTGGGCAAGGTCTGTTGGTGAAATTCTAGATTCGTTCCCAAAATTGTTAATACTGTCCTCGGTGTCTTCAGAAATCACTGGTTATTCGGATATCGACAAGCCTGATGGGTTTCTGCAAAGAAACGCCATCGACGGAAGCCAAACTTAATGGATTCAATCTTTGCTAATGGCTGCACAGAGGAAACGGCCACACACAATGCCATAAGCCGAAAGTCGCCTAACAAGCGCTTCCAGACTGACGCCAAAACCTACGCGTTTTTGTGTTGCTCGCTGCGCTTATACAATAACACAAAAACGCTACGGCTTTGGCCCAGCTGAAGCGGGCGTTAGGTGAAGTCAATGCCAATATGCCGGCTATGTAAGAAGGAGAATCAGCTCCAAAAATCGCACATCATCCCCGAATTTCTTTGGAAGGGGCTTTATGATGAGTCAAACACATTCTTTGGTATTACTGGAACCGGCCCTTTCGGACACAGAAAACTTCAGAAGGGACTGCGAGAGCCTTTGTTTTGCAGAGCGTGCGAGCAACATTTCAATGATGCTTTCGAAAAACCTTTCAATAAGCAGTGGATTAAAAATACTCAGATGCCTAAGGTTTGGGCGAACGATACGTTGATCTGGATGCAGTTTGACTATGCTACTTTCAAGCTTTTTCATTTGAGTATATTGTTTAGGGCTCATGTAAGCTCTTTGCCGGATTTCACAGTGGTCGACTTAGGTGCTCACGCTGAAAGAATTCGGAATATGCTAACTGAAGAAAATCCAGGTGAAGTTCACGAATATCCAATTTTTGGGTATGCCATCCTTCATCCAGAAACCAAGAGTCCGGTTCAGATCGTTTCTTCTGCGCAATTGTCCAGGATCGCGGGGACTCATTGCTATGCGATGATGTACGGTGGCGTGGAGTGGTACATTTGTGTGGCATCACATCGCTACAAAGAGTTCGAGAAGCTCGCACTACGCTCGGACGGGACTATTCCACTAGGTCCCATACCCATGGACAAAGTTGGCAGTATACGAAGAACGGCAAAAATTTATGCTAGTAAGCGCACCTAACAAAGTGCATCAGTTCGCGCCTGTCGGCGCCGGACGCAACCTTCGGTCGCGCCGCTGTGCACGGCGTTAGGGTTCTGCACGTAGGTAATCGCCAGCCGTCATTGCGATTTCCGGGAACATCTGGATCAGCTTTTTATCGCCCGTGATCAGTTTAAGGTCCAGCGATTTTGCCAGAGATACAAACTCGCAGTCATAGGCTGAACAGCCGCTCTCGGATGCAAGGGCCAGGACATCCGTAGAGTTAACGGAGTATTCGTTTTCAGCAAGCTGTTGCTCCGCCTGCGATTGCATGGCGATAGCGGTGCTCAAATCAATAACGCCTTTTCTGACATACAGTGCCAGTACGTTCCGGAATTCGCTTCGCCATAACAAAGGTGCAACCCAATTGGGATCTTTGTGCAGCAACGAGACTACATCATCGGTTTGTGCAGTCGGCAGATACAGATATGCAATGGTGTTGGTGTCCGCTACAATCATTCTCTGCCCTGATTTTTGGCTGCTGTGATTTCGTCAGTATCCAGTCTGACTGCCACGCGGCGGCGCAGCTCGCCTGCTCTATTGGCAAGTTCAGCTGCAGAGAGCCGAGTTGGTTTATATGTCTTTTCCAGGCAATGAATCAGCTCGCTATTTACGCTTCTGTGGTGCGCATTGGCTGCCTGCTTCAGTTGCTCGTAAAGATCATCGGGTATGTTTTTAAAAGTGACGGTGGCCATGTTCAAGTCTCATGCGGTTCCAAAACGGTTCCATTATGGTTATGATGTGTGTGCTTGTCAACACACCCTAACCATCAATTGCACGCGACCAGCTGCGCTGGCGCGTGAATACGGGCGTTATATGATCCCGGTAGATCGCATAATTTAGAGACAATCGAACATGGAACCTGTTTACCTCGATTTTCATATCCATACATCAGCGAATCCAGAAAGCCCAAATGAGCAGTATGATCTTGACGCTCTTATCACGGGGGTTGAAAGCATTTCAGAGGGCTCGCCGTTTCTAATTTCAATCACAGATCACAATTTTGTGAATAAATCTGTTTATCTGAGAGCAGCCAAAAAAATTGAAAATTTGCTATTAGGCGTGGAATTGCATATTAGAAATTACGATGAATGCAGACCTTATCATTGCCATATAATTTTCAATGTTCCAAACATAAGTGAAGCTGTGATTGATGACATTAATGCAAAATTAGACGAGCTATACCCCAGAAAGAGAGTTGGAAACAACGACAAGATCCCGCACTTAGAAACAATAATGAATTGTTTTGACGAGTATGAGTTTCTGCTGCTTCCGCATGGAGGTCAAAATCATTCAACTTTCGATAAATCAATTCCAGAAGGGGTTGAATTTGATCGAACACTCGAGCGAAGTATCTACTACAATCATTTTGATGGGTTTACAGCAAGAGGGACCAATGGGCTAGAAAGAACTCATGATTACTTTGAGCGACTGGGCATTAAGGAGTTTGTTAACCTAGTAACAGCAACTGACAACTATACGCCTGAAACATACCCAGACTGCAAATCAGGGCGAGAGGCAACTGACTTTATACCCACGTGGATGCTTGCATCACCAACCTTCAATGGTTTGCGCTTATCCCTTTCGGAGTCATCACGTCTCGTGTATGGCGAAAAGCCAGATTCATGGACAGAGTTTATACAGTCTGCTTCATTGCATAACGATAATATCCATATTGACGTGACCTTTACGCCCGGGCTAAACGTAGTTATTGGAGGATCTTCTAGTGGAAAATCATTGTTGGTTGACGCCGTGTACCACATCATTTCAGGAGATATAGAGCAGAGCCAATATATTGAGACGCCGTATAAAATTGAAGATTTAATAGTTGAGAATCCATCAGGTCAAATTCCTCATTATTTCAATCAGAATTACATAATGAAAATATGCGACCTAAAAGACCGAAATAATACTATTGAAGACATTTCTATACTGAAGAAGGTATTTCCACCTGATACTGTCGAAAGGCAAAAAATAACTAATGCACTACGAAATTTGAGAGCAGCACTAAGCCGACTGGTTCAATCGATTGAAGAGATCGAATTGCTTCAAAAGTCATTAAGCAGAATTCCTAACCTGGCAACACTTATTGTGACTGAAGCGATCCAAGATAACGCTATTCGAAAATTGATCCCTCGAGAAAAGGATATTCAATCAATTTTCTACTCAGAAGCAGACTATGAACAGCACACCGAAACTCTTGATGAGATTGAAATATTTCTGAGCAAGAATCCGCTAATTCAGCATAATCCAAACCTTATCGTCGAGTTAAAGCAAGAACTAATAGAGGCCATCAATGCCTCCAGCTTGGAGCAATTGGTACGTGAGATCATAGAGAATGAAAAGGTAAAACTAGATGAAGTTCAGATTCGTGAAAATCAACAAGTTATCTCTAGAAGGGAAGAGTTCCAAAACTTATTAGACTGCATCAAGAAATACTTAAAGTTCCATAAAATGTTCTACGAATCGCTAGAAGTTATCTCAAGCTTTTCGATAACCATTCCTACAAAACCCATTGTTTCCATGGGGCACTCTTTATCTATCAATAATACGTTTGAACTTACAAAAGAGAAATTCTTAGAAGTCATAAATGAAGCGTTTCGGCAAGGAGACAAAATAGCATCCTTTGAGGCTATCAGACCAGAGTTACTTTTTAAGGACCGCTTTCGAAAGAGGGATCCAGTTATAAACACGTATCAGGAGTTTGAAACATATGTAAATGGCAGATTCGCGGAGCTGAATAAGAAGACATACAAAATCATTACAAATGACGGGCGCGAATTTGATCAATTGAGTGCGGGATGGAAAACATCTGTCATCTTAGATCTCGTCCTTGGTTGGGATTCTGACAGAGCGCCGCTGATAATCGATCAACCTGAAGACAATCTGGCAACCAGTTACATAAACAAGGGATTATTGAAAGCTATAAAGGAATGTAAAGCGAAGAAGCAGATAATTTTGGTTTCCCACAATGCAACTATTCCAATGCTTGGTGATGCGCAAAATATCATTTTGTGCATGAACGAAAACAATAAGATTAGAATCGCTTCCAATCCTCTGGAGGGAGAAATTCACGGTAAAAATGTGGTTGGCTTAATTGCTGAAGTAACCGACGGCGGAAAATCATCTATTAAGAAGAGAGTTAAAAAATACAACCTAAAAGACTTCAGAGGTGAATCATGAAATTATCGTTTATGAAGAATGAAGAATTAGAGGTTTCCGTCTCCCAAAAACATGGAGACAAGCAAAAAGCATTCAATTATGTCGATATGATCAAATGTCTAATTGAGGAAAAAAAGCTAGATGAGCCTGAATTAATAGGCGATTTCTCTGATTCCGAGAGATCGAGCATATCATCGATGATCAGTCACATTAATCAAGAAGTATCTGATTTTTATGCTGAAGAAGATGATGAAGAAACTTGACGCGCCATTGTTAATTCATGACAGCAATGTGCCATATAACAAACGCCTTCAAAGTGACGCGCAAGCGCGCACCTGAGGCGAGCGTTAGCGAACCAGCTTCGAGGGGTATCGTGTGAAATTGAACTTCAACAGTTGGATGCAAGATGCTGATCGGTGCATTAATAGCGCCATCGCAGAGTGCTTCAATTCCGGTCAAATTGGCGGGTGGCAAGAAAATCACATTACCACTGAAATCCTTAAAGGCCTTGTGGGTATTGGGGTCGAATTTGAGTGGGAACAATATGCACAGCGCATAAAGTGGGAGGCGTACAAGTTAGCTGGAAACTTGGAGCACTCAAACGGCGATATAGGGCTGCTGGTTAATGTAAGGTTGTCCGGCGAAACGTTCGTGAAAGGGGTGGCTTTCTATGAAGCCAAAAAGCAGTATTTTGATCCAGCGGGCAAGGCAATCGGATTCAAGTCTATAAACGTAGACCAGCTATCTAGGATAAGAGATGCAACTCATGCGAGTAGTGTCCTGTTCTACGATGTAGATATATCTGAAAGTCGTGCGTGTGCAACATCCGTCCAAGCAGTATTCGTACATGAGCTCGCGAAAGGTGATCTACTAAAGTTTTCATGCCGATTGGTAACGCACTATGGCTGCTTCTGGGTTTATTCTCTTGGGCAAAATTTTAGAGGTTTTGGTCTGGATCACAGTGAAGAGGCGGTGAAAGCTCTTGAAGAGTATGCCGCCTCCAAATATGCTCCGTCAGTTCTTTTAAACGTGGGGGTAGGCATGACCAGCATTCTTGAGCCAGTTCTTGATGGCTTCTGTGCCTCACTAGACAATTATGAACAGGTTCTTGCAAAGCAAACTGAGTCGCCCGATCCCGAAGAACCTGGCCATTTAGATGATTCATATGATCGCTAACAAAGCCAATCACAGCGACAGCTTTTCCGTTGCGGCTTCGCCTCCACTACAAAGCCGCGCGTGTTGGCGGCGTTAGTGCTCGTCAGGGTCGGCGGCTTTC
This sequence comes from Pseudohongiella spirulinae, assembly GCF_001444425.1. Classification (NCBI taxonomy): domain Bacteria; kingdom Pseudomonadati; phylum Pseudomonadota; class Gammaproteobacteria; order Pseudomonadales; family Pseudohongiellaceae; genus Pseudohongiella; species Pseudohongiella spirulinae. The sequence goes on from NZ_CP013189.1 coordinate 216,840, forward strand.
TTCCACGTCGTCAGAGAGCCAGACCTTGATCAGCGACTGGTAAGGCATATCTCGCTTGTTCGCCTCAATCTTGATCCGATCCAAAAGTGATTCAGGCAATCTAAGAGAAATAGTTTTGGTGGAAGGTTTCAGATTCGGAAACTGCGCACGTTTGGCCTGGTTCCAGTCAACGTACTCTGTCGAGTCGTGGCTTTCCCAGAAAGCACGCTCTTCGGCTTCACTTTTGAACTCTGGCGTTTTTTTAGCTTTGCTCATAAATCTTCCGCTCCTTACGGTGCATATTACGGGCGGAAATCACTCGGATCAGGCTCCCAGCACCTCGCAAGGTAAATGTAATGTGCAGCTGCCGTCGGTCATCCGTTACGCCCAACGCATGGTATCGAGTCTCATCTTGGCTATGCCTGTGGTCCGGCATAATCAGAAGAGGCTGGTTGAAAAACACCTGTTCTGCCTTCGACTGGCGCACGGCATGCTTATCCCTACTTTTCCGAGCATTGCCGTCATCCCAATCGAACCCGATAATTTGCGTCCAGTCAACCATGGTTGTATATTACCAGCATATACATAATCTGCAAGCCGCACTAACAATAAATTGCAGTTCGTTCCGGCCCTGCCGGGCCTACACCGGACGTAACCTGGCGGCCACGCCGCTGAATAAAGAGCGTTAGGGCTCGTCATAGTGACCACCTAGAGCGAAGATATAGATTGATGATTCATCGAACCGATACACAATCCTATCCTTCTGGGATATGCGTCTGGACCAAAAACCGGTCAGGTTATGCTTCAACGGTTCAGGTTTGCCCAATCCAACAGCGGGGTTGTCGCAGCGAATGAGCTCTTTAATTATTTTGCGAGTCGCATCGTGCAGCTTTTTGTCCTTTTGGCGCATGGCTTCATACGCCTCCCAGGTCTTGCCCTCAAATACCAGTGATCTCATCCATTTGCTCTTTGGTAGGCGTGTATCCATTACGCTCAGCATGGGTTTTGGCCGACTCGGCCAGTTGCCGCATCAAGCTACTGTTTTGCAGCACATACAATGTTTCCTGTTCGCGCTCCCAGTCTTCAGCACTCATCACCACAAAGTCTTGCCCCGATCGACGAGAGACCCTGAGCGGCTCATGTCTACTAACACTTTGTTCTACAAGCTTTTTCAGGTTATCCCTGAACTTATTTACACTTACTGTTTCCATCGCAACCACCAATATATGTACGGGAATGCCGTACAAGTATACTCTAGCTGCCCTAACAATCACAAGCAATCGGACGCCAGCGAAGCTGGCGCCGTTGTTGATGGGCGTTAAGCGGTAATCAGCCTACGGAAAACTAAACATGGATCTGACACTGTTTTTGTTGCTCTCTTTCGGCCTGATCATCATTCCAGGGCCTAATGTGATTGTCATCGTCACAACCAGTATTGTGCATGGCAAGGTCCGCGGGCTTCAGACTGTCTCCGGCACAAGTGCCGCTATGATCGTACAGCTGCTGGTTGCTGCCATAGGTACGACCTGGTTCGTCACTGCCGTTAGCGAAGGTCTGAAATGGCTCAAGTGGTTGGGCGTAGCCTATCTGCTCTATTTGGGTTACAAACAAATACGAGCCTCGATGAGCGGCATAACACTGAGTTCTCCCAGTGCAGTGGGTTCGTTTCAGCGGGGTTTCTGGGTTTCACTGACAAACCCCAAAACCATTCTGTTCTTTGGTGCGTTCCTGCCGCAATTCGTCTCAGCTCAACAGTCTTATCTGGCGCAAGTTGCCGTGCTGTCGGGTATATTCTGGTTAATGGCCGTGGCGCTCGATTCGCTTTATGCTTTGTTCAGTAGCAAAATTGCCAGCAAGCTCAAGGTCGCGCCGGACAATCGGTTTGTGGGTATCTTCAGTGGTAGTTTGTTTATTGGGGCCGGTGCTGCATTGGCGGCGGTGGGCCGTGAATAACCAAGCGCTTAACAAAGCGCATCAATTCGCGCCTTCGGCGCTCGGATGGCAGCTGCGCTGCCACCGTTGTGCGCGGCGTTAGGCGGCGCCAGCGATGAGCAGAGAGAATGCGTCATTCCATCAACTAGGAGTATTTGTTTACTCCTTTCAGCTGGTTGAGCGGGAGATCGAGGACATCATCGTACTGTTGATGAATACCGACACAGAGATGGTAGCTATCTTAATGAGCGAACTCGACTTGAGTGAGAAGCTTAAAACAGTAGACGTCTTGCTCGCTAGATTTATCGACCTTCGACGAGGTATTTCCGAAGGGTATAAGGCTGAATTTCACAAGCTAGTATCACGGATTCTAAAGCTCTGTGAACGACGAAACGATCTCGTTCACTCGAAGTACGATACTTGGCAGAATATTGATGGAAAGCTTGGACTGCTCCGCCAAAACTCTAAACTCCGCGCAAGTAAAGGACTGAGAGAAGAATTAGAAGAAGAGCTGCTTCCAGAAGCCTTTGATGGGGATGTACAGAGTATCTCAGACTGCCTTCAGGAATTAGAAAAATACAGACAAAGAATTCTTGGTTGGCATTACGACACTGATGACGCAGATCAAAGGGGCTAAGATTACCATGGACGAGCATCGACTATTATTAGCCAAAGTTCAGTCTCAACAGTTCCAGGCAGCTTTCGAACGGTGTTGGAATTTGAATCGGGAGTTCGATTTAGCGCCCGAGTACATATTAGGCATGCCCGCTTTGATGTGTGCGGCTTTGAGTATAGAGATCGGTCTGAAATCTCTACTTATAGAATCTGGGACGAGACCAAAGAAGGAGCACAATTTGAGATTGCTGCTGAATGCTCTTCCGCCAGCTATCAAAGCTGCGATCGTGGATGAAGTGAAAGCCAAGTACCCGGACTTTCAATCACAGATCGCTAATGCAGAGAAAGCGTTTGTGACTTGGCGCTACTTTTATGAAAGCGAGGAGCATATTGAGGTGAACATCCTATTTGTAGGCGCACTCGGTGCTGCTGATCAGAAGCAACTCAACCTCAAATGGGAAGAATTCTCAAAGTGAATCCGCCTAACAAACAGTTCCACAGAGTCCAAAGTGCACTGTCATGCCTTCTGCAGAAGGCGCAAAAACACGCCAGTGCACTCTGGCTCGTGAACATGGGCGTTAGCACTCTCATCAGTCATCGAAAGAGGTTAGTATGAAAATATTTGTAAGCTGGTCAGGGAAGAGAAGTAAGGCCGTTGCCGAGTTAATCAGCGATTGGCTGAAGTGTGTCATTCAAGCCTCACAGCCATGGATTTCTACGCGAGATATTGATCGCGGAGCGATTTGGTTCTCAGAAATAAGCGACAAGTTAAAAGATGTGTCCGTAGGCGTAGTTTGCCTTACACAAGAAAACAAAGAAAAGCCATGGATCTTATTTGAAACAGGAGCCCTGGCTAAAGGCCTGACGACTAATAGAGTATGTACTTTTTTAATCGATCTAAGCCCTGAGGACTTGCAAGATCCTCTTGCTCAATTCAATCACACAATGCCAGACAAAGGCAGCGTATGGGAGTTAACTAGAACCATTAATGACTGTCTTGCAGAAAAAGCACTTGATGAAAGAATTTTGAAGCAGGTATTTGATACATACTGGCCTCAATTCGATAAGAATTTCAAGGAGGCTTTGAAAGATAACCCACCTGGGGAAGTTGTTCCCCCTCGCTCGGAGCAAGATATTCTTTCCGAAATATTATCAAACACAAGAAGTTTGACTCACAGAATTAGAGATCTTGAATCTGAAGTACATATAAGATCTAAAAACCGCTTTATCAACTCGATCAACTCATCAGAGTTCGATAAGAATGTGATCATGAAGATATTAAATATGGCTGAGTCAGGCAAATTCAGCGAGGATGAGATAATGTCGTCACTGATTGATTACGACATGCCAGAGTCCTATGCTCGTGACCTTATCAAAAAGACCTTAATCAATCGTGGCCCGAGTAATCGAGCAAAGATTGCTAACAAGTAAATCCAGCTGACGCCACGGCGCACCTGATTTAGGCGTTAGGTTGCCGAGTTACCACGAATATTACCGATAGGATTTATAGTGAAAAATTGCATAATTTGCAGAGAAAAAACAGATGATTTCTCAGACGAGCACGTAATTCCGGACTCTTTGGGGGGCTACTATCATATTTATACTGTATGCAAGCAATGTAATTCAGACTTGGGGTCAAAAGTAGATAGTGACTTAGTAAACCATAAATTCTCTGACTTTCAGCGCTTTTTGATGGGCATAAAAGGTAAGTCGGGAAAAATACCTAACCCTTTTTCTGGAACTCATTCATTTACTGATAATCCAGACCAAAAAGTTCAGGTTAGATTGGATGAAGGTCGAAAGACAGTTCCATATATCATCCCTAGCGTAAACCAAAATAATAACAACGGTGTAATTGATTCCGTCAATATTGTTGTAGATGCAACTGACGAGCATAAGCTTGATGACATAATAAAGAAAACGGCAAAAAGAATCGGCGTGCCATATGAGAGAATTTCAATTGGTGAAAAAATAGTTCAGTCAGCGCCATGCCCGGAAGTTCATATACCACTTTCAATAGACTTGCATGATTTTAAACTAGGATTGTTAAAAATAGCTTATGAGTTTGCCATAGATACAATACCAAAATATTACGATGACCAAATGGCAATTGATATCTCAAAAGTACTTCATAGTGCAAATCACGAAAGATCTACTGATTTTGTAAAGATTGGAAATGGATTTCAACATGAGGTCATGCAGCCCTTTGAGAGTCTTCTGGATTTTGAGAGCACAAAGCACTATTTGATACTTATTCAATCAGATGAAAACCTTACGTGCTTTGTAAAGTTACACAAGTTATTCACCGTTGGAGTTGTCCTTTCAGAGAATAACTACCTTGATGAGAACTTCATAGTTGGGATTAATGATATTGCAGGAAAATCATTTTTCAAAATAAACGCATTTGAGTTAATAGAAAGAACGCATGATAAACCAGAGCTAAGGTTTCAATACTGGTTCAAAGATCAGAATTCTGTAGATAGATATCTTAATCTGCAAAGCGATCCGAATTTTGCTTTCTACATGGAAATGAATGAAATCCCTTTCTTCAATAAGGATGGGAGTTATGCGGGTAAAACTGTACATCAGAAAATATCTGAATTAGTTGAAAGCGCTCGCGCAGGAAGTTTGGAGTGTGGCGGTATATCTGCTGGTATTGAATTGGATGAAGAGCTCTACATTAAAATAACTCCGTCTAATGAGCTTCTATGTGTAATATCAGTTCAAGAAGAGAGAAGGCAGGTGTGCAAATTGTGACCTCACCTAACAAGCGGCTGCTGTCGGACTGACAAAAGCGTCACTCCTTTTGCTATCGCAAAAGCAGCGTCACTTTTGTCAGCCGCAGAGCCGGGCGTTATGTGCCCCCACACATTAGGCTCAGGAGAATATGAAAAAAAGTCTGCCAATTTGGGAAACTATTCACCTCTGCGCCAAAGAGTTTGATAAAAGTGGAAATTCTCCCTTTACAAGGGGGGACATTATTAAGTGCGTTCAGAGTAAGATTCCTAACTGCAAACCTGATTCAATAAACCCAATTATTCAGGGTCTAACTGACAATCTGCGCGGGGGTGCGCCAGGAGCTGCAGGTAAAAACCTACTTCATAGCGTCGGACGAGGTTTATTTGTTCTCCGAACTTCAAGTAGCGTTGGAGCAGTTACTGGCACCACGCCTAACAGTCGAATTGTTCCTGAACCCCTGACCAAGCTATCTACGAATGTTGAATCAAAGCAACTGGATTGTATAGCACTTGGCGGAATTGACTTTAGGTTGATTTGTCAGCTGAGCGTTGAAAATGACGAATCGGGTAATATTCGCGAGTTCAGGCCACAGCTCAATTATGCTGGTGCTGGATCCACTCCACTTAACAATTACGGCAACGGTCTGTTTTGTAGGTTCAAAATTCCAACTGGGCTTCAAAAATCTGGCGTTTACATCATCGGCACAAAAAGTCAGCCCCTGTATGTTGGGGAATGTGTGAATCTCAGTGCTCGTTTCAACGCCGGATATGGGAATATTAGCCCTAAAAATTGCTACGTTGGCGGTCAGGAGACCAATTGTCGGATTAACAATTTGATCTTTACAACAGTGAGTGGCGGTAAGGATTTGTTTCTGTGGTTCTTTGAGACACAGGATTACAAGTCAGTTGAAAAAAGCCTACGACAATCTATCTCCTTTCCGTGGAACCGGGCATGAAGAATGCAATAACAAAGTCTTGCAGACGGAAAACTTCATACAGACATGCCTTTTGCTCGCGCAAAAGCCACGCCAGCATGAATTTTCCGCTGAAGAACGGCGTTAGGTAGCACTCCCATGATTCAAGCAGATGTGCCAAGTCCAATTGATCTGAAAAATATGGAGGACGCTAAAGCGTGGGAGCAGGCTGCAATGCAGCGCCCATTTCGAAAAGACTTCTTCGCCGCGATTTGCACAGAGATCGGCGCGCTTCAAAAGCCCGGACTTCGGATCTTAGAACTCGGCTCGGGTCCAGGTTTCTTGGCAGAGCATATCCTTGCACAACTGCAGGATATAAATTACACATTGCTCGACTTCTCTGCCGCCATGCACCAACTGGCTAGCCAGAGGCTATCTGATCTGACAGGCAATACAATTCAGTATCTGGAGCGCAGCTTCAAAGAGCGCGGCTGGACCGACGGCATTGAAAAAGTCGAGGTTGTTGCCACAAATCAGGCTGTTCATGAGTTGCGCCACAAGCGCTATGCGCCTGAGCTTTTCCTCCAGGTACGCGATCTGCTCAAGCCAGGCGGTGTGTTATTGTTCTGTGACCACTACTTTGGTCAAGACGGTATGACCAATGATCAACTGTACATGAGTCGAATGGAGCAGCGGCAGGCATTGGAGTCGGCGGGGTACAGAGTGTCAGAGATTTTAGTTAAGGGTGGTAGGGCATTGTACAAAGCGCTACCTAACCATTAAATGAACTTCGCGCCTTCGGCGCCGGACGCAGCCTGCGGCTGCGCCGGTTATTAAGGGCGTTACACCCTCCTAGGAAGCCCTTCATATCCATACGGCATTGCCGTATATTTCAGAAATGGTATTCATTGAAACGAGTCTGTTCACGAAGCTACTACCAGAATACCTCACGGACGAGGAGTACCGAGGGCTGCAGGCGCATTTGCTTAAAGCCCCGGAAGCTGGAGACCTAATCCGTGGCTCTGGCGGGGTGAGGAAGGTTCGTTGGGCAATATCTGGCTCGGGAAAGAGCGGTGGTGTGAGAATCATCTATTTCTGGTAGAAATCTAACCACCAAATCTGGTTTCTAACGATCTACCAAAAGTCCGAACAAGATTCGATTCCAGGCCACACGCTCAAGCAAATTGCAGAGGCATTGAAGTATGAGTAAGCGAGATTTAGGCAACGAAATCCTGGAAGGCATTCGGGAGATCCAACAGCACAATAGGGGGCAGGTAAAGCTGCGTAGTACTGAGCTGGCTCCACCTTCTTCACCGCAAGTAATCCGTCTGAGGCTGAACCTGTCTCAGTCTGCGTTTGCAGGTCTAATGGGAGTCAGTGTCCGCACGTTACAAGATTGGGAGCAGGGCCGCAGAGAACCACAAGGCCCAGCACTTACCTTGCTGAGAATAGCAGAGCAGCATCCTGAAGTTTTCAGTGAACTTCATTAACCACGGGTGTAACAATCTCAAGCAAACGGACACTCACTTCGTTCGCGCCGTTGTTGAAGGGCGTTAGGCGACTGGGATATCTATGAAGCATGAATCTGGAGAGAAAATTCAGTATACCAAGCGATGGTTCGCGTATTTCGATTTGTTGGGATTTTCTGATTTAGTTCAACAAAAAAGCATCAGTCAAATAATGCCCCTTTACAATAAAGCGCTAGATCAACTAGAACGATCTCCAGAAGAAAAGAAACAACAAGGAATTTACGTTTCCTGGTTTTCAGATACGTTCATAGTATATTCGCGGGGTTCAAAAGCTGAAGATTTTGCCAACATCGAACATGTTAGTCGATTGTTCTTCCAGCATTTGATTCTAAACAAGATAGCAGTCCGAGGAGCCCTTACATTCGGAGAGCTATATTCCCAGCAAGAAAAGAACATTTTTGTTGGGCCTGCGTTAATAGATGCGTATAGATACGGTGAAGGGGTAAATTGGCTCGGCTTCATTCTCACGCCAAATGCTATCAATAGGCTGGAAGAAGTAAGCTTACCTGCCCGAGAGAGGAATTTTTACAGAGGGGTCACGGATGAGACACTTTTTAAACCTGGCATCAAGGGTCCAATCTCAGCTTTTTCTTTCAACAACGGACTGGTCCAAGGAAAGAATCCCTACTTAAAAGCTTTGTCAGAAATGCGTGCCCAAGCCGATCCAAAATTCCAGGAAAAGTATGATAATACGATCAGTTTTATTCAAAAGTACGCCTAACAATCTCATGCAGTTCGCGCCTGTGGCGCCGGATGCAACCATCGGTTGCACCGCTGATGAAGGGCGTTACTGCACTTGGAAGTGCCAGCCCCCGGTGCACCGCGGGTAGCTGATCTCGTGCCGGGTCGGTCAGAGTCTTTACCCTAGCCAATGCCGACTTCAAGTTCAGCTGCACAGTTGTCTGGTTCAATAGAATAAAACGCCATCAATGGTGAGGTGGCTGCCGGAGAATAAATTGCAAAAACAAACAGCCGGTTGGGAAGTGAATTCTAAGAGGTTTGTCGCTGATCAGCGGCAGTCGGTAACCCCGTGGCTGTCGGAGGCTTCATGCTCAGCGATGGCTTCGCATACTGGGTTTCAATCGGCAGTAGCGCTGCGTGCAGTAACAATACAATTAACTCCGCTCCCTTCGGTCGCCGGACGTGGGCTGACGCCCACGCCGGTTATCATGGGGCGTTATACGTCGGAATCAGCCAGCAGCAGCTGCATAAGTTCCCGCAATAAAGTACAGAATTCGATACCGCAAACCGAATAATATCTAGAGGCGATAAATTGACAATTGGCCATCCAAAGCGCTACCAATACGGAAGCACAGCTGTACTTCGATACGTGCTCACGGATGGGCGAATCGAGATGGCTTGGCCGTGTAGAGTTGTCGAAGACACTGATCAACTTGTAGCTCTTTTTATCGCAGCGGGTACAAAGTACAAGGCAGATCCGAAGCGTACCGCTGCTGAAAAGCGGGCCAATCCTTCAGGACCTGTGCCATCGGGTGAGTACGTTTGGACAGCGGATACACTCCGATTGATGTTGCCGCAGCGTATGCACTCTGTCTGGCTTTTCTGGGATAACGATTATAAGCGTCGACTCAACAGGTTCTTCATCAACGTTGAGGAGCCATTTCGACGAAGTGAAATCGGCTTCGATACCCAGGACCTCACGTTGGATCTGATTGTGCAACCTGATTTGACTTGGTCGTGGCGCGATGAAGATGAAATGCAAAACCATGTGAGGGAAGGGTTCTTCACTGAGAACTTAGCAATGGCTGCTCGATCGGAATGCCTTAGTGTAGTCGAGGAGTTCAGTCTGGCGTCGCATCCTGCTCTATCAGGATGGGCAGAATGGACACCTCACCCTGACTGGGATATTCCGACGATTTCGGAAGAATGGGCAAGCACTCCACCAACGTATTGGCATCGTCGATCTTGGGCTTATGGCGTCAGTGAGTAAACCGAATAAGTATCTGAGGTTTCGACTCTAGTGAGTACAGTGATGACGTATAACAATCCGCAACAATCGCTCCCTTTGGTCGCTGGGACAGCCAAAACGCTTCGCTTTTTTGGCCGCCCTTGTGCGGGGCGTTAGCGTCTGGCGGCCCCTGCTCTTGTAATCTATCCGTCTCTGACGTATAGTCCTTAAATGTATACGATTGTCGAAACCCCAACATTTGCAGAAGATGCCAGGCAGCTCTGGTCGGAAGAGGAACGTGGTGCATTCTGTGCGTGGCTGGCGGCCAACCCGGAGTCAGGAGCAGTAATTCCAGGAAGTGGCGGCTGTAGGAAAGTTCGCTGGGCTCGAGCCGGCTCCGGCAAGCGTGGCGGGGTAAGAGTCATTTATTTCACCAGATTATCAGATGAAGAAATCTGGCTTCTTGTAATTTTTAGCAAAGCGGTTAGAGAGACCATACCCGCACACATTCTGAAGGCGATTCGTGAGGTTATCGAGAATGAGTAAGTATGCCAAGAGCATGAGCGGAGAGGAGCTTGGTGACAAGCTGCTGAAGTCCGTCAAGGAAATGAAAGCCGGCAAGGCCGCCCGAGTAACACAACATGCATCGAATGAAGTGGCCTCGGCGCGGCTGAAAACCGGTCTGTCGCAGGCTGAGTTTGCACAAGTACTGCAGATATCTGCACGTACGCTGCAGGAGTGGGAGCAAGGCCGGCGGTCACCATCTGGTGCAGCGAAAGCTTTGATCCAAATTGCATTTCGCCATCCAGAGATTATCAAGGAAGGTTTGGCATCACAGCGCTAACAATCAATTGCACGCGACCAGCAAGCTGGCGCGTGAATGTGGGCGTTAGCAGTCAAGTGAATCACTCCGGATGAAAGTACAACTGTCTGATTACCAACATGAGTGGCCTGACTTGTTCGAGAGAGAAAAGTCGGTTCTCCTTGATAAGATAGGACCATGGCTGCAGGGCCCAATTGAACACGTTGGAAGCACTGCCGTTCCGGGCTTGAAGGCTAAACCGATTATCGACATTATGGCGGGGGTCAAAAATCTCGATAGTTCAGTTAAAGCTATCGAGGTATTGCAGAATAATGGATATTGCTACTATCCATACAAAGCTGACGTAATGCATTGGTTCTGCAAACCCACTCCGGAGTATCGGACACACCATCTGCACCTAGTTCCTTACGACAGCCCACTTTGGCGAGAACGAATCAAGTTTCGGGATATTCTTCGCAACAACGCAAAAGTCGCAGAGAAATATGAGCAGCTAAAGGTCTCGCTGGCCAGGGATCTGACAGATGATCGAGAAAGCTATACGGAACCATTCATCGAGAGCGTACTGCGTGAGTTCGGCTGCTAACAATTACATGAAGTGCGTGCCCTTCGGGCACCGGACGCCTGCTGCGCAGGCACCGCTTATGAAATGGCGTTATAGCCAAATTCAGTCATTACTAGAGATTGAAGTTTAATAAATCAGGAAGAACCGTTTGTATACTTTCAAAAATACGGAAATCAACAACAAGAAAGCTTCAGACTTTGAAACTAAGTCTTTGCTGTACTTGCTTGGCATGAGAAGTGATAGTGAAGAAATTGAAATAGTTACTGTGGATTGCTTCAATGACGTAACAGGCTCTAACACGGATTTCAGCAAGCTCTGGGATGTTCAAAGTAAAAACCATAGCAGTCTCCCCCCTTCTAAAATTGGTGAGAGTCTATCCACGCTATACGAAAACTACATCTCAACTATTAGCTTTTATGAATATATATTGTTCATTCCGAAGCTTAATAGGGACTATTTGGTAGACCCTTCTCTAAATATTTATAGCTACGAAAATATCAACGAAAAGCAAAAAAAGGGGATAGAAAAAAAACTCAAAGAAAAAGTAAATGGAGACAAATCTGGGGCGACCCCGCCGCTATTTATCGATTTCTTGTCGAAGATATGCTTTGTTGAAGACAATAAGAAAGTAAGTACATATATAAAAAAGATTTCTAGATTCAAAAATAAAAAATCTATTCCTGAAGAGATATATGATCGAATATTTTTAGAAATTAGAAATGCCCAGGCAGCCCTTAAGAACTCATACATAGAAAACGAAAACATAAACCACCCCTCTGAAGTTCTCAAATTTAATCGTCATATTACAAAGACAGAAATCAACACTCTTTTGATTAGCAGGCTAGTTGGTATTGATGTTTTTTCTTTTCCCGGAATACCTGTGAGCTTCTTCGACGTTTTAATGGGCAAGGATGAAGACGAAAGAAAAGATTTGCTTCAAGAATGCAATGAAAATCTAAGTCGTGCTTTCTTCGACAAAAACGGCTGCAGAGAGTTTTGGAAAGTAACAGAAACTCTGATAAAGATACTTAAAGAGAAGCCCGATAATAGTATTTTTGATGTTTATTCGAGTTTGATATCAGACGTTAAGGTGAAAACAGAATATTTAACAGAGAAAACGTTGCTTTATATGATTTCTCTAGTAAAGACGGGGTTAGTAAATGCTGATTAAGAAAATTGCATTTGGCGATTCAGAGGAAGCGTTTGTTGAGAGAAGATTGGTTGACGGCCTAAATGTTATTTTTAGTGACGACAATAACAGAGGTAAAACCCTTGTCATGCAAGGGCTAATGTTTTCATTGGGATATGAGTCTATCTTTCCCAGCTCTTTCAACTATAAAGATAAATATTTCTATTCTGAGGTTGAGTTTGGCAATGTTACCTATGAATTCTTAAGGAAAAGAAATTCCATCGCCATAAAGACAGAAGATGCGATGCAGATATTTAATTCAGTTGGCGAGGCAAGGTACTTCTTAGATGAATTTGTTTTCTCAGTGCCCAGGATTCACAAGGAAGGTCGGCACGTGCTCGTAGATTTGAGCTTGCTATATGAGTTGTTTTTTATTGGCCAGGACAATCGAAATCCATCTGGACTTATAAGTAAGGGCCAATTTAGTAAGTCTGACTTTAAAGCTATGGTTTATGATTTGGCGGGACTGTCTGACAATCGGGTTAACATCGATGATATAAAGAGCATAAAGGAAAATATTAAATCCTTAAAACTTCAGCTTAAAGAGATTAGAAGAAAAATTTCAATAATCAGACAAAACCCCAATATTGCAGAAATAGCTTCTAGAACGTATGACTCTGAAGTTGTTCAGGAAAAAATTAAAAGAATATCTGAGATAAATGAAAACATATCAAAACTTAAACGTTCCCGGCAAAGAGAGATTAATAGAAAGTCTAAACTAGAACATCTAATTGCAGAGCTTAATTCACTAAATAGAGACCTTAGTGAGGGAAATGTTCAATGTGGTGACTGTGGCAGTGACAAGATAGTGTATTCCAATAACGATCTGACATTCGAAATAAGTAATATCGATGTGAGAAATGGAATTATGAAATCCATCGATCAAAATATTAGGCAAAAGGCCGATATAATCATGGACTTCTCTGGGGAGATTAATTCTTTACAGAGGGAGTTAAATGAGGAAATGAGAGATACGCCGCCGAATTTCCAACAAATTGTTTTGTATCAGGAGCAGGCTATATCAGAGGTGGATTTTGATGACCAAGCATTTTCCCTTTCGATTCAAATAAGGGCATTAGAGGATCAGCTTAATTCATATACAAATATCGATGAATCTCTGAAAAAAGAAAGAAAGAGTTTCGATGATAATCTGCTGAAGGAGATGAACGACCTATACAAGGCGATAGATCCTGGCGGTAATTTGGTGTTCGAGGATATTTTTACTAAAAAGGGGTCAACCTTTTCTGGTAGTGAAGGGCAGGAGTTTTATTTTTGTAAAGTTATTGCCCTTAGAAAGCTTCTTAAACATAACTTTCCTATTTTGATTGACTCATTTCGCGATGGAGAGCTATCAACAGGAAAGGAGGCTAAGATGCTGGAAATATATAGGAAGATAGATAGTCAGATCATATTAACCTCAACACTGAAAGATGAAGAATATAGCAACGATAAATACTCCAGAATAGATGGTGTAAATGCTGTGGATTACAGCAATCATCAGGATTGTAAAATATTAAGCAAGCAACATGTAAGAGAGTTCTTGACGCTAACGTCAGGATTCGTAGGTCTTGTTCTGTAAAGCTATAACAAGCGCATGTTGTCGGACTGGTTTTCCGCTGCGCTCCAAACCAGCCGCAAATGCGGGCGTTATGCGGATTTCGGCAGAGCACAGATATGATACTTGTGGTAGACCATGACCCTGGTTGGGGGAAGATGTTCGAGAAGGAAGCCTCTCGAATTTGTTTGGCTTTGAGCGACACGGTTGTACAAGTCCACCACATTGGAAGTACGGCAATTGCTCACACCAAAGCCAAACCAGTCATTGATATGTTACTGGAAGTCAACTTACTAGAATCGCTGGATCAGAAAAGTCCTTCACTTGAGGCTCTAGGTTACGAGGTCAAGGGGGAGTTTGGGATTCCTGGTCGCCGCTACTTTCGGTTAAGCGACGCTGCGGGACGCAGAACGCACCAGATCCATGCTTTTGAGGTGGGGTCGCAGAATGTAGCCCGCCATATTGCCTTTCGGGATTACATGCGAGCACACCCGTCAATTGCTGTCGAGTACGGGGAGCTAAAGGAACGTCTCGCGAGAGCGAGTCCGAACGATATGGATGCATATATCAATGGCAAGGATGCATTCGTAAAGGAGCATGAGCGTCTGGCGTTGATCTGGAGAAGTAGTGGTAATGAGCAGGCATCCGCATAACAATCAGTTGCAGTCCGACATCTGGCACTACGCAACTTTTGTGTTACTCGCTGTCGCTCAAACATTAACACAAAAGCCGCTCCGTACCATCTGCGGCTGAACTGGGCGTTATCGAGCAAAATGGAGATCAGTGAATGTCCTGGCTAAATACAAGCAATGCTGCTGAAGCTGAGCAAAACAGTAGTGAGTTTTGGCGGAAGCTAAAAAGTGACATAGATAGCGGGACTTTCTGGGCCGATAAGATCAAGAGTTTAAAGTCAGAACCAGAGAAGCGCTTGGCACTTGCATTAGAAAACCTCCCACTTCCCGGGGCTTTTAGGGAGGCAGCTATCGCTCTCAGAGGCATCATTCGCGAAAAGAAGAAGAAAAAAGAAGATTTTGAAAAAGATCTTTCGCTGATGTATTGGCTAATCGCGATAGAGTCCTTTTCTATTCCTTACTCTGATTATCTGCAACAGCCGGGTTTCAACGTAATTGAATCGATGCCTGGGGCTGCCATACAGTCGCTACCCTTCTCATATGAGAAGCTTGGATACACTAAACTTAAACTTGCTAGCAAAACTGATGCAAAGTGGTTTGTTGAGGCATGGGGTGAACCGGTTCAGCACACTACATTGAATCAGCTACATAATGACGTATGGAAAAGGTATGAGAGGGAAACGAAAATTAAGCAGGAGCAACAACTTGCGCAATTACTGTCAGGTTTATAAGCTCGCTAACAAAGTCCTCCAGACGGACAAAACCATGGTGTCATGCCATTTGCATAAACCGCAAATGTCGCGCCACCATGCTTTCGCCGCTGAGGAACGGCGTTAGCGCCACCTGGAGCATCAACATGAGTAGAAATAGTCTGACTTTAAAGATCGTTGCTCTCTCGGGAGTTTTGCTCATTCCGGTATCCGCCCTATCTCAGACATCGAATGAGTACGCTCAAATGGCTAAAGCCACTTGGAGTGCGTTTGAATGCAGCTCACTCGCTTCTAAGGCGCGCCTGCCAGACGAGCAAGAGAGATTGTTTCGGTTTGGTTACGAGCAAGGTAAGTCCTTTATTTCAGCTTTGCTGGACCAAAAAATTGCGCAGGAAGATCTTTCACAGGAAGCTCCCACAATATTGCTCCTCTTGCTTCAGGGACCTACCCCAGACTTTATGCTTGGTCGTATATATGAGTCCGCTCAAGAATCGGCTCTCGAGGGCATCTATCGAACTGGTGATATATCCTATGACGATGAAGAGCAGCAACTAAACGCGGAGAACAAGTTTTCGCGGCTGAACTGCAATCTAATTGGAAACTAGTAATGATTCGGATCGCTGCGCTAACAAGTAATTTCAGTCCGTTCCGGCCCTTTCGGGCCTCCACCGGACGCGGCCTGGTGGCCGCGCCGCTGAATAAAGGGCGTTATGTGTCCGAAGCGCTCTGGGTTGCGCGCCTGACCGACCAAGAGTACACTCAATGGTACATTCAAAAGTACGGTTGAGTTGCTATGACTAAGTTGAGAGTTGATGAGGATATTCGCCCGCTGTCCGACTTCAGGGCAGGCATAGCCTCCTTTGTAAAGCAGATTAACGAGACTCATCGCCCCATGGTCCTTACTCAGCGTGGCCGCGGGGTTGCTGTGCTGGTTGGCGTGCATGAATATCAAAAGATGCAGCAGCGTCTGGAGTTGCTTGAGGACATCTATCGGGCAGAGGCGCAAATCGAAGCGGGAGAAGGCGTTCCCCACGCAGAGGCAAAGAATCAGTTACTGAGTCAGCTACGCCAGTGATTATGATTGAATGGTCGCCGCTCGCATTGGAAAGGGCGGGTGAAATTGCTGCCTATATCGCGCTGGATAAACCCACCGCTGCAGAGTCATGGCTAGACGGACTGTTCGAATCGGTAGAGCGCTTGGAGCCGCACCCAATGAGCGGTCGCGTTGTCCCTGAAATCAACATTGAGCGAATTCGAGAAGTCATTTATGGTGCGTATCGTGTTATTTATCGCGTTGATACTCAAGCAAAAAAAATTTCAGTGCTTACGGTTCTGCGTGGCAGCGAATTAATTCGGGCTGATGAGCTCGATTAAACAAAGCACATAACAATCAGCTGCAACGGAGCAAATTCCGCTGCGCTACATTTGCCCGTTGAGTTGGGCGTTACATGCTAAGCGCAGCGGCCTGGCACCAAGTCAGCCAATTGACACAAGTATCAATAGTGATACCATTAGTTGCATGGCTAAGATTCAAGATATTCTCAGTCAGATGCGGGAAAGTCCCAAAAGCATCAAATTCAATGACCTATGTAAGGTCTGCGATGCCTACTTTGGAGAGCCTCGACAGTCTGGTTCGAGCCACAGGGTCTATCGGACCCCATGGAAAGGAGATCCCAGGGTCAATATCCAGAATGCCAAAGGTATGTCTAAAGCCTATCAAGTGAAGCAGGTGCTTCAGGCAGTTGAGCGGTTGGAGGTTCAAAATGGCAAAAAATATTGATCGTTACACGTACAGAGTGACCTGGTCTGAAGAAGATCAGGAGCATGTTGGGCTGTGTGTTGAGTTTCCCAGCCTTAGCTGGCTGGCGGAAGATCCTGAGCAGGCTCTAAAAGGTATTCGTCAGCTTGTCCGAGACAGCGTTTCAGACATGCTCCAGAACAATGAACAGGTTCCTGAGCCGCTATCGTCAAAACAATTCAGCGGAAAGTTTATGGTGCGAGTACCACCGGAAACGCACCGCCAATTAACGATTGAAGCGGCTGAGTCGGGTGTCAGTTTGAATCGGTTGATTTCCAGTAAGCTTCATCAACCCCGCATGTAACAATCTCAAACAATCGGACGTCGGCTTTGCCGGCGCCATTGTTGAAGGGCGTTAGTTGCCCTGTGCCGCAGCGTCGAGTTTGTCCAAAAGTTCAAGGCCGCGTTTAACATCGCCAGAGGCGGCAAAGGTCCGGAATCGAGTTTCGCTGTCAAACTCGGCCAAGGTCTGAGTTGAAATTTCTTCAATCAGTTTGTTGACGCTCATTTTTTTGCGACGAGCCAACGCCTTCAAACGGTTATGTTTGTCGTCGGGTAGTCGGATGGTTAAAGTGGCCATGTTGTTATCCTCTTAACAATTGTTCAGGTGTCATTACGTGCAGGCCAGGGAATATCAGTTCAGAAGATTTGATATCCCTGGCATTGTTGGTAACAACACAATAGGCATTGCCGGCAACGGCAAGCTCAATTAAAAAGTTATCGCCCTCATCGGGCAGGTTCGGACGCCATAGGTAGTAAATGGGCACCCATTCGCAAACGCTGTAGTAAGCGTTGAGCAGCTCGCGAAGCTCATCGGGCGTCAGCGGGCATAGCTCAAGAATATGAGACCGGGCTGTAACGTCTTCATATTCCATAAATAAGGTGTTGCTAATCAAAGGTTTGTAATGCCCTTGCAAGCACCTCCGGATCAACTCCCTGGCTGGTCCCGCAGGGCCAATTAGGGCATTGATAAGCACGCTGGTGTCTATGACTACAACATTATTCATGCGCAATATGGTTGCATATATGCTATCACTTCGCAATACTGGAAAAGCAACTAACCAGGCGCATCAATCGCCGCCTGCGGCGGCTGGGACGCTCGCAAGCTCGCGCCCTTGTGCGCGGCGTTATGCGGCTACCTTCCTAGGCCATCACAGCTCTTGACATACTATAAATGGTATATATACTAAATTTGATATGTGGGAGATTCTCGAACATAAGCGTATTGATAAAGCCTTGGCAGCAGCTCCGGTTGAGGTTCAGCAACGCTATGAAAAGTGGAAAGATATTGTAAGAATTTCCGGGCCACAGGGACTGCAATTGATCAAGGGCTTTAAGGATGAATCCTTGTCGGGTAACTGGAAGGGCTTTCGATCTTCCAGGCTGAATATCCAATATCGAGTTATTTACAAGGTTCAAAAAGATCAGGTGCTGGTGGAGGTTGAACGAGTTACTCCCCATGACTACCGGAGGTAAAGAATGAGCGACTATCGTAAAGCCATCAAAAGAATGGATGTATCACCAGGTGATTCAGTTCGGATATTGCGTGAGCTTCAGGAGATGAGTCAGAACGATCTGGCGGCTGCAACCGGGATACCGCAATCAACAATTTCTGCCATCGAGAATGATCGCGTTCGCCTTGGTGTGGAGCGCGCAAAAGTACTCGCCAGAGCGCTGCGTTGTCATCCAGCCGTACTGGTATTCCCAGGTTGGGACGTTGAGCATGAGTCAGCCGCATAACCAGGCGCATCAATCGCCGCCTGCGGCGGCTGGGACGCTCGCAAGCTCGCGCCCTTGTGCGCGGCGTTATATGACTCTCGGCTCAAGCGTTGACACCTGATACGACATGGGTTACAGTGCTTGACATGATTCGGAGCTTCAAACACAAGGGATTGGCCAAATTCTTCAAATCCGGCAGTACTGCTGGGATTCAGGCCGATCATGCAAAGCGGCTCCGGCTAATCCTCGGTCGTCTTCATGCAGCCGCGTCACCAAAGGATATGGATCTGCCAGGGCTTCGGCTTCATGAGCTCACTGGCAACCGTTCAGGTACTTGGTCAGTAATGGTAAGCGGTAACTGGCGAGTCACATTTGTTTTTCAAGGTGAAGATGCTGAGGTCGTCAACTATGAAGACTATCATTGAGGTATCACCATGTTAATGCACAATCCCCCTCATCCAGGCGAGGTCATTAAAGAGCTGTGCCTTCAGCCTTTAGGCATCTCAGTGACGGATGCGGCCGAGGCACTCGGTGTCAGCAGGAAGACTCTAAGCGCAATTCTCAACGGCCGCGCCGGAATCAGTCCGGAAATGGCTGTACGGCTCTCCATCGCATTCGACACGTCAGCTGAAAGCTGGCTCAACCAACAGTCCCAATACGAGCTATGGCATGCCGAGCAACATAGAGGCGAGCTTCAGGTTAAGAAATTGGTTGCTGCGTGAGAATGGCATATAACCAACGGTTGCAACAGGCGCCGTTTTACTGCGCTGTTGAACGCGGGCGTTAGCTGTCAAATTCGCAGCAAGTACGCTGTAGCAGGAGCTCTGCTAAAGTGATACTATAGTGTCACTTCTGGAGGGGTAGCCCATGAAAGTTGAACTAGTCACCAACCTCAAGCGTCAAGCAACGAAGATTCTGGCTGATTTGCACGAAAGCAAAGAGGCCGTCTTGATAACCGAACATGGCCAGCCGTCCGCCTACCTGGTTGATGTTCAGGACTATGAGTTTATGCAGCGCAGACTGGCGCTGCTGGAAGGATTGTCCAAGGGAGAGCGGGCAATTCTGGAGGGCAAGACAACCTCCCATAGTAAAGCCAAGGAGCGGATGCAGAAGTGGCTGAAGTAGTATGGACAGACCCGGCGTTGGATCAGTTAGAGGAGATCGCGGAATACATTGCGCTGGATAAGCCAAGCGCGGCTTCCAACCTTGTGAAGACGATCTTCTCTACAGTTGAACGGCTTGAGCAATTCCCGGAGTCTGGCCATGCGCCACCAGAGCTGCCAGATTCGATCTACCGAGAGCTGTATGTTAGACCTTGCCGGATCTTCTATCGCAAGGAAGATAACGTTGCTCTTATCCTGCACGTCATGAGAGAAGAAAGGCAGCTACGCAGATTTCTATTAGAACCTGAGTTGGACAGCTAACCATCAATTGCAGGCGACCAGGCAAGCTGGCGCGTGAATAGGGGCGTTAGCCAGCATTTCGTCGTCAGTATCAACATCAGTGGGCACCGATTGAATATTGCTCTTGCAAAAGCGTATCCAAATGGATACGATCTGCCACATGTACTACATCCAGCGAACAGACGAGTTTGATGGTTGGCTCTCCAAGCTCAAGGATATTAGGGCTCGGGCTAAGATCGTAGCCCGTATTCGCTCAGCGGAATTGGGTAATCTCGGCGACGTAGAGCCCATAGGCGACGGGCTTAGCGAGTTACGAATACATTACGGACCGGGATATCGGATTTATTTGAAACAAAAAGGAAGGATTCTGCTGCTCGTCTTGTGTGCTGGTACGAAGAAAACCCAAGGTAAGGATATCGAAAGGGCAAAGTCTCTGGTTAAGAAGTACGAGGATATTCTAAATGAGTGGTCTTAAACAATTTGATGCGGCTGATTATCTGGACAGCGAGGAGATGATCGCTGAGTATTTATCTGAAGCCTTGGAAGATGAAAACCCCGATGTGTTTCTGGCAGCTGTTTCAGATGTCGCAAAGGCTCGTGGAATGACTGCTATCGCTAACAGTACCGGCTTGGGTCGCGAAAGCCTGTATAAAGCACTGACTCCAGGGGCAAAGCCTCGCTATGAAACAATCGTTAAGGTCTTGCACGGGCTGGGTGTAAGGTTGACGGTACAACCTTGATCAGCTGGTTGCTGACTAACAATCTCATGCAGTTCGCGCCTTTGGCGCTGGACGCAACCTGCGGTTGCACCGCTGATGAAGGGCGTTAGCAGCTATCTCCAGATTTGACACCCTTGCCAAATGAGTAAAAAAGGAATAATTTATACTCATGAGCGACTTCGAATACGATGACGATAAAAGCCAGGCCAATCTGGAAAAGCACGGAATCGACTTTCTGGATGCCCAGGCTCTCTGGAAAGACCCTGACCTGCTCGAAATCCAGGCGAGATCAGATGACGAACCGCGTTTTCTGGTCATAGGCCTTATAGGCCTAAAACATTGGTCTGCCGTCGTCACTTACAGAAACGGAACAATTCGGCTCATTTCTGTGAGGCGCTCCCGCAAAAGAGAGGTAGAACTGTATGAAAGCTAAAGATTTTGATCAGAAATTTGATCAAGGCAAGAAAGACATTATTGACGATCTTGATCTGTCCACGGCGCGTCGTGTCAACCAGGAACAGAAGCGCATAAATGTCGACTTTCCTTCGTGGGTAGTAGAGTCGTTGGATCGTGAAGCGGCTCGTATCGGTGTTACTCGACAGTCGATCATTAAGGTTTGGCTGGTTGAGCGTTTAAAAGCAGAGGCTGCTAACAAACCGCTCAATGGTGACGCCGCAAGCGGCACACATTAGCGGCCAAAGGTCGAGCCGGTCGCATCATTGGGGTTGCAAAAGTCCCAAAATGGGACTAAAGTCTTGTTATGCGCATCATTGCATTATCAACGCTGAAAAAATTCTGGGAGAGCTCGCCTTCCTACGCGGACTCTATCGAGCCAGGAATGGCCTGGTATCGAGAAGCCTTGAAGGCCGATTGGTCTACTCCCAATGAGGTGAAAGCACAATTCTCAAATGCCAGCGTTTTGCGCGATGGTCGTGTGGTTTTTAATATCGCCGGAAACAAGTATCGAGTCGTGGTTTGGATCAACTACGCTTACCGCGTCGTTTACATCCGGTTCATCGGAACCCACAAGCAGTACGACGAAATTGATGCTCAAACAATTTGAGGTGTCCAATGGAAATTCGCCCAATTAAAACTGAAGCTGACTACGAGGCTACCCTAAAAGAAATTGAAGGTCTGATGTCCGCTGAGCCGGACTCGCCCCAAGGGGATCGGCTGGATGTGCTTGTAACGCTCGTTGAGGCTTACGAACGGGAGCACTATCCAATCGGCTTCCCAGATCCTGTCGAAGCCATCAAATTCCGAATGGAGCAGCAGGGTCTTAGCGTCGAGGATCTCGTCCCGGTTATTGGTCGCAAGAACCGAGTGTATGAAGTTCTGGCCCGAAAACGACCACTGACCCTTCGCATGATTGAAGGGCTGCACGAGACATTTTCAATTCCTGCGGAAAGTTTGTTAAAGCACAGCTCCAACCAAAGTAACCATGCTGCGTAGGGCTGGCGAGTTGGCTGCTAACAATCTCATGCAGTTCGTGCCTTCGGCGCCGGATGTAACCTACCGTTGCACCGCTGATGAAGGGCGTTATGCGGCTATTTGATTATCGAGGTTAACGACAAGATGGAAGAAGAGTTTGAACTTGAGATGAGCCCGCTGTGCCATGAAATTACAGACAGCGGTAAGACGGTTACAGTTGAGATATATCGAGGTGGTGGGAGTGACTGGCACCTGGAAGTCGTGGACGAGTTCAATAACTCGACGGTCTGGGATGATCAATTTCCCACGGATATTGCGGCCTTAGAGGAGGCTAGATCGACCATCCGTGATGAAGGAATTGAATCGCTAATTGGTACTCCATCCTGATCAAGTGGATTGACACTGTTGCGCAACGCGCTACACTATGGCTCGTGATCAAGACTTTCAAGCACAAGGGACTGAAGCTTTTCTACGACACCGGCAGCACGCGAGGGATTCAGGCATCACATGTCGCCCGCCTTCGGATGCAGTTGGTGGCGCTCGATACTGCCCAAGAGCTGTCAGATCTTGATATTCCAGGATACAAGCTGCACCCGATGAAAGGTGACAAAAAAGGCATATGGGCAATTTCCGTGAGTGGGAATTGGCGATTGACCTTCGAGTTTCGGGATGGGCATGTGTATCTTCTGATGTACGAGGACTATCACTAATGGCTATGTACAACCCACCGCACCCAGGAGAGTTTATCTCCGCGACATACATGGAGCCCTTTGGGCTTAGTTGTCGCTATCTTGCTGAGCAACTTGATGTTTCTCCGTCCACGTTAAATCGGATTTTGAAACTGCAAAGCGGCGTCAGTCCCGAAATGGCATTAAGATTATCCAAGGCGCTGGGTCGTAGCCCAGAAAGCTGGCTTGCGATGCAGGATGCCTATGATCTATGGCATGCGAGCAAGAGCATTCGATTGGACCGAGTACAGAAAGTTGAACTCACAGCCGCATAACCAGGCGCATCAATCGCCGCCTGCGGCGGCTGGGACGCTCGCAAGTTCGCGCCCTTGTGCGAGGCGTTATGTGTCACCGCACCTCAGCAAGATTAAGATGCTGAACAAAAGGTTTAAAGTCTTTGTCAGAGAAAAGTAAGGGCACTTTATGTTCAATACAGTAGGTCGCAATAATGACGTCCGCCGTCTTGCGTATGGTAATGCCCATTTTTCTAAGCTTGCGAAAATTATCCGCGCTTTTTATTGCCAATTCCTTGCCAAGCATTTCAACTACGGTAAGTTCGTCCATAATCGATTTGGCAATCCGGTAGTCTTTGTCATTTCGGAAGCCTTGCAGAACTTCAGTAAGCAGCAGGTCACCGACCCCAACAGCTCTCACCCCAAGGCTCCTGTCCAGGATTTCAACTTGAGGGGTGTCATTGCCAAGGAAGTAGTCTATCCAGACACTGGAATCGACAAGTATCACGACGCGCTTCTCATATCGTCCAAATCACCTTCCCACTTCAGCTTACCTCTGTATTTTCGTATCTCGGCTTGTTTTTGCAGTCTCACCAATGTCTTAAGGCCCAGCTCAACGGCGTCCTTCTTGGTTTTTAGGCCGGTGACTTTCAAGGCGTCTTCCATTAACTTGTCATCTATATCTATATTCGTACGCATGGGCTTATTACTCCTGACTCACTTTGCTTCATGGTGTATATTTTATAGCATGCATACACATAGCAATCAATTGCACGCGACCAGCAAACTGGCGCGTGAATACGGGCGTTAGCCGTCATTCTCCAGCTGAGTGCCATTCTGGCAAGTCTTGACATGGTACTAATAAGTGGTACTATTTGGAAATGAAGCGTAAGCACCAAAAAACCCTGGAATCAATCTTTGCCCGTCCGGTAAGCGCTAATATCCAATGGCGTGACATCGAGGCATTGTTCGTCGAGCTTGGAGCGGAGATTACGGAGCGCGAAGGTAGCCGGGTTGCCGTGGTGCTTTTCGGTGAGGTTCGAGTTTTTCATCGCCCTCATCCAAGTCCAAATACTGACAAAGGTGCTGTAGCCAGTATTCGCAAGTGGCTAGAGCAGCATAGGGTATCACTATGAATACAATGACATATGATGGTTATCACGCCAAAATTGAGTATGACGCAGAGTTGGATACATTTAGAGGTGAAATTCTAGGGTTGAATGGAGGCGCAGATTTTTATGGCCGCAACCCGAAGGAGCTGCGAGCAGAATTTAAGAAGTCGTTACACGTCTTTCTTGAGGTATGCAAAGAGAAAGGTATCGAGCCTCGCCGCCATTATTCAGGTAAATTTAATCTCCGAATCCCGCCTGAGCTGCATGAACAATTGGCCATTGCGGCGCAAGTAAAAGGTACAAGCGTCAATAAACTCGCGCAAGAGGCACTTCAGAAAGAGATACGAGATGCCGGCTAACAATCTCATGCAGTTCGCGCCTTCGGCGCCGGATGCAACCTCCGGTTGCGCCTCTGATGAAGGGCGTTAGTGCTTGTCAGGCTCGGCGGCTTTCCTCCACGTCGTCAGACAGCCAGACCTTGATCAGTGACTGGTAAGGCATATCTCGTTTGTTTGCCTCAATCTTGATTTGATCCAAAAGTGACTCAGGCAGTCTAAGAGAGATAGTCTTGGTGGAGGGTTTCAGATTCGGCAACTGTGCACGCTTGGCCTGCTTCCAGTCAACGTACTCTGTCGAGTCGTGGTTTTCCCAGAAAGCACGCTCTTCGGCTTCACACTTGAACTCAGGGGTCTTTTTAGCTTTGCTCATAATTCTTCCGCTCCTTACGGTGCATATTACGGGCGGAAATCACTCGGATCAGACTCCCTGCGCCTTGTAAGGTAAATGTAATGTGTAGCTGCCGTCGGTCATCCGTTATACCTAAAGCATGGAATCGAGGCTCTTGCTGGCTAGGCTTTTGGTCTGCCAGTATCAGAAGAGGCTGGTTGAAAAAGACCTGCTCCGCCTCCGACTGGCGCACCGAATGCTTATCCTTGCTCTTCCGAGCATTGCCTTCGTCCCAGTCAAACCCGGTAATTTGCGTCCAGTCAATCATGTTTGTATATTATCACCATATACACTATCTGCAAGCCGCACTAACAATTGATTGCAGTTCGTTTCGGCCCTATCGGGCCTCCACTTGACGCGGCCTGGCGGCCACGCCACTGAATAAACGGCGTTATGTGTCTTGACCGCACCTATCGATAGGGGTATCGTAATACCAGTTCGTTATCGATAGGTGTTGTAATGACCTCAGTAACTGTATCGCCAAAGTATCAGATTGTAATTCCTAAAGAAATTCGGGAATCTATGGGTATTGTATCTGGACAGAAAGTTCAGATCATGTCCTATCAAGGGCGGATTGAGGTCATTCCTCTTAAGCCTATGAAAGAAATGAAAGGATTTCTGAAAGGCATTGATACCACCGTAGCCAGGGAAGAAGATCGCATATGAATGTCGTTGATTCTTCGGCCTGGTTGTCGTATTTCGCTGGTGACAACAATGCGGTAGTATTTTCCGGGCCAATTGAAGAGATATCGGAATTGCTTGTGCCAAGCATCACTATCACAGAAGTCTTCAAGAATGTTCTGCGCCAACGTGGAGAAGACGCCGCCTTGATTGTCACCGCCCACATGAAGCAAGGCAGGGTGATTCCTCTGGATTCTGAGCTCGCTATGGATGCTGCCAAATTTGGCGTGCTTCACAAGCTACCTTTGGCGGATAGCATAATCTTTGCGACAGCTCAGAAGTATGCTGCAGCGCTCTGGACTCAAGATAATGATTTTGAGGGATTGGAGAGCGTCAGGTACATCTCCAGGAAAAGCACATAACAGTCCCATGCAGTTCGCGCCTTCGGCGCCGGATGCAGCCTGCGGTTGCACCGCTGTTGAAGGGCGTTATGCAGCGTGAGGCTCGCCAGCGGAGATAGCTTTGGCTACATCTTTGGGTGAAGCCCCCAAGGCCAGGAGTGATTTCATGATCAGGTCGATTGAGACGCTAGGGTCGCCAGCTTCCATTTTTGCTATTCGTGACTGGCTGGAGTGAACCATTTTGGCTAATTCAAACTGGCTCAATTTGTTGTCGAGTCTGCGTTGCCGCAGGGTATGGCTCAGGGCAAGCTTCATCTCAATATACGCAGACTCTTCCGGGGTCAGCCCCAGAAATTCATCGGCGCTGCCGACTTTCCATCCGGCTGCCTCTAATTTCGTTCGCTTACTTACTTGCATCGTCATACATCCTGAATCGGGATTTACATACATCAATGGCTTTCTTGGGCGTTGCTTCTGTTTTCTTCACAAACACGTCGGCAATAACTATGGCATCCGGATCAATTCGGTACACTATGCGCCAAATCTTGTCTCTATCCGTAATGCGCAGCTCGTGACAATGGGCGCCGATTGATGGCATTGGTCTTGATTGTGGCAGGGACAAATTCTCCCCGCGCTGCAGGCGCCGCAGCAAGTAGCCTGTTTCCAGTCGGCTGGCTGCTGAGAATGGCGGCGTCTTTACGATTCCATGTAGCCAAACGAGTGGCTTGTCCTTCGGGCTCATGGGGTGTAATGTATGTCAAATATGACATATATGCAAGTGCGCTAGTCCGGGTGCTGCATAACCAGGCCGTTAAGTCACCCTTCGGTCTCGGATGGCAATTGCGTTGCCACCGTTTACGGCGGCGTTAGCCGTACGAAGAGAAGAATAACTATGATTGCCCGCATTTCTACTCGACTGGCATGCTCGGAACGTGATCTTTGGCAGAAGATCATCGAGCCAAGGTCATTGCAGTTCGTGGCGTCACCGCTCGTGAGCTTTGAACCTTTGCAGCAAGGTGCTCTTTCCGGTGAATGGCAAGTCGGGATTCCGTATCCGCTGAAGCTGTACTTTCTTAAAGTTATCCCTCTGGGCCGCCACACAATCCAATTGGTGAGGATAGATAGAGAGACCAACACCATCGTCAGCCAAGAGAGCGGGCGGCTTGCGCGCGTATGGAATCACACCATCTCATTTCGTGAAGTCGCGCAGGATGTCGTGAGCTATACAGATGAAATTGAAATTCAGGCAGGGTGGCTTACCCCAGCCATCTGGCTGTTTTCTCAACTGTTCTACCGGCATCGGCAGCGGCGCTGGAAGGTGCTACTGGGTAAGCAGCAATGAATGACAATGGCTAACAAGGCCAATCACAGCGACAGCTTTTTAGTTACGGCTTCGCCTACACTACAAAGCTGTGCGTATTGGCGGCGTTAGGCAGCATAGGTTAGTGGTTCACTTTTAGGACGGATGCAGTTTTGAAGATTCAATACCTGGAGATCGTTACGAACAATGTGGATTCTGTATGCGCTTCCTATGCTAAAGCAATAGGGGCTCAATTCAGCGCCGGAGAAGAACGTCTTGGCAATGCTCGACTCGCCAAACTCGATGATGGCGCCTTGGTCGGTGTTCGGGCGCCTCTAAGTAGTGATGAAGGCCCGGTGGTCCGCCCCTATTGGCTGGTTGATGACATTGAAGCCGCGGTTAAGGAAGTAGTTGAAGCAGGAGGCGAGATCGCTCACCCTCCCCTGGAGATACCTGGCTTCGGAACTTTCGCCATCTATCTCCAGGGTGGCAACAACCATGGGCTCTGGCAGTTATAGCGACAGCCTGACAATTCAATTAACTGCGCGCCCTTCGGGCGCCAGACACCGGCTACGCCGGTGTCTGGTTATCCTCAGGCGTTATATACCAGAGAGTACGAAATCGACTGCAGAAATTATTTCCGAGCGATAAGAGGATAGATCATAGGCCTGAGCTCCGAGCTGTTTGCGATCCATGCCTGCAATGTCTTGTGTCATTGCAGTAAAGCTCTCGCCGTCGAGAACGAAGGCCGGGTTTAATCTGGTTAGGCTTATTGGTGCGGCAATTTTGGATGGTGTAAGTGGGATGACAATGGTGGTTCTCAGCCCACTTAGTAAGTCACTTTGTATATCCAGCAGGTAAGGATATTGGGCGCGGGTACCAGGATTGGGGTTCTCATATGCACAAAACTGCCCCATCAGAACTTCCTTACGCTGTCGCTGAACGTGCCGTTGGCTTCGACAAACTGGTTGTACGCTTGAATAGCATCGGCGTTCTCGCGCAGCCATTGCGCACGTTGTTCGGTTCGCAGTTGTTCTGCCAAGGCAAGCTCCAGCGTCGCAGAAAGATTAATGTTGAGGCTGCGGGCCTTTTCAAGTAAGTCACTGTTTATACTAACATTAGTTGGTTTTTTAGGGGCTTGGGTATTGTATGTGCAAATCACAGTTGTCGCTCCATATGCTTAATGCGTATAGCATATGCGCATACATGATGCATGGCAAGACATGTAACAATCCGCAGCAATCGCTCCCGTTGGTCGCTGGGACCGCCAAAACGCTGCGCTTATTTGGCCGCCGCTTGTGCGGGGCGTTAGCCTTCCGAGTTACCCATGAATTGTAGACACCCTGTATAGTTAGAAAACCTCTAGAGAGGTGTCCAATATGAGTCGTAAAAGAAGAAGGAAATTTGATGACTGATTACTTTGGTTCTTGTCTGTGTGGCGCTGTGAAATTTGAAGTGCAAGGGGAGTTCGACAGCTTTTACCTTTGTCACTGTCAGCATTGCCAAAAGGATACTGGATCCGCTCACGCGGCAAATTTATTTTCACAATCAGCTGAATTGAGTTGGTTGTCAGGTTCAGATTCTGTGACTACGTTTACGCTACCTGGTACTCGCCACAACAAAAGTTTTTGTAAGTTTTGCGGTTCAGCATTGCCGAGCACTCATGAAGCAGGCCTGCTCGTCATTCCAGCCGGGTGTTTAGACACGGAAGTTTTCATGTCGCCAACAGCTCATATCTTTACATCTAGCAAAGCTGTTTGGGATAGAGAGTTAGGAGCATTGCCAATGTTCAAGGGGTTGCCTGATTGAGATACCATGGCAAAGCCGCCAACTTCACCACACCGGTGTGTGAGGCGTCAGGCAGCACAGGAGAATTACAACATGATACCAATTGAGACCGTCGCAATATTTTCAGCTGCCTCGGTAGCGCTGGCGCTTTCGCCCGGACGCGATAATATTTTTGTGCTGACGCAGTCTGCGTTGTAGGGTCGACATGCGGGTATCCAGGTTACCTTGGGTTTGTGTACAGGATTGGCTCTTCGACTTGCCATAAGTGAACGCCAGGGGTTATCAAGTTGCTGCTTAGAATGGCACTATGTGCCCTTGGTGCCCCGGAGCAAATTTCGCAGCGCTCCAAATGTCCCCTGTTTTTCGACAATGGAGGTAGCATGTCTCATTGCATAGACGGTTTCGTCCACCCTGTTCCCCGCGATCGGCTGGACGACTATAAAAATCTGGTTATGGAAGTTGCAAAGATATGGAAGGAACATGGCGCTCTAGACTATTGGGAATCTGTTGGAGACGATGTGCATTTGGAGGGAACGCGCTCGTTTGCCGATGTCGTTAATGCTAAGGAAAATGAATGTATATTATTCGGTTGGGTCATTTTCGCTTCACGCCAATCACGTGATCTGGTCAACGAAAAAGTGGCAGCAGATCCGAGAATGGCGGAGTTGATGGCTGCAGCGGATGTAGGATTCGACGCAGAACGGATGGCTTATGGTTGTTTTCATGCGTTCGTTCCATAGCTGGAGGCGGAGTAGAACCCAGGGGTCAAGGGTGATGAGAGCCATGGCGTCAAGTCCATTTGACTAAAAGGTTCGCAGGCGTTACAAAGACAAACTGTGTGCGCCAGAACGCGATCCCCTCCGGTCTTGCCCCGGAGGTTCTTGGTTTTGTGCGCCGGGTCTCGTTTCAATGGCCGCTCACTGCAGCTTGGCCGGGCACAGCTCCATTCAGGGAGGTCTAGCAATGGTACAATCAAACCGAACCATGAAAGCGGCGGTCTTTGTGGAGCCCGGACGGATCGTGCTGACAGAAAAACCTGTTCCCAGGGTAGGGCCGCGCGACGCCCTGCTTCGGGTAACGACCACGACAATCTGCGGAACTGATGTCCATATCCTCAAGGGTGAGTATCCGGTTGCACCCGGACTGACTGTCGGTCACGAGCCAGTGGGTGTTATCGAGGAGCTCGGCGATGCGGTGCAGGGTTACGAGGTCGGTCAACGTGTCATTGCTGGCGCTATCACACCATGCGGGCAGTGTTACCCGTGTCTTGGCGGGGCTCAGGCTCAATGCGGTGGCAAGGCTATGGGGGGCTGGCGGCTCGGCAACACTATTGACGGTTGTCAGGCCGAGTATGTTCTGATTCCCGATGCGACGGCGAACCTTGCGCCGATTCCCGATGGCCTGACCGACGAGCAGGTGCTTATGTGCCCAGACATCATGAGCACCGGATTTGGTGGTGCAGAAAGTGGCCGCATCAAGATAGGCGACACGGTTGCCGTGTTCGCGCAGGGGCCAATCGGGCTTTGTGCAACAGTGGGTGCGAAGCTTTCTGGCGCAACGCGAATTCTCACCGTGGATGGCGTGCCGGAGCGACTTGCTATGTCCAGGGCGTTGGGCGCAGACCTTACGATCAATTACACGGAGCGCGATCCGGTCGAGGCGATATTGCAGGCCACTGGCGGGCGGGGCGTGGACGTAGCCATCGAGGCTCTTGGCACGCAGGCGACGTTTGAGAGTTGTTTGCGCGTGCTGCGACCGGGTGGCACGCTTTCCAGTCTGGGAGTCTACTCGGGCAAGCTGACCCTGCCTCTGGACGCCTTTGCCGCCGGGCTTGGCGATCACACCATCGTGACCACGCTGTGTCCCGGCGGCAAGGAGCGGATGCGAAGGCTGATGAACGTGCTGGCTTCTACCCGCGCCGACCTGCGACCACTCGTGACTCACCGGTTCCCGCTGGACAGAATCGAAGAAGCGTATGAGCTGTTCGCAAACCAGCGCGATGGTGTGCTCAAGATTGCTATCACCCCATGACCAATACGCTTACATAAGCTTGCTTGGGTATTATCTCCAGCAGGCAATTGGAATGGAGTATAGAGTTTGGACGCGTTTTCTTTGCGAGTGGCTCATTCTGATGAATTGCAGGCACTTGTTGCAATCGACGACGCGGCGAGTGAGATCTATGCGACAGCAGGACTCAAACTTGACCTGGGCAACGATCATCCTTTTGTTGCAGCCGAGAAACTCAGGTGGGCTCGCGCGATCAAACAAGGGCTCGCGCAGCTAGCAGTCAATCAACAGGGTGTGCCCATCGGATTTGCTACGCTCGGCTTCCTTGACCAAGAGCCTTACCTGGACCAGATAGCTGTACTGCCCGGTTATATGCGACGTGGCGTTGGCACTATGCTGCTGGGGCGCGCAATCGCATGGAGTGGCGAGCGACCTCTCTGGCTGACAACCTATGCGCATTTCCCCTGGAACAGACCTTACTATGAGCGACATGGTTTTGTTATGGTTCAGGATCGTGAGTGTGGAAGCGAACTTTTCGTGGTCTTGCAGGAACAGCGGGCAGCCCTTCCCGATCCGGACAAGCGAATAGCCATGGTCAGGCGTCGACAGTCTTGAGTGAATAGGCAGGGGGTTCACGGTGTTTGAGCGCAGCCCATCATGAATGAACAGACAGTAGTCGGAATCTGAAATGACTGACTTTCTTCGTACGCCCGATGAAAACTTTGCCGGACTCGCTGACTTTGCTTTTCAGCCTCGGTATCACCACTGGAAGGATTTGCGCCAGCACTATGTTGACGAGGGTCCCCGGGATGGGCCGGTCATGTTGTTGCTGCATGGCATGCCAACCTGGTCCTATCTGTACCGGGACATGATCCCTGTGCTGGTAAAGGCTGGCTATCGCTGCATAGCGCCAGACCACATGGGTTTTGGCCGATCAGACAAGCCCACGGATATTCACTGGTATTCCATAGCGCGTCATACCGAGATCCTGACCAGTCTGATCACAACCCTGGACCTGCACAGGATCACGCTGGTTTGCCAGGACTGGGGCGGCCCGACAGGTTTGGCACAGGTAGCCATAATGCCCGAACGCTTTGAGCGGCTGTTAATCATGAACACGTGGTTGCATCACCCTGAATTTGAATACTCTGAGGGTATCCGCAAGTGGTTTGGCCATTGGAAAGCGGGTGGCCTGTTTGACCGGCCGTGTCCTGATGTGGCGCTTTTGCTGCTGCTGAGCGGCGGGCTGGCGTCGCGCGACGTTATTTTGCCTGCACTGATTGAAGGAAAAAATCCGGGCTTCACCGGCAAGGCTGAAGAAATTTACCGGGGGTTTTCTGCGCCTTATCGGGGTATGCCTGACACGGCGTTTAACGGCTATCGTCAATTTCCCTTATCAATACCTGCGACAGATTACGATAGCGGCAATGGGGCGGCTCAGACTCACCATTATCGTTGCCTGCTGGATTTGCAGCTGCCTGCGCATTTCATCTGGGGCTGCACGGATGACGTTTTCACCGAGGACTGGGGGCGTACCTGGGCCGGGCGTATGAAAGCGACCTTTGATCCACTGGCTGATGCCGGTCATTTTCCACAGAACACGCACGGCCAAACGATCTGCAAGGTCTTGTTGGAAAGAATTGCCGCTGAGCGTTTTTAACTACCACCTTACCAGGAGCTTTTATGTCTTCAGATAATACATTCCTTCAGATGTTCTCTACGCTCTCAGAGTCGGGGGAGCTGCGCCTTGAACTGATGGAAAAACCCGTCCCCGTACCGGAGGATAACCAGGTGCTGGTCAGAATAGAAGCAACACCCATCAATCCGTCTGACCAGGGCGTCATGTTTGGCTGGTCGGACGTGGGTGCGGGCAGGTCTTCGGGCGACGGGGCAGATCGCACTTTTACAGCGCCTGTCTCAGAGCAGGGTATGCGAGCGATGAAAGCGCGCGTGGGTCAGCCACTGGCCGTGGGTAATGAAGGGGCCGGCACCGTGGTTGCGACGGGCAATTCGGAGCTGGCCAGAAGTCTGGCTGGCAAAGTGGTTGCCGTGATGGGTGGCAGTATGTATGCGCAATACCGTTGTGTGGATGCGTCCGCCTGCCTGCCGTTACTGGACGGGCATACGGCCAGGGATGGGGCATCCTGTTTCGTGAATCCGCTGACCGCGCTGTCCATGATAGAAACGATGAACATGGAGGGGCACACTGCCCTGATTCACACGGCGGCGGCCTCTAATCTGGGGCAGATGCTGGTGCGTATCTGCCAGGCCGATGGTGTGCAGCTGGTCAATATTGTCCGCAAGCAGGAGCAGGCCGACTTGCTGCTGAAGATGGGTGCCAAATACGTCATCAACAGCGGCTCGGAGAATTTTATGGCTGAGTTGACTGATGCCATTGAGGCCACGGGGGCCACGCTGGCTTTTGATGCCACTGGCGGCGGCATGCTGGCATCGAACATTCTGACATGCATGGAGGCAGCTGCGGCGCGTATCCCGGGTGCGTACAGCATTTATGGTTCGGTTAAACACAAGCAGGTCTACCTGTATGGCAATCTGGATACCTCAGCCACGGTGTTGCAACGTGCTTACGGCATGGCCTGGGGTGTCGGCGGCTGGTTGCTGCCCAACTTTCTGGCAAAGGCCGGCCCTGAGGTGAGCGCCCGTCTGCGCGCCCGCGTCGCCAATGAGCTGAAAACAACATTTGCCAGCCACTACACCAATGAAATTTCACTTTCTGAAGCTCTGGACGCGGATACTGTGCGACAATACTATGCCAAACATACGGGTGAGAAATATTTGATTTGTCCACAGAAGTAAACAGGCGGCTTATGTCAGATCCCGATGAATCCAGTACCGCAAGCTCAGTAGATATCCATGCGATCTGTCCCAAGCTGATTAACCTGATTATGGACACGGTTTTTGTGGTCGACGGGTCTGGGGTGATCCTGTTTGTCAATGACGCCTGCGAGACACTGCTGGGTTATGCCAAGGATGAGCTGATCGGGACACCCATCCGACAATACGTCTACCCGGGTGATCTGGACTCGACGATGCAGGCCGCTCAACGGGTGATCAGCGGCCAGCCTCATATCCATTTTGAGAACCGGTACCTGCGAAAAGATGGCAGCATCGTCAATATTCTGTGGTCTGCGCGCTGGGATGATGAGCAACAGGTGCGCATTGGTGTGGCCCGGGATATCACCGCGTTGAAGCAGGCCGAAGAAGAGTTGCGATTTCTGGCGCACCACGATCCGTTGACCGGCCTGACCAATAGGCACCTGTTTAATGATCGCCTTGAGACAGCGTTGCGCGCGGCCGAGCGAGAGCATCGCCCGCTTGCTTTGTTGTACCTTGATCTGAATGACTTCAAACGTATCAATGATGGCTGGGGTCACGAGGCGGGCGATTATGTAATCAAGGACATTGCCCGCCGACTTGAAAGCGGATTGCGAAAGTCGGATACCATCGGTCGCATTGGCGGCGATGAGTTTACCATTTTGCTGACGGACGTTTCAGAACCCTCTTCGGTCGACGCTTCGATGGTGAAAATACGCCGAATTCTGGAAGTGCCAATTGAATACAAGGGCGAGCATTTTCGTGTTGGCTGCAGTATCGGCGTTGCGCGCTACCCGGAGGATGGTGATACCGCCAGGCAGCTTCTGAATACGGCAGACTCCCGAATGTATGCAGATAAACGCAAGGTCGAATGATGAGCTCCACCGCGTATCTGGTCATCGTAAATCAGAATAATCTAATGGATTGTAATCCATGGCCACTGAAATTCATCCCCTGACAGTAGAGCTGATTCCGGCGTTGGCCGCTCATTTCGGTCGTCACCGGAATGAGTCCGGAGTCAATGACATACATTTTATGCCTTTCTTGCCAGACGATCCGCAAGGGCCGCGTGGCGCATCTGTTGACTGCGCATTTCTGCCGCTGGACAAGTGCGGTTGGCAGCGTTGGTTTTGTGCGCAGGATATGTCCACGGGTAATATTGTGGGACACGTGGATCTTAAAAGCGATCCGTTGCAATCCAGTATGCACTGGTGCCAACTGGGAATCGGTATAGAGGGCGCCTATCGTGGCCAGGGCCTGGGTGAGCGTCTGATGAGCCGAGCCATTGATTTTGCCCGCCATCATGAAGAGCTGGAATGGATTGAGCTACGTGTGTTTGCGAATAACACGCCTGCCGTGTCCCTGTATCAGAAACTTGGCTTTAAAACGGTTGGAGTGCTGCGGGATCGCTTCCGGCTGCGTGGCCAGAGCATAGATGATATTGTGATGGTTTTAAGCATTGGAAAAACTGTATGAAAAACTGGTTGACGGTTGCTTTGGCCCTGTTGCTGAATGCCTGTCTCGGCGCACCCGATGGCGTGGCGCCGGTGAAGGGATTTGAACTTAACCGGTATCTGGGAACCTGGTATGAAATCGCCCGGCTGGACCATTCCTTTGAGCGGGGGCTGGAGCGCGTTACTGCTAATTATACGATGCGTGACGATGGTGGTGTGCGGGTACTTAATCGGGGGTTTTCTGTTTCTGATCAGGCCTGGGAAGAAGCCGTCGGCAAAGCGTATTTCGTTGAGGATGATAACACGGGGTATCTGAAGGTTTCGTTCTTCGGCCCCTTTTATGGGTCATATGTCATTTTTGAGCTTGAACAAGACAACTATGACTATGCGTTTATCTCTGGCCCGGATACCTCTTATTTGTGGTTGCTGGCGCGCACACCAGAGGTGGCGCCTGAAGTGATTGAACAGTTTGAGCGGCAGGCCGGCCGCCTGGGTTTCGATGTCGATAGTCTGATTTATGTGGAACATGCGGACTGACCATGCTGCTGAGCAATCAAACAGAATTAAATGACGATGTGCTGCGTGTTATTGCTCATATGCCTACGCGCAGCCTGTCGGTGCTGATGGACAAGACGTTCGCAGCACGTTTGAGCGATGCGGACTTTATGCGAATTGCTGTGCTGCTGGCGGAAAAAAGCCTTGATGAAGGCGGTTGCCCGATCGGCGCCGTCATCATTGACAATACCAGTCGTCAGATTGTTGGCAAGGGACACAATACGCTGGTGCAGGAAAACCACCCCTATAATCATGGTGAAACCTCAGCTATTCGCGATGCGGGACGCATCGATTTCAGCAAGACGACGCTGTTTACGTCATTGAGCCCCTGTCAGGTGTGTGCCACGTTGTTGTATATGCGCGGTTTTTCCCGTGTGGTGGTGGGGGATGTGACCAACGCGTCGGGCACAGAATCGCTGTTGCAAAGCAAAGGTGTGCCGGTGCAAATCCTGGAGGATCAGCAGGGCATTAAACGGTATGCCCGCTTCCGAAAAGACAATCCTGATCTGGATCTGGAAGACTGGCGCGGCCTTAGCGCCGCACGCAAGTAATATTCTTTAGTTTATTCTGGAACAACTCATCGGTTTTGACGGTCTGAATTAAAGATAGCGGTTAATTCATGCAAGATCAGGAGGTGCAGCATGCGCGCGCATACTGATGTATCGATCGATTCCGGACCGCACTTCGAAATCAGAAATATTTCTCTGATTGACCTTCGGGAGTCCATGCGCCGGGGGTTGGACGATTTTTTCGCCCGCCCTACTCACGGTATTTTTATCACATTGATCTACGCCTTGGTGGCGGTGTTTGCCGCGCTGATCGGTCTGGGGGAGAATCCCCTGCCGCTGGTGTTTCCGTTGATATCAGGTATAGCCTTGATCGGACCACTGGCCGCCTGTGGCCTCTATGAACTGAGCCGGCGTCGTGAAGCCGGACTTGATTACGCCTGGTGGTATGTCTTTGATGTGTTCAGATCGCCGTCTCGAGGCGCCATTGCCTTGATGGGGCTGGTGCTTGCTGTGCTATTCATGACGTGGATGATGACGGCGCAGGCGCTTTATGGAGCCTATTTTGGTGCTGAGCAGCCGGAAAACATGCTGGCTCTGCTTCAGCAGGTCATGACAACGTCGGCGGGCTGGCAGCTGATGATGAGCGGCCTCTTCATCGGTTTTTTATACAGCGTGATTGTGTTTGTAACCACAGTGGTGTCCCTGCCCCTGTTGATTCATCACAAAGTCGGCTTGCCGCACGCGGTGGGTGTGTCGATAGCCGTGGTGCTGAAAAACTGGAAGACCATGGCCGCCTGGTACCTGCTGGTGATTGCCATGGTGGCGTTGGCGGCTGTGCCCCTGTTCATTGGGCTGGCGATAGTGGTGCCGGTGCTTGGTCACGCGACCTGGCATCTGTACCGGCGTAGCTGTCGGCGCTGTGACTCAGGGCTTGAGCAGTAACGGGACGAGGTCAGGGTCGCCATCGTTGACTGCAGGTGTCAGTTTTAGAATATTGGCCATGACATTGTAGAGGTCAATCATTCTGATGCTCTCGATTTTGGTTTGAGACCGGAATGCCGGGCCGTGTGCGATGAACAGGCCCTGCATGTCCGGTGCGCTATTGTCGTAGCCGTGACCGCCGCGGATACGGTTCAGGGAGGCTTCGCGCTCGAACCCTTCCAGCCAACTGCGTCGCAGCATGGCCCAGCCCGGCTCGGCCAGAACCAGAATCGGGGCAATACGCTCATGGCCGCTGAAGTGGAAGCGCGCCGGCAGGGTATCGGCACTATACACGCTCGCCTGCACTGGCAGGTTCTGGCGCAATTGCGAGAGTAATTGTTCACTATTGCCTTGTGCCGGGAAAATGCTGACCAGCTCGCGTGAATAAAGAATCTGCTCGGCCAGCGTGGTGTCAAAGGCTTCATCGATGATGATGTGCTGATTAAGATCCACTGCCGCCATGCCGTGATCAGATGTGATCATCAGATTGACCTGATTCAAAAGACGGCGTTCCTCCAGCTCTGCCACCAGATAGCCTATCTCGCCGTCTACATGCGCCAACGCCTGGCGCACCTCCTCTGATTCCGGACCAAAATTATGCCCTGCGGTGTCTACATCGCTGAAATACAGGGTGATCATCTGTGGTCTTTCTGCGGCCGGTTTAGCCAGCCAGTCCAGTACCGTATTCACACGCTGCCGGTTACTGATGCTTTCATCGTAGGTAAACCAGTAACTGGGGCTGATTCCCTGCACAGCAGCTTCTGAGCCAGGAAAGAAGAATGTGGCGCTCACCAGCCCCTGTTTGATGGCGGTGACCCAGATGGGCTCGCCGCCCCACCAATAAGGATTTTGCACCTGCTCACGGTTGCCCAGACTGAAGCGCAGTCCAGTTGGCGGATCATACATATTGTTGTCAACAATGCCGTGTTTTGCCGGATACAGGCCGGTTACCAATGAATAGTGGTTGGTAAATGTTTTAGTAGGGAAAACGGGTTGTAGATGACGCGCCTGCAAGCCGACGGCCGCCAGCCGCCGAAGTGTGGGCGCGTGATGTAAATCCAGGTAGTCGTGCCGGGCTCCGTCAATGGAGATCAGAATGATAGTGTCGTCCAATGGCTCAGGTGCTTGCGCGGTGACAAACGGAGTCAGCACAAGCAGCAGAGTGCTCAGGAGCAGAGAGAAAAATGTGTGAGGCCTATTCATGCGCATTTAATAACACGCCTGTATGACAAAATCATGTAAGGTCTCGCTCACAGTAAAGCGGTGCGTTCCCGATCAGTCATGAACGGCACTGCTTGCCCTGACAAATGGCCGTAAATGACGGCATACACCAGCACGTTCTGAACATAACCCCGAGTTTCCGCGAAAGGAATGGTTTCTATCCATACGTCGACAGGCAGAGGCTTGTCACGTGAGCGCAACAGCCATTGGTTGATGCGGTTGGGGCCTGCATTGTAGGCTGCCGTGGCGAGGATACGGTTGCCGTCAAACTCTTCCAGCAGGCTGGCCAGATAGTGGCTGCCCAGCGTCACGTTTATGTCGGGGTTGTACAGGTCCTGATTGCTGATGCGCAGTCCCAGTCCCTGTGCGACCTCGCGCGCGGTCGCAGGCATCAGCTGCATAAGGCCCCGGGCGCCGGCGGGGGAGCGCACATCATGCATAAAGGCACTCTCTTGGCGCGTTACCGCATAGAGCAGCGGTGCCGGCACATCGAGCTGGCTGGCAGCGGAGCTGAAAAGGTCACCATGTGCCAAAGGGAATCGCAGGCTCAGGTCATCCCAATACTGCAGTCGGATCATGGCCTGAATAGATTGGCGGTGCCAGCCCCAGTTGTTGGCAAGTCGGCCACTGGCTGCAATCTGACCAGGCGTCATGTTGCGGTTGGCGTGTTGCCACTCATTGCGAGCATTGAGTTCGTCACCCAGATGATAAAGTTCGTGCGCGCGCACAACCGCGGGCAAATTGTACAGAGCGTCAAGATCGGCGGCGTTCACATCGACGGGTCTGTCTACGATGGCATAGGGCTGATTAAGCCGCTGCGCGGCGGAAAAACCGTAAAAACTGCGATTACCGGCGATAGATCGGTAGATGGCCAGCGCCCGCTCGGCGGCCTGTTCGCCCCGGGCCTGCTCCAGGCTGCGGGCATGCCAGTATTGCCAACGTTCGGACTGGCGGTCCTGCTCTGGCAATTTCTGCAACAGTTGCTGTAGGCGCGGCCAGTCCAGGTCGCGCAGGGCGTCTCGTAACAGCCAGCTCACCAGGGTTTCGGTAGCCAGCTCCGGGGTGTTGCGCAGCAGAGTCTCGGTTTCTTCATCAAAGCCCTGCAGGAGCAGGCGCATTGCGATATAGCGCTGGGCATCGAGCATCTGCTGGTCACTGAAATTGTGACGATCATTGTGGGCGTGCAGCATCAACATCGCCTGCGGGGCGTCAATATTGGCCAGTCGCCGGACGCCGTGCAGGACGATGTCCGGGACTTCGGGTTCATTGGTGACGTAATTGTCCAGGTTACGCAATCGTTCAGGCTGGCTGTCGGTCTGCAGGTAGAGCTGCGCAAGCTGCTGTTCTCGTTCCGGCAACAGTCCGGCAATATAACGGGCAAGCGAGCGGTTGCCGGCCTGCAGGTTGTTGCTGAAGCGCTGCCAGGCAATGTCTGCGCTCAGGTGTCCGGCGGCCATCCAGGCTTCAAAAACCGGATCGCATTCATTGGGCTGCGAACGGGTGACGTTCCATAAGGTAGTCACTTCGGTCAGACGTTCCGTGTCACCGATATTCAGCCAGGCCTGATGCGCCTGGCAGCTCAGTGTGGTGTAGGTGTTGTCAGGGTTGAAGTAGACGGCCACATCCTGCCAGCGCTCCTCTTTGGCCAGTGTGGCCACCCATTCGCGTTCCAGCCGTTCAGCCAGATAAGAGCCAGAGTAGCTCTCCAGAAAGCGATCGACATCCGCATATGGCAGGTCGGCCAGTTGACGTTGAATTGATGCGTAATCCAGGTACTGAAGCAGTGGATAAGCGATCAACTGCCCTCTGAGTGTCTGAAATTGTTGTTGTTGGCCTCGTTCCAGAGCCTCCCTGGCTTGCAGATAGAGTTCGCGCTGCGCAGAAATATTGGTGCCGTAGTGCGGCGCCTGAGCGTGCAGATACGTTAGCGGAGCCAGTTGCAGCATGGCAAAGGCTGTCGCCACAAGGAGTGGTTGTCGAAGATGATCGGCGAGATAACGACACAGGCTGGGCATGGCTCTAGTCTCGATCAAGCTGAACAGGCTGTCAATTGTCGGCCGATGTCATAAAGCTGATATATTTTCCGCATGGGTTTTTGGTGATAATGTCGCGTTAATCGATTCAACAGGATTTTCTGTGCCAATCCAGGGACCGTCTGATACGACAACAATCATTGCCATTGCCGGGGCGTCCGCCTCGGGAAAAAGTCTGTTGGCATCTTCAATTTATCAGCAATTAGCACCAAAGCTGGGTAGTCAGCAGCTGGCGGTCATTGCCGAGGATGCCTATTACCGGGATCAGAGCCATCTGCCTATGGAGCAGCGGGTGCTGACCGACTACGATCAGCCTTCTGCATTTGAACACGACCTGTTGGTTGAGCATCTTGCGGTGCTCAAATCAGGCGGCTCAGTTGAGGTGCCTCAGTACGATTTTCGCCGACATACACGACGTAGCAAGGCTTTATCGATTGTCAGCCCTCGTGTGGTGATGGTCGAGGGCATCCTGTTATTGAGTGTGCCGGCGTTGCGTGATTGTTTTGATGTGCGCATCTTTGTTGATACGCCGCTGGACCTGTGTCTGTTGCGACGGATACGCCGCGATACGGAGGAGCGTGGTCGCAGCCTGCATTCTGTCATTGAGCAGTATGAGCGCACTGTGCGACCGGCCTATCATCAGCATATTGCGCCCGCCCGTCAGCACGCGGATCTGGTGGTGACCGAAGGTGGACAGAACACAGTGGCGATCGATTTGATCACCACTAAAATCCGGCAACTCATTGAATGCTGACGATTCGGAGAGAACTATGACAGGCATAGTGGGCATTGTGGCCCTTTTGTTGATTGCCTATACGGTCTCGGGTAACCGTCGCGCAATCAACTGGCGAACGGTCGGTGGTGCCTTTGCCATTCAGTTGGCGATTGGTGCCTTTGTCATCTATGTGCCATTCGGACAGTCAGTTCTGTATCAGGTCACACAAGTCGTCGCCAATGTGATCAGCTATGCCAATGACGGTATCGTTTTTGTTTTTGGCGAGATCGGTAACTTTTCTCAGGGATTCATATTTGCTGTACATGTGCTGACGGTGATCGTGTTTTTCTCGTCACTCATTGCTGTTTTGTATCATGTCGGCATCATGGTCTGGGCCATTCGCGTGATTGGCGGGGCGCTGCAGCGACTGCTGGGCACCAGCCGGCCGGAATCAATGTCGGCTGCGGCCAACATTTTTGTGGGCCAGACGGAAGCGCCGCTGGTGGTGAAGCCGTTTATCGCCACCATGACCCGCTCTGAGTTATTTGCTGTCATGGTCGGCGGACTGGCGTCGGTGGCCGGTTCGGTGCTGGCTGGTTATGCAGGCCTTGGCGTAGAGCTGAAATACTTGATTGCCGCCAGTTTTATGGCAGCGCCGGGTGGATTTTTGATGGCGAAAATGATGTTGCCGGAGACCGAGGCGCCCAAAAATGACCTGACCGAGATTGTCTCACCGGAACGTCATACCAATATTATCGATGCGGCAGCGGCTGGCGCTTCCAGCGGCATGAAGCTGGCACTGAACGTCGGTGCTATGATACTGGCCTTTGTGGGATTGATTGCACTGCTGAACGGGCTGCTGGGCTGGTTGGGCGGCATGGTTGGCCTGCAGGGTCTGACCTTGCAGGCCATATTTGGCTACCTGTTGCAGCCGCTGGCATTTCTGCTGGGGGTAAGCTGGAGCGAGGCTCAGTTGGCCGGCAGTTTCATTGGTCAGAAGCTGGTCATCAACGAGTTTGTCGCCTATCTGGAGTTTGTGCAGGTTCAGGACCAGCTCAGTGAGCAGACCCGCCTGATAGTGACCATCGCCTTGTGTGGCTTCGCCAACTTTTCGTCAATTGCGATCCTGCTGGGAGGGCTTGGCGGGATGGCGCCCGGGCGCCGCAGTGATATCGCTGAACTTGGTCTGAGAGCACTGCTGGCTGCGACGCTGGCCAATCTGATGAGCGCCGCGATTGCCGGTGTGTTCTTTTCGTTAACCTGAGAGCAGTTGTCATGTCAGTACAGGTGCCAACACTGGATATCAGTCGTCTGGATAGCGATACCGAACGCTTTGTGCATAACCTGGGCAGGGCCTATCAGGAGTATGGGTTCTGCGGCATAAACGGGCATGGCATCGCGCCATCGATAGTAGATGAATGCTATCGGCAAATGTCACTGTTTTTCGCTCTGCCCGAGGCTGTCAAGCAGCGTTACCACCTGCCCGGGCTGGGTGGCGCACGAGGTTACACCGGTTTTGGTGTTGAAACTGCGCGCGACAGCAACCACCCTGACCTTAAAGAGTTCTGGCATGTCGGGTTGGAGCTGGATGCACCGGCACACTATCCACAATTGTATGCCAATAGCTGGCCTTCCGAAGTGCCCGGCTTCAAACCGGCCATGCTGACGCTGTACCGGGCACTCAACGAGCTGGGAGGACGGGTACTGCAGGCACTGGCCATGTACCTGGGGCTGGAACGCAATTATTTTGCAGACAAGACCGATTATGGCAATTCCATTTTGCGCCCTATCCATTACCCCCCTCTGAATTCAACGCTTACTGAATCCATCCGCTCCGGGCGGCACGAGGATATCAACCTGATAACCCTGCTGGTCGGTGCCAGCGAGCCAGGGCTGCAGATTCTCCGGCCGGATGGTTCCTGGTTACCAGTCACTACAAAAGCCGATACGGTTGTCGTCAATATCGGTGATATGTTGCAGCGACTGACCAACCATGTGCTGCCCTCGACGACGCACCGTGTCATAAATCCCGCTGGTGCTGCCGCCGGGCGATCCCGATACTCTATCCCCTTCTTTTTGCATCCCAATCCGGATTTCGTGATCCGGACTCTTCCCGAGTGTGTATCTTCTGACAATCCCGATCGCTATCCGCTGCCCGTGACTGCCAACGAATATCTGCTGGAACGACTGGCTGAGATTGGCTTGCTGAAGTAAGATCAGGGCGGTATTCAGGATTTTATCAGGAGACAGATATGACTGTTATGCGTAGTTTCGCGGCCTTGCTATTGGCAGCATTGATGCCGCTCGCGGCTATGGCTCAGTACCTTGAAACAACAACACATTTTGCGCCCCGTGGTATGCCGGGCACCGATTCGCTGGTGGTGCTGGTGCCAGAGGGACTGTCAGATGTCAGTTTGCCCGGCTGGGGAGCCGAGACCACTGCTCA
Organism: Pseudohongiella spirulinae; assembly: GCF_001444425.1. Lineage (NCBI taxonomy): Bacteria > Pseudomonadati > Pseudomonadota > Gammaproteobacteria > Pseudomonadales > Pseudohongiellaceae > Pseudohongiella > Pseudohongiella spirulinae. The sequence continues at coordinate 260,662 of NZ_CP013189.1, forward strand.
GGTCAATCGAGCCCTGCAAGCAGCTGAATTCGACGGCAGTGCCAGGCAGAGAGTTGAGATTCTTGCCCCTGCCGGCCTGCCCTATGAAAGGCTGATTACCCTGGGGGTAGGCAATCCCGGCGAACTGGAACGACCGGTGGCTGAAGAAATCGGCGCTGCATTGAGTGTGCATATCAACGGCACACGGGCTAAGGTCATTGAATTGAATGCCAGCCTGATCAGCGATGCCGGTGACAACAGCCGCCTGTCAGCCGCTATCGCGCATGGTGTTGACCTGCGCAACTATCGGTTTGATCAGTTAAAAAGTCAGCCGGACGCCCGTCCCGCACAGACCTATCACTGGGTAGTCAGTTCGGTGGGGGATGCGCAGCGGCAGTACAACATGTTGCGGGCTGTTGCTGAAGGCGTGTTTACCGCGCGCGAACTGACCAATTTGCCTGGCAGTAATGGTTATCCGGCGGCATTTGCCGAGTATGCGCTACAGACACTTGCGCCGCTGGGCGTGGAGGTGACCATTCTTGGGCCCGAAGAAGTACTTGAGGCGGGCATGGGTTCTTTGTACGGCGTCAGTCAGGGCAGTCAGCACAAAGCCCATCTGTTGATTGCGCACTGGCGAGGCAGCGACGACCAGCCTATTGCATTGGTTGGCAAAGGCAATACGTTTGACACGGGTGGTTACGATCTGAAAACCACCAGTTCAATATTGTTGATGCAGGGCGATAAGTCTGGTGGTGCCGCTGTTGTGGGTGCCGTGAAGGCATTGGCCGGGCAGCAGGCTGCCGTCAATGTGGTCGGTGTGGTACCTTTATCGCAAAACTCTATATCCGGAGAAGCGATTCTGCCTGGTGACGTGCTGCGCGCCGGTGATGGCACGACCATCGAGATTGGCTCTACCGATGCAGAGGGCCGTCTGATTCTTGCCGATGGCATCTGGTACGCACGTGATCGATATAATCCCAGCGTGATTGTCGACATTGCTACTTTGACGGGAGCCAAAACGACAGCATTGGGAACCGATTACTCGGCCATTTTCAGTGATTATCCCGAGCTTGTGGACTCCATGAAGCTGGCTGGTCAGATGACGGATGAGCTGGTCTGGCAATTGCCGCTGGGTCCCTATCGAGGCATCATCGACAGCCGCATTGCTGATATCCAGAACACGGGCAGTCCAGGTGCTCAGGCTGGTGCCGTATTCCTGCAGCATTTTGCAGCGGATACTCCATGGCTGCATATCGACATGGCCAGTCAGGCTTTGCTGAGCAGCGCGCGTGGCATTCATCCGGCCGGTGGTACAGGACATGGTGTACGGCTATTAACTGAATGGGTCAAAATCTACGCAGGTGTTCAATGATACCGGTCCCCCGACAGGAAGATGTTTTAAACGGACCCCATCGTATGGAAAAAGATCTGCTGGGACCGCTGGCGGTGCCGGCAGACGTATACTACGGTGTGCAGACGCAGAGAGCGCTTGAGAATTTCAAGCTCAGTGGTGTGCCGCTGGCACATTTCCCAAAGCTCATCATTGGTCTGGCCATGGTGAAAAAAGCGGCAGCTGCCGCGAATCATGATATCGGCCAGCTGGATGACAAGAAATTTGAAGCAATCTGTTATGCCTGTGACAGACTGATCAATCGCGAGTACCACGATCAATTCGTGGTTGACATGATTCAGGGTGGTGCGGGTACATCCACCAACATGAATGCCAATGAAGTGATTGCCAACCTGGCACTGGAGTATCTGGGTCATAAGAAGGGGGAATATAAACACCTGCACCCCAATAATGATGTCAATATGTCGCAGTCGACCAATGACGTTTACCCAACCGCAATTCGTGTGGGGTTGCAGTTATCACACTCTGAGCTCGTAGATAGTCTGGCAATGCTGCAGGCTGCGTTTGCCGGTAAGCGTGATGAGTTCAAGAACATCATAAAAATGGGGCGCACGCAGTTGCAGGATGCTGTGCCCATGACACTGGGGCAGGAGTTTGGTGCTTATGCCACTACCCTGGGCGAGGATATTGAACGCATCGGTGGCATGTATGAGCTGCTGCTGGAGGTTAATCTGGGTGGCACTGCCATTGGCACCGGGATTAATTCGGATCCGCGTTATGCCGTGCTGGCCGTCGATCATCTGGCGCGCATAGCCGGGTATCCGATTCGTCTGGCGGCCGATCTGATTGAGGCGACTTCCGATATGGGGGCATTTGTCCTTTTTTCTGGTATGACCAAGCGTCTGGCTATCAAGTTGTCAAAAATCTGTAATGACCTGCGCCTGCTCTCCAGTGGGCCAAGAACCGGACTGTTTGAAATCAATTTGCCGCCGCAGCAGCCCGGCTCCTCGATCATGCCTGGCAAGGTCAATCCGGTCATTCCGGAGGCCGTAAACCAGGTTGCCTATCAGGTGGTCGGCAATGACATGGCAATCACCATGGCAGCTGAGAATGGACAGTTGCAGTTGAACGTGATGGAACCGCTAATCGCCTACAAGATCCTGGAATCCATGCGACTTCTGCAACGCGCCATGGACATGTTGCGCGAGCGCTGTGTGATCGGTATCACCGCAAATGAAGACCGTTGTCGTGAGCTGGTGGATAACTCTATTGGTCTGATTACCGCGCTGAACCCGTATATTGGCTATGAGAATGCCACCCGCATTGCGGCGCTGGCCCTGAGTTCTGGTCGGGGAGTGCTGGAGTTGGTGCGCGAAGAGGGCTTGCTGGAAGAGTCCCTGCTCACCGAGATCCTGAAACCGGAGAATATGGTGAACCCACGGCAACGCAGCATTTAAACCTTTCCCGCTTGCCGCCCGTCTAAGCTTACAAACATCGGAAACAGTTTGTAATGTCAAAAGTGATCGATGCCGTTGTCGCTCGTGCCATGCGCGGCGACCGGCAGGCCTTTTTCAGGATCTATCAGGAGCATATCGGACGTGTCTACGCGATATGCTGGCGCCTGCTGGGAGACCGGCAGCGGGCAGAGGATGCCGCTCAGGAGATTTTTATCAAGGTCTGGGAGCACTTGCCGCGATTCAAGGGTGACAGCAGCTTTATGACATGGCTGCGCAGTATCGCCACGCGGACGGCCATCGATCACTGGCGTCGCGAACAGAGATTGCAGTTCGTTGACTCTGGCGTTGAAGAGACAGAGATCGGCTCGATTCCCGCGATGGATGCGGAAAATCATGATCTAGAACAGGCAATTCAACGATTGCCTTCGCAGGCGCGGGCGGTATTTATACTGTTTGCCCTGGAAGGCTATCAACACAGCGAAATCGCTGAGTTACTTGGCATTGCCGAGGGCAGCAGCAAAGCACAGTATCACCGTGCTCGAACCTTGTTGAGGGGATTTTTAGGTGAGCAGTAACGAAGATCTGGACAGGCAGATTGCACAAATGCGCCGGGAAATTCAGCCCGAACGGGACCTTTGGCAGCAAATAGAATCGCGCTTGCCAGAGCAGCGACAGGGAGCTGGTTTTCGATGGCTGGGTTCCGCAGCGGCGATTGCCGCCGTGGTGACTTTCGCCGCGTCGGGTCTGCTGGCCTGGCGCTTGCAGCTGATGCCTGGCTGGTTTGAAATGCAACCCGCTTCTGTGCGCATTGTTCAGCAATACGAACAGCAAAAGGCACAGCAGTTGGGTGAGCTGGGGCCGGTGAGCGAGTATTTTGGCAATTGGCGGTATCAGTTGGCGGTTTGGGATCAAGCCATCTGGCAGGTGCAAAGTGCAATGGATGATAACCCCGATGATCCGGTGCTGATCGGTCAAATGGAATCTTTGTACCGCCAGCAGCTTGGATACATTCAAACGATTGCTTCCGTAGACATTTATGATTATTGAGCAGAGGAATGAACTCATGAAAGCCTTGTTACAGTGGATTCAGGCCGTGTCGCTGGCACTGATACTCATCATTCTGGGTAGCAGTGAGGCCTTAGCCCAGCGACAGTCAGTTGATGAGACGCGCCAGGTCACTCCCAATGAGAAAGTGCGGCTGGAAGTCATGCGCGGTGAGGTTCGCATCCGCACCAATACGCAGAACAGGTTCTCGGTCAGCGGTATGCTGGACGAAGATGCGACAGGATTTGAACTGGACAGTAGCAATGGTTTTACTGAGTTCATAGTCAGAATGCCTCGTCGCGTCAGTGGTGGACTGTTTACCGACGGATCGGAGCTGGAAATCTCGGTGCCCGTTAACAGTGACATAGAGTTCACAGGTGTGAATGTGAACGTGGATTTGCATGGAGTTCAGGGAGGTGCGCGGATCAGAACCGTGAATGGTGCCATAGATGCGGCTGACCTGGGGACATTTGTTGACCTCAACACGGTGAATGGCGCAATCAGCAGTCACAACAACAGCGGTCGGATTGAGATCACCACGGTGAACGGGTCTGTGGATGAAAGGGGGAGCAGTGGCCGGGTCAGTATCGAGGCTGTGAACGGTCGAATCGATGTTGATAGCGTGGCGGAGATAGTCTCCTTGCAGGTTGTTAATGGCCGTGTTCGCGGGCGGGTGCAGTCAGTGCAGGAGCTGGATCTGGAGACTGTGAACGGTAGCATTGAACTTGACCTGTCTGGCAGCCCGGCACCGCGTGTCAGCGGCAGTACTGTCAGTGGACATATCGAACTGGACTTTGATGCAGACGTCAATGCCCGCTTCAGTCTGCGCAGCAACACCGGCGCACGTCTGGTCAATCAACTGACTAACGATGAACCCAGTCGTGATCGTTTCGGACCGTCGCGCCGGCTGGACTTTACGATGGGTGATGGTAGCGGTGATGTGCGTCTGACTTCAATCAGTGGACGGCTGGAGTTGCGTCAACGATAGGCCACGAATCTTGTATGGACAGCCAATGCCACGGGGTGTACGCTCAGCGGGATCAACTTTCAGGGAGAAAGCCTCGTGGCCACCATCAAAACCCTCGCCCGCGCAGTATCCTGTGCATTGTCACTCAGCCTGATTTCGTCAGCATCAGCACAATTGGACTGGTCCCAGATCGATAATGAAAGCCTGCTGCATTTTCAGAATATCGTGCGTATGGACTCGACTGATCCACCCGGCCGTGAGCTTGAAGTAGCCGAGTACCTTGTGTCTGTTCTCAGAAATGAGGGTATTGATGTCGAGGTGCTGGCGCTTGAAGATCACCGTCCTAATGTGATTGCCCGCATTCCCGGCAACGGCAGCAAACGACCGCTGCTGTTGATGGCACATACTGATACAGTAAACGTCGATCCTGAAAAATGGGTATTCCCGCCCTTCAGTGCACATCGCGATGGTGGCTGGATTTATGGCCGCGGTACAGTGGACGACAAGGACAACGTCACGGCTGCACTGATGACTCTGCTGCTGATCAAGCGCCAGGGTCTGGAGCTGGACCGGGATGTGATTTTTCTGGCCGAAGCCGGCGAAGAAGGTGCCACCCGTATCGGTATTGAGTACATCGTCAATGAACATTTCGACAGGATAGATGCGGAGCATTGCATCGCTGAAGGTGGCAGCGTCGTGCGTCAGGGTGGGCAGGTGCACTACGTTGGCGTGCAAACCGTTGAAAAGCTGCCGCGCTCCATACGGCTGACGGCCCGAGGTGTGGCTGGCCACGGGTCTGTTCCACTGCAGAATAATCCGGTTGCCGCTTTGTCCAGAGCTGTTGCTGCGGCTGCTGACTGGCAGCCCCCGGTGCGTTTGAGTGATGCCACCAGCACCTATTTTTCCCGCATGGCTTCGGTGTCCTCGCCGGAGGCTGCGGCTCGCTATCGGGCAGTTCTTAATCCCGGCTCTTCGCAAGGGCAGGCCGCACTGCAGTGGCTGAAAATAAACGAACCACGCAATGCGGCTGTTTTATTCACCGGTATTTCGCCCACCATGATTAATGCCGGTTACCGCGTCAATGTCATTCCCTCAGAAGCCAGCGCGACACTGGACGTGCGTATGCTTCCGGAAGAGGATCCGGACGGCTTTCTGGATTTGTTGAGAGAGGTCATCGACAACCCGGCCGTTGAGGTTGACTTTACTTCGCGTAACTGGCGGCCGGGCGCATCCACTCGCCTGGATACTGATGCATTTCGTGTGATCGAGAGCGTTATGCAGGCCAACTACAACGCCACTGTCATCCCGACCATGAGCACCGGTGCCACCGATATGGCGTATCTAAGGGCGCGCGGCATTCAGTGTTATGGCATTGGGCCGGCTATTGACGCCGAAGACGGCCCGCTGGGATTTGGGGCGCACAGTGATCAGGAACGGATCATTGAAAGCGAACTTTATCGATTCGTTCGGACGCACTATGAAATTGTAGAGCAGCTTGCCGGCGCGCAATAGGCCAATGTGGGCTCCAGGCGGAGCCCACGCGGTACAGTTATTGCTCCATCACCTCAATGGTCTGCCAGCCGCCATTTCTGATTTGTGAAATGACGATGCCGCTGGTGGCAGCGTGTTTGTCTGCTGACATCAGTACATCAACGCCGGTCACCGGGTCGTGATAATCAAGTGATTCCATACCGGCCAGGAAACTTTCCAGAGTCAGATCAGGTCCAGCCGCTTCCAGACCGCGCACAAAGGCTTCAGCGCCGATTCTTCCCAGCACAGCGCCGGTGCTGGGGAACTCATTGTGAGCGCTCTGATAGGCGTTGATCCAGGCCATAGTTTCAGGGTTGTCACGCCGCTCTTCGATGTCAGGCCACGCCGATGCCGCGTAAATGCCGTCAGTGACGCCACCCGGTGCCTGAGCGATCACCGTGTGAAAGCCAGCCTGCGAGACGATAAATCGTACGTCGTCCCAGCCCATATCCCGTGCAGTTGACGCAATGGTCATAATGGGTCGCACGGCGACTGCCAGTGCCACAAGTTCGCAATTGGCGGCGCGCAGGCGAGACAGGGCGCCGGAGAAATCACTTTCGTCCTGACGGTGGGAGGTGGATGCGGCCAGCGTCAGGTCGGGATTGTCGGCGACCGCATCCTGGGCTGCGCGATTGACCTCTTCACCAAAGTCGGACGGAATATACATGACACACAGATTTTGTATGTTGTGTTCGTCAACCAGATAATCGATGCCGGCACTGACGGCCTGATAGTAGTCGGCGCCAAAGGCGAAACGGCGTGAGAAGTCACCCTCTGTCAGCATTTGCCCGGACAGCGCCAGCGGCATGATGCTGGGCACATTGTTGCGGTCCATCAGCGGAAACGAGGCCAGGTTGTGCGGTGTGCCCAGACTGAGCAGCATGGCAAATACGTTGTCGTTCTGCACCAGCTTGTTGTTGTTTTGCACGGCGCGTGGCACCTGATAGGCGTGATCTTCTACGATGTAGCGAATGGTGCGGCCATGAATGCCGCCGTTGGCGTTGACTTCGTTGAACAGTTGCTGGGCAGCCCTGACCGCGGGCACAGAAAAAGTGGCAAATGGCCCGGACATGTCGTGGTTGCCGCCGACGACGACTTCGGTGTCGGTCACGCCCCTGACCGATTGCTCGGTTGATCCGCCACAGGCCGTCAGCAGGCCTGCCAATACCAGGGTAGAAAACTGCTTCATCGTCTCCTCCTGCGGTCGTTGCCGCGCTTTATTTAGTTCTGATACTGCTAATCCTGATACATTGAGTCGATCAGATCATTGTGTTTCTTTTCCACCAATGATCGTTTCAGTTTCATGGTTGCCGTTAGCTCTTCATCCTCGGCTGTCAGCAATACATCAATCAGTCTGAAGTATTTAATCTGTTCGACCTGGGCAAAGGCCTGATTGGTTTCGCGGATGACGCTGTCGATCAGGGCAATCACATCATCAGTGCGACACAGCGAGGTGAAGTCCGAAAACGCAACCTGATTGTCCTGCGCAAATTTTTCGACGTTCTCCTGGTCAATCATGATCAGACAGGTCAGATACTTGCGTTTATCACCAATCACCACGGCATCGGAAATGTATTGGGAAAACTTAAGCCGGCTTTCGATTTCTGCCGGTGTAATATTTTTGCCACCCGCGGTGATGATGATGTCCTTGATGCGCCCGGTGATGACCAGCATGCCATCTACAAGGCGACCGGTGTCACCGGTGTGCAGCCAGCCGTCGCGAATATCCTCCGCCGTTTTTTCAGGTTTGCGCCAGTAGCCGGCAAAGACATTGCCGCCACGAATGCAGATTTCTCCGGCGTCGGAAATTTTTATATCGGTACCGGGAATGGCATGGCCGACTGTGCCAATCTGCTGGCGCTGGTGTGTGTTCAGGGAGATGACACCGGAGCTTTCGGTCATGCCGTAACCTTCGTACAGTGGCACCCCGATGGCCTGAAACCAGCGGATAAGATCGGGTGAAATGGGGGCTGCGCCGGTTGTGGCGCGGCGTATATTGGCCATGCCAATCATGTCGCGAACATTGCGCAGAACCAGCAGATTCCAGATATGAAACTGCAGGCGGGTCAGCAGAGACGGTGTGTCAGTGGCTTTGAAGGCATGGCCCGCAGCGACGGCACGATCAAATGCCCAGCGGCCAAAGGCGGTCGCATCGCTGCGCCGGTTGCTCAGGCTGCTGTACATTTTTTCCCAGAGTCTTGGCACGGCGGTAAACGTGTGCGGTGACACTTCGCGCAGGTTATCAAACACGGTTTCCGGGCTTTCTGCGAAGTTGACGGTGCTGCCCTTGTGAATGGGAATCTCGACCGAGATCAGCCGCTCCAGGATGTGACACAGCGGCAGAAAACACAGTTGCTCGTCCTGCGGCGTGACATCCAGCATGTCCTGCAGGGCGTGCAACTGGAACATGACGTTTCGATGCGTGATCATGGCGCCTTTGGGGGCGCCAGTTGTCCCTGATGTGTAAATGAGCATCCGCACATCGTCGGGCTGAGAGAGTTCGATGGCGGCGCTGAAGATATCGTCTGCGTCAGATGTGTCCCCCAGTTGGTAAAGTTCATCCAGAAACATCACCATGGGGTCATTAAAATCGCGCAGGCCCTTGCGTTCAAACACGATGACTTTTTTCAGCGACGGTACCCGGTCACGTATGGTCAGGTATTTATCCAGTTGTTCGTCGTTCTCAACAAACAGAAACACGGATTCGCTATCGTTAATCAGATAGGCCAGCTGCTCGGCGCTGTCTGTGGTGTAGATGCCATTGCTGATGCCACCAGCGCCGCAAATACCCAGGTCGCAGTACAGCCACTCCTTGTTGTCTTCACTGAGAATAGAGGCTACCTGACCGCGCTGCAGGCCTAGCGACAACAAGGCTACACCAATGCCCCGGGCACGCTGATAATAATCCTGCCAGCTGTGGCTCTGCCAGATGCCCAGATCTTTTTCGCGGTGGGCAACACGGTTGCCACGAGCCAGGCACTGCGTGCGCCAGAGTTTAACAACGGTATCGCAGCCGTCAATAATGGTAGAGTCAGTGATGGTAGAGTCGGTCATATTCATCAGCGCCAGGTCTTCTTTCTTTTCCAGCGTTTGCCCCCACGGTCTGCGGCGCTACCGTGGCCCAGGTAAAATTCGCGTATGTCATCGGAGTCGAGCAGCTTGTCGGTTGGCCCGGCCATCATAATGCGGCCAATTTCCAGCACATAACCGTAATCTGCACACTGCAGGGCGACCTGTGCGTTTTGCTCAACCAGCAGGATGGTCACGCCCTGCTCCTTGTTAAGTCGGCGGATGATGGCGAATATCTCCTGCACCAGCAGGGGAGACAGGCCGAGAGAGGGCTCGTCAAGCAACATCAGCGAGGGCCGGGACATCAGGCCGCGGCCAATCGAGAGCATCTGCTGCTGGCCACCGGACAAGGTACCGGCGGTCTGGTCGCGACGTTCTTTTAATACCGGAAAGTAGTCGTACACCATCTCGGTGTCGCGTGCAACTTCGGCCTTGTCGCGACGGGTGAAGGCGCCCATGGCAAGATTTTCGGCAACGCTCAGAAAGGGGAACACTTCGCGACCTTCGGGCACGTGCGCCAGTCCTCGGGTAACCAGACTGTCCGGTTCGTGCCCGTCGATGCGTTCACCCTGAAAATAGATGACACCTTTTTGTGGTGCCAGTGCGCCGGAGACCGTTTTCATCAGGGTTGTCTTACCAGCGCCGTTGGCTCCGAGAATAGTGACAATCTGTCCCTCGGGTACTTCAATTGACACGCCACGCAGGGCCATCACCGGCCCATAAAAAGTTTCCAGGTTGCGCACATCCAGAATGTTGCTCATGGCGCCTCCTGCTGGCCCAGATAGGCCTCGATGACTTTGGGGTCCGCCTGCACTTCATCCGGGCGTCCCAGAGCCAGCGGCCGGCCTTCAGCGACGGCCAGCACCCGGTCAGACACCCGCGACACCAGACTCATATCATGCTCAACCATCAATACCGTCAGGCCCAGGTCCTTTTGCATATCTTCTATCCACCAGGCCATGTCCTGGGTTTCTTCCACACTCAAACCCGAGGCCGGCTCATCGAGCAGAATGAGGCGGGGTTCGGAAGACAGTGCCCGGGCAATCTCAACCAGTTTGCGCACACCGTAGGGCAGGCCGGCGATCAGCTTGTCACGGTAGGCGGCCAGCTCCAGAAAGTCGATGACCTCCTCAACAATGCGCCGGTGCTCGCGTTCCGCTCGTCGAACCTTGGGGAGGAATAACAGGTCTTCATGCCAGCTGGTTGTGCGCCGGGCATGACGACCAATCAGCAGGTTTTGCAACACCGATGAATGATCGAACAGCTCAATATTCTGGAATGTACGTGCAATGCCAAGGCCGGCGATATCGTGGGCTGGCAGCCGTGTGATATCCCGCCCATCAAACACAATGCGGCCGCCGGACGGCTCATACAGCCGGCTGATCAAATTGAATATGGTTGATTTGCCGGCGCCGTTGGGGCCGACAATGGTGAATACTTCGCCGGGCTCCACCGTGAAGCTGATATTGTCGACCGCCTTGACGCCGCCGAACGCAATGGACAAGGACTCGACCTGCAGCAGACTCATCGCATGCGCTCCGTCTTCAGATACGTCCGTGTGCGGCGGAACATACCTTTGCGGTACAGCGGAAACAGTTCCAGCCAGGTGCGCAGCCGAATCCAGAGGCCATACAATCCGCGCGGTTCATAGATGATCATCAGCAGAATAATCAGGGCAAACAGGGCCGTGTCCATACCCGGATAGGCGGCCAGGCTGAAGGGTGTGCTGCTGTTGATGAATTCGCGCGTTATTGAAATGGTTTGCGGTAATAACACCACCACAAAGGCACCAAAAAACGCGCCATGTACTGAACCGAGTCCACCAATGACCACCTGCAGCAGCAAGGTAATGGAAATCAGCACCAGGAAACTTTCGTAATTCACCGCCTGCGCCAGGTGGGCGTACAGGGCGCCGGCCAGACCGGTGATCGCACATGACAGCGCAAAGGCGATGGTTTTTGCGCGTGCGACATTGACGCCCAGCGCCCTTGCCGAGACTTCACTGTCGCGAATGGCGAGGAAGGAGCGCCCGGTGGCTGAGCGCAGCAGATTGGCATAGGCCAGCGTGACCAGAACCAGCACGCTCAGGCATAAATAGTAGAAGGCGACAGGCGTTCCATAGCGGTCTATCTGATAACCAAAGAAATCTATTGCGGGGGCAAAAAGTCCGGCAACGCCGCCGGTAATCGGCTCCGCCACGATGGCAATGTCTTCAATGATGATGCTGAGCGCGAGCGTTGCAATGGCCAGATATATGCCGCTCATGCGCCCCAGAGGCCGGGCGATCAGCGCGCCGGCCAATCCGGTCAGCAGTCCGCTGGCTATCAGTGCGGGCACAAAGTGCCAGCCGCGCATCATCAGAGCCAAGTGGGAAAAAGCGCCGATGGCCATGAAGGCGGCATGTCCCAGACTGACCTGTCCGGTGTGACCGGCAATCAGCATCAGTCCGAGACCGGCTAGTGCCCAGATCACTACCGAAGTCAGTTCGCCGACATAATAGCTGTTGACTATCCAGGGTATGACCAGGGCGATGACCAGCAGTATGGCGTACTTTATCAAATGCCGCCGATCCTCAAACAGATTGATGTCATCGTCGTAACTGCTTTTGAAAATGACGCGCATGGCTTACACCTTCTTCTGACTGATCTGGGCAAACAAGCCGCCCGGTCGCATTATCAGCACCAGCAGCATCAGCACATACGGTGCCACAGGTCCCAGGCCAGAGGGCAGGTATCGCCCGGCAAAGGGCTCCACAATGCCAACCAGCAAACCGCCGGCCAGCGCGCCGGGCAGAGACCCCAGACCACCTATTACCGCCGCAGCAAATGCTTTGATACCAAAGATCAGACCGGCCGATGGTTCAACCGCGCCTTTGGCGGCAAACAACACACCGGCTATGGCGGCAACCACGCCGGAAAGCCCCCACACAATGGCGTTGATGCGTTTGACTGGAATGCCCATGTAGTAGGCCGCCATCTGATTCTGGCTGCTGGCCTGCATGGCCACGCCAAGGCGGGTACGGGCAAAAAAGAAATATAGTGCGGTGGTCAGCAGCACAGTGGCAAAAATGATGACGGCGTCGATCATGGAGATGACCAGACCACCAAATGACAGCGTGCGACCGGCGAAGGGGGACTGTAAGGAAACGGGGTCGTGGCCCCAGATGACACCGGCCACAAAGCGCATCAAAAAGCCCAGCGCTATGGTCAGGATTACCATGGCAAACTGCGGTTGGCCAAAGATACCGCGCAGCACCAGACGGTCCAGCAGGTAGCCGAATATGCCCAGTACAATGGCGGCGCCCGTCAATCCCAGCAAGAATGGCAGGTCCATATAATCGGTATTGATAAAGGTGATACCCAGAAAGGCGCCTAGCATCAACATGTCGCCCTGGGCGAAATTGACTGCCTCCGACGCTTTATAGATCAGTACAAAACCCAGGGCCAGCAGCCCGTAAATGCAGCCATTGGCAATGCCGCTGATCAGTAACTGGAGTAAATCCATCAAGTGCTAATCCGTTGTTGTTGTTCCCGTAACACTAAACTTAAATCCAAATCTTATTCAAGTGTAATTGGTCTAAAAACCCGCTTACTGATACTCTCTTCGCTGATAAAGGCCGTTTAGCTGAATAAAATGACAATAACCAAAGAGGATTCAACAATGCGACAGGCCCTGTATTCACTGGTAATAACCGTCTCCATGTGGTCGTGTTCAGCGTTTTCGCAGACTTTGCAACCGACCGGTCCGATGCCTTATGACATTGTTGAAAGCTGGGCGAAAAACTTTGCCGACCCGGGATATACCTGGGGCGGCAATTCCGGAATTCACATTGAGTCGGATGATCGCATTCTGATAGTACAGCGGGGCGAAACTGAGCTGCCGAACCCGGTTCCGCCGGAGTACACAAACTTTCCAGGCTCGATGGGCTGGAATGTCATTCAGGGGCGCGGCCGCACCTGGCAAAACCTGCTTTACGTTATGAACAGCCAGGGCGAGGTTCAGGAAGTCTGGAATCAGTGGGATCACCTGTGGAAGGGTACTGACGGCCCGGGCCCGCATCGGCTTCGCGTCAGCCCGTATGATCCGGAGCGTCGCGTCTGGGTCATCGAGGAAACCGGCCATGTGATTTATATTTTTTCTCAGGATGGTCAGCAACTGATTCGGATGCTGGGGGAAAAGAATGTTTCCGGTAGTGACCGGACCCGTTTTGGCAAACCTCAGGATGTGACGTTTTTGCCGGATGGTCATGTGCTGGTGGCGGATGGTCTGGAAAACGCGCGAGTGGTGATTCTTGATTCTGATGGGCAATATGTGGGGGAATTCGGCTCTCGTGGCGAGGCGCCGGGTCAATTCCTGTCGGTGCACGGTATCGCACTGGGGCCGGACAACAAGGTCTACGTGGTTGATCGCGACGCCATGAACATTCAGGTTTTCCAACATGCCAACGCCGGTCGCCGCGGAGAGGCTCCCCGCTTCGAATTTGTTGAACGTTGGCTGGGGCCGAATTTCCCCCTCGATATTATTGTCAGCCAGGACTATGTCTGGGTCACTGACATTCGCCCGCCCAAGATTCTGCAGTTTGATCACCAGGGCAATCATGTTTATACATGGTTGCTGCCGGGCGAAGGACCAACAGCGTGGCTGGAAATGCATTCATTTGCAGTAGACCGGCATGGCAATCTGTATGGCACGGACAATCAGTATGCGCGGCCTCAGAAGCTGGTGCCGCGACCGGATGCAGATCCCCGGCATCTGATAAAGCCCCAGTATGTTCCGGCGCTGATGGAATAAGATTTTCTGCAGAAAAAAAAGGGGACTGATTCAGTCCCCTGTGGTTCACGCACACTTGAATTGTGTAACCAATCCTTCCAGTTCAGTTGCAAGTCTGGCCAGCTCGCTGGCTCCAGCGCTGATTTCCCTGGAGCCTCGTGCAGTCTCGTTCGCGACATCTGAAATGTTGTTGATGTTGCGCTCAATTTCAATACTGACTGCGGACTGCTCCTCTGATGCACTGGCAATCTGGTTGCTCATATCCTTGATAACAGACACAGCCTTCGTGATCGCCTTGAGAGACTCTCCCGCCTGACTTGCATGTTTCACACTCGAAGCCGCCTGATCACGCCCTTTGACCATCACTTTTACAGCTTCGTTGGCGCCGGACTGCAACTTGTGAATCATGTTCTGGATTTCTTCGGTTGACGACTGGGTGCGACTGGCAAGCGTGCGCACTTCGTCGGCAACAACCGCGAACCCTCGACCCTGCTCTCCGGCTCTGGCGGCCTCAATAGCAGCGTTCAATGCCAGCAGGTTGGTCTGTTCGGCAATGCCGCGAATGACGTCCAGAACTGAGCCGATATTGTCAGATTCCAGCTGCAGATTGCTGATCACATCGGAGGCCATGTCTATGTCTGATGCCAGGGCGTTAATCGACGTCATGGTCTGGTTGACCACCTGCGCACCATTGCTGGACTCCCGGTCAGCTTTCTGAGCATCATTGGCAGCCGTTCCGACGTTGCGTGCTACCTCTTCTACAGTATTGGCCATTTCTGACATGGCTTTGGCAACATGCTCCAGCTCGCTCTGTTGCCGCAAGGCACCAGCTGAGGTTTGGGAGACGGTATCGGAGAGCGTGCTGGCTGACACCGTTAGCTGCTCTGCGGTGGTCTTGAAGTGTCCTACCACATTTTGAATGCGTGCTGCGAAGATGTTAAACCAGTGAGCGAGCTCCCCGACTTCGTCCTTGCTGTTTACGTTAATTCGCTGCGTCAGGTCGCCGTCCCCTTCAGCCATGTCACGCAGCGCCTGAACCACCTGATTGACGGGCGCGACGATAGAGCGCTGTATCAGCAACGAAATGCCCAGCGCCATGGCCGTTACACCCAGACCTATCATGATGAAGGACCAGAAGTAGGTGCTGACTACCTGATTGCGCTCCTCCAGACTTATGCGCAGGTAAATCGTTCCAACTACATCGCCATCCATGGTGATAGGCTCGAATACTTCGGCGTATCCCCGGTCTTCAATCCTGACCACATCCCGGGTGCCGGGGCGCTGGGGCAGCTCTCCACCAGGGCTGGATGATGTGTACTGAGTAAACGGAGCGCCTGACTCATCAAACAGCGCTGCGGCCAGAATGCTGCGGTTACTCGCCAGGGTTGCCAGAGTGTCGGCTGCCGAGACATCATCAAAAAAAGCCAGAGCGCCGGTTGTGTTGGCCCCGATAAGACGGGCCGTAGTCAGAGCCTGAGTATCAATGGTCCGGTCCAGTCTTCTCAGCTCCATTGCAACAAATATCGCTGCGGACACGACAACTGCCAGCGCACTGGTCAATGTGACGCCGGTCAGCACCTTCATTTTCAGGCTCATGTTAAAATTTATCACGTTGCTATCCTCCGCCTCTGCGGGCGTCTGCCGGGAAACTGCCTTATTGAATGGCGCGCATCAGTTGCTCACGAATGTTGAGCCCAGCCCCTTCGATCAGGCTTTTATTCATACGGATGGATACGCGACTGCCGCGGTCTTCGGACAGTCCTATCATGCCGCCGCTTTCCAGGAACTGGTCAACTTCGCTGACAGTCAGTACAGATTTTCCTTCCAGCGCAGATGTTATCTCACCGATCCGGTTTGATTCGCTGGCACTGACCCAGACGATCTGGCAATTGGCGGCCGCACCCAGATCAGATGCGGGTATACGATTGGCGATCATGCTCTTGTCGCCGGCCTTTTTTCCGTTGACATTCTGGTCCAGTGACCGACCCAGGTGGTCATCGCCTAATACGCAGACCTGAAACTCGCTGCTGGTAACGGAGCCAGCTGGCCAGTCTATAAAGCGTCCAAAGTTCATCAAAAATCGTGCGACCGCTTCGCTGCCGACGTCTGAGCGGGTAATGGGGCCTGACTGTGCATGAGAAACGGAGGTGGCGAGAGAAGTTGCCGTGACGAGTGTGATCAGCCGCAGCAGGGATATAAATCGATAGGTTGGTTTCATGATATTTATATAGCTCTTAGTACGTTTAAAGTTGTGGGGGTGACTATGACCCATTAACTTAAAACGGCAGGTACAGAAATATCTTAAGAAGTTTTTTACATTTTTGTCAGGATTGGATTACCAGATTTGTAGTCGCTCAGTTGCGCAGTGCGCGCAGCGAAGGATCCCGGAAGACTTCGCTTCGCTGCGAAATGCCTTATGCTTTAGGCGGCAGGGGCACAAGAATGGAGGTTTTCTCTTTGTAGCTCAGGTAGCCAGAGTCATTGCCCCAACGCTTGTCCGCACGTGCTTCAAGCATGGGTATGCCACTGATCCGCGTCAGCAGCAATACGACAAACACAGGCGAAATCAGCGTGACATACTGCCAGCCACTTAATACCGGCAGGGCAATCAGCGCTATACCGATCCAGAGCAGAATCTCGCCAAAATAATTCGGGTGCCTTGACCACGCCCACAGTCCGGATGCAATAAATTTGCCTTTGTTGTCAGGGTTGGCGCGGAAGCGCCGTTTTTGAGTATCCGCAGTCATCTCAATAAGCATGCCAATGACCCACAAGATCAACCCTGTCCAGGCGAGCATACCTAACGGGATTCGGATGCCCCCGGTAATGGCCGTCAGAGCGGCGGCACTGGTGACAAACACCCACAAGGCCTGCAGGGTCCAGGTTAGCAGAAATCTTGAAAAAACAGGTTTAATGGGGTCGAAACGACCGTCTGAGCCGTCTTTTTTGACACGCAGGAATAGAAAACTGCCCAGGCGCAGCGCCCACAGGCAGATCAGTGACGCCAGCAGGACCGAGCGGGCATCCAGGTCAGCGGTCAGCAGCAGAGCGCTCAGCGCGACAGTAATAAAGGTCAGGCTGCCGGTCAGGTCAAAATAATGTTCGGTCTGTGCCAGGAAGGAGGGCAGGAACATCAGCCAGTTGATGGCAAAGGACAGCAGTACACAGAACATCAGCACGGGTAGAGTGATTCCGGCGATCTGTGTGCGTGCACCCCCGGCACTGCCTGCGGCAGCAACCAGCAGGGAGACCACCGTTGCTACCAAAATTGCAATCATGAATTTAGCGTGCTTTGGTTTATTGTTTTGTTCTTCAGCCATGATGTTTCCCCGTAATCCAGCAAGTTTGGTGTTATTACGTCGATTCATGCCAGACAGTTTTGTTTATAACAAATTTAACACATCGTCCGCGAATAAAGTCCGCCCTGCGGTGTAGTATTTGATGACAACAGTAAATTTGGAGCCAGATGAGTGGAGCAGGATATCCCGGCACAACTGATCAGCCAGTGTCGGTCCGGAGATCGTGCGGCATTTGCTGAACTTGTGACAAAGTTGATGCGACCGGCGTATTTTCAGGCATTGTCGCTGCTGGGCAACACAGAGGACGCCCTGGATATTTCTCAGGAAGCCTTTGTCAGTGTGTGGCGTAACTTGCATCGGTATGACTCGCAGCAACCGTTTTATCCCTGGTTTTATACGATTCTGCGGAATCTGGCATTTAACGCATGGCGCGCCCGCCGGCGGCGCAGGGAAACATCGGGTGACGCATTGGAGGACTGGTTGGAGTTGAGAGAGTGCTCGTTGTCAGAGCTACCCGACTCGGCAATCAGGTCTTCAGAGCTTACACGTCAGGTCTCTGCTGCACTGTCGCAACTAGAACTGGCCGACAGAGAGATCATCTGTCTGCGTGAGATTCACGATTTTGCCTATAAGGATATTGCGCAGATGCTCGGGATACCTGCAGGTACAGTGATGTCCCGGCTATTTTCAGCGCGGCAAAAACTCAGACATCTGCTGGAGGAAAGTGCTTATGAGCACCTCTGACATCAATCAACAGACTATTCATCAATGGATGATGGCCGAGCTGGACGGTGAGACAACGCCGACGCAGCAAGAAGAGATTCAACGCTGGATACAGGCAGATCCGGCGTTACGCGAGGAATATGGACGTCTGAAACAATTGAGAGGATTAACAATGAAAACAACATTGAAACAGCCGCCGCCGGCTCTGTGGGATTCCTATTGGCAGGGGGTATACCGGCGCCTGGAAAGGGGGCTGGGCTGGATTCTGTTCTCCGTGGGAGCGATAGTGCTGACAGCTTTTGGACTGTGGGAGATGAGCCAGGAATGGCTGTCCGACAGCAGCATACCAATCTGGGTGCGCATTGGTGGTGTCAGCCTGGCGCTTGGTCTTGTGATCCTGCTGGTGTCAGTGATTCGGGAAAAGATTTTTTTACACAAAAACGAACGTTACAAGGATATACAACGATGATGCTCACAACGTCTGATGAGATTCCCGGTCAGTCCATCAAGTCCACTATAGGTATTGTGCGGGGTAATACCATTCGTGCGCGTCATGTCGGTCGTGACATTCTTGCGGCTCTCAAGATGTTGGTTGGCGGGGAAATTGAGGATTACACCAAAATGATGGCGGAGTCTCGTGAACAGTCTCTTGACCGGATGCGAGAGGAGGCGCGCCAGTTGGGTGCTGACGCTATTGTTGGAGTGCGATTCTCGACCAGCTATATAATGACCGGTGCTGCAGAAATCCTGGTTTATGGCACCGCAGTGGTATTGCAAGACTAGCTCTCAAGGGCTTCCCACTGTTCAAACAGGCTCTCCAGTTCTGCCTGCAGTGCTGAGAGCCTGTCCAGATAAGTCTGGACCTCGCTTTGTGGCAGGTCGTAAAAGCCAGGCTCCGCTATTCGTGCCTCAACCTCTTTGATGCTGGCTTCAGTCTTTTCTATGCGGCGGGTGACCTGATCCAGTTCCTTCTGTTTTTTCCGGTCAATCTTTTGTGTCGTTTTGGCAGGCGCGATTGGTTGAATGGCAGGAGCAGCTTTGGTCTTGCCGGCTTTGTCCTTGCGCTTTGTTTCGGCTTCGCTGAGAAAGGACAGCATGTGGCCGCCCTGGTTCAGCCAATCCTGATAGCCGCCAACATATTCTTTAACAACTCCCGGTGCTTCAAAAACGATGCTGCTGGTGACCACGTTGTCCAGGAATTTACGGTCGTGGCTGACGACCAGCAGCGTGCCTGAAAACTCCAGTAGCAGCTCTTCCAGCAGCTCCAGGGTTTCCATGTCCAGGTCATTGGTTGGTTCGTCCAGTACCACCAGATTGGCGGGTTTGCTGAAAAGTTTGGCCAGTATCAAACGGTTCTGTTCGCCGCCAGACAGTGACTTGACCGGCTGTCGCACGCGCTTGGGCGGAAACAGAAAGTCCTGCAGATAGCTGATGACATGGCGCTGCTTGCCATTTATGTCGATGAACTCGCGGCCCTCAGCGAGATAGTCAATAATATTCTGGTTCTGATCCAACTGATTCCGAAGCTGGTCAAAGTATAGAATTTCCAGGTTGGTCCCCAGCTTGACCGTGCCGCTGTCTGCTTGCAACTCACCCAGCAGTATCCGCAACAGCGTGGTTTTGCCACTGCCATTGGCGCCGATCAGTCCGACGCGGTCGCCGCGCAGTACTTTGGTCGAGAAATTATCCAGAATCAGTTGGTCTGCGAAACGATGGCAGAGATGTTTGGCCTCGATAACTATCTTGCCCGAACTGTCAGCCTGTTCCAGTGCCAGTTTGGCAGCGCCGCTCAGCTCGCGACGCTGTCCACGCTCCTCGCGCATTTTTTTGAGTGCCCGCACCCGGCCTTCGTTGCGGGTGCGGCGAGCCTTGATGCCCTGGCGTATCCAGCGTTCTTCTTCGGCCAGCTTCTTGTCGAATTCTGCATTAGCCTTCTCTTCTGCGGCTAATTGTTCTTCACGGAATACCAGAAAGCGTTCGTATCCGTAGTCCCAGCTACGCACGCGCCCTCTGTCCAGTTCGATGATCCGGTTGCTGATTGACTGCAGAAATTGCCGGTCGTGGGTGATGACCAGAATGGCACCATTAAAATCGGTGAGGATTTTTTCCAGCCATTCGATGGTCGGGATGTCCAGATGGTTAGTCGGTTCATCCAGCATCAACAGATCGGGCTCTGAAATCAGCGCCCGTCCCAGTGCGGCACGCCGACGGCTGCCGCCAGACAGAGTCTGCATTTTTGCCTCGGCCGGCAGTTGCAGGACATCCAGCATGGCTTCAATACGATGCTCAACCGACCAGCCATCGAGTTGTTCAATCTGCTTTTGCAATGATGCCATTTGCTCGAGCACCCGCGCATCACTGAAATCGCTGGATTCTGATCGCGTCAGGTGATGGTAATTTTTGAGCAGCTCTCCCAGACCTTCTATGCCACCCGCGATATAATCATACAGAGTCTGCTCGTCACGATCGGGCAGCTTCTGGTCCAGATAAGCGACTTTGATACCGTCGGCACGCCATAACTCACCAGAGTCCGCCTGAATCTGCCCCAGCAGTACCTTCATGAAGGTCGACTTTCCCGCTCCGTTCTGGCCCAGAATGCCGATGCGCTCGCCCTTGTGGATGGTCAGGTTGACCTGATCCAGCAGAGGCTGATCACCGAAGGCCAGAGAAAGATGGTTGAGTCTGAATAACAACATACGGTGCGGGTTCCTGCTGATGACCGATGCCCTTGTGCAGTCTGCACTCCGGCTTGTATTTGAGGCGTTGCAGTATAAACTTAACGGATAACAGAAGACAGTCAAGACATTGTCCCGTCCCCAAGAATCAAGGATTGCTGTGTTAACTACTGAGCACTTGCCCGAAGCACTAAAAACCGTCATCGAACGATATTGGCAGCGGTTACAGGAAAACGATCTGCCCGAAGATCTGCGTGCCAGGCTGGAATCGCAACCGGAGCTGGTACGTCAACTGACTCAGGTCTGGGCAGCCAGCGACTACGCCGCCAATCTGTGTATCAGTCGCCCGTCAATACTGGTGGAGTTGCTGGACTCCGGGCGTCTGTTTCGGTCAATTGAGGCTGATTACAAATCACGGTTGCGGGAGATATTTTCGGCAGCCGCAGGCGACGAGCCAGTGCTGACAGTCGAGCATATGAAATCTGTACTGCGTCTGTTCCATCAGCAGGAGATGCTGCGGCTTGTCTGGCGAGATGTGACCCGACAGGCTTCTGTGCGCGAAACAGCCGCTGACGTCTCGGCTCTGGCAGAAGCGGCGCTGGATGTGAGTCTTGATCTGCTGCACAGGCAGGCCGTGACTGATAGTGGTGAGCCAATAGGCAGTCGCTCTGGTCAGCCGCAGCAAATGGTTGTGCTTGGCATGGGCAAGCTGGGTGCCGGTGAGCTTAACCTGTCATCCGATATCGATTTGATGTTTGTCTATCCGGAAAGCGGTGAGACCGATAAAGGCGTCAGTTGTCAGCAATTTTTTCTGAAACTGGGGCAGCAGTTCATTGATGTTATTGACGCAGTGACAGCAGACGGATTTGTATTCCGGGTGGATATGCGTCTGCGTCCATTTGGCAGCGAAGGTGTACTGGTCTGCAGTTTTGATGCCATGGAAAATTACTACCAGTCACAGGGTCGGGACTGGGAACGATATGCCATGATCAAAGCGCGGGCAGTTGCTGGTGACGTCAAGGCGGGTGCTGAGCTGATCGCCCGCCTGCGTCCCTTCAGTTTTCGTCGCTACCTGGATTTTTCGGCATTTGAATCTCTACGGGCAATGAAGCTGCAGATCAACAAGCAAGTGCGGAAAAAGGGCATGAACCAGGATATAAAACTGGGTGCCGGAGGGATCCGTGAAGTTGAATTCATCGTCCAGACCCTGCAAATGGTGCATGGTGGAAGGGACAAGCGTCTACAACAGGAATCTTTATACAAGGCGATGGATGCGCTGCAACAGGGAGACTACCTGCCCGCAGAGACTATTCAGGCTTTACGTAACGCCTACAATTTTCTCCGCGACCTTGAGCACAAGCTGCAGGCTTATGCCAACAAGCAGACCCAGGCGCTTCCGGGTAGTGAAATGGAAAGGCTTAGAGTTGCTGTCGCCATGGCTATACCGGATGCAAAAAGCGCCAGTTGGGATAGATTGCAGGATATTCTGGACCAGCACAGACAAATTGTGCGCGAGCACTTCAGCGACGTGATTCATATCGAAGAAGATGACGATGCCGTCAGGCATGATGTTGACGACCAGCAGTTGAATTCGCTCTGGCATGAAGACCTGAGCGATTGCGATGCTGTTGATGTTTTGCAGCGCTACGGGTTTGAAAACCCGGAAAGCAGTTGGCAGCGATTGAAAGAGTTCCGTCGGGCACGCGTTTTTCAGACTCTGCCGGCTGAAAGTCGCCAGCGCTTCGCCCGTTTTATGCCTCTGTTGCTGGCAACTTTGCAGCAGGAAAAAACGCCCAGCCTGGGGTTGGAAAGGGTGATGAAGCTGGTTGAGGCTGTCGCACGTCGTACTGCCTATCTGGTGTTGCTGTCAGAGAACCCGCCGGCCATGCGACAGTTTGTGCAGCTGTGCACTGCAAGCCCTTTTGTTGCCGACTTTCTGAGTAAACATCCGGTGCTGCTGGATGAGATGCTGTCAGTGATGCGGCAGCCGCCTGACAAAGCTGTTCTGGAAGAGGAATTGGCGCAGGGACTGCTGCGTATACATGAAGACAGTTTTGAAGAGCAGATGGAGTATCTGCGCTATTTTAAGCAATGTCACACCCTTCAGGTCGCAGCCGCCCAGATCACCGGATCCATGACTGTCATGAAAGTCAGCGATTACCTGACCTTTACTGCTGAAGCCATTCTGGAGCAGGTATTGGGACTGTGCTGGCAGCATCTGACCCGTAAGCATGGCTTTCCGGTAAACAGTCAGGGGCAGCACGGCGAAATGGACTTTGTGGTCGTGGCCTATGGCAAGCTCGGGGGTATAGAGCTCAGCTATTTGTCTGACCTGGATGTTGTGTTCATCCACGATGGCTCACTGGAACATGATACTCAGGTTGTTGAGGGCCAGAGATCGATAAATAGCCGCGAGTTTTATACACGCCTGGCTCAAAGGGTCATCAGTATGCTGGGCACTCATACTATGTCCGGAAAACTGTATGAAGTGGATATGCGTCTGCGCCCATCCGGCGAGTCCGGGTTGCTGGTGACAACGCTGGTGGCATTTGACAAGTATCAGCGTGAGCAGGCATGGACCTGGGAGCACCAGGCGCTCGTCCGGTCACGTGCTGTTGCCGGGTCACAGGTGATGGCACAGGCTTTTGACGAGATACGTACGAACATACTCCAGTTGCCTCGTCCGCTCGACAAACTCACGGAAGATGTCCGGAACATGCGCCGCCGCATGCGGGAGGAGCTGACTCGTAAAGCAGGCAGGAAGTCTTCGCAACCGGCATTTGCCATTAAACAGGGCGTCGGCGGAATCGTTGATATAGAATTTATGGTTCAGTATCTGGTGTTATCCAGATCCGGAGACTGTCAGGAGCTGACGCGATACTCGGACAATGTACGAATCCTTGAGGCCGCGCGAGATTGTGAATTATTACCCGCCGATAAAATCGCTGAGCTGACAGAAGCCTACCTTGCACTGCGTTCCACCTTGCATGAATTTGCCTTGCAGCATAGTGATGAAAATCTACTGAGTCCGGAACAGTGTGAAGAGGTATTGGCTCCGCTATGCGGCGCACGCAAGGCAGTTTCTGTTTTATGGGATCAGGTATTGGGGCCGAGCGGGGTGTCAGAGTGACACAAGTACAGCGCATCCTGATTGTTGGCCCGTCATGGATCGGCGACATGGTGATGGCGCAGTCCCTGTTTATGGTGCTGAAGCAACAGCAGCCGCAAGCCAGAATAGACGTGCTGGCACCGGCCTGGAGCATGCCACTACTGAGCAGAATGCCGCAATTGGAAAATGCTATCGAGCTGCCTTTCGATCATGGTCAGTTGCGTTTGCAGGAACGACGACAGTTTGGTCGTAATCTGAGTGCCAACAGGTATGACCAGGTCATCGTACTTCCCAATTCGTTTAAGTCGGCGATTGTGCCCTGGTTTGCTGATATTCCGCAAAGGACCGGATGGCGCGGCGAAATGCGGGGCTGGATTCTCAATGACAGCCGTCGGCTGGACAAGACGGCTCTGCCATTAATGGTTCAGCGGTTTGTGGCGCTGGCCTTGCCAGCCACCAGCCGTTTACCGGAGGAGTTGCCGGATCCTATCCCTGTTCCGCAATTAACGGTGAGTCCTGCCGACAGTCAGCATGCGCTTGAATTATTTGGACTGAAGGATGAAACGCCTATACTGATGCTGTGTCCGGCTGCTGAATTTGGTGATGCCAAGCGGTGGCCGACCGGGCACTATGCAACGGTGGCAAAAAACCGGATTGAGGCAGGCTGGCAGGTTGTATTGCTGGGTTCTGCCAAAGATCAGGCAATAACCGGCAAAATAGCATCCCAGGTAAATGCGCCGCACTGTTTTGATCTGGCCGGCAGGACAACGCTGGCACAGGCCATAGACCTGCTGTCGGTTGCCGGTGCGGTAGTCAGTAACGACTCAGGATTGATGCATGTCGCGGCGGCACTGCATCGGCCTCTGGTTGCACTATATGGTTCCACGTCACCCAAATTTACGCCACCTCTGTCAGACAGAGTGGTGATGTTGTATACAGACATTAAGTGTCGTCCCTGTTTCAAGCGGGAGTGTCCATTGCAGCATAAGAAATGTCTTACCGAACTGGCACCGCGACGTGTTCTGGATGCGCTGGCAGAACTGCAGAACCCTGTGCTGGCAGGAGAGTCCGCGCTGTGCGTATCCTGATTGTAAAAACATCCTCACTGGGCGATGTAATTCATACATTGCCAGCGTTGACAGACGCGTGTCAGGCAATTCCGGGGTTGCAGGCAGATTGGGTAGTTGAAGAAGCGTTTGTTGAAATACCGGCATTGCATCCGTCAGTTGGTCGGGTCATTCCGGTTTCCATCAGACGCTGGCGCAGGGAAGGTTCAGGCAGTCTGTTCGCTGATGAGTTCCGGCGTTTTCGTTCAGATCTGAAGTCTGAAAAATATGACCTTATTATCGACGCTCAGGGTCTGATAAAAAGTGCTCTGATCAGTTGGCAAGGTCGCGGACCGCGCGTTGGTCTCGATAGAAAAAGCATCAAGGAAAAGGTCAGCTGTCTTTTTTATAACAGGACCATCACGGTTCCAAAATCCATGCATGCGGTCTGGCGCGTCAGGCAGCTGTTTGCTGCCGCTTTGGGTTACAATTTTGACGCTGAGTCAATTGACTATGGCATCAGACCCGCTAAACGGGAAACTGATGACAGCAGTCCGGCATTGATGTTTCTGCACGGAACGACGTGGTCCAGTAAACACTGGCCTTTGCCATACTGGCGCGAGCTGGCCAGGCTGGCAGGGGAACATGATTTCAGGGTTGATTTGCCCTGGGGGAATCTGGCTGAACAGGAGCGGGCACTGGCGATCGCAGAGCATCAGCCGCATGTCCGGGTATTAGAGAGGGCGGGGCTCAGTGAGCTCGCTGCCCAGATCGCTGGCTGCGCCGGAGTTGTCGCGGTTGATACGGGACTAGGGCATCTGGCTGCCGCGTTTAATTGCCCGACTGTTTCTATTTACGGTGCCACTGACACGGCATTGACTGGGACATTCGGACATAACCAGCTCCACCTGAAGTCAGATCTGCCGTGCGCACCTTGTCTGAAGCGTGAGTGCCATTACAAAGGACAGTTGTTGTCTGACTCCACAGCGCTCGATGGCGAGTTCCGGGTTGAACCCCCCTGCTATCGAAGCAGCCCGCCTGCTGAAGTGATGCGACACCTGACACGCCTTATGGAGCAGTCTGCCAGTATGGAGCCCGCGCTGTGAATATCGCCATGCTGATTTATCACTATTTCCCGTATGGCGGTCAGCAGCGTGACTTTTTGAAGATAATCAATGCCTGCTCCGCTGCTGGTCATCAGGTAGATGTTTACTGCCTGAAGTGGCAGGGAGACAAGCCCCCCGCCGGCGTGCGAGTGCATATAGTTCCGGTTAGTGCGCTCAGTCGGCATGTGCTGTATCAGCGGTATACAGAGTGGACACAGTCGGCGCTGAGAAAAAGCCCTCCTGATGTAGTCATGGGCTTCAGCAAGATGCCCGGACTGGATATCTATTTTGCGGCGGACCCCTGTTTTGCGGCACGAATGCAGTCTGAACAGCGGTATTTGAGTCGAGTCCTGCCAAGATACCGACATTTTATGGCGTACGAAAGATCTGTCTTTGCGCCAGGCAGCAAAACACAGGTCTTGCTGTTGTCACCTCAGCAGCAGCAAGACTTTCTGCAGTATTACCCGCAGTGCACAGAGCGCCTGCATATGCTTTCTCCCGGGATCAGCAGGGATCGATGTCCTGACGGCGATATTGTCCTGCATAGAGAGTCACAACGGCAGAGGCTGTTATCGGAATTACAGAGTGCCGAGCATAGTTTGTTGATATTGCAGATTGGATCGGGGTTCAGGGTAAAAGGGGTCGACAGATCGATTCGCGCATTGGCCTCCCTGCCTGATGAGCTTGGGCGACGTGCCTTGCTGCTGCTTGTTGGTCAGGACAAGCCGGATCGCTACAAGCGACTGGCGGCAAAACTGGGTGTGGCCGAACGGATCAGATTTCTGGGCGGACGCGACGACGTGCCGATGTTTTTGGCCGGCAGCGATTTGTTGCTGCATCCTGCCTATCATGAAAGTGCCGGGTATACTATTTTAGAAGCGATCATTAACGGATTGCCGGTATTGACTACGGATACCTGTGGGTTTGCATACCACGTCCGTCAGGCAGGCGCAGGACTGGTGTCTCCATCGCCATTCTCACAACGCGATCTGAACGCACGGTTGCACGAAATGCTGATATCCTCGGACAGAGAAAAGTGGCGGCAGAATGGTCTGCAGTATGCCAATAAGGTCGAACTTTTTGGTATGGCTGAGCAGGCGCTGATGATCATCGAACAGACGGCCCGTAGCTTGAGGTCGGCCTGATGTCAGATCATATCGAGTTGCGGCAGGAGCTGGCTGACAGTTGGTCCGGAAGAGATGTGTTCACTGTAACTGATGATTTGCAGGGTGCTGTTTTTCGTCAGGCCGCAGGTCGTCGGACCATGCGCTTTGAGCTGAATAACAGGCACTACTTTATCAAAATCCATAAAGGGGTAGGATGGCCTGAGATCCTCAAGAATGTTGTTTCGCTGCGTTTGCCAATAGTCAGTGCAAGGACAGAGTGGCAGGCAATCAGACAGTTTGAGCGGCTGGGTGTTCCCACCATGTCCATTGCCGGCTTCGGCGAGCGCGGACGCAACCCGGCCCGACGCGAGTCGTTTTTGATTACCGATGAAATCGCCCCGGCGCTCAGCCTGGAGGAATTCTGTGCTGACTGGCATGCACAACGACCGCCGCTGCGCTATAAACGACAACTGATTCGGGCTGTCGCAACGATTGCCAGGCAACTACATGAAAATGGAGTCTGCCATCGCGATTTCTATTTATGCCATTTTTTGCTGCGCACCAATGCTGAAAAGAAAGTTGATTATCAGACTTCTCCCGAACTGAGTGTAATTGATCTGCATCGAGTACTGATCCGTCGTCGTCTGGCCCGCCGTTGGATCATCAAGGACCTGTCGGGCCTTTATTACTCGGCCATGGATTGTGGGTTGACGCAGACGGACCTGGCCTGTTTTATGAAGTATTACACCGGGCAGTCATGGAGAGAGGCATGGGCCCGATACCATCGCGAGTGGCTTAAGGTTCAAGCAAAAGCCCGGCGCATTTTGAAACGTGATCAAAGCAAGGCTCTTGAGCAGCTAGCCAGGACTTTGTATCGTGATGGTGTTGATATCACTCGCGATCAAACATTTGATCGCCTGGCTGTGTATCATTCCACCGATGAGTCAGTCGCCCTAAGATCTTTCATTGATAGTCCGGACCGATGCATGGACCAGGCTCAGATGATCAAAGATGGCGATTCCACAACCGTCGTCAGGGTAACAATTGGTCATCTTGACTGCGTTGTGAAGCGCTACAATATAAAGAACGCCTGGTACCTTCTCAGACGATTGTTTCGCCCCAGTCGCGCCTGGTATTGCTGGCGAAATGCGCATTGGCTTGAGAGTGCAGGCATCAAAACGCCTCGGCCGGTTTTGCTGTTAGAGCGCCGCTGGGGGCCGCTGCGCCGTGAGGCTTATTTTGTAACAACGTGGGAGAACGCCAATGATGTGCTTCAGTTACTGAAGTCGTCAGGGGAAAGTTCGTCTGCTAACTGGCAGCAATTCGACAGGCTTTTTAAAGAGATGCTGTTGCGCTTAAAGCGTGCCCAAATTATTCATGGGGACATGAAGGCGAGTAATTTCTTGTACAATGGTCAGCAATTGACTGTGCTGGATCTGGATGCGATGCGTCGAGAGAGATCAGACGCAAGATTTAAAAAATACTTTCGACGTGATGTGCTGCGGTTTCTGGCGAATTGGCCTGATGAAAGACCGGGGCTGCAGCGGATCAGAAAACTACTGGGCTGACATTATGCCATTGATAACCCTGGGATTGTCCGGCGAGCTGGGCCATGATGCGGCCGCCGCCCTGTTTATCGACGGGGAGGTGGTGGCCGCTGTTGAAGAGGAACGGCTGGTGCGGCGCAAACACGCCAAGGGAATGATGCCCCTGGAGTCAGTCCGTTATTGCCTGAGATCGGCAAAACTGAAGCCACGTCAGATTGACCAGATTGCCATTGCATTTGCACCCATCTCCATTTTCGGTCCGGCCCGCTGGCATTATGCCCGACGTATGTGGTACGCACCTGATCGGGCGCTCGACGCCCTGTTCAATGGTAATCGGCGCTACCGACGTTATGTGCGCCGGATAAAAGATATGTTGTCCGAGCTGGCTATTCCCTGGGAAAAGGTCCGTTTTGTGCCAGTTGAGCATCAACTCGCACACGCGGCGAGTGCCTATTATCTAAGTGGCTTTCAGGAGAAAACGGCGATACTGAGTCTGGATCTCAGGGGCGAATACGCAACAACGCTTTTTGCTTACGGCGAGGCCGGGCGTATACACAAAATCAGGGAATTTTATGAGCCGGATTCTCTCAGTGGCATGTATTCGGCCATGTGTGACTACCTGGGTTATGACATGCTGGAGGGTGAATCCAAAGTGATGGGTATTGCGACCTATGGCAATCCCGAGAAATATGACCTGTCCATGCTTGCTGACTACAGTGGCAAAAATTTTCGTATTAACACCCAGATGATCCGGACCGTAGGTCTGCGTCGTTACAAACGACGCAGTATCGGTCACCCCTACAGTCAGGACTTTATAGATACCTTGGGACCGCGTCGTGCTGGTGATGTGTTTCAGGACCCATACGTCCACTACGCGGCGGGTATGCAGCAATTATATGAAAAAATTGCTACCGGACTGGTCACACATTATTTGTCTGATGTTATCAAGGAGACGGGACGACTGGTGGTTGCCGGCACGGGCGCCTTCAACGTCAAACTGAATAAGCGTCTGCTTGACCTGCCCTGGGTTAAAGAGCTGTCTGTACTGCCTGTGTCAGGAGATGCGGGAACAGCTCTGGGCGCGGCCGCTTATGCCATCGCAGCTCAAAGTTTACCGGTCCGGCGTTTACGTCATTCATACCTGGGGCCGCGCTTTACCACCGATCAGTGCATTCGAGCGTGTAAGGCGCATCGTGATCATCCGGCTTATCAGATATTGGAACGTCCTGCAGAAAAAGCTGCCGAATTGTTGGCAGAGGGGCACCTGGTGGCGTGGTTTCAGGGGCGCATGGAGTTCGGGCCACGCGCACTGGGTAACAGAAGTATTTTGGGTAATCCAAGGATTTCTGGAAGCGTGCAAGAGATCAATGAAAAAGTTAAGTTTCGTGAGAAATGGCGCGCCTTTTCTCCCAGCATGCTCGAATCGCTTGCCAGCCAAATGATTCAATCAGAGCACCCCGCTGATTATATGACTATTGCCTTTGATGTTGACCCGGAATGGCAGTCCCGTTTTCCTGCCGTGGTCTATAAAGATGGCAGTTGTCGGGCTCATGTGGTGCGCAAGGCCAGTAACCCCCGTTTCCACGCCTTGTTGGAAGCTGTAGAGGCAAAAACCGGATACGGGATTGTGATGAATACCTCCCTGAATCGGCCGGGCGAGGCCATGATCTGTACGCCAGACGACGCGCTGGATATGTTTCATGGCTCGGATCTGGAATACCTGATTATGCAGGATGTACTGGTCACCAAGAAATCCGACGAGGAAGTTGCCGGCTGGTAATCAGCGTAATTCTTTCTCGAATATCATAAAGTCGCCACCCCGTTGGGCAGGAAATACTTCTATCAGCCGCAGCGCACCGCGCTGTATTTCAGCTTCAAGTTGGGATTGAAAGCTGCGCCGCACGGTTACAGCGACAATGGTACCCACTGGTGCCTGCATAAATTCCCCAGCATTCATGTCGCGGTGAATATGTTCATAATCATTAACCCGCCCACTGCTATAAGCCAGGTAGATTTCATTGGTAAGCAGCGGTGCATCCTGGCGAGTTTGGGTCTGAATATATTGCAAGGCTGAGTCCAGATGACTTTTATCATCTCCGAATGAGATGTGTGAATCAATAAAGGCGAATAGACCAGCCAGAATCAAAATGCCGACAAAGCGTTTCTGTCGGCCGTTTGCAATGGAAACGCTCCAGGCTCGGTCGATGATAAAGGGTACGAATATAAGCAAGGTGGTGCCGAGCATCAATGTATAACGGGTAGTCATAAAACGAGTCAGCAATATAAAAGCGACCAGAATGAAAAGTGCCGTACCGGCCCAGAGCAACACAATATTCATGGCCGTGTGTTCTACTTTGACGTAACGACGATAAAGGCCATAGGCCAGAAATCCGCCAGCAACCCAGCCAAGGCTTTCTATAATGCTCGCCAGCAGTACACTCAGCAGGCCGGTCAGCAAAAAAAGTCCGGTGTACTGGTCAGAGAACTGCGCTCCGTATTCGCCAAAAACAGCTCTGCTGATAGTGTCACTGCCCGAGAAATAAATATTGATGTTGCTGAGAAATGGCTGATAAATACTGGCAAAAGAGAAAAGCTGGCTGACCAGCCCCGATTCGCGCCAGGCCACCAGTGCCAGCAACAGCGCGCAGAGCAGCAATGCAGTTGATTCCAGTCTCAGGAACCCGCGCCGACGATTATTCTCTGAAAGAAGGCGGTTCATCAGCAGGCTGACAGGTGTGACAAACATGAATAGCAGGGCTTCTGGTCTGAAAAAACTGGCGGACAGGCAAAACACAATAAACAGTGAGACATGACGCATCAACAAACTGCGGTTGTATTGCAAAAGTTGCAGCATGGCGGCCAGCATGAATGCCAGAAAGCCAATGTCGCGAATTATGTAGGAACGGAATTCATTGATGTGCGGATAACTGAGAATGACGATGGTGGCCAGCCAGACCACTCTGCGGGTTGGTGCCAGTGCTGCAACCAGGTTCACAAAACAAAGACTGAGAAAAGCATACATAAGGGCACTGATGACATAGGCCGACTGCAGCAGATCAATTCCGGTCAATTTGGTCAGCAGGGCTATCAGTACAGATAGATGTGCCCATTGGTGATGTTCATAGGCCGCAGGAATGCCTGCCTGCAGCGCCATATCGGCCGCACGTATGTAAGTGTACGCATCGGTGTTGGGTTGGCTATGCAGTGTCACTGCCAGCCAGGATAAAAACAGGCTCATCAGCACCGTGAACACGCGGATCATGGTAAGGGAGGGCAGGCGTTGCATGTAAGCCTGGTTACTGGTCATGGTCAGTCCTCAGACTTTCTCTTGTATAGGTCAGGGCTGCCCGGCGGCCTGGTTTTGAATCGCCGGTGTAGCCAGATGTACTGTTCCGGTGCTTTGCGAATAGCCGCCTCGATCAGCGTGTTGATGCGTTTGACATCAGTGTGGTCATCTCCGGTGGGGTAGTCTCGCAGTGGCTCACTGAAGTGAAAATGATAACCGCTGAGATCCGGATTTCTGTAGTGTGAAAGGAAAATCACGGGTGAGTTGTTAAAGCCGGCATACTTGGTGGTTGCTGTGATGCTGGCAGCCGGTATGCCAAAAAAATCTACGAAGATCGAGTGTCGCGGACCATAGTCCTGGTCGGCGGCGTACCAGAGAACATGCCCCTCACGCAGTCGTCGCATCGCGCGCCGTACTTCCTTGCGCTCAATCACGTCTCCATATAGTCGTTGCCGGTTCCGCTTCATCAAGGCATCGAACAATGGGTTCTTATGAGCGCGGTAGGTGACATCGATGGGATGAATCAGAGACAGGAGACAGCCGGCAAACTCCAGTGTTGAAAAATGAGCGCTGACCAGCAGGACTCCTTTGCCTTGTTCATGAGCTTTGATCAGATTTTCCAGTCCGCTGGTCTTAACCATTTTTCTGAAATCTTCGGGCTTGCGACACCAGGCCAGCCCAATTTCCATGACGCCGATACCGTTGGAGCGAAACGTGTCCTTCACCAGTCGGCGTTGCTCTTCATTGCTCAATTCAGGAAAGCACAGCTCGATATTGCGCTCGCATACGCGTCGTCGACTTTTGGCAAGGTGATACATAAGCATGCCCAGCTGCTGACCAATAAATACCTGCAGTCGGTAGGGAAGGTGGGCAATGAGCCAGATACAGCCATATCCGAGCCAGGTCGGCCAGAATCTGGGCCCCAGAAAGTCACCTGGGGATGGATCGCGCTTTGTGTCAGTGTGGCTCACGCCTCGGATTCCTTGTCATTGACCTTGCCGCATTGTAGCAGAGGAGTGGCCAAACGTGTCGCTGTAGCGGCTGTGATATGATGCTGCGTATTCGTCAATTAATCTGTGAAATAGCTTATGCTTAACGAATTCCCGCCGTTTCAGCAGGCCCGCGTTCTGGTGGTTGGTGATGTCATGCTGGACAGGTACTGGCGTGGCAGCGCCGCCCGTATTTCGCCAGAAGCGCCGGTTCCCATTGTTAAGGTGGCTGGCAGCGAGGATCGACCCGGCGGAGCTGCGAATGTAGCGCTGAACATAGCTGTATTGGGGGCGGCGGCCAGTATTGCGGGTATCGCCGGACGCGATGAGGCAGGCATAGAGCTGACGGGCAAACTGGAGGCGGCCGGAGTGCTTTGCCGAATGGTGCAGTCTGAGAATGCTCCCACGATTACCAAATTGCGTATCATCAGTCAGCAACAGCAACTGATTCGCATCGATTTTGAAGATGACTTCGACGCGGATGACATCACTCTGCTGCAGCAGCAGGCACTGAAAAGTGTGTCTGATAATGGTGCCCTGGTGCTGTCGGATTATGGCAAGGGTACCCTGGCTGACACGCAGTCGCTCATTCGGGCCGCGCACGATTCGCAGATCCCGGTTGTGGTAGATCCCAAGGGCAGCGATTTCAGTAAATATGCCGGCGCCACAGTGTTAACTCCTAATCTGGCGGAGTTTGAGGCCGTGGCTGGCGTGTGCAGTGATGAAGAGGAGCTGATCCGTAAGGGGCAACAGTGGCGTGAGCGCCTGCAGCTCAGTGCGCTGCTGATCACCCGTGGTGAAAAAGGTATGACATTGCTGCAGGGATCCCGCCCGGCGTTGCATCTGCCAGCACAGGCTCGAGAAGTCTACGATGTGACTGGTGCCGGAGATACTGTTGTGGCTGTATTGGCGGCATCTCTGGCAGCCGGGCAATCTATGGAGCAGGCGGTTGTGCTGGCCAATCTGGCTGCCGGGCTGGCGGTTGCCAGGTTGGGGACCGCTGCAATTAGCGGCCCGGAACTGCGCCGGGCACTGCAGCAGATGCAGGGCAGTGGCCGTGGAGTAATGAGTGCTGAGCAGTTACTGATGTCAGTGGCTGACGCCCGCGAGCAGGGAGAGCGCGTAGTATTTACCAATGGTTGCTTTGATATTATTCATGCCGGTCATGTGGGCTATCTTGCTGAAGCGAAATCATTGGGTGACCGATTGATTGTAGCCGTGAATGGTGATGAGTCAGTACGCCGCCTTAAGGGTGCCAGTCGGCCGATCAATCCAGTCGAGCGACGCATGGCAGTGCTTGCCGGTCTGGAAGCCGTGGATTGGGTTGTCAGCTTTGATGATGATACCCCCGAGGCCTTGCTGGAGGCCTTGCGTCCGGATGTGCTGGTTAAAGGTGGGGATTACCGCCCGGACCAGGTGGTGGGAGGTCAGTTTGTCGCAGACTATGGCGGTGAGGTCAGGGTCCTGGCTTTCCTGGACAACTGCTCTACCTCGGCGATCGTGGAAAAAGTCCGTCAGTCCTGAGTAGTGCAAGACAGTTGCAATGTTTACTGTATACTCATGCCTGAAGGTTGGAAGGCTGACCAGACATTTATTTCAATAAACAAAAATCAGATGGAGTAGCCGTATGCTGAAGAAAGTATCAGGAACCGCTTTGATTGCCCTGGCTTCTGTTGTCATTATGACAGCCAGCGCCCAGCAGGATGAACCGACACCGCAGGAACTGGCTGCAGCGGCCACCGAAACCCGTCAGGCCGTTTTTAAATTACTGGCTTTTAATATGGGGCCGATCGGTGGTATGGCGCGTGGCGCCGAATTTAACGCAGAGCTGGCTGAGCGTAACGCCCGCCGCATCGCGGCGCTGGCACCCATGATCCCTGAACTGTTTGCGGCGAATGATACGCGCCAATTCTCGGTTGAGACGGAAGCGCTGCCAGTCATCTGGGACAACATCACGGATTTCCAGCAGAAGGCCATGGATCTGGAAGCGGCGGCAAATACTTTTGCTGAGGTCGCCTCAGGTGGCGATCGCAATCAGACCATTGGTGCCATCCGTGCGTTTGGTGCCACTTGCGGCAACTGCCATCGCGAATACCGGGTAGACTGATCCTGGTCGCAGTGCCTGACAGACGCTTACTGGCCGCGCTTTAAAAACGCGGCCATTGCCTGTCTGTCTTCGTCGGTTAGCTGGCCGGTATTGTGTTCGATTACCGGCTCCATTTTACCGCCGACAAACTCCCCGTCCGGCTTCATGCCGATAAACAGAAACAGGGCCAGGTCATCTTCAGACCATTTCTCCATGGCGCTGGCATTTATCGCGGCAACATGCCCGTCGGGCATGTCACCGCCGGCAAATTCCTGGTCGTACTTTATGATGCCCAGGCTGTTGCGAGGAGAGTGACATTCTCCGCAATGTCCCAGGTATCGGGTCAGGTAAGCGCCACGTGTAATCTGCTCGTCGTCATAGATGGGCATTTCAGGTTCGGCGAAATCGACCAGTTTATTCCAGCCAGCCATTTGCCAGCGCATAACCCAACCGGGCAAGTCATGCCCGGGTATTGTATTGGCAACAGGATCCTGAGCCATCAACCAGGCCGCTATATCCAGTGCTTCGGCATCAGACATGGCTGCGTAAGAGCGGTAAGGGAATGCCGGGAAATAAAAGTCACCAGTCGGTGAACGCCCGTGCTTCAGAGCCCGGACAACGTCGGTGCCGGTCCAGTTTCCGATACCGGATTCCGGATCAGGGGTGATATTGGAAGCGTAGAAAGTACCGAAGGGGGACTCGATGGCCATGCCACCACTCAGGCTGCCATCGTCATTAATGTGGCAACTGATACACCCGGCTGCATGAACCAGGTAACGACCCCTTTCGACTGCTTCGGGGTCGTCGCTGATTGAGTAGTCAGTGATATCCGGCGATGAAAATAACCAGACCCCCAGAGCGATGCCAACGATCGCTAGTGCCCAGACAATCTTGCCTTTCATGGCGGCGTGCTCCTCACAATGCGCTGTTCGAAATTGTCAGCAGCACCCCGCCGATCGAAGACTATCAGTCCGGTAGTGCTACCGCAGTCAGTTTGCTGCCGGTTTGCAACATCACATACTGCTTGCCCTTGTGCGTGTAACTCATCATACCGAAATTACTGCTGTCCGGCACTTGTACACGACCAATTTCTTCACCGGTCATTTTGTTGACGGCGAACAGGTATGGAGTACCATCACTGCCTTCAGATGCGTAGAACAACATGTTGGGTGTGACCGTCATGGGCGCCAGAGCGCCTGTGCCGGTATGGCCGATATCGACACCCGCCAGTGCAGGATGATTGCGGATACGATCGGGCGTGTCGCCGACCGGGATCATCCAAAGATGCTCGCCCGTGTTCATGTCGATCGCTGTGATGCGGCTGTATGGTGGCTTGTACAGAGGCAGGCCCTGTGGTCCGCGTACTGGCAATGCCCGCAACGAGGCGAAGCGAGAAAAGGTGGTGCCGGTAGGCAATTCCAGCATGGCGTCGCGTTCCTGAGCCGGTGCAACAACCCGGGAAGAACAGGCCGAACGGGATGTGACATACAGGATGCCATTGACCGGATCTGCCACCGCCGGGCCGGGAATATTGGCACCGCCACCATCACCCGGACACCACAGCGCTGCGACCTTACCCAGGTCGTTGTTGCTGTGCAGCGGCGGGTTGAACAGAGGTCCGATCTCGTAGTTGGCAATCGCCTCTATCGCCTGCTGGCGCAGCTCAGGCGTAAAGTCGATCAGGTTGTCGTGAGTCAGGCCCTGCATGTCGAAAGGTGCCGGCTTGGTCGGGAATGGCTGCGTCGGAGAAAGCTGCTCGCCCGGAATTCTTGATTGCGGGACGGGTCGCTCTTCAATGGGCCACAGCGGCTCACCGGTCAGACGGTTGAAGGCATACACAAAAGCCTGCTTGGTGGCCTGCGCAATCGCGGGCACTGTGCGGCCATTGATGTTGACATCCATCAGCACGGGCGCTGTGGGCGTGTCATAGTTCCAGACATCGTGGTGCACAAACTGGAAGTGCCAGACGCGCTCGCCGGTTTCTGCATCCATGGCGATAATGCTGGTGCCAAACAGATTGTCACCCGGCGCATGGCCGCCATAATAGTCGATAGTGGGCGGGTTGGTTACGGCGTAAACAATTCCAGCCTCAACATCGGCAGACAGCGGCGCCCAGGGAGAGACTTCCCCGGTCAGGTCGCGCGGGTTGGGGATGCCTTCCCAGGTATCGATGCCAAATTCACCGGCTTCGGGAATGACATTGAACTTCCATTTGAAGTCGCCGCTTTTGGTATCAAACGCCAGGATGTCACCGGGGATGTTTTCGATTCGGGTCTGGTTGTATCCCTGTTCAGCCGAGTTACCGACCACAACGGTATTGTTGACCACAATGGGCGGCGAGGAAGCCGTGATATAACCTTCTTCCAGCGGAATACCGTAGTAGGGGTCGAAATCGTAACCCATGTATTCAGCAATAGTGCGCTGCATGTCGACAACGCCGGTTTCCGGGAAACCTTCCAGACCGACAGGTCCGCCAAAGCCCTCCAGAGGGGCACCGGTTTCGGCGTCAAGCGCTGTCAGGAAAAAGGCCGGGCTGATGATGTAGATGACGCCTTTGCCATCCACCTCGCCATAAGCCACACCCTTGCCGTAATCCTTGCGCATGGAGTATTCGTGGCGGAATGTATGCGGTTCGCGGTAAGACCAGATTGTCTCACCGGTTTCCGGGTCGATAGCAATAACATGGCGCCGGTCGCCGGCAACCGTAAACAACTTGCCATCCACGTAGCTGGGCGTGGACCGGCCACTGGAAGCATTAAAGCTGGCACCATCCCATATCCAGGCGGTCTGCAGCTGTGTGAAATTATTGGCGTTGATTTGTGATGACGTTGTATAGCGGGTGTGGGCGTGGTCTGAACCCAGCGTAACCCATTCTACAGTTTCCTGCTGTGCACCGGCATGTGAGTATAGACCCATGCTCAGCGCAAGTGCGCCAGCCAGGCGTAGCGACCCGGCAGCCAGCCCTGCTGCGGCTGGAAGTTTTATTTTCATTGTTGTGACTCCTGGTTTTTATTATTCGGGGGCAAACAGCCCGATCGGGAGCACCAGCTCCGTGCATCAGATTATGCCTCTGATCCCCTCTTCGCAAGTGGCAATTTTTACAGTACGCAGATCCGCCTATATACTCCGGCTGTTAATACCAGAAAAAAGGAACAAGGGATGTCTGCAGATAACGAAATTCTTGATGTGGTAATTGTCGGTGCCGGTCTGTCCGGCATAGGCGCGGCTGTGCACCTGAAACAGCAGTGTACCGGCAAAACCTTCCGGATACTGGAGGCCCGTCAGTCCATGGGCGGGACCTGGGATCTGTTCCGATATCCGGGTATCCGTTCTGACAGCGATATGCATACTCTGGGCTATCGCTTCAAACCCTGGAAGGCTGCCAAGGCGATTGCAGATGGTCCGGCGATTCTGGATTACATAAAGGAAACCGCTGACGAGTATCAGATCAAAGACAGCATTCGATATGATCAGCGACTGATGTCAGCAGACTGGTCTGATGAGCAGGCCTGCTGGACGCTTGCCACACAGTCGGCCAGCGGCGAAACGCAGCAGACATGGCGCTGTCGAATGCTGCTGATGTGTGCGGGTTATTACAGCTACGAACACGGGCATGCGCCGACATTTCCCGATCAGGCGGCATTTAAGGGCCCGATTGTTCATCCCCAGCACTGGCCAGAGGATCTGGATTATCAAGGCAAGCGGGTACTGATCATCGGTTCCGGTGCCACGGCGATGACGCTGGCGCCGTCCATGGCTGACAAGGCCGCACATGTGACTATGTTGCAGCGCTCACCGACATACGTGGTGTCCCGTCCGGATAAGGATGTGATAGCAAACACTTTGCGCAAGGTGCTGCCGGAGTCTTGGGCCTACGGCATCACCCGCTGGAAAAATGTTTTGCTCAGCCAGTGGATTTACCGGCGCTCGCGCACTCAGCCAGAAAAGCTGAAGGCAAAAATTCTGGAAATGGTGCGCAAAGAACTGGGCCCGGATTATGATGTAGAGAAGCATTTCACGCCAACCTACAACCCCTGGGATCAGCGACTGTGCCTTGTGCCGAATGCAGATCTGTTCAAGTCGATCAAAGCCGGAAAAACTGAAATGGTCACCGATCATATCGAACGTTTTACGGAAGATGGCATATTGCTGAAAAGCGGACGCACGCTTCAGGCCGACATTATTATCTCAGCCACGGGCTTGCAAATGCAGGTGCTGGGCGGTGCGGGCTTCAGCCTGAATGGTCAGCCGATCGATTTCGCTGATACCTGGGCTTATAAGGGCTTGATGTACTCCGGTGTTCCCAATCTGGTGATGACCTTTGGTTACATAAATGCCTCATGGACCCTGCGTGCCGATCTGACGGCTGAATTCTTTTGTCGCCTGATCAATCACATGGATGCACTGAAGGTCAAAAGCTGTCGACCCATGCTGCGTGAACAGGATAAGGCCATGCAGCCCAGGCCATTCATCGACGATTTTTCGGCCGGTTACATGCAGCGTATGATGCATCGTTTTCCCAGACAGGGTGATCGTGAGCCCTGGCTCAATCCGCAGGATTACGGCAAGGATCGTAAACTGTTGAGTCGGGCGCCGCTGGATGACGGTGTTTTGGTATTTGGATGATGGTAGCCACGCTCCAGCGCCTGCCAGTGGCGTGGCTCAAAGTTGAATTCGGCCTGGCGCCGCAGCCATTTGTTTAACGAGCGATGCAGACGGCTCAGGTTGCCACGTTGCCAGGTGCTGCGGCCCGACGGGCGAATGGCGCACTTGTCGAAATCGATCAGATAAATCTGATCGGTTCTGGTGAGCAGTATATTGCTGGCATTCAGGTCGGTGTGATCAATATGATGCTGGTGAAAGCGCTGAATCATCCGGCCGATGGCTTCCCAGGTGGCTTCCGGCAGGGCTTCCTGGCATAGCAGTTCGGCCAGTGTGATGGCCTCGTGTATGCACTCGGTGATCATCTCGCCCTGATAGGTAAACAGTCCGGTTCGTGTACAGCGGGTCGCGATGGGTCGCGGCACGGGCAGACCCAGGTCGCGCATTTGTCCCAGTAACAGGAATTCCCGCCACATGCGGCTGTGCTCCATGCCTGTGTACAGGTAAGAGTCCCGCACCAGACGTCCAAACAGCCCGCCTCGGTGATATTTCTTGAGTACCAGCGTCAGGCCCTGGTGCTCAAAAAATATCACTGTCCCCCGGCCTTCCGTATTATCAGCGGCGACACTTCTCCCCTGCTCAACATCAAACAGTGCGCTCCGGGGTTCGCTCAGCACATCCTGATTGACCAGGATGACGGCACTCCCTTGTTTGTATTGCTTATAGTGCATGTGTTTATTCTTGCCGATCGCCGGTGTCAGGGCGATGACATTCACCTGTTTTGCAGTCACACGCCGGAAGATTACCGCGCATTTTTCCGCTAACATAGTGTTTTTTCGAAAAAGTAGCCTCGTATGAGTGAGTATCCCATCCCCGAACCCCGTTGGTCGGATGGCCTGCAGGGGCGCTTTTTGCGCCTGGCCGCCAGTGGTCTGGTGTCTGCACGCTGGTTCTTGCCGAATCTGCCGGATCAACAATCGCTGGCGGCCAGAACGGGGCGGCTGCACATTGAAATTGTCAGCCATTGCTGGAATTACGCGCATATGCAGGTGTATCAACTCAGCTCGTTGGTGCTGTTTCCGCCCAAAGATGTCGACGTCACCATGACGGTGTTTTACGGCGAGGAAGATAAAGAGACGGTTGAGCTGCTGGACTTTTTTGCGCAGCAGGCAGTGCCTGGCGTCACCTGGAACTGGCAGAAACTGCCCAAACAGGCGCTGTTCCGCCGGGCGATTGGGCGCAATCTGGCGGCCAAACAGTCGAAGGCGGACTGGGTCTGGTTTACTGACTGTGATCTGTTGTTTCGCGATAACTGCCTGGATGCGCTGGGCGCTGCGCTGCAGGGGCGACAGGACAGTCTGGTGTTCCCGGCATCGGAATACTGCACTGGCTTGCTGACACCGGATGAGCCGCTGCTGTCACCGCCCATGTCACCACCTCAGCTTGTGGATGCTGACCCGGCCCTGTTCAGCCGCTTTGACAAGGATAGAGCCACCGGACCCTTGCAGATTACGCATGGCGATATTGCCAGAGCGGTAGGTTATTGCGAGAGCCTGCCGTATTACCAGCGCCCGTCGGCGACCTGGTGTAAGGCCTATGAGGACAGAGCGTTTCGTTGGTTGTTGAGGACACAGGGCACTGCCATACAGGTGCCCGGTGTGTACCGTATTCGGCACGTGGCGAAAGGGCGCTACACTGGCAGTGCCTTAAATACCGGGGTGCGCAGTGCGTTGCGGCGGGCTGTGGCCCGGTTGAAGGGTTGAGCAGCCCGCGCCGGTTTTATCGGGTCGGGTAGACAACCGCGCGGGCGTATTTGTAGATCAGTCAGTTGTGATACAACTTCAGCCCAACGGCATCCAGACCGCTGAAGCCGGTCCAGCCATCCGGGCCAGCTTCGGCACCATCTTCCGGTAGCTCCAGATAACGACGCTTGTCGGTGTCGCCCTTCAGGTGCAGGTCAAGAAAGGCAGTGGCGAAGTGCTGCAGGATATTGTTCATGCGCACGTTGTCCCACACCGGGTCGGTATAGTGCGCCGCCCCTTGCGGGTTCTCCGCGGTCAAGAATTCCACCGGCAGCGGAATGGGCGCTGCCACGCTGTGCCCGGCATTCTTGAACACCAGCAGGTAGCGATCGCTGTTCACCGCTCCGTCGTACAGCGCTTTCACGCCATTATCGTAGCCCGATGTCGCATCAGCATCGCCTGCCACAAACAGCGCTGGAACTGTCAGACCGGTCAGGCCCTCAGCATCCCAGAAGCCCATCTGCATGCCCCAGGGCGCGATCGGAATGCCGGCCTTGATGCGCGGGTCCAGTGTGCTGCGGAACTGCGGATTACTGGCGGCCAGTTCATGCAACTGCCGATTCGGCGGTGCACCGATGAAACCCACGCCCGCATCGCTGTAACCTGCCCCCATGTTGTTGACGGCACCAAAACCACCCATGGAATAACCGACGATGGCGGTGTTATCAGCATCGACCACGCCATGCAGAAAGTGTGTGGCATCGGCGCTGAAGGCCGCCATGCTGTCCAGCACCAGCCGCTGATCGTAGCTGCGGTTATACAGTGTGCTGTTAAAGTTCTGCTGATCATCATAGGTGCTGTCTTTGTGGTCTATGGAGACAACCACATAGCCCTTGCTGGCCAGGTTTTCACCCAGATGGCTGAGCAGATATCGATTACCGGGATGGCCATGGGAAATGATGACCAGCGGGAATGATGTTTCCCGGGCAGGTTCGGCATCCCTGACTGCGCGACCATGCAGAGTGGCAGTAATCTGCGGGTTACGGGTGATGGTGGCATACTCAGTACCTGGCACTTGTTCGGCCGTCAATGCTGCCGGGTACCATACTTCAATTGTCAGCTCACGCGTGTACAGCGGTGTCGGCTCGCCCTGACGTGCATTCAGAATGTCCGGGCGATCAGCCAGGCTGATTTGCAGTGTTCGCACGCCTGTATCGTGCTCGCCATGAGCTGCCAGCTCCGGTGCGTCAGGGCGAATGATATCAATGCGGTTGATCTGGGCTAATGTGCTTGAGGTCAGAGTCATGAGCAGAAAAATGTAAAGTGTTTTCATGTTTATACCAGAATAATCAGGCTGTGTTCAGGCGTGTAGCTGTTAAACTGCTTATATCAATGTGACGGTCGTCCGGAGGTAAAACCAGTGCAATCCAG
The DNA here is from genome assembly GCF_001444425.1 of Pseudohongiella spirulinae. NCBI lineage: Bacteria > Pseudomonadati > Pseudomonadota > Gammaproteobacteria > Pseudomonadales > Pseudohongiellaceae > Pseudohongiella > Pseudohongiella spirulinae. The sequence continues at coordinate 303,576 of NZ_CP013189.1, forward strand.
GTTTATAACATATCTTTTGTGTACTTTTGTCATCATGCTGATGTCCGCACCCCTGACCCATGCAGACTCGGCGCAGGAAATTGACATCAAGGTGGATGCAGCGCTGGAACGTTTCCGGGCGGAGGTGCAGGGTGGTGAGCGCTTTTTGCAGGCCGCTGCAGGCGTGATGGTTTTTCCGTCTGTGCTCAAGGCCGGGTTTGGTATTGGTGGTGAGTACGGTGAAGGTGCGTTGCGTATTGGTGGCCAGACGGTGGACTACTACAGCACGGCAGCGGCTTCTATCGGGTTTCAGTTTGGGGCGCAATCTAAAGCTGTGTTTGTGTTGTTTATGGATGAGCAGGCGCTGCAGTCGTTCAGAAATACGGCCGGCTGGCGTGCCGGTGTGGATGGTTCGATCAACCTGATCAGAATTGGCGCAGGCGCCTCGGTGGATACCAACAATCTGCAGGATCCGGTGGTGGGTTTTGTGCTCACCAACGCCGGGCTGATGTACAACCTGACGTTGGAGGGCTCAAAGTTCACGCGGCTGGAGAAGTGATACTATTCCAGGAAATTGGCGCGCAATGTTGCCAAGTCCTGCGCGCTCAACTGTAACGCCTGGCTGATGTAGTTATCAACTGAGCCGTACTGCCTGGACATTTCATCAAAAGCGGTTTCGATGTAGGAGCGCCGCGTACCCATTAAGGCCGAGAGTGCAGCTTCGGGCATGCGCGACAAAAATTCATAATTGTTGTCGGCTGGCTCGTTCAGTGCTGGAGCCGAGCCCTGATATTCTGGCAGGGAGGCGATAACCTCGGATAGAGTGTAATCCAGGATGGCTGTCTCCCTGTCGACTCCCAGTGCGATGAGCAGCAGGGCGGCCGCGATTCCTGTGCGATCCTTGCCTGCTGAACAGTGGAACAGCAGTGGTTCATCACGGCTTGCCAGTTCGGCAAACATGTCCGCATAGTGCGGTCGCTGCTCGGTCACCATGTTACGGTACATGTCACCCATCAGCCTCTCGGCTTCAGCGGCGTCAAGGTCCGGTTTCATGAAGTCGGCCAGCAGCTCGCCGTCATCCCCCAGTCCCATATCGTAGTCCCATGTCATCATTTTGACCGGGCTGGCCTGCCAGTGGGTGGGTTCACTGCTGCGCTCCTCTGTGGAGCGCAGATCTACGACGGTTGCAATGCCCAGTGATTCCAGAGCACGGTAATCATCGTCGGTCAGGTGGTGCAGTACCCCGGAGCGGAACAGCATGCCGGATTTTACGGTTTTGCCGTCCTGAGTCTGAAATCCGCCGAGATCCCTGAAGTTACGTCCGCCTTCCAGTAGAATCAGGTGCCTTTCTATCAGAGCGCGTTCGGCTGGCGTTGCTGCCATGGCCGAAAGTCCCAGTAGTGCTGACAGAAGACAGCCCCCCCATACTGCCATCAGGCGCGGTGGTAACCGATTGTAGAGTTTTCTCATCATGGCTATTACCCTTTTCGTGTATTGTCAGATGTTCAGAAATTGGCCCGGATACCGGTCATGTAATGACGGCCATAGCGTTCAACCTGATTAGGCGTGCGCGCGTTTTCAACATAGCGGACATCGACGGCATCATTGAGATTGTTGGCATTGAAGTACACCGACAGATCAGCGCCCATGACTTGCCAGGGCAGGTCGTATTTCACATTCAGGTCCAGACGCTTCTGCGCTGCCCAGTACTCAGCAAAGGCATCGTTTTCGGTGGTGGACAGCCAGTCATCGCGGTATTGGTAATTGATGCGAAGTGAAAGCCTTTCAGTTTCGTAGTACACCGATGTGTTGTAGATGACATCCGATGTGCCGGGCAGGCTGAAGGAATTGTTACCCCGGGTTTTGAATTTGCTGTCAAGCAGTGTGATATTGGCGTTAAATCCCAGACCATCAAGCGCGCTCGGCATGAAATCGGCCAACTGTGCAATCAGATTGAATTCCACACCACTCAGTTTGCCGTCGCGACCATTGATAAAACCGGTGTAACTCCAGTTTTCACCAGCGGCTGAGGGCACATAGACGCCGCCATCGATCGTCGCACTGTCGGCGTAAATAACATTCTCAATATTGCGGTGGAAGGCGCCCAGACTGACCAGGCTTGCATCACCTGCGTACCATTCCAGTGATACATCCAGGCCGGCAGCTTCCTCTGGTTCAAGTGATGGGTTACCGCCGGTGACAATGCGATCTACCAGATTGACTGAGGCGGCGGCACGCCACTCATTGTATGTCGGGCGACTGATAGAGGTGGTTGCTGCCAGTCGCAGCTTCAGATCTTCACGCAGGTCGATGTTGATGTGAGCACTGGGCAGGGCGTGCGTCAGTGTGTCAGCGTAGTTGGCAATGGGGCCTTCACTGCTGTAGTCAGTGCGTTCGACACGCATGCCTGCCACGATGTTGCCCCAGTCGAACTCGCTCTTGGCCATCGCATAAATGGCTGTGATGTCCTCATCGATGGCTACCCGCTGATCCGCCGGTACGGGCACGCTGATGCCGCCAACGGCCTGCTCCCAGGCTCTGAACAGTCCCTGATTGTCATAGACAGTGCCGCCCACCGTGTTGTTCATGTCGCTTTCCCAGCGAGCACCGGTGTCAAAGTCGTTTATGTTCAGGGTTTGTGGAAAGGCAGTTTGGGCAATAGCGAAACCGGCTCCGCGGCCTTCGCGTTGATCGTGTTCCAGGCCCAGCTTGACGGTTGCATCGCGACCGAACAGCTCCATGTTGCGCTCGGCGTCCAGTTTTAACTTGCTGGCATCAATGTCCAAGCCAGAATCGACGATTATTCCCAGGTTGACCGGGAAACTGATGTTGGCGGCGGTGATCGGCGTGCGTGTAAAGGGCGCCATCAGGGTGACCCGTGGGTCTTCCAGATTGCTGATGTCAAACTCGGCAGCCGCCTGACCGCCCGCGCTCAAGGGGATAGGCAGGAACAAGCTGCTCTCTGTGTTGGTCAGGTTGATTCTGGCTTCGATAAACCAGCCACCTGCGCTGACATCAGCGCCCAGGGTGTTGGTAAGCACTGAGTTTTCGTATTCTCCAAGTTGCAGCAGGCGCTGTGTCAGAACCAAGGGCTGATAGCCGTTGTCTCCTGTTGCCTGCGGCTGACGAATCGCGTTGGCGCCAGTCTCGAAATCAACCACATATTGATTTCGCTCTTCATCATCGACGAACTCACTGAACAGGGTTGAAAAGAAAAACCGGTTCATGGTGTCGGCGGGGCGGTACTCCAGACGACCACCATAAGCTGAATCCCGGCGGTCTACAAAGTAACTGCGATAGTCAATTGAGTTCAGTATCCGCTCCCTGGAGTTGTTGTCCCACTCCAGGTCATACTCGCGGTTATCAGTGATCTGTTCGCGCAGATTCTCAGAGGCGAACAGGGAAAAACCCAGCGTTTCACCCGACCAGGACAGGCGGCCGCTGTATCGGCTGACATCGCCGCCGCCCAGACGCTGTTCACCGATACCGAAATCAGTTGCTGCTGACCAGCCGTCCACTTCGAAAGGGTTAAAGGAATCTATGTTGATGTAGCCAGACACAGCCTCGCCGGGCATATCGGGCGTGATTGCTTTGTTGGCCTCGATACGGCGTGTGATGACAGAAGGGAACGCGTCAAAACGCGGGACACGACCGTTCTCGGCACCGGGAATGCTCAGGCCATCGATGGCCAGTTGCGTGTAGCGGAACGGGGCGCCACGGAAATTGATATATCGCGCCTGGCCCTGGTCGCGTTCGATTGCCAGCCCGGGCATACGGCCCAGAGAGTCCGCCAGGTTCTGGTCGGGGAACCGGCCGATGGTGTCAGCAGAGACTACATCCAGGTAGTTGTCAGCGTTACGCTTTTCTTCTATCGCGGCACGTTGACTGTCGCGGATGGGGGTGCCGTAAGTGACTACTTCGGTCACCTCAGGTGCGCTGTTTTCCTGAGCCAGCGCTGGTACAGAGATTAAAGAATGAGCAAGTGCTGATGCAATAGCCGTGGCGAGTAAACATTGTTTTTTATTCAGACAAAAAGACATGTGCAAAGACTCCGTCGGGTTGTGAACGCGGTTATGGTGCGTTGGCTCTGTGACGAAGCTGTGAATAAGATGTTTTTTGCAGAAACGAGATATCTCAGAAAATAAAATACTTATAAATCAGCGTATTGAGTTCGATCAGGATGGTATTGAAATCCGGCTGGCAGGACATTTCAGTCGGTAACGATGACGTCCGGTTCGCTCGTCACGCTGTGTCTCGAACAAAAACTCACTGGCCAGTTCTTCGCCGAGAGCTGTAACTATTTCGTCTTTTATTTTGTTCCGGTTCTGGTCCAGTATCTTGGCTCGCAAGCCATGATCACGCAGATCGTTAATGGCCTTCTGATGGCCATTGTAGCGGCTCATCAATGACAGTAATTGGGGAGTATTTGTAAGATCCGGCCGGTCATTGGCGGGATTCAGGATCCAGCCACCGCGTTCTTGCTTTCTGCGCTGGGCATATAATGCGTAGTAGAAATAAGGTGTTTTACTCAAAACAATCGTAATGCCATGGGCCGTTACGCTGTGAGCTTTATGGTTGAATACAATGTTGGCAGGTGCATTCAATATATCAGTCAGCGTGCTGATGGACAGTTCTCCCGTGTCAGAGCGTGAAAGAGCCAACTCCAGACGCAGTTGCTGTGTGCGATTCAAGGGAGATGCGCTTTGAATGAGCCGCCTGGCTTGGTGATGTTTAAGTCCCAGCTTGTACATTTGTGCCAGAAAACTGCGCTCTGTGCCGCTTAACGGCAGAGGTAGTGAAAAAATGGCAAGCACTGCAAGCAGAGCGGCGCCACCGTTCACCAGCAAAAGTGGCCGTATGGCAGGCTCGCACCGAAGGTTGAAGGTGGCGTGCTGCTGTATGCCATTCCTCAGCCATTCAATTGTGAGGTTTTGGACGGTAAGCAGTCCAGTGTCGGGTTGCTTGCTGGTTTGTTCGTTGATATCAAGCAAACCAAGGCGGCATTGGTGAATGACCGGAAATCTACCGCCGATATCCAAAGTCTGCAGGTCGTCGTTAACAAGACGGGTAATGGTACGGATGACGTCCTGGTCAGAGAGGCTGTAGCGCAGAGCGTCATCGAGCCTTTGAGGAATCTGGAGTAACAATTCTTGTTGAGTCTGACGATTGATACTGCTCATCGTTGACCACAGGCTGAGCAGAATTAGCAGCGCCGATAGTGCCAGCCAGCAAATAACAGCCTTGATGGGGCGGTGGTAGCGGCTCAACATTCCGCCGTCTTTTCCGGATGTGATTCTATACCGTGCCAGAGAGACTCGAGCATGCTCAAGGCATTTATCAACTCACAACGTATCGACTGATTCTGCAGAGCGCGGCGGATGAAAAATGTGGCTGCCGTTGCGTTATCAGTCAGTTTGGCTGTATAGATCTGTTCAGCAGGGAACATGGTGGCACCACCCGAAATCAGATCGATATCTCCGTTCAGGAAGCTGTGATACAAGGCTGATGCATCATTGAAGTAGATTATTGAATACACCGATTCAGGGATTTGATGCAGACGCAGGGAGGTCAGCGGCAAGACGTGGTGAGTATGGCTGCTGGGGTCGTCGAGCAAGCCGACACGTTTGTTCTGAAAATACTCGGCAGACATCACCGGTGCGCTTTTCAGGCTCAGCCAGAACACCCGGTAGTTATCAAAATGCAGAAGGCTTTCGTAGTATGTCGCAAAATCAGGCTGCAGGCCTCGCAGGAAATGTTCCCGATTCCAGATCAGATCGTAGCGCTCATTGATCAGGTCTGAGGCATCGAGTTGAGTGCGTGGTTTCCATGACACATTCACTCTACCGTAGTGTTTGCTTACTGCGTCGGACAGGCATAGAGATTCAGCAACGTCGATCGCTCGGGTCGGGGTTACCATCAGCAGACTCAGCGTTGGCGCGGCCGTACTAACATCAGCAGGTATGCAGCTATAGTCGTAGTAATTGTGCAGGGAAATCGCTTTTACCTGGGGTGAAGTCAACCACCAGCTAATGAGGCACGCCGAACCGACAAGCATAGTGATGGCGGCCAGCCTGGTATGATGCGACCACGATATAATCCAGGGCACAGGTAACAACTCGCCAAGTTAAGGGTCTGCCTAGTATGGTATGGCATATTTGTAACAGGAATATTACAGAGAAATGCCACATGGCGGCCGTTGACGTCATGGGGGGCATGGTCTAGTTTAAAAGCCTGCTGATACTAACGACGGAATACGCTAATGAACAAGCTTGACGCGCTCAAACAAATGACGACGGTAGTGGCTGACACGGGTGATTTTGCCAGTATCCGCCGTTTCGCGCCGCAAGACGCAACCACCAATCCGTCGCTGATTCTGAATGCCGCAAAGCAGGCCGAATACGCTGATCTGGTCTCCGACGCATTGAACTTCGGGCGCCAGCAAGTGGGCGGATCCGACATTCAGCTGGATGCCGCCATGGATAAGCTGGCGGTCAATTTTGGGCAGAAGATTACCGAGACGGTGCCAGGTTATGTCTCCACCGAAGCAGATGCCTGTCTGTCATTCGATACGGACGCGACGTTCAGAAAAGCCCATCGCTTGCTTGAGCTGTACGATGATGCGGGCGTTGACACTTCGCGCATTCTCGTCAAAATCGCCGCTACCTGGGAAGGAATTCAGGCTGCCAAAAGACTTGAGGCGGAAGGTATCAAGTGTAATCTGACCCTGCTGTTTGGTTTCAACCAGGCCGTGGCCTGCGCAGATGCAGGGGTATTTCTGATTTCTCCGTTTGTGGGCCGTATTCTGGACTGGTACAAAGCTGCAACCGGCAAAAACTACAGCTCTGAAGATGATCCTGGCGTGCAGTCGGTGCGACGGATTTATCGCTATTACAAAGCCAATGCTTATAACACAATTGTGATGGGGGCCAGCTTTCGAAATATCGGTGAAATCGAAGCGCTGGCGGGATGTGACCGACTGACCATTTCACCCGCATTGCTGGAGCAGCTTGAATCGGATCACGGTGAATTGGTGCAACAACTGAGCGTTGATCAGTCCAGTGAAGATGCGCGCAGTTCGCTCAGTGAGTCGGATTTTCGCTGGCAGTTGAACGAGGATGCCATGGCCAGCGATAAGCTGTCAGAGGGCATCCGTAAGTTTCATGCGGACTATCTGGCCTTGCGAACCTTGCTCAGGCAGTCAATTTGACGGCGATTTCGGCGACGCGTTTGCCCTGATGCCGGGCAATCGCGAGTTCGCGTTCATCGGGCTGACGTGAACCGTCACCGCCGGCGATAGTTGAGGCGCCGTAGGGAGTTCCACCGCTGACCTTTGAGATATCAAACTGCTCTGGCGTGGTATAACCCAGCGGTACGATTGTCATGCCGTGGTGTGCCAGAGTGGTCCAGGTCGATGTAATGGTCATTTCCTGGCCGCCGCCCGTGCCGGTAGACGTGAAAACGCTGGCGACCTTGCCGGCCAGAGTGCCTTTGGCCCACAAGCCACCGGTCTGGTCCAGAAAAGTTCTCATCTGACCGGACATGTTGCCAAAACGAGTAGGAACACCCAGGATGATGGCGTCGTAATCTGCCAATTCTGCCGGTGTAGCCACATCGGCCTGCTGATCAGACTTGCCGCCGGCTGCCGTGAAAGCATCGCCTGGCATGGTTTCCGGTACGCGTTTGATGGTAACCTCAACGCCGTCTACATCGGCAGCGCCGGACGCCACAGCATTGGCCATGGTTTCGACGTGCCCGTACATTGAATGATAAAGCACCAGAACTTTTGTCATGAATCTGAACCTCCTGTTGAATGATGTGCACAGGATAAGGTTTGCTGAATCGATGAATGACGTATTTTTCTAAACGAACAGATCAAGTAATTTGATTAATTGACTGGAGAGACAGAATGGGAAGGCTGTTTTCAGCAATAGGACGTTTTATAGACGGGGCGCGCAACTGGATTGGCCGTTTGCTGTTTTTACTGGTCATGGTTCTTTTGCTGCTGATCCTGTTCTCCGGTCCGGCCACGGTAACGGTTCCTTCACAGGCGGCGCTGGTCTGGACGCCATCGGGCGTGTTATCCGAGCAGGTGGATAGCGCGGTTCCAGCAGATCTGCTGTTTGGTGCCGGAGTGCCATCTAACAGCCTGATTCCTGACTTACTGGATTCCCTGCGCCTTGCCAGTACTGATCCCCGAATCACAGCTCTGGTCATTGATGTCAGTGACCTGTTGGCGGCCAGCCCCGCACAACTGGAGATGCTGGGTGACGGCCTTCAGCAATTCAGGGACAGTGGCAAACCGGTGTTCGCCTATGGCGAATACTTCACACAAGCGCAGTATGCCCTGGTTTCCTATGCAGACGAAATTGACCTGCATCCAATGGGGAGCCTGATGCTGACCGGCTTTGGCGGCAGCCAGCTATTCTTCCGCGACCTGCTGGATCGGCTGCATATCAATGTAAGTGTCTTCCGTGCCGGTGAGTTTAAATCGGCGGCAGAACCTTATACGCGGATGGATCTTTCAGAAGAAGCTCGAGGTGACAATCAGCGCCTGGTAGACAATTTGTGGAGTCGCTACCTTGACAGGGTTGCGACTAATCGAGAGTTGTCGGCGGCGCAGTTGCAGGCCTATGCCGATAATTTTGCCGAACTGCTGGAGTCGGCCGGCGGCAATATGGCTCGCGCGGCGTTCGAACAGGGTCTGATTGATAATATTGCCAGTGTTAACAGCTTCCGTCGTTCGGTTGCCGCGGTTGCGGGTGCCGACAACGGAAGCTTCAACCAGATTCATTATCTTGATTATCTGCTGGCAACTAATGGGTCGCCTGTGCCTGCGGTGGATCAGGTCGGTGTCATTGTTGTACAGGGCACGATTATGCCCGGTGAGCAGGCACCCGGTATGGCGGGCGCTGACTCGCTGGTGACGCTGATCCGACGGGCCCAGGCGGACGCTGATATCAAAGCAGTGGTTTTGCGCGTTGATTCACCCGGTGGGTCGGCACTGGCATCTGAAGAGATCCGCGCGGCATTGACAGAACTTCAGCAGGCAGGAAAACCACTGGTCGTTTCCATGGGCGGTACGGCGGCATCAGGCGGCTACTGGATTTCCGCCAATGCGGATCAGATCTGGGCGTCGCCATCGACTATTACCGGCTCCATTGGTGTGATAGGCGTAATTCCTACTTTTGAAGATGCCCTGGCTGAGTTGGGTGTTGGTGTCGATGGCGTGGGCACAACAGCGCTATCTCGCGGTGGTGATCCGTTGAGTGGGCTCAATGAGACCATGCGGCGGATATTGCAGGCTAATATTGATGACACCTATGAGCGGTTTCTGAATCTGGTGGCTGATGGTCGTCAATTGCCCCGCGCCGAAGTTGAAGCGCTCGCCGGGGGACGGGTTTACAGCGGTGAGCAGGCGCTACAGCTTGGGCTGATTGATGAGCTGGGCGATCTGGACCAGGCTCTGGCATCGGCTGCACAACTGGCGGGGCTGGACGAATATCAGCGCATTTATCTTCAGCGCCCTTTAGGTTTTGGTGAGCAATTATTGCTGCAAATGCTGCAGGGCCTGGGAAGCAGCCAGGTGCTGGCGATGCTGAACTTGCCGGAATTGCGATCACTTGACAGTCTGAGCTTGCAGAGCGGTTTGGCTGCGATGCCGACGGCACAGCGTCAACAATGGCGTTCTGTGCTGAGTTTGCTGCTGCCGCCCAATGTTGATACGGGTCGTCTGCGCGCGCTGATGATTTGTGAGCAGTGCCTGTCCGTTTACTGACTGGCAAATAATATACGTCTATAGAGCGGTGGCGCGGCGAACGTTATCCTCAAGATGAGTTGTATTGATAGTGCCGATCACAACGCTGCTGACACCGGGTTCGCTCAGACTGAAGTGGATTGGATCCGGCCTGTCGAGACTTTCAGGCATGTGACCGCTGGCCAGCGCTTTTTTGATCAGCACGCCCTTGTTGCTGGCGTGAGCCTGAGTGATAACCGCTCGCTCTGATTTCTCCTGTGGGTTGTAAGTGACCATCACAACATCGGCGACCTCCAATGCACGCAGGCCGCCGGCCAGCGTTTTGCCGGACAGGCCATAGGCACGAATTTTCCCCTCGGATTTCAGGCGTGCCAGGGTTTCAAAACAGTCAGTCTGCTCGATGATAGTCAGATCATTGCCGTCGGAGTGAATAAGAACAATATCCAGGTAGTCAGTCCGCAGTCGCTGCAGGCTGCGTTCAACGCTGAAACGGGTGTGCCTGGCGCTGAAATCAAAGTATGACAGCCCCTTGTCGAACTCTTCGCCGGTCTTGGTGCAGATGATCCAATCATGCCGGTTCTCCATAAGTTCGCCGAGGCGAGTTTCACTGCTGCCGTAGGCGGGTGCCGTATCCAGCAGGTTAATGCCAGACCCTTTGGCACACGCAAGCAGTTCCCTTACCTGACTGTCGTCTGGCAGCATGAAGTGACTGGGATACTTGACGCTTTGATTGCGGCCAATTTTGACTGTGCCAAGACCCAGGCAGGATACAAGTATGCCGCTATCCCCCAGCGGCCGTTTGGCCAGTGGTCGTTGCAGGCTCATGTTTCAGTGCTCCAGGGGGCAATACCGACTTCAGCCTGCGGCAGAAGATCATGCAGGGGGGAAGCATCCGGCACGTGGCCGGACGCTTGCACTGATTCAGAGATACTAGCCATGACACTGTCACCCAGATCCGGGCACAGCGTCAGTTTGGTTGGCCAGCACACAATTACACGGCCAGACTCGGACACATATGCGCTATCCGGTCGTTGTCGGTCAGCCGTTGCTGGCTCAGCCCGATCTATCATGAAACTTTTTACCTCGGCCTGCTGCAGGTCAACCCATGGGAAGCGTTGTTCAAGTACCTGGAGTGCGCGTTGTTGCTGTGTCTGCGGCTGGAGCCCGACACCGGATTCGGCCAGTTCGCCACCCAGATACCAGATCCATTTTTTCTGGTCGGCGTTTTGTTGCGGGTGTGCCGTCAGGGTGAGTTCCGGCGTCATGCCAAAATCGTCACCGATGCAATGTAAGTATGGGGGCAGAGGGTGATCTGTACTGACTGTAACCATGTGCAGCGACCGGCGCTGCATGGCGGGTAAGGTTGAGTGTGTGACCTGCTGCCACTGATGATTCAGGGCTTCGTTACCGGCACCTGCGGTCAGCACTATTCTATCGGTATGCAGGTGCGTCCTGCCTTCAGTTGACGTGAATATAATGCCATCGCTGCTCAGCTGCAAATCGGGACATTGTAGTATGCGTTTCTGCCATGGCCTGGCCAGCTTGCTGATTAAAGAAGGTGTGTCGATAACAAAATCCGAGAGCTGATAAAGGGTTCCAGTCAGTCGATGGTTCGGAGTGAATTTAAAAAACGCCGGATAATCATCTGGCGCAACGACATCGATGCGACCCTGCAGTGCTTTGCTGCCCAGGAAGGTTTTAAAACGCGATCTGAGTGAGCCACCTGACCACATATAAAAATCCGGCGAGAGCAATGTGGTGCCTCTAAGGTCAATGTCGCCCTGACCGTTCAGGCACGCACGCCAGCGTTTGGGCATATCGGCAATGGCGCTGCTGGCGGGGCTCAGAACACCGTTTAACGCATATTTCAGTCCGCCGTGAATGATGCCTTGCGAGGCCAGTGTCTGTCCGCTGCCCAGCGCGCTTTTTTCAAGCAGAACCGCATCATAGCCCGCCTGACAGAGCCTGTTCAGAAGCCACAGACCGGCAATGCCGCCGCCAATAATAGCGACCTGAGTAGACAGTTTCAGCACTGGCTTACCACCATTTTCGCCAACGGAAATAAGCAAAAAGACCCACGCCGGTAGCCAGCATGAAAGCCATGATGGAGGGATAGCCCCAATGCCATCTGAGTTCCGGCATGTAATCAAAGTTCATGCCGTAAACACCGACGATAAAGGTCAGCGGCATAAAGATGCTGGCAAAAAGGGTCAGTACTTTCATGATCTCATTCATGCGTTGACTGACACTGGACATGTATAAATCCAGCATGCCACTCAACAGGTCGCGCAGTGTTTCGATGTTGTCGATAATATGAATGGTGTGGTCGTAAACGTCGCGCAGGTAGACGCGGATGTCCTGACTGAGTATGACGTTCTCATCACGGCTTAGGCTGCTCAGTACTTCACGCAATGGCCAGACAGCTTTGCGTAACAGTAACATCTCACGTTTGTAGTGATGTATCTGGTTCAGGGTGTCTGGTGTTGGCCGGATCAGCAGTTCGGCTTCCAGATCTTCAATGGCATCACCAAGGTTTTCCAGCAACACAAAATAGTTATCGACCACGGCATCAATCAGGGCATAAGCCAGGTAATCAGGCCCGAGCTGGCGAATGCGTCGTCCGTGTCCGTGGCGCAGACGTTCCCGTACTCCGTCAAACACATCACCGACTCGCTCCTGAAAGGACAGGACGTAGTCGTCGCCAATAATGAGGCTGACCTGCTCCATCTGCACCGTTCTGTGTGAATGGTCGAACTGCAGCATCTTGATCACAACATACAGGTAGGTATCGTGTACCTCTATCTTGGGGCGGTGATCGGTGTTCAGGATATCTTCCTGCACCAGAGGATGGAGCTGGAAGAGATTGCCTATGCTGCGGATGATCTCGGCATTGTGCAGGCCGGTAATGTTATACCAGGCAGTCTGGCCGACATTGCTCTCATGACGACACTGGCTGACATCCAGTGAGTTGCGCTCGTCCAGATGAGAGGCGTCGTAGTGGATGAGATCAATGGTGGTATCAACCCCACTGACTTCACCGACATGAATCAGCGTGCCTGGTGCTGCTCCCGGCTTTTTGCCGCGCTTTTTGATGAGTCTGGCGGAGCGATGCGGGTGGTGAGGTTTAGCCATAAGTATCAGTGCTGTCTCGACAACGCCAAGGATGAAGGCTATGTTAGCACGCAGAGTGCGTTCCATGTAAAACAGGACACATAGCGATACAGGAAAGGATATCTGGGTGAACAGGTCAGTCTATAATTTTGCGTTTTATCTGTTGTTGCCATTTATTGTGCTGCGATTACTGTGGCGCGCCCTCTTTTTGCCGGCACCGGCCTATGCCCGGCGATGGGGTGAGCGGCTGGGGTTTGTGGCTAGTGCAGCTTCCGGCAGAAAGGAGCGGCAGTGGATCTGGGTGCATGCCGCCTCGGTCGGCGAGACGGTGGCTATTTCGCCCCTGGTTCTCAAACTGCGTGAGGAAAGGCCCGACTGGGGTGTCGTGGTCACTACCATGACGCCTACAGGCTCAGAGCGTATTCATTCTCTCTTTGGGTCAGATGTCTGTCACGTTTATGCACCTTATGATTACGGCGGCGCAGTGAAGCGCTTTCTGCGCACATTTCATCCGGCGCTGGTCATTCTGGTGGAAACGGAGCTTTGGCCTAATCTGGTTCATTACAGCAAAGCCAATGGTGCCAGCATCATGGTGGCCAATGCCCGCCTGTCGGAGAAGTCTTACCGTGGTTATCTGAAGTTCGCAGGCCTGGGCAAGCCGATGCTGCAGCAGATAGATCTGATTGCCGCACAGGCAGAGTCTGATGCTGAACGCTTCCGTAAACTGGGCGTCAGTGATGAGAATATCAAGATCACTGGCAGTATCAAATTTGATATCGGCTTACCGCCCGACCTGAGCGAAAAAGTGGCGGCGATGCGCGAGCGCATTGAAGGCGAGCGGCCAATCTGGATTGCAGCCAGCACCCGTGAGGGTGAAGATGAAAAAGTGCTGAGCGCTTTCCGGATTATTCAAGCGGAACTGCCGGAGGTCTTGCTGATTCTGGTGCCGCGTCATCCAGAGCGTTTCAACTCGGCGGCACGCTTGTTTGAACATGCCGGCTATACGATTGTCCGGCGTAGCAGCAAGCAGACTGTGACGGCTGATACCCATGTGTTTCTGGGCGACAGTATGGGAGAGTTGCTGGTTTATCTCGGTCTTGCTCAGCTCGCATTTGTCGGTGGCAGCCTGGTCAATACTGGCTGCCAGAATGTGCTGGAGCCGGCCGCGCTTGGCTTGCCTGTTGTAACCGGGCCGTCTCAGTATAATTTTCAGACCATCTGCGAGCAGCTGGAAGAGCGTGGTGCATTGCAGACGGTGGCCGATGAGGAAAAACTGGCAGAATTCGTGCTGATTCTGCTGCGTGACGCTGGACAACGCGACCGGATGGGGGCGGCGGGGCGGCAGGCGATTATTGATAATCAGGGGGCATTAGAGCGAATCTATAAACTGGCGGTATCATTCTTGCCGACTTGCTGAGTAGCCAGAATTCAAGCTGACAGCAGCGGCTTTAATGTAAGGTTGTGTGCTGTGCCCTCGTTTAGCCAGATATTGTCTTCAATGCGTATGCCGCCCAGCGGCAACAGCTCTTCGATCAGAGTCCAGTTCAGCAATGCCTGGCGTCGCCCGGTCCTGAGTTTGTCCAGCAATGCCGGGATGAAATAGAGCCCGGGCTCTATGGTAAATACCATGCCATTTTCCAGAGTGCGCGTTGTTCTTAGCGCCGGATAGCGGGAGGGTGGCTGTTTTGTCGTGCCGTCAGGCGATGCCAGACGTCCGCCGCAGTCGTGCACCTGAAGACCCAGAAAATGTCCCAGGCCGTGCGGCAGAAAGGCGCTTGTTACCTCCTCTTCAAGCAATTCCCGGGATGAGCCTACGGCAATTCCGGACTCTATCAGTAACTCCGCCAGGGATTCATGAGTCGCTTCATGTAACTGGACGTAGGATTGGCCGACGGCGATTGTGCGGATAATATTTCGCTGCAGTTTCTGCATGCCGGACAACAGGGCTGCAAATACCTCATGTACGCCGGGCCGCACCCAGGTTCGGGTTATATCGGAGCAGTAGGCAAAACTGCGGCAACCGGCATCAATCAGCAGAGCCTTATTCAACGCAGGATCGACAGCAGCTGACCGGCGCTTCTTGAGCTGGTAATGCAGGATAGCTGCATGTTCATTGACGCCCACGATACTGGGGTACGGCAATTCATGATCCAGCGCGCGGCAGGCTGTCAGATAGGCCATATGGATGCCAAACTCATCCTTGCCATCCAGGAAGGCTTCGTGAGCGGCCTGGTGCCCGGTCAGCGCCAGGGCATTGGCATCGGCAATACGCTGCACCTCGTAGCGGGTTTTATAGGCCCGGTAGTAATCAAGGTAGGCGATCAAAGAGGCCGGGTTAACATGCCCGGGCCGGGCACCCAGTGCGGCGGCCAGGTTGACATCCTCGCCCAGGAAAAGCAGTTGATGGTCAGGGATCAGCGTCTTGAGCTGTGCTTCTAACTGATGTTTGTCAGGGAGAATCCGGATGTCATACAGATCGGCCCACCAGCCCGGCAGTTCCAGACTCTGGTCATGCCAGAAGTCCTGAGGGATAACTGCGAAGAATACCGGTTTCTTTCCATGCCTGAATAAAACAAATTGATCGGGTCTGTCCACCGGCAGCCAGCGTAGAAAGTGACCCCATGCTCTGAATGGTATGGCCAGATCATCAGCGTAGTAGCTATGGGAAATACCGCTGCCAACAAGCACGGGCTGGTCTGCGAAGTCGCAAGCCTGCAGAGCTGAAGCATACTCAGTCAGCAGGTGATTCAAATGATCGGCAAATAATCGCTCAGCACTCATGCTGTGAGATAATACGCCGAAACCTGCCTGAACAACAGCTTATGACGGCGATACCGGTTCGGAAAATTATCCATTGTGATTGCGATTGTTTTTACGCGGCCATTGAAATGCGTGACAATCCGCAGCTTCGTGGCAGGCCACTGGCCGTTGGTGGTGCCAGCGAGCGCCGCGGCGTAGTGGCCACCTGCAATTACGAAGCACGGCAATTTGGTATTCATTCGGCAATGCCGACAGCAACGGCCTTAAGGCGATGCCCTGAACTGTTGGTGGTGCCTCCCCGGATGGATAAATACAGACAGGTTTCCCGGCAAGTACAGGCCGTGTTTCGCGATTACACTGACCTGATTGAGCCTCTTTCCCTGGATGAAGCCTATCTGGATGTCAGTCAGTCAGGCGCTTGCCAGGGCAGCGCGACGCTGATGGCTCAGCAGATCCGCGATCGGGTGCGCGATACCCTGGGAATCACCCTGTCAGCGGGTATTGCGCCCAATAAATTCCTGGCTAAAATCGCCAGCGACTGGAACAAGCCGGACGGCCAGTATGTCATAAGGCCGGCGCAGGTTGATGAGTTTGTGCGGCAATTACCGGTGAGCAAGCTGTTTGGTGTGGGCAAGGTGACGGCCTCACGTTTGCATGCAATGGGCGTCATTACCTGTGAAGACCTGCGTGCTTACAGTCAGGCCGCATTGCAGGCGCAATTTGGCAGTTTTGGTCAGCGGTTGTATCTGCTGGCTCGGGGAATTGATGATCGCGAGGTGAAGGTTGAGCGGCAGCGTAAATCCTTGAGTGTGGAAAATACCTACGCCGTTGACCTGCCGGGTTTGCCGGAATGCCTTGACCAGATCAGCAGTCTTTATGAGCAGATGCTGAAACGGTGGCAGGGCCTGGCCGACAAGTATCAGGTTGCCGGGTGTTTCGTGAAACTGAAATTCAACAATTTTGCTTCAACGACGGCAGAGCAGGCGGGCCGGGACATGGCGCCGGAGAATTTTCCGGCGCTGATGGAGCAGGCCTGGCAGCGCTATCAGCTCCCGGTGCGGCTGGTCGGGCTGGGTGTGCGGCTCAGGCCGCGTTCGTCCGCAGTGGGCGCCGATCAGCTAAGCCTGACTCTTGAGTAGTCTAACCGCGCAGGCGAATCAAGCCTTCCTGGCACACAGAGGCCACCAGTGTGCCGTCCCGCGAGAAAATATTGCCCCGGTTAAAACCGCGCGCCTGTGAAGAAGAAGGACTGTCTTGCGAGTACAGCAACCACTCATCCATGCGGAACGGACGATGGAACCACATGGTGTGGTCCAGGCTGGCAATCTGCAGTTTGGGATCGAACAGGCTTTGTCCGTGCGGACGCAGAGAGGTCTGCAGCAGAGTCATATCTGATGCGTATGCCAGCAGGTGAGCATGCAGCGGGTAGTTCGCTGGCAACTTCGTGTTCAGGCGAAACCAGACGCTGGTGCTGGGTGCTTTGGGTGTGTTGTCAAACAGGCTGTTGATGTCCACATGGCGCAGATCCACCGCAAACTGTCTTGAGAAGCGCTCCAGCAGGTCCTCCGAGATCTGGCCTCGAAAGCGTTCAGCCATCTGCTTGCGGTCTGCGCAGTCTTCCGGCGGCGGCACGTCGGGCATGTCAATCTGATGTGAAAGCCCCTCTTCCGGTATCTGGAAAGAGGCTGACATATTCAGAATCGCTTTGCCATGCTGGATGGCAACAATCCGGCGGGTCGTAAAGCTGCGTCCGTCGCGGATGCGGTCGACCTGATAAATGATGGGGTGTTTCAGATCTCCGGGGCGCAGAAAATAGGCGTGTAATGAATGAACATGACGATCGTCCGGCACTGTATGGGTGGCGCTTAACAGAGCCTGCGCCAAAACCTGCCCGCCGTATACCCGAAACCACCCCTCGTTAGAGGATGTGGTGCGGTATAGATTTTCGTCCAGCTTTTCCAGTTCCAGGTGGCTCATCACCTGTTGCAGATTGTCGTTTTCTTGCGCGTCCATATTAGATTTACCTGGCAGTCCGGTTCAGCGCTAAGTTTAGCAGCTCGCGACGTCTTATCCGATACCTTTATCTGATACCGTGTCGCAGCGGCTTTACCCGATTGACGGCTCGGCGTATTATTCGGGCGACATTACAATAACAACGACAGGAGTAGCTCATGCGACCTTTATTGCTGATCACTGCAGCCTTTGCCGGCAGCATGGTATTGATTCTGAATCTGGTTGGTCAGCCGGTTGATGCGGCGGATGACCCGCAACTGGCAGCGGTAAAAAAACAATTTGTCGGCCATTATGAGTTGGTCAGTTTTATCAGCTACCCGGCTGGTGGCGGGGAAGTTGATAACAACTATATTGGCCGCATCATGTATGACGAGCACGATCAGATGTCTGCCCAGGGCATGCCCAAAGATTTGCCTGCGCGCGCGGCCCAGACAACTGAACTGGTGCGTGGCGGATTCGCCTACTGGGGCCCGGTAACCTGGGATGTGTCGCAGAACAAAGTGACACATTATGTGGAAGGTTCCCCTACTCGCGGCAGTTGGGTAGGTGAAGATAATGTACGTTACTATGAATTCACTGCAGATGGTTTGCTGAAATTATCGATTCGGGACGATAGCGGCCGAACCACCGGAACCTTGACCTGGCGCCGAATCGAATAGCAACGGAACTTGATGCAGATCAACATGTGGTGCCGGCGTCACTAATCGTGACAGCTACGACCTGTGTTAAGTCTCCCGGATGGCATAGCATTCCAGCCGCTTATTTCTGAGCGCTGTTATTTCTCTGGTGGCACGATTGCTTTTCATCTCTGATGTGTATCGTGATGGCCTGCGTCGACTTCTGACGCTGGCTGTTGCCCCGCTTATTCTGCTGCTTGTGGCCGTGATATTGCTGCCTGAGCTGGTCGACTCGTTGCTGCCCGGCGGATACCTGGTATTCCATATTCTTGCCGAAAGTATTTCCATTCTGGTCTCTTTGCTGATTTTTGTGGTGGGCTGGCATGCGGCACGCCATCGTGCAGCGCTGTCTGTTCTGCTGCTGGCCAGCGCCTTCCTGGGCGTCGGCATACTTGATTTCCTCCATACACTGACTTACGACGGCATGCCCGTGGTTATTGGGCAAAGCGACTCACAACAGTCGATTTATCTTTGGCTGGCGGCACGATTGTTGGCGGCCGCAGGGCTGCTGGCTGCGCTATTGCTGAACTGGGAGCGAACAACTGGAGTAGCCGAACGTTGGCAAGTACCCGCAGGCATTGTGCTGTTTGTGTCGCTGACTGGTTACGCCGTGTTTTCCGGCCAGATTAAACTGCCGACGGTTTACGATCCGGCAACGGGTCTGACTGCTCTTAAAACGGCGCTGGAAGTACTGGTGATGATTATGCATCTGCTCATTGCAGTCCTGCTGATCAGGCGAATGTCACAAGTACAGCCCTACCATGGCGTTGCCATGCTGGGCGCTAATCTGATCATGGCCATGTCGGGGATCTGGTTTATCATGTACGGTAACCTGACGGATGGCCATATTGTCCTGGGGCACGTTTATAAAGTTATCGCTTACCTGTTTTTGTTCAGAGCGGTGTTCAGTGAGGCTATCGAATGGCCTTATGCCCGCGTACAGGAGTCAGAGCGCAAATTGCAGGCCACTCTGAACGCCGTGCCTGATCTGATGTTTGGTATCAGTGCCGACGGCACCTACCACTATGCTCACTCCTCTGATCCGCGTCTGCCCCAGGCTGAGCTGAATAAGCTATTGGGCGCCAATATCTGGGATTTTCTGGGTGAGCCGGGAGCCAAGGCGTTTCTTGACGCATTGCGAGAGGCGGCCCGCCAGGGCTACTCGCGAGGACGCCAGTTCTGTATGTCATTGCCTGACGGCAAGGTCTGGTATGAGTTGTCGGTCTCGCGTAAAAAGGATCAACCTGGTGAGCCGTCAGAATTCATCGCCGTGTGCCGGGATATCACGGGTCGCAAACGGGCGGAAACTCAACTGCGCCTGGCGGCCGCTGCCTTTGAAACCCAGGTTGCCATTATGGTGACTGACGCCAATCAGACCATCCTCAAGGTGAATGAGTCGTTCAGTCGCATCACCGGATATTCCAGCGAAGAGGTTATTGGCAAGACGCCCAGGATACTCAGCTCAGGTATGCAGGACGCCGCCTTCTACCGGGCAATGTATGCTCAGTTGGAAGCCGAGGACCAGTGGGAAGGCGAAATGTGGAATCGCCGAAAAAACGGCGAGGTATATCCCGAGCATCTTAATATCAGCATTGTGCGTGACACGGATGGCAATATTGAATACTACGTGGCAAATTTTGGTGATCTGACACTCGCCAAACAGGCTGAGGAGCGGATTCATACCCTGGCCTTCTATGATTCATTGACCAATTTACCCAATCGGCGCATGTTGCTGGACCACATCACGCGGGCTCAGAACAGGGCTGAGCGCTCAGGCGGCCACACCTACTGGGCTTTGTTGTTTGTTGATCTGGATAATTTCAAGGCGCTTAACGACACCAAAGGTCATTCCACAGGGGACTTGTTATTGCGTCGCGCAGCCGAGCGAATCAAAGCCTGCACTCGCAGTAAAGATATTGTTGCCAGGCCCGGTGGTGATGAGTTTGCGATTTTGCTTAATGGCCTCAGTCATGACCTTGCTCAGGCCGCCAAGGCGACGCAGGAAGTTGCCGACAAAGTACTGGAGCAGGTGTCTAAACCCTACTACCTGAACGGTTTTTCATACATTACCACGGCCAGTGTGGGGGTCACCGTGTTTAATGGTGAGCAGTTCAGCAACGATGAATTACTGGGTCAGTCGGAGCTGGCCATGTACCGCGCCAAGGAGCAGGGTGGTAATAGTTTCAGTTTCTTTGTGCCGGAAATGCACCAGGCAGCTATTGAACGTAGCCATCTGGAGACCGATCTTCGCGGTGCCCTCGAGAAAAATCAGTTGATGCTTTATTTTCAGCCCAAGGTGGATGGCAATGCTGATATCCAGGGTTTTGAGGTGCTGTTGCGCTGGTGTCATCCACAACGTGGAATCGTATCGCCAGCCGATTTTATTCCGATTGCCGAGGCCACGGGATTGATTGTGCCGATCGGGGAATGGGTTCTGAATGCAGTCTGTCAGCAGTTGCGTCAATGGCAGAACGATCCTCAACGCTGCCATTGGCGGTTGGCCGTCAATATCAGCGAGCGTCAGCTTTCGCATGAGCGATTCGTTCAATCAGTCCGGGATATTCTTAAGGACCATGATTTTGATCAGAATTTAACGACAAAGCTCGAGTTTGAGATAACAGAGAGCATGTTGATGAAAAATATCGAGCACGCGGTTGCCTCGATCAGAGAGTTAAACAGTATGGGAATACAGTTTGCCATGGATGACTTTGGTACTGGTTATTCTTCGTTGAATTATCTGAAAATGCTGCCGCTGGATTGCGTAAAGGTCGATCAGAGTTTCGTGCGAGACATGCTGGTTGACCAGAGCGACGCCGCAATTGTGGAGATGGTCATAGCTCTGGCTAAAGCCATGCAGCTGGTTGTGGTTGCTGAGGGTGTCGAGACCTACGAGCAACACAAGCTGCTGGTGGGCCTGGGCTGTGATCAGATGCAGGGTTATTATTATGGCAAACCTGCACCAATTGAGCAGATTACCAGTCAGCAGTCGCTGAAGGCCATCGCGTTTTAGGCTGGTGCTCAATCTGGATCAGCAATCCGGCAGAACTTGTTATCCAATCGGTCAGTATTTGACTCCCGTCAAGGAAAATGAATCAGGCTTCCTGCACCATGCGAGCATGACCGCACTCGCTATGGTGTAAAACAGGAGGTCTGGATTGAGCGCGCGCATAGGACAACGGGCAGACTACTGGCAGTCGGCAGTGCAGCCAGGCAAGCCAGAGCAGCAAAATAATGCTGAATTGTTGCTGGCTGCAGAAAGAGTGAGCCGAATGGCCAAGTGGCTGGTCATCAACATGACTTACGCCAGAAATGTGCATCTTGACGGTCGACCGCTGACCGCTACGGATCTCAAGGGCAGACCTGCCGGTAACACGTCTGCCGCCTTACGCTATGTGCCTTTGTATGTGGGTTATTTGCTGGCAAACGCATTGTCAGGCAAGACCAGGGCCTGGCTGATGTCCTGCGACGCCGGTTCAGTGGCAGTTGATGCCGTCAACGTGCTGATTGGCAATGCCGACGAATCGCAACTTTCCTGTTATTCCATGAGTGATGAAGGGTTAAGCCGGTTGTGTCGTGATTATTTCAGCGACGAAGTGACTCTGCCGGAATCCGTTCATGCTGCAAATGGCAGCGCCCTGAGACCACATTCTGCTGCAGCGCTTGCATCGGGTGTCCATGCAGGTAATACCGCCAGGCAATTTGTACATATGCCGTTGCCGGGGCAGGAGCTGGTGGTATTTCTGGACCAGCACGATCTTGGCAGTCAACCCGGCACCGACTGGGGTGCCTATTGGTGGCGTGGTGAAGATAGCGGCCTTGTAATGCCATTATTGCAAGTAGGCGACGACTTTGCCGCTGCGACCGCACTGCTGAACGAACAGGGATTCAATCCGGTGTTGGTAGACGGAGATGATCCGATCGCGATTGCCAGGGTTATCATCGAACTGGGTGAGAATCTGCAGGAGCAACACCGCCGCGTTATCACAGGTGAAATTAACTACCCGGTCAGAATGCCGTTGGCTGTCATTCATTTCTCGCCATCATTCGAATTGCCAGAGACCTCCAGTCTTCGGGTAAACGAAATTCTTCAGCCCCTGCATGTGCCTGTTGCTTTGTTGGAGCAGGCGGCAGACATGTTGAACTGCCATGCCCGGCAGCGACGCACCGCCGCAAAAGATCACTGGTTGTGTCAGTTGCAGGTCAGCCAGCCAGAGCTTCCATATTTTGCGCCACTGGAACCGTTCGACCGAAGAGCACCGATTGACATAATAGATGATTGGATCTGCCACCTGGTTGAGCAAAATCCATTTCATCGGTTCCGGATTGTTCACACTGGATACTGCACGCCCTGTCTGATGCCACAATCCCTGACGCTTTTGAATGTGCGCACATCAAGTGATGAGCCTGATCGGGCTGGTTCACGAAATGGTGCAGTGATTGTCGCCGCCAATGAGGAGTCGGCTGTGGCCGCCGCACTGGCCAATAAACAGGGTATTAACCTGGTACTTGCTCAGGAGGCAGCAGGTATCAGTCTCTACAGAAGCTTGCGAAGGGAGGCGGTTTTCGCTCGTGAACAAAGTGCCTGCGGTTGTCAAACCAACTGGATTGCTGTACCAATCCTGATCACTGCACATGTCTGGGACAATAGCCGGTCCGGTTTGTGTCAGCAGTCACCAGCGCTTACTGAGGCCTGGTTGGAGGAAATGTCAGATGTGGCACCTGTTTATTTTCCAGTGGATGCTGAAACAGCCGTAGCGGTCACTGAGTTTGTTTATAGTCAGCGCGCTCGCGTGGCGCTGGTTGTGCTGCCTGGCAGTGCCGTACCGCTGGTCACGAACACCGAGCAGGCTATGTTGGCCGCGGCCCGTGGTATCACTGTGATCAGCCAGGACGATGATCCGGAGTTTCAATTGATAGCAATTGGTGCTTATCAGTTGGCTCAGGTGCAGAGGGCTGCGGTGCGGCTCAGAGAGCGTGGCTACCGCTGTTCGGTGATATCGATTCTTGAACCGGGGCGGTTCAGGGTGGCTCGTGACGAACGGGAGTCCGATTACATCTACGATACCGATACGCTGAAATTTCTTATTCCCGATACCAGCATACGATTACTGGTTACGCATGTGCACGGTGATATTGCGGCCGGTTTATTAAGGCGTCTGGCAGATGGAGCTGAGCATTTTCATGTTATGGGCTACTGCAATCAGGGTGGCACTTTAGATGTGTTCGGGTTACTGTATGCCAACCATCAGACATGGGCTCATGTCTTACAACAATGTGCGCTGGCGCGGAATCTGGACATGGCTGACTTGTTAAATGACGCAGAATTGCAGGCCGTGACAGGTCGGGGCGATCCGGCTGTGCTTAGATAGCAATCGCAATTTATGACTGAAAGCTTTCTGTATCTGACTCGGCTCGGTATCGATACCCACCAGGAGCCTGTGGTTTACATGCGCGAAGATTGTCACGTGTGTCGCTCGGAGGGCTTTGATGCTCAGGGGCGTGTTGAGATCTGCAGCGGCAAGAACTCGATAATAGCAACGCTCGATATCGTCAAGGGTGATCTGCTCAGCCATCAGAAAGCCGGCCTGAGCGAGGCTGCCTGGCGATTGCTGGGTGCAGCTGAGGGCGACAAAGCCACCTTTCGTCACGCGCCGCCAGTTGAGTCGATGGCTTACGTAAGAGGCAAACTCTACGGTAAACCTTTCACTGAGGAAGGTGCCCGCCATATTATCCGTGACATCGATGCTGGCCGTTATTCCGACATACAACTCTCTGCCTATGTGACGGCCTGTGCCGCCAACAATCTTAACATTGAAGAGACCATTCATATTACCCGCGCCATGGTCGAAGCTGGTCAGCGTTTCGACTGGGGCGACGGGCGTATTGTTGTAGACAAGCATTGTGTCGGCGGTCTACCTGGCAATCGTACAACGCCGATAGTGGTGGCCATTGCGGCAGCCAATGGCCTGACCATGCCAAAGACATCCTCCCGTGCTATTACTTCACCGGCCGGCACGGCTGATACCATGGAAACGCTGACCAGAGTGTCACTGAGTTTTAAAAAAATGCGTGCGGTGGTTGAACAGGAAGGCGCATGCCTGGCCTGGGGTGGGTCAGTGTCGCTGAGCCCGACCGATGACATTATCATTCGCGTTGAGCGGGCGTTGGATTTGGATAGCGAGGGCCAGATGGTAGCCTCAGTTATCTCTAAAAAAGTGGCCGCTGGCTCAACACACGTGTTGATCGATATCCCGGTTGGGCCAACCGCCAAAGTCCGCAGCGCGGAACTGGCCGAGCGACTGGCCAACGCCTTGCGGGATACGGGTGAGGCATTGGGGCTGAGGATTAAAACCATTATCAGCGATGGTAGCCAGCCTGTCGGGCGCGGGGTCGGTCCGGCATTGGAGGCATATGACCTGTTAAAGGTATTGCAAAACCAGGCGGATGCGCCCGCTGACCTGCGCGACAGAGCGCTGGCAGTGACCGCTGCTGTACTTGAAATGGGCGGTGCATGTGAGGCGCGTGAGGGGTTGGCGCTGGCCAAAAAAACGTTGGAGTCAGGCAAGGCCTGGGAGAAATTTCAGGCCATCTGTAATGCTCAGGGTGGTTTGCGTGAACCGCCAGTGGCCAGATTTACGCATGTCATTACCAGTGAACGCACAGGGATCGTTGCACTAATGAACAACCGGGTAATTTCCAGATTGGCCAGTCTGGCCGGTGCGCCCAATGCCCAATCTGCCGGCCTGACCATGCATGTCCGGTTGGGCGATACTGTGGAGTCGGGGCAGCCGTTGATGACCTTGCATGCTGAGGCTGCCGGCGAGCTGGAGTACGCACTGGATTTTTATGCGGCTCATCCGGAAGCCATCCATATTGAAGAGGAGGTTGTATGACTCCGATTCTGTACGAGATGCCCGGCCAGGAGCCTCTGGCCCGGAGTCTGTCAAAGCTGTTGGGGTGGCAGCAGGGGCAGGCAATTATCCGGCAGTTTCCCGACGGAGAAACATATATCCGCATACTTGACGATGTGCGTGACAAAAAGGCCGTTATCCTGAGTCAGTTGCATCACCCGGACGAAACAACTCTACCGATGTTGCTGATGGCTGATACGCTGCGCGACCTGGGTGCAGAAAAGGTTGGTCTGATTGCGCCGTATCTGGCCTATATGCGTCAGGACAAGCGATTTAATGAAGGTGAAGGCGTCAGCTCACACTATTATTCAAGATTAATCAGTGCTCACCTTGACTGGTTATTGACAGTAGATCCTCATTTGCACCGGATTCATGATTTATCTGAAGTTTACAGCATTCCCTCACTTTCCCTTACGGCGGTGGCGCCAATGGCGGGCTGGATAAGGGAGAATGTTGACAGGCCGCTGATCATTGGTCCCGACAGTGAATCTGAGCAATGGGCTGCCAGAGTGGCAGAGCTGGCAGGAGCGCCGTGCGAGGTGCTAACGAAACAAAGGCTGGGCGACAGAGATGTCAAGATTTCGCTGCCGCATGTAGATCGCTATCTGGATTATACGCCTGTGTTGGTGGACGATATGATCAGCACGGGCCGAACCATGATACAGGCTGCCGGGCATCTCACTTCAGCGGGCATGCGAGCACCGATCTGTGTGGTCGTGCACGGTCTGTTTTCACCAGGCGCCCGGCAGGAGCTGCAGGACAGCCAGTTAACGGTAGTGACCTGCAATAGCATTCCTGATGCCAGCAACAAGATTGATCTGGCACCTTTACTGGGTGAAGGTCTGGCGTGTCTATCTGGTATTTGAGCCGCTATCGGGGCCAGGGTTCAGAACGCTATGCAGTCACCGCGAGCGGGAATTTCACTTTTGATACCCTTGTCCAGCCAAAGGCGTTGTGACAGCGCATCCAGCGCTTCGGCTTCACCATGGATGAGGTAAAAACGCGGATTGGTTTCGAAATTGTCGGCCCACTCAATCAGCCCGTCCTGTCCAGCATGCGCCGATAAACCACCAATGGTTTCAATGCGAGCTTTGACCTTGAAGTCATCGCCAAACATGCGAAACTCTTTAATGCCATCAACCAGCATTCGACCCAGGGTGCCTCGAGCCTGAAAGCCGATAAACATGATCGTATTCTCGGTTTTCCAGATACGGTGCTTAAAATGATGCCGGATGCGCCCGCCGGTACACATGCCACTGCCGGCAATAATAATGGCGCCCTGTTTAACGCTGTTGATGGCCATGGACTCTTCTGCCGTGTGACACAGGCGCAGATTCGGTAAGAATTCTCTTAATGATTCCCGGTTGGCTTCGTTCAGGCAGCGTACGTCTTCATCATCCATAATGTGCAGCCAGCGATCGTAAACTTCAGTGACCGCGATAGCCATTGGACTGTCGAGATAAACCTGCCAGTTGTCCAGCTCCCCGGCGTGATAGAGACAGCCAAGGTGGAAGATTATTTCTTGCGTGCGGCCGATAGCAAACGAGGGGATCATCACATTGCCGCCGGCCTCCCAGGTTTCGTGCAGGACGTCCCTGAACTGATCCAGTGTCGCCTGATGACTGCGATGGTTGCGATTGCCATAGGTGCCTTCCATCAGCACGATATCGGCCTTGGCAGGTGATTCGGGGTCATTCATCAGTGCGGACGTTTTATTGCCAAGATCACCTGAGAACACCAGGATTTTTTCTTCGCCTTTTTCTGTCAGAGTCAATTCAACGATTGATGAGCCAAGAATGTGTCCGGCATCAAGAAAACGTACACTGGCATCAGGCCCCACCTTGACCGCTTTTCGGTAGGCCTGCCCATCACACAAACGCAACACCTTCTCAACATCGTGCTCAGTGTATTCTGGTTTGATGCTGTCGCGTCCGCTGCGCTCGCGGCGCAGATTCTCCCGTTCCAGGTCTCGTTCGTAGAGTCCCCAGGCGTCTTCCAGAAGAATTCTTAGCAACTGCCGGGTTGCCTGAGTGCAATAAATGGGACCGTCAAAGCCCTGATTAACAAGTTTGGGCAACATGCCTGAGTGATCCAGGTGGCCGTGAGAGAGAATAACCGCGTTTAACTCAGCGGGATTGAAATCAAATTTCTCATCCTGAACCCTGTCGACAGCATCGCCGCCCTGGTGCATGCCACACTCCATCAGGATTTTTCCCAGTGCGGGTGATTCAAGCAGGTAACAGGACCCGGTCACTTCCTGCGCGGCTCCGAAGAATGTCAGTTTGGCCATGGTTCATTCTCACTAAGATCAATTCTGTTTCAAGCATACATGAGAGCGCCGGTCAGTAACATGACCGCTATCAGTAAAAGAGCGCTAACGTTTACTGTACTGCCTTGCCATAGACGATTCCAGCGTCGCTCGAATTTACGCAGCTTTTTGTCGCTGAAAGAAAAATCTGTCGGCGATGTGGCGAGTCGATTGATTGCTTGTTTGAGTTTCAAAGACAGGCTGGGAATGCAGAGGCCGATTTTTTCTGCACCGCTCAGTGCCCGGGTCCATCGGGCGGGCCAGGCCCAATATATGAGTCCACCCAACACGATGGGCCAGCTGGCTGCCCAGAGCTTGTCGGTTGCCAGGCTTGAGACTAATGGCTCGCGCATGTCAGGCCATAACCAGGGCAGGGCAATCGCTGACAGGCTCAACATCCACCAGAGCGTCGCCTTGACCGGATCGGTCGGCTGTATGGCAGCAGTGGCGTGCCGCGCTCTGAATGTCAGTAGCACTTTAATGATAATCAGACTGGTTGCTACTGAACCCACCGATATCAGAGTGTACCAGAGAGCCAGGGGCTCTCCCTCGAGCAGTGATTTCAAAGCGGATTTGGCTGCCATGCCGCTGGTGATCGGTAAGCCGGCAATCGCCAATGCAGCCACCAACAGCATAAACTGGTTTGCTCTGTTCATGACCAGTGACTGGCTGCGGACACTAAAGAAGTCTGCGGCGATAAACAGTGAACCTTTGATCAGTCCATGATGGACGGTGTAAATTGTCAGAACAGTGGCGATGAGTGTGCGGTGTTCTGGCATTAGCCATGCCAGCGCCAGCAGAAAAAGAAGATAGCTGACTTGACTGACAGATGAGTAGGCCAGTATCCGTTTCACCTCATGCTGCATGAGACCGGCAAGCACTCCATACATGGCGCTGATCATCGCCAGTGTCATTATCAGCAGCGCACTTTGCCCAGAAATGGCTGACTCTGGCATGATTTTCCACAGGCCCAGAATGCCAGCCTTTATCATGGCGCCGGAAAGCACCGCACTGGCAGGTGCGGGGGCCGCCGGATGTGCCAGTGGCAGCCAGCCATGCAGTGGCCAGAATCCCGCTTTCAGACCAAGTCCGAGCAGGAGCAAAAGCGCAGCGATCGGGGGAATGTCCGACTGTTGCACCTCGGACAACAGCAGGCTGCCATTGCCGGCATGGCTGGCCATCAGTAATGACGCCAAAAGCGCCATTTCTCCCAGAATTGCAAGCTGCAGGTAAACGCGACCGGCACGTCGCGCCGCAGGTTTGCCGCTGTGAATGACCAGCGCATAGGCTCCCAGGCTCATCATTGAGAACCCAATATAAAAACCCAGTACATCCTGAGCCGCGATGAGCAGCAGATTGCCTGCACAAGACACCGACCAGAACAGCCAGAAAAGAGCCTGGGGTCGATCATCGGACATGCGGATTTTATACAGCGTTGCGATGAGCCAAAGGACAGCTGTAAAGGTCAGCCATGACAATTCAAGCTTTGACAGGGTGCCCACGGTCGCGCCGGGCCACAACATGGTCATAGTCCGAACTCCCGATTCACAACCAGCTCGGTCCAGCCCAGGGGACTGACAAGGCTGCCGGCCAATATACCCGCCAGCAGCGATAGTACGGCCGTCAGTAGTGCGGGAATCAACAGCATCCAGTGTGTTTCGAATCGCGTATCAGGATATTGATCTCTGGGCCAGCCTCCGATTGCGGGGGCTGCAAACCAGCCCCGATAGATCAGGGGCAAGAAGTAAAGCGCATTGAGCAGGGACGAGCCGATGAGGACTGCAAGTATCACAGGATATCCGGCATCGAGAGCCCCGATGCCCAAATACCACTTGCTGATGAATCCGGCGATTGGCGGAACACCAATCATACCCAGTGCGCCGATCGTAAAAGCCGCCATGGTTAAGGGCATGCGCTTTCCAAGGCCATTCATTTCTTTTATGTTGTGTATGCCGAGGGTTTCCGCAAAAATACCTGCGCAGAAGAACAGAGTAACCTTCATCAGACCCTGGTGAACCAGGTGTACTATTGCGCCCACGGCAGCTACAGGTCCGGCCATCGCGACGCCCAGAGTGATGTATGAGACCTGGCTGACCGTTGAAAAGGCAAGACGCCGCTTTATGTCAGTCTGACGCAGCGCCTGTACCGAGCCATAAAGGATCGTAAACGCAGCCATCGCCATGAGTGGTACCGTCAGTCCCAGACTCTGGCTGGTCTCTACGCCAAATACATCATAGACGACGCGAATGATACCGAACGCCCCTGCCTTGACCACGGCAACAGCATGCAACAGCGCGCTGACCGGTGCGGGTGCCACCATCGCACGCGGAAGCCAGACGTGGAAAGGAAACAGAGCTGCTTTGACGCCCAGTCCGGCAATCATCAGGAAGAAGGCCCACTTCAAACCGGCGGTTGATAACTGGGCGTCAGGAATCACATAACCTCCGGGAATAAAATCGGAGGTCCCGGTCATTGCATGCAATAAGGCCACGCCCATCAACAACACCGTACCTCCGGCCAGCGTGTACGCGAGATAGATTCGGCCTGCCCGTAGTGCTTCAGGTGTGCCCCGATGCACCACCAGAGGAAAGGTGGCCAGGGTCAAAAGCTCGTAGAACAATAAAAACGTAATCAGGTTACCTGCCAGCGCAATGCCGACGGTGGCGCTGACACAGAGGCTGAAGTATCCGAAAAAGCGTGATCTTAGTGGCGAGTTTTCCAGGTAACCGATAGCGTAGATCGTTGTGGCCAGCCATAGCACAGAGGATAGACTGACAAACTGCAAAGAGAGTGCATCACCTTGCAACACCAAGGGTGCTGCCGGCAAAAAGGGTAGCGCGAATCGGAACTGCAGTCCCTGGTTCACTCCCAGCAACATCAGGGCGACCAGGCAAAGTTTGAGTAGTACGCCGCCCAGATTAAGCGCGGTACGACGTCTGGCTGCGCCTTCCGGGGTTGCGAAAATAAGCAGCCCGGGAACAAGCGAGCTCAGGATAATCAATAAGGGCAGCAGGCTGGTCCAGTGCCACAGGGAGTCGGGTGTCATATACCTCCTCCAGCCAGTATCAGGATCAACTGGTTACCAATCAGTGCCATGCCCCAAACCAGCAGTGCAGGCAGCAAGGCAAGCCAATGTCCCGCTCTGTCTGGCTGTCTGTCCGGTGGATTGATTCGTGCCCGGTCAAATGACAGAGCCACGACCCTGAATATGTAAGCTGCAGATACCAGGGTGCCCAATAAAACACCCAAAGCCCAGGGCCAGTATTGCGGCTGATTTAACATGGGTTCCAGCAGCACCCATTTTGCCAGGAATCCGCCGCTGGGAGGCAGGCCGATCAGACTGCCGCCTGCCACTGCAAACGCGAACATGGCAACCGGTACGGTCTGTGTCGCTCCACGCAGCCCGGATAACCTTTTGGTTCCAAGTGTACCCTGCATTTCGCCGGCGGCCAGAAACAGTGATGTTTTTGCCAATCCATGGGCAATAACAAACAGCCATAATGCAATATGCAACTGTGGCAGCTGCCAGCTCATCAGCAGCCCCAGAGCCATGAGTGCGTAACCTAGTTGGGCTATGGTTGAGTAAGCGACCAGGACTTTGATATACGGGGTGCGCATGGCCGACCAGCCGGCGGCGCTCAGGGCAATCATGCCAGCCGCAGCAACGGCCGGGCCAACCTGTTTTGCCAGCTCAGGTGGCGCCAGTTCCGTCCAGATCAGCCAGAGAATAAATAGAGGAGCTTTGACCACTATTCCGGACAGCAGCGCGCTGACTGCGGTCGGCGCACTGGCGTGAGCGGCGGGCAACCACAAATGAAGAGGCCACAGAGCCCCTTTCAGCATCAGTGCGGCTGTCATCAGTACCAGTGCCAGTCGCGTGAGGGTGTTGTCAGAGGAAATTGACGCAAGATGAACCAGATTCAGTGTCTGATATTGTGCATAGATCAGCACAACACCAAGAAGATAGATCAAAGAAGCGGCCAGTGACAACAGCAGATAGTCTGACGCGGCTTTGTAGGCCCTGGCACCGGACAATGCCACCATGGCGACCGCTGCCAGACCGATCAATTCCAGCGTGATGTATAGATTAAAAAGATCAGCTGATAACCAGAGCGCATTTAGTGAGGCGTGCAGAAACGCACTCAGCATCCAGAAGTCTTGATGCGGGGCATGGCGACTGAACCGGGCGTAGGTGCCGACAAGTAAATGAATAAACGCGGTAAAGACCAGCAACAAGGCGCTAAGCGATGACAGGCGCAAACTGATACCCAGGTCCTCAGCCCACCCACCCAGATTGATTGTTTGTGGCAGGCCGGCCTGCATGGCACTTTGCAGCGCCAGTGCTGCGGAAACCAGACTGACGACACTGCCGCCCAGTACCCATAGCCCCGTGTGCTTTCTACCGGACATGTAGCCCAGAAAAACCAGCAGTAAAGCTGACACAAGTGGCGCTGTCAGGCTGATCAGGGCGTAATTCATGTCAGGACGGTTCCTGTTTGCTGTGCTCTGACTTCAAGTGCTTTTCACTGGCGATAATCAGGCGCAGTGCAAACGCCGTTGCGCTGATGGCAACAACCAGTCCGGTGACTACCAGGGCATGCAGAATGGCATCGGGCGGATCCTGGCGTCGTGCCAGTGTGATCATGATAAGAAATACACCTGGCCCAATGATATTGATTGCAATCAGTCGTCTAATCGGATCGCGCAGGGTAGCCAGCCCGTAAAGTCCCATGCTGATGAGCGTCAGCGAAGCCAGCAGGTAGACAGTAAGACTTTCCGATGGCAGCTCGCTCATGTGCGCAGATCCTCATGATCGCCAACGATCAGTAGCGCAAGAGTCAGCGCGATAGACAGGGTTGCAAATATCTCAATGGTAATGATGATGCCGGCAGACAATTCCACCGGGTAGTTCAGCCAGCCTTCAGCAAACAGTGACGTTGCTATTGCAACCATCAGGAACACAATTGCACCAACAGAGATGACCGCGCGGGTGAGCCAGAACGACCAGCGTAAGGGAGGCAGGATGCCAACAATGCGCAGTGTGACTGCCGCCGAAGCGATTAACGCGCCGGCCTGAAAAGCGCCACCCGGCGCTTTAGATCCGCTCCAGAGAAGATAGCCGCCGATGATGACCAGCAGTGGCGCCAGGATTTGTGTCCATCCTGTTAAAAGCGGCCATGCAGCGACCTGTGGTGCTTTAGAAATGTGGGATGATGTATAGAGTTGTCTGGCGCCACTCAGTGCAAGCAGCAGCACCAGTAATTCCAGCAAGGTGTCCCAGGCCCTGAAGTTCAGTAGCACTGCCGTGACAGGGTAAGAGACACCCGCATCGGGCATGGCCTCGACGATGCGGGTATCAGAAACCGGGCTGGTCAGTTGTTCACCAACCGGGCCAGTCAGCATCAGGAAGAACAGCGATACAGACAGCAGGACAAATACGGCAGCCTTGATGGTGGATTTGCGCGGTGTTGTCGTACGCCCTGATTCGGGCAATTGTCTGGCGGCATTCAGAAAAAGTACCCCGGTCAGTCCGGCACCGATCGCAGCCTCGGCCAGCGCCAGATCAGGCGCACCGAGCCGTGCCCAGATAAGCGCAACGGCCACGCCAAAGGCTATGAACATGGCCATGGCATCGTTGCGCGAGGGGGCGAATAACGCACTCCAGGCAATAATGAGCAGTAATAGCGCGAGGATAAGGTCAATTAACAGTTCAGGTGTCATCCGGCACCTCTTGCTCAAGTGTGTAGCGGGCGAGCAATTGACCGTTGACGGCTGCAGATGCCATGGCCAGCAACCAGATAAGCAAAAGCTGAGCGGTAGTCCAGCCGGGGCCGGATTGCAGAACCAGGCCCAGTGTCAGAAAGCCCAGACCTACCGTGTCAGTTTTTGTCACGGCGTGCAGGCGACTGTAGATGTCCGGGAAGCGTAACAGACCCAGTGCGCCGCTGGCATAAAACAGCGCGCCGGTCACCAACAGACACCAGGAAATTGTCTGTATCAGGATCTCAAACATTGTTCTGCTCCTGATGTACAGGACGCCGCAGGAGTCGGACCAGAGCGACAGTAATGACGGCCGCCAGAATTGCCAGGATTAAAGCGACGTCGCGCCAGGCATCAATCTTCGACCAGTGGGCAAGCACTATCAATACGGCAATGCTGGCGCTGGCCAGCATCTGAATGCCTGCCAGCCGATCTGCGGTTGTGCTGGCATGACCCAGCCGCCACAGGCCGGACCCGGCGCATAACAAAAGAACGATCACAAGCCCGCTCATCATTGGTCATCCTCGCCGAGCAGTTTCAGGAGTCGCTGCTCAAGCTGCGCAGTTTCCTGTTGCCAGTCCAGTGTTGTATCAAGCGTATGTATCAACAGTTTGTCATCTGTAATCCGTGCTCCCAATGTGCCTGGCAATAAGCCAATCATCGCCGACAACAGCACCCTGGGCCGTTCGGTCGCGGAAGAAAGCGGATAGTCTACCCAGCCGGCATGCTTTGTGGGCGTTGCCGACACGGTGCGTCGCGCCACATCCAGGCCGCCAACGAATTGGCGTGACAAAAAGTACAATATGAAGCCGGGCAAAAATTGCGGACGCAGCCTGAACGAGGGGAGACCGACCCGAAAGGAAAGTGCCAGTGCCGCCAGCACAATGGCGCCGCCCATCCACCATCCCTGATTGCGGCTGACAATGGCCCACAACATGGCGAATATTGCCCCTGTGATCAGTAACTTTGCTGAGCTCGCGAACTCCGTCAATTTGCGCTCCTGAATTGTTGCTGCCGATTTGAGTCTAACGTAATCAGGGTGCAGTCGTCAGCGAGTATCGGCTAGAATGCTATGACGATGATAAACAGGATGTTCAGTATTGAAATTGAATAAAGCGGACTTCGGTGCGCGCTGGTTGGCGGAAGCCGCGCGACTGAGCCTGGCAGAAAGGGCCGATCCGGACGCTGAGCAACAGGCCCGGCAACTGGACACTGATGCAGAGTCGCGTGTACTGCGATGGGCGGCCGTTGTCGCTGATCGCCTGCATTTGCACCAGGCTTTGCTCTCCTGGCGACAACGTCTGGTGTTAGTTATCGTTGTATTGACTATCCTGGCGCTGGCGGGCGGTTTCACCACCGCCCTGACAGTGCTGGGTGATGGTGAGCGCCCAGTCAATATACTGTGGGCGGTTGGGGCGCTGTTGGGTTTGCAGCTACTGATGCTGATTCTCTGGCTGGCCGGTATGCTGATCAAGTCCGATGGTGCGCTGGCAGGGCGTCTGGTTTTCTGGCTAAGTGCGCGATTGTCCGGTGGCCCCAACAAGTCCTTGCTCAAAGCTTTCTTTCTGCTCAACTCCCGCGCGGCTCTGACACCCTGGTGGCTGGCGCTGATCAGCCACATCATGTGGTTGGCCGTCATGGTGGGCGCGGCCGCAGGTTTGCTATGGGCACTGGCCTTGCGCAGCTATGTGTTTGTCTGGGAAACCACAATTTTGCCGACCGAAGTTTTTGCGCAGTTGGTCTCAGTTCTGTCGGTGATACCTCAATGGTTCGGGTTTTCCATGCCCGAGCCGTCCAGTATTGTCGATATCGCCAGTGCCAGGGCCGATGATGTGCGCCGCACCTGGGCATCATGGCTGACTGGTCAGGTGTTTGTGTTTGGTGTAGTGCCCAGGTTGCTTCTGGTTGTTATATCAGCGTTGCGCATCTGGAGTGGGGCTTGTCGAGTGGGTCTGCCGCTAACTAATCCGGAGTGGTCAGGCTTGCTGCAGCGCCTGACACCAGAGGATGCACTCCGTGCTGTCACGGATCCGGCTCCTGCTCCACCTGGTCAGTCGCGTATCCAGCCAAACAAACAAATTGATCCGGCAGCGCGGGCGGTCGTGGCCTTCGAATTGTCGACGCAGCAAGTCTGGCCACCTGCCAATTGTCCGACTGGTGTCCGGGCATTCAAAGTGGAAAACCGCCATGACCGGCAGCAGATTCTGAGTGATCTTTCCGACCAGGCTCCTGCCAGACTGCTACTGGTCTGTGACGCGTCAATCTCGCCTGATCGTGGCACCCTGCACTGGTTTGTCAGCGCCGGGAGTCTGGCGGGCGATACCGCAGTCTGTCTATTGAATCAGGATCAGTCTTCATCAGAGCGACTGGCCGCCTGGCGCGAGATGCTGAACGATATCGGAATTCGTTCGTCTGCGATCAGTGAGTCATTGCCCGAGGCAATAAGTGAGCTGGGGGCCGTATTATGAGTGACTTGATCCGTATCGCTGTGGTTGGTCACACCAATACCGGTAAAACATCCCTGTTGCGTACATTGACGCGAGATACACGCTTTGGAGAAGTTTCTGGTCGACCCGGGACAACGCGGCACGTGGAAGTGGCCAGATTGCAGGCTGATGGCAGAGTATTGCTGGAATTATATGATACGCCGGGAATTGAGGATGCGATCGACCTGCTGTCGCTGTTTGATCAGCAAAGCGCTGTCAGCCAAAGCGCCCAGGGCAGCCGTGAAGACGGTCCGACCCGGGTCCGTCGGTTCCTGGAATCGGTAGATGCCCGGCAGCGATTTGAACAGGAAGCCAAAGTGCTGAGGCAGTTGTCGCACAGCGACGCCGCCTTATACGTGATCGATGCCCGTGATCCGGTGCTTGCAAAGCATCGCGATGAGCTTGAAATATTGAGCATGTGTGGCGTCCCGTTATTACCACTTCTCAATTTTGTATCTGCCGGACAGACTAACGAGCAGCAGTGGCGAGAGGTGCTGGCCGGCCTGGGGCTGCATGCGATCGTACGCTTTGACACAGTGGCGCCGCCCAAAGATGGTGAGCGCATACTTTACACCAAGCTGGCGACATTGCTGGATGCTCATCGCAAGACAATAGAAACACTGATTCGCAGTCATGAGCGCGATGCCAGGCAGCGACACGAAACAGCAATGCAGCTGATTGCTGTGCTGCTGCTGGAATGTGCGGCC
Organism: Pseudohongiella spirulinae; assembly: GCF_001444425.1. Taxonomy (NCBI): domain Bacteria; kingdom Pseudomonadati; phylum Pseudomonadota; class Gammaproteobacteria; order Pseudomonadales; family Pseudohongiellaceae; genus Pseudohongiella; species Pseudohongiella spirulinae. Next base: position 340,042 of record NZ_CP013189.1, read on the forward strand.
ATGAAACTCAGGGTCAGTCGCGAACCGCAGGCGATCGAGCGTGGCGTGCAGACGCTGAATGATAAGGTGAGAAAGCGGGAGCAGGCCTGTGTTGCACAACTGCTGAGCCTATACCGCTTTTATCCGGATGATATTGAAACGGATACCCTGCCGTTGGTTGATGGTCGCTGGCAAGAGGATATTTTTGATCCTTACACGCTGCAGAACATGGGGATCAAGCTTGGCGGTGGAGCAGCTGCCGGCGCCGCCGCGGGCCTCGGTATTGATTTGATGGTTGGCGGCATGACCCTGGGCGCCGCGGCGTTGACTGGTGCCATGCTCGGAGGCGGCTTGCAGACCTTGCGGCATTACGGAGGGGATCTGCTGGGCAAGTTGACCGGTGAACGAGCGCTGCGTATAGATGATGGTATCATCGCTGCGCTGGCGACCCGGCAACTTGACCTGGTAGCTGCCCTGGAACGACGCGGGCATGCTGCTCAGCAAAAACTGGCGCGGGCACAACTGGACAGTCTGCAATCAAGTGGTGAGGCATCAGTATTCACTGTGGGCGATCTGCCGCCGCCGTTGCGCATGGCACGCAGCCATGTCGATTGGGGGCAAGACGACGCTTTGATGTTTGATGATGCGGCGAAACAGCAGGCCGCCGCCTCGCTGGCCGAGTTGCTGGAAAGATTGCTTGAACAACGCTATAACACACCGGCTCAGGAGCATTAATGGATTCGCTCAAACAATATAAAGGATTGCTGACCGGAGTTTTCTTTGGCACCGGCTCGGGTGTCATAACGACTCTGGGATTAATTGTTGGTTTGTTTGCCGGCACCGAATCGCTGGCGGCGGTGATGGGCGGTATACTGGTTATCGCGGTATCTGACTCCATGTCTGACGCTTTTGGCATTCATTTATCAGAAGAGGCTCGTCCTGACAGCACGCAAAAGTCTGTCTGGATCGCGACTACGGCGACACTGATTACCAAATTTACCATGGCCTCGACATTCGCCCTGCCCTTGCTGTTTTTGCCACTGCAACAGGCTGTTATTATCTGTGTGATATGGGGCATGCTGGTGCTGACATTACTAAGTGTGTTTATTGCTCGCCAGCAGGGTCATTCCGCGATGCCGGTTGTTGCAGAGCACTTGACCATTGGCATAAGCGTGATTTTTTTATCCTGGCTCGTTGGTACCGGCGTCGCCAGATTGTTTTAGACATTGGTTTCGAAGAATTGAAAACCGTTACTCACTAATAGAAGGAAACATGATATGAAACTGGAATCACTGGCACTGCATCATGGCTATACGTCTGAGGCGACAACCCGAGCTGCAGCAGTGCCGATTTACCAGACCACATCATTTACATTTGATGATACCCAGCACGGTGCGGACCTGTTTGATCTGAAGGTGGCGGGCAATATTTACAGTCGCATCATGAATCCGACCAACGATGTGCTGGAGCAGCGACTGGCAGAGATGGAAGGCGGGATTGGTGCGCTGGCGCTGGCGTCTGGTATGGCTGCGATTACCTATGCCATTCAGTGCATCACGCGTGCGGGTGACAATATTGTCAGCACCAGTCAGCTATATGGGGGCACGTATAACTTGTTTGCACATACTTTGCCGAACCAGGGCATTGACGTGCGCATGGCCTCTTTTGACGATTTTGAAGGGCTGGAAAAATTGATCGATGACAAGACCAGAGCGGTTTTCTGTGAATCCATTGGTAATCCGGCCGGCAATGTCGTTGACCTGCAGCGCCTGAGTGAAATTGCTCATCGTCATGGTGTTCCGTTGATTGTTGATAACACGGTGGCAACTCCTTATCTCTGTCGGACATTTGACCAGGGCGCGGATATCGTCGTGCACTCATTGACCAAATACATTGGTGGTCATGGTACAACGGTTGGTGGCGTGATTATTGATTCCGGCAAGTTTGACTGGGCGGCCAATAAATCGCGCTTCCCGATGCTCAATGAGCCGGATCCGTCCTACCACGGTGTGGTCTATACCGAGGCTTTGGGCCCGGCGGCGTTTATTGGTCGATGTCGAGTAGTGCCATTACGCAATACGGGTGCGGCCTTGTCGCCTCATAGCGCATTCCTGATCATGCAGGGGCTGGAAACACTGGGCCTGCGTATCGAAAGGCATTGCGAAAACGCCATGGCAGTGGCCAGCCACCTGAAAAGTCACCCGAAAGTGGCCTGGGTGAATTATGCCGGTCTGCCGGACAGTCCTTATCACGCCGTTTGTCAGAAGATTTGCCAGGGTAAGGCCTCCGGTATTCTGAGTTTTGGTATCAAGGGCGGGCGTGAAGCAGGTGCGCGATTTATTGATGCGCTGCAAATGATCCTGCGTCTGGTTAACATTGGGGATGCCAAGTCATTGGCCTGTCATCCGGCGACCACAACCCACCGTCAACTTAGCCCTGAGGAGCTGGCTAAAGCCGGCGTCAGTGAAGACCTGGTTCGGCTGTCGGTAGGGATCGAGCATATTGATGATATTATTGCCGACATCGATCAGGCGCTGGAAAAGGTATAACCGCTGATGAACAAACAAACCGGTTTGAGTACGGTCGCGTTGGCATCGTTTTTGGTGATGCTGGCGTCCTGTCAACAGGAAGCTGTTGAGCCCCCGTCTGATATGGTAGCTGAAGCACAGGCTATCAGTGGTCAGTTTGTGGGGACATTGTTGCCTACGCTGCAGGCCGCGATGCAGGCCGGTGGTCCGGTGCGAGGTATTGAAGTCTGCTCAGTCGCTGCGCCGCAGATTGCGGCGGATCTGAGCCGTGACAGTGGCTGGGACGTGAGTCGGGTCAGCCTGAAGGCCCGTAATCAGGAAACGGCTATACCCGATGACTGGGAAACACAGGTCCTGCAGGACTTTGACCGGCGCCAGCAGGCTGGCGAAGCGGCCGGTCAGATCAATCAGGCGGCTGTCGTGAACGGCGAGTTGCGCTATATGCAGGCGCAACCCGCCGGTGAACTTTGCCTGACCTGCCATGGTACCGACATCAGCAGCGATGTTCGCGCTGCGCTGAATGAGCACTACCCGGGCGATGCCGCCACCGGCTATATGGCTGGTCAGATCCGCGGTGCAATCAGCATACGCAGGTCGCTGTGACGGACGCGACAGAGGCCCGGCAGGGCGGTGTGCATGCATTGGCAGGATTGGCGGGTGCGCTGATTTATATTTTGGTGGTGAACGTCGGTGGCAGTCCGGTAGCCTGGTCAACAGCAGCCTATTATTGGCTGGGCTGGCCGTTGATGTGTGTTGTTATCTGGGTGATCACCAACAAAAATCCCCGACGTAGCTGGCGCTGGCCGGTCAGCATGATGCTGGGCCAGGTGTTCGCATCAATACTGTATGGCAATGGCGCCATGATCCCTATTGCAGTTATTTTCGTAACAGTGCTGTCAATTCCCCAGTTCCTGATCGCCAACTGGGTCAGTAAAAAACAACTCTCAGAGTCACAGACGGAAAATTTATGAGGTTTCAGGGCAGTCCAACGTTTACTCACCAGCAGGCTGACAAAATTGGCGTGCTGATTACCAATCTGGGCACGCCGGATGCGCCGACCACGTCGGCGCTGCGTCGCTATCTCAAGCAGTTTCTGTGGGATCCGCGGGTGGTGGAAGTGCCGCGACCATTGTGGTGGCTCATACTCAACGGTGTCATTCTGAACATACGTCCGCCGCGCTCGGCAAAAGCCTATGCGACAGTATTTACTGACCAGGGCTCACCTTTGCTCTTTCACACCCGTAATCAGGCGGCGGCATTAAGCGATGAACTGGAAAAACAGGGTCATGAGCACCTGGTGGTGGACTTTGCCATGCGCTACGGCAATCCATCCATTGATGCGGTATTGCAGAATATGCTGGATCAGGGTGTGCGCAAACTGCTGGTTGTGCCGCTTTACCCCCAGTACTCGGCATCAACCACGGCGTCGACTTTCGATGCCATCAGCCAGGATTTTCGCAAGCGTCGCTGGCTGCCCGATCTGCGTTTTGTTTCACACTACCACGATTATCAGCCGTTTATCCAGGCTGCGGCAACACGCATCAAAGCGCACTGGGAAGAGCATGGTCGGGCTGACAAGTTGATGTTTTCCTACCACGGTGTGCCCAAAAAATATCTGCTCAAGGGCGATCCCTACCATTGTGAATGTCACAAGACTTCGCGCTTGCTGGCGCAGGAGCTGGGTCTGTCAGAGGGTGAGTACCTTACCACTTTTCAGTCACGCTTTGGTCGTGAGGAATGGCTGAAGCCGTATACGGACGAGACTCTTAAATCATTGCCGGATCAAGGCGTGAAGTCGGTACAGATTTTTTGTCCGGGCTTTTCGGCTGATTGTCTGGAAACGATTGAAGAAATCGGGGAAGAGAATCGGGAGTATTTTATGCATGCGGGCGGTGAGCGTTATGAATATATTTCGGCCCTTAACGATCGCCCCGAGCATATTGAGGCGCTGGCAGAGCTGGTATTGGCGAATCTGTCGGGCTGGTCGGCGCCTTTTGCAGATGATCAGCGTCAGCGCCGCGCCCGAGAATTGGGCGCGGAAAGCTGAGTTTGAATTGGAACGAACTTACTGAGCGGTGGCTGGCTGGTCTGACAGCCACTGATTCAGATCGATAATATCCTGTGGCGTTAGAACGCCAGCGGTGCGTTTGAGCTGTAGTGTGTCGACCACGTAGTTGTATCGGGCATCCGAGTAATTACGCAGCGCTACGAACAATTGCTGGCGTGCCTGCAGCACATCAACAATATTGCGTGTTCCCACTTCATATCCAGCTTCAATAGCATTCAATGCGGCTTCGGCAGAGATGATGGCCTGTTGGCGCTGGGCGATCACCAGCGCGTCGGTGTTGACGCGTCGATAGGCATTACGTATGTCCTGCGTGATTTGCCGACGTGCCAGATTAGCAGACTCCTGCTGGGCGACCAGGTCATATTCGGCCTGCTCTTTACGTGCTGTTACGGCATAACCGGAAAACAGTGGAACGCTGACAGACAGGGTGACGCTGACGCCTTCGATCGCACCGATTGAGCGTACGCTACCGTCGGCACCCTGGCCGGAGTTTGTCTCAGAGTGAGAGTAACCACCCTGAAGGTTAACGGTGGGTAAACGATCGGCGCGCCGAGCCTTGGCAATCATCGTCTGCGCTTCAACACCTGCGCGGGCAGCCAGCAATTGCGGATTGTTATTCAACGCTTCCTGGACCCATTCTTCGATATTGCCATCGGCTTCCATGACCGGAAAGTCTTCGCGCAAGATGTCGATATTCGGATGCGGCTGGCCGGTAATGGCTTCCAGCGCTTCATAACGACTGGCGAGTGTGTCTTCAGCCAGAATTGTGTTGTTACGGGCCAGATCGTAAACGGCCTGGGCCTCGTATACTTCGGTGATGGCGACCAGGCCCACTTCTTCGCGCTGGCGGGTGCGCTCAAACTGACGCTGGGCAGCTTCTTCTTCCTGACGTCGTGTAGTCAGGTCATCAATAGCACGCAGCACATTAAAGTATGCCGAGGCAACACGGATAATCAGGTCCTGTTCCTGGGCCTGAAAGTTATAGAGACGCGCTTTGTCGGCCTCCTTGGCTCCCTGATAGCTATACCAGTTGGGCATATTCAGCAGCGACTGGTTAATTCCCAGGCTGTAGCGTCGGGAACTGGCGTCCAGCGAGGTATAGGAAATATCACCGGCCGGGCCGGTCGATTGGCGCTGCTCAGATACCGAGGCGTTAGCCTGAGGTAGCAGACTGGCGCGGGCCAGCGTCAGTTGCTGCTGGCCGGAGCGTAATTGTGCCTGGGCCTGGCGAAGAGCCGGGTCATTGCGCATGGCCAATTCGAGAATGGTTACCAGGTCGTCTGCGAAGGCGGATTGAGCGGCAAAAAACACTCCGGCCGCCAAAACCGTTTTGCGGATAAAACGTTGCATAGTCAGAAATCCTGTCAGATCAATCGTTGACTGAAGAGCGCAGTGGCTGGTTCAGTCACTGTTAAGGCCTGCAGAGCTGCCGGCCATTCTACACAGTGTTACGAAAGTATCCAAATAAGAGATTGTGTCAGCTTGAAATTTTCTCTGGCACACTTGATGTCTTGGGCTTGCGGTAACACTTTCAGTGGCTTTAAGGCATAATGGACACCCTTGAGTGGCAGCCTTAAATTTTTAATTTTCAGCAGGTCCTTACCGGCCTGAAAGCAGGATAGTCCAATGAGTGCAAACCCCGAACACTTTCTCGACAGAATTACTGAACTGGACGACAGAACCCGCTATTCATTCAGCGGATCGCAAAAAGTGTACGTGCAGGGAAGCCGATCCGACATTCGCGTACCGATGCGCGAGATTCATTTGTCAGACACGCAGACCGAGAAGGGGCTTGAGCCCAACGCGCCGATCCGGGTATACGATACCTCCGGGGTTTACTCGGATCCGGACGCAAAACTGGATCTGCGACAGGGGCTTCCCGCCATCCGGGAGGCCTGGATTGAAGAGCGCGGTGACACCGAGCTTTTGCCAAGCGTAAGCTCTGAGTTTGGCCGCCTGCGCCAGGCGGATGTGCAGACTGCGCACCTGCGTTTTGAACACATGCGTCGTCCACGTCGCGCCGTCGCCGGTGCCAATGTGACGCAACTGCACTATGCGCGCAAAGGCATCATCACGCCGGAGATGGAATATATTGCCATCCGCGAGAACATGAGCATTGCCCAGTTGCGCGATCAGCAACTGGGTGGCGGCGATGTGAACGACCTGGGCTTTCAGCATCCCGGTCAATCATTTGGTGCGGCCATCCCCAAGGAAATCACGCCTGAGTTTGTCAGAGATGAAGTGGCACGGGGGCGTGCCATCATCCCGGCCAATATCAATCACCCGGAAATCGAGCCCATGATCATTGGCCGCAACTTTCTGGTGAAGGTGAATGCCAATATCGGCAATTCGGCTGTTACCTCGTCCATCGAAGAAGAAGTAGAAAAGCTGACCTGGTCTGCCCGCTGGGGTGCCGATACCGTCATGGACCTGTCCACCGGCAAGAACATTCACGAAACGCGCGAGTGGATCATCCGCAATTCCATGGTGCCGATTGGCACGGTGCCAATTTATCAGGCGCTGGAAAAAGTCGGTGGTGTGGCTGAAGACCTGACCTGGGAAATTTTCCGCGATACCTTGATCGAACAGGCCGAGCAGGGCGTGGATTATTTCACGATTCATGCGGGTGTGCTGCTGCGTTATGTGCCGCTGACCGCCAAACGTGTCACTGGTATCGTTTCGCGTGGTGGCTCCATCATGGCCAAATGGTGTCTGGCGCATCACAAGGAAAACTTCCTGTATACGCACTTTGAAGACATCTGCGAGATCATGAAGGCCTATGATGTGTCCTTCTCGCTGGGTGACGGTCTGCGTCCCGGTTCGGTGGCTGATGCCAATGATGCCGCGCAGTTTGCCGAGCTGGAGACGCTCGGTGAGCTGACCAAGATCGCCTGGAAGCATGATGTGCAGTGCATGATCGAAGGTCCTGGTCATGTGCCCATGCACATGATCAAGGAGAACATGGACAAGCAGCTGGCAGTTTGCGATGAAGCGCCGTTCTACACGCTGGGGCCCCTGACCACCGACATCGCGCCGGGTTATGATCACATCACCTCCGGTATCGGGGCGGCCATGATCGGCTGGTTTGGCTGCGCCATGCTTTGTTATGTTACCCCCAAGGAACACCTGGGGCTGCCGGATAAGCAGGATGTGAAGGAAGGCCTGATGGCCTACAAGATCGCAGCGCATGCGGCCGATCTGGCCAAGGGGCATCCAGGTGCGCAGTTACGTGACAACGCCCTGTCCAAGGCGCGTTTTGAATTCCGCTGGGAAGATCAGTTCAACCTTGGTCTGGATCCGGATACGGCGCGTGCCTATCATGATGAAACGTTGCCTAAAGATTCCGGTAAAGTGGCGCACTTCTGCTCCATGTGCGGGCCCAAGTTCTGTTCCATGAAAATCAGCCAGGAAGTGCGCGACTATGCGGCGGCACAGGATGTGGATGCCGAAGAAAAGGCCGCGCTGGAAGGCATGCAGAAAATGGCTGAAGAATACAACAGCAGCGGACGCCAGCTTTACCGCAAGGTGTGAGACATCCACGAACCACAATATTATTGAGTACGATTTGTACTCTCAGAAAGATGAGAACATTGCATGACTGATTTAAAAGCTGATGATCTGAACATCGAGGCTATTGAGACTCTGATGACGCCAAAGGCGCTCAAGGCTCAGATGCCGCTTGAAGGCAGTGCTCTGGAGTCCGTGCGCAGTGCCCGCCAGACGATTTTTAACATTCTGGATCGCAAAGACCCGCGCCTGTTTGTGGTGGTCGGACCCTGTTCGATTCATGACCCGGAAGCCGCCCTGGATTACGCGGCGCGTCTCAAGAAACTGGCTGAGGAAGTGCAGGACACGCTGTATATCGTGATGCGTGTCTATTTTGAAAAGCCGCGTACCTCAGTAGGCTGGAAGGGCCTGATCAATGATCCTTTCATGGACGATACTTTCCAGATTGAAGAGGGCCTAAAACTGGGCCGTAAGCTGCTACTGGATATCGTTTCAATGGGGCTGCCGGCTTCAACCGAGGCGCTGGATCCGATTTCTCCGCAATACCTGCAGGACCTGATTGCATGGTCGGCCATTGGCGCGCGGACTACCGAATCACAGACCCACCGGGAAATGTCCAGTGGACTGTCTTCAGCCGTGGGATTCAAAAATGGCACTGATGGTGGATTGATGGTTGCGGTCAATGCCATGCAGTCGGTCAGTCACCCACATCGTTTTCTGGGCATCAGCAAAGGTGGTCAGGTTGCCGTGGTGCGAACCAAGGGTAACCCCTATGCGCACGTTGTGTTGCGCGGCGGCAGCGCCGGTCCGAACTATGACTCTGTGCATGTGGCGCAGGCGGAAGAAGAATTGCGTAAGGGCGGTGTCAGCACCAATATCATGATTGACTGCAGCCACGCCAATTCCAACAAAGACCCCTCTATTCAGTCGTTGGTGTTGAAGGATGTGACACATCAGATCCTGGAAGGCAATCAGTCGATTATCGGCGTAATGCTGGAAAGCAACATTAACTTTGGCAATCAGAAAATCCCGGCTGACCTGAAAGAGCTGAAATACGGTGTTTCAGTGACTGATGCCTGTATTGACTGGGCGGAAACTGAGCGCAGTATCAAAGAGATGGCGGCCAAGCTGAAGGACGTGCTGCCTCAGCGGCAGACTCCATAACCTGGGTTTAACCCCTGTGTCCAAATTGGTCGCAGGGGTCACGTCGTCTTGCGCATCACTACCCTGTTCCTGCCCTGACTCTTGGCTTGGTAAAGTGCCAGATCGGCGTGTTGATAAGCGCTCAGCATCGGTTCCGGATCATTAGGGTCAAGCAAGGTACAACCAATACTGACCGTAATCCGGTGCGAGCGGCCGTCCAGGACAAATATGCGGTCTTCGATACTTTGCCTTATATTCTCGGCTATACTTGGCACTTTGTTAGCCTGCGTGTCGCGCAGCAAAATCACAAACTCTTCACCTCCCCAACGGCCGCACAGATCAGAGGCGCGCAGCATCTGTTGCAGCAAGGCCGACAATTCCCGCAGTATCTGATCGCCACACAAATGTCCGTAACTGTCATTGATTGACTTGAAGTGATCAATGTCCAGCATCAGCAGAGCCGATGTTTTGTTATCGCGGGCCAGCGCAGCAAGCTCCTGCTGAACCATCAAGTCAAACAGGCGGCGATTCAGCAGCCCTGTGAGATCATCACGTGATGCCAGTTCTTCCAGCATTTGATTGGAGGCTTGCAGTGCCTGCTGCTGCTCGGCAATTTTCTGTTCCTGGTCCTTTCTCGTCACGGTGTGATGCCACAACATCAGGGACAGGCCGGCCGCTATGCCGGTAGCGGTGAGGCCATTAACACGATTGGACAAAAGTATCGCCGGATCACTCTGGGTCAGCTCCAGGCCCAGAAAAAACAGCGCAAATGCGCCACTATAGACAGACAGCGCCTGGCGCGGCGACAGCAGAAAAATGACGCCCGCGATTGTGCAGGCAACCAGGAAAGGGGTCACCGCCGTGGTGACCAACTGGTCGAGGATGGTTATCGACGCGCCAGAGATAATCACCAATAGCAGGGCAGACCAGAATGTAGCGTTGGCTTGCCAGAGGTGGGGCTGGCTCTGATAGCGCCGCGCAGCCAGACCGATCAGGCTGAACAGCACGGCCTGTGTGAAATGTGCTGCGATGATGCCCTGATGCCACAGTTGCTCGTCAGTCGTTGTCGCCTCAAAGCCGAAAAAGAACAGAATATGCAGCATTGACACCGGTACAGCAATTGCCGCCAGGAATACCAGGCGCTGCAATGTCATGGATAACAGTGCTCCACGATGTCTGGCTTGTCGCTCGATAATCTGTTGTCGTCTTTCAGTCAGCGAAAATTCGGGCACGCAGAGTACTCAACCGGTTTTTCACCATTCTAGCAGCTAAAAAAAAAGCAGGTCATCAAGACCTGCTTCAAATACAACACTGATCAATATTTCAGTGATCAGAACAAGGAGCTAACAACGGTTCACACTTACTGCCTAAAAAATCAGGACCTGTTTACATATTGCTGACAGCACCCATTGGTGCCTGTATATCCTGCTCTGCCTGCGCCAGGGAAATCCACTCCCGAACCCAGGGGTTTGCTAACAGTGTATCGGCATATTTCCGTGCTTCTGTACTTAAAATGGCGCCGTAGTTATGGAAGCTGATGGCGACTGGTGCATACATACAGTCGGCGATAGAGAAGCGACCAAACATATAGTCGCCATCCACACCATATTTGCGGCGGCAGCAACTCCAGATGGCATCGATCCGGGCAATTTCGTTCTCGATGACCTCAGGCCTGGCTAATTCGACAACGGCCTTGCAGTTCATCGGCCAGTCTTTTTTCAGGTTTGGGAACTCAGAATGAATCTCTGCGCACACTGACCGGGCTGTGGCGCGTTTGCGAGGGCTCGCTGGCCAGCCCCGGCCGTCCAGAAATGCCTCGGAAATATACTCACATATAGCGAGCGAATCCCACACTGTGGTCTGCTGATGGATAAGCGCAGGGACTTTTAGCGATGGCGACAAAGGCCCCAGTTTCTCAGCCGTGTTGCGCTGATAAAGCGGCACGCTGACCTCGTCGAAGGCGATGTCTGACTGTTTCAGTAACAGCCACGGGCGCATGGACCATGAGGAGAAATTTTTGTTGCCTATAACCAGTCTTATTGCACTCACCAGAGAAGACTCCTGCTTTGTTGATACTGGATTAGACACGAGCTTTATTGCAGTGTCAGGCAGCAACAGGGTCTTTGTCCTGACTAATTGTGGCAAAATGATGGCAAGCGGGTCCGGTGCAAAAACCATGGCTAAACTGGGGCGTCAAATACGGTATAGTCGGCGCTCTGTGAGGCAGGAAGGTGAAACATGGCAAGACGTATTGCAATAGTAGAAGATGAAGCGGCTATCCGCGAGAATTATGCTGATGTGCTGCGCAAGCAGGGTTACGAGGTGCAGACCTTTCCTAATCGCCGTGAGGCAATGAAGGCCTTTGATCTGCGTCTGCCTAATCTGGCGATCATCGATATCGGCCTGGAAAATGAAATTGATGGCGGTTTCACACTCTGCCAGAGTCTGCGATCCATGTCGGAGACGCTGCCGATCATCTTCCTGACTGCGCGGGACAATGATTTTGATACTGTCAGTGGTCTGCGCATGGGCGCTGACGACTATCTGACCAAGGATATCAGCCTGCCGCACCTGTCGGCCCGCATTGCTGCGCTGTTTCGCCGGCAGGATGCGCTGAATCAGCCAACATCGCCTGAAAATCTGTTGCAGCGCGACAAGCTGCAGCTTGATATCGGTCGGCTGACTGTGCAGTGGGATGGCAAAGCTGTGCCGTTGACGGTTACGGAATTCTGGATGGTGCATGCGCTGGTTAAATTTCCCGGTCATGTTAAAAGCCGACAGGTATTGATGCAGGAATCAAAAATTTTTGTGGATGGCAGCACCATTACTTCCCATGTGAAGCGGATTCGCAAAAAATTCCTGCAGGTGGATACACAATTTGACTGTATTGAGACCGTGTATGGCATGGGCTATCGCTGGAATATTCCGCCAGGTGCAGAGGGCAGTGGCGACTGAACGCTGAGAAAATACTATGGCCCGAGCCCTCAAAAATCCCTTTGGTATCCGCTTCAAGCTGGTTTTTCTGTCCAGTTTCTTGCTGGTTATTCCCTGGCTGGGTTATCAGTACATTCTGGAAATGGAGGATTATCTGCGCCGGGGGCAGGAGCAGGTGGTGCTGGGTACGGCACGAGCGCTGGCAACCGCGTTGAATGAACGGCCGGAGCTGTTCGATGAGGGTACGTTCAGTCCGGCGGCCCGCCGCAGTGAAAACCTTTATGTTTATCCCATCTATTACCCACTGGCCCTGGATGACAGCTCGTTGATTGACTGGCGTGATTACCAGCGCTACGAACTGCCCTATGGGCGGGCCAATACCATCGCCACGCCGCTGAATCCGCAAAGCGAATTCTCGCGCTATTATCACAATGATGAGTCACTGAATTTCAGCCTGTTGGTGGGTGAGCATAATCGATATCTGTATGCCTATCTTAAGGTGGTCGACAATAATGTGGTGTATCGCTCACCGGACAGCCTGAGTATTCATCGCAGTGACTTTCTGCAGATTTCCATGACCTCTCGCGACAATAGATTGCATCGATATGTGATCTCGCCTCGCGGACCGGAATTCATTTACGCCTACGAGTTGGGCAACGACTTGCGTGATATCGGCTCGCTGACCCATGAAGAGCGCATCAGTGGGCAGTGGTATGAAACACCCGATGGCTATGTAGTTGAATTGCGAATGCCGCTGAACATGCTGGGCGAGCGCCTGGGTTTTGCGATTTATGATGTGGATGACCCGGAAACGCGCAATGTGACGGCAGTTGTGGCGACATCAGATGTGAATAATAAAGAACGTCTGGGGATTCTGCTGCGACCAACGCCAGAAATTGACAAGATTGTTGAGGGCATGGGGCATACCAATTCGCGCATCCAGGTGGTGGATCGCAGTAACCGCGTGCTGCTCAGTGTTGGCGATATCCAGTCAGCAAGTGGTCTTTCCCTGGTTGAGGAAAACAATGAGCAATCTCGCAATCCTTATTGGTCTTACATCGAGGAGCATGTACTGCATCCGTTGTATTATCAGATCCTGACCAAGCCCTCCAATGATTTTATTGAAGATCTGTACGTGGGTAGTACACTGGAAGGTGCGCATCTCAGCGCTGCCCTGAGCGGACAGGCGATGACGCAATTCCGAACCATTGATTCCAGCCAGACCCGTATTTTGGGAGCTGCCCACCCCATTTTTGCCGATGGTGATGTGATGGGTGCCGTGGTTGTTGATCAGAACATGAATGGTCTGCGAACCTTCCGTAATCAGGCATTGGAGACACTGTTTAATACCATTTTGGGTGTCATGCTGCTGGTCGCCGTCGGCCTGTTCTTTTTTGCTTCAAGAATTTCCAGCCGAATCCGGGCATTGCGCAATCAGGCCGAAAAAATCATTGATGATACCGGGCGCCTGAAAAACACCATTGTCGCCAGTCGAAATTCTGACGAAATCGGCGACTTGTCCCGCAGTTTTTACAATATTGTTGAACGCCTCGGGCAGTATACAAATTACCTGGAAAATATGTCCTCGCGGTTGTCGCACGAGTTGCGCACACCGGTTACCGTGGTGCGGTCATCGCTGGAAAACCTGGGTATGACGGTGAGTGACAGGGAGTCGTCAGTATACATTCAGCGCGCCGAGGAAGGTATCAATCGCCTGAATCTGATCCTGACCAATATGAGTGAAGCAACGCGGCTGGAACAGATGCTGCAGACCTCCGAGAAAGAGAAAATTGATCTTGCCAGGGTGCTGGCGGGTTGTATTGAGGGGTATCGTCTGGCGTATCCAGATGCGGTCATTGAGGGCGATCTGCAGGGGCCTGTCATGATAAATGGCGTTCCCGAGTACATAGCTCAGTTAATGGATAAACTGATCGCCAACGCTGTCGAGTTTAGCTATCACAAGAAGCCGATTGTTGTTTCATGCCGGGTGATAAAAGATCGCGCGGTGCTCAGGGTGACCAACTACGGACCCTATTTGCCAGAAGAGATGAAGGGGCGATTGTTTGACTCAATGATTTCTGTGCGTCCCCAGGAGAAACAGAAGGAGCCCCATTTGGGCATGGGGCTGCATATTGCGCGTCTGATTACCGAATTCCATGGGGGGCAGATCAGAGCTGAAAACATCAAGGAGTACGAAGGCGTCGCAATTACTCTGCTGCTTCCTCTGTTACACGAATAGATTCTCCGCCATTGCTGGCAATAATCCGGCTTTTTTCTTTGGGTACGTAAAAATCCGGCGCGTTTTCCTTTACGACGGGTGAGTGCTCCGCCCAGGCATGACAGGTATTGAGCACAAACGGTCGACCGACATGCTGGCGGCTGTCCGAGTCCGCCAGGCGACGACGATGATTCTGCAGGGGCTTGATGGTCTGAATCGCCACGGTAGCCATCGGGAAGAGCAGTTCGGTCAGATGGGTGCAACCCTGAACGCCACCTACTTTCTGGCGGACGGCCTTGCGCCAGCCGGGACCCATGGTCAGTCCTGTCAATTCCTTATAGATCGGAGCTATGTCAGGACAAATGGCAAACGGGCTGTTATCAGTTGCTGCCTCGACGTTCTGCACCACAAACTTGTCGTTGATAGTGACGCGTAACCACATTTCGTGGATCGGGTCGCCCGGTTCAATATCACCCCGCCAATTGTTACTGAAAGCATAGGTTTTGGTATCTGTCAGGTGAGCTTCGATGTCGAACAGGCCGTCTTCACGTTCAAACCCGGCGAAATTAATATGGCGTGTATGAATATGCTGGCGTTTGACCGGCGTCGGTAATGGCATAAATAATCCTCCGCATGAAGCGGCGGATTATAGCCTAAAAAGCGGATGTTCGTTCTGATCAGAAATATTCAAATTTAATCAGAGCGTTACGTGGTTCGCCGGCATCGTCACGCAAATTGCTGAGGCCGTTAAATACCAGCAGGCGGCGGGTCTCCTGATGGTAGCCGATGTAGATAGGGTCAACCAGCCATCCAACCACGCGCAGCAACCCGGCCGGACGGATGACAAAACAGTGCAGGGGCTGCGAATCAGCCGGGCAATTGGCGGTGTCAGTCCTGCTTACACTGATGCGCACGCTGTCCATTCGAGCGGGCACAAGAAAGTCGGCTGTTACGCGCCGTCCGCCGACCAGGTTATCCCAGTGCTTGCGTACAAACGGGTCGAAGCCGGCATCAACAATCAGGGTGTCCCGGGTAGCGATCTCCGTCTGCTGTAACTGGTCACTGTCATGCGGACGGAAATTGACACGAATGACTTGCGCAGCAGGTTCAGCGCTGTGTTCCGTCTGCAGCTGAGCCTGATTCCGATAGTCCTGCTGGCTGACTGACGGTGCAATCAATGAGTCGCTGTAATCAATCTTTTTGGAGGCGAAAATCCGGCCGCCGGGATCTCTATACTCTACCCGTGTCGGCAGGTCCAGCTCCGGGTTATCGGCATAGTGGTACTCGTAATACTGCACGCGCTGCTGATCCTGCGTCCAGGCTGTACCGACGGCCCAGATGTCTGCCGGCAGATTTGATGGTACAGCCAGGGCGCCTGGTGTAGCAGTCAGGCAAGCGGATACCAGTGTGATTAACGCGAAAACAGGCTTCATGACACACTCCCCACTTTTAAGCGATTAACGCTGTAAAAATGAATTAATACCGGAAATACGAACGCCCACACCAAACCGATTACCAGCAGTGCCAGCCACGCTGGCGCCAATAGCCCTACGTCGGCCAGACGCGCCCCGCCATAATAAGACAGTGGCGCAGACAGTCCACCGGCGGCAATGCACAGCCACAGTTTGCCGTGAAATATACGCAGTGCGTAGCCAACTGTGGTGCCAAACAGCACCCACAGACAACTCAGCCAGAGCGGCGGGAACACGCTGCCTGTTGTCAGCACGCCGAACTGAATTAACAGCAGGTCGGTCATAAAACCAATGCCCAGGCACAGGAGCAGAAAAATGCCTTCTCTCCTTTTGTCCCGAACCCATTGCATATGCAGCGCGACTGTCGCTGCGGTGACGCCAACGGCGATCATTGAACCAAACAGCACACAAAGCAGCCAGCCCAGCTGGAACATCAGCGCATTAACAAGCAAATACTGGCGCTCAGAGAGCTTCATCTGGCTGTTATTGATCATCAAGGGCATGATGTTGCTCAGCGCTTTGCCGGTATTCGGGCATGCAGGGGTTGCAGGCGGCAGTCTGGTTTCGCCATCAGGAACTGCGCTGTATGTATAACCCGCTCCATGAATCCGCCCTGGCAATAAGCCAGATAGTAGTCCCACATGCGGATGAAGTCCGGACCAAAGCCCTGCTCCTGGATGTTACGCACCTTGCTCAGGAATGTGGTGCGCCAGCGCTCCAGGGTCAGTGCATAATCGCGTGTGATATCTTCAAGCCCTACGATCTGCAGATCGGTATCCTTGCAAATGTGATTGGCGATGGCGGTGTTGCTGGGCAGACATCCACCGGGAAAGATATACCGCTGAATGAAGTCGACACTGTGCAATGAATTTTCGTAACGCTGGTCAGAGATGGTGATGGCCTGAATCAGCATTAACCCGTCTGACTTGAGCAGTGACGAACATTTGGCAAAGTAGGTGCTGAAATACTGGTGACCAACAGCCTCTATCATTTCGATGGAGACCAGCTTGTCGTACTGACCTTGCAGATTTCGATAGTCCTCCAGGAGAATTTCAATGCGGTCCTGTAGTCCCTCTTCAGCCACACGCTTGCAGGCGTACTCATATTGCTCCTGTGAAATCGTCGCGGAGGTGACCCGGCAGCCGTAGTGCCTGGCTGCATGAATGGCCATTGAGCCCCAGCCGGTGCCGATCTCCAGCAGGTGATCGTCGGGTTTGAGTTGCAGACGCTCACAGATGTGGGTCAGTTTGTTGAGCGAAGCTTCATGCAAGGATTGTTTTTCGTGTTCAAAAATCGCCGCCGAGTACATCATGGACGGGTCCAGGAAGGTCTCAAAAAACTGGTTGCTCAGGTCGTAATGAGCGGCAATGTTGGCTTTGGATCCGCTTATGGTGTTGCGATTGCGCAGATGCAGTACTTTGTTCAGCATACGTGCGACCCAGGATTTGCCGCCGTCCATGCCTTGTAATACCGGAAGGTTCAGTACCATGATGCGAACCAGAGCGACCAGGTCAGGTGTGTGCCACTGATGACGCATGTAAGACTCGCCGCCGCCAATGCTGCCGTTGTAGGCAACGGCCTGATAAAAATCTGGATCCGTCACAATGACATGTGCTGTCAGAGAGTCCGGTGTCTGTTCACCAAAGCGCAACAACTGGTCACCTTCGTCGATGATCAGAGTGCCTTTGGAGATCAGATTTAGTCGGCGGTGCAACAGTTCACGGGCCAGTCGCTGTCGGGCCGTGGCTTTATCCATCAGACCGCGGGAGATTGAGTCAGATTCAAGCACGCCTGCCTGGACAAGGCCAGCCTGGTAGTTGCCGGGTGATTTCATATCTGTGTGTTACTCCGGTTATCTGGGTGAGGTAAAAAAGGGATTCTTTTGACAGATAACTTCATTGCCTGCCAGTAAATGCCCAGGGCCACCTTTAAGGTCATAAATGGGTAATTAATCAAAATTCGATTCAGATTGCCGGGCGTGATCTCTTGCCGACACAAATTCAGATTGGCAATAAAGGCCTGCTGACCATTGCGCCAGTTCTGTAAATTCAGGGTCAGGCGCTCCGCGGGTCTGTCTGAGCGCCAGTGGTAGTTCATATCCATCGGCATAAACGGTGACACGTGCATCTGCTTTTTGAATACATGTGTTGCCTTGCCCTCGTCGTCACAGGGCACGACATAAGTGACCCGTTGCTGCCAGGGAGTATTGGTCACTTCGGCAACAATATGCGTCAGCGCATTGTTTGTATCAAAGACGTAATAGCAACTGATCGGGTTGATCAGAAAACCAAAGTAGCGCAGATTAGTCAGAAGCCGGACCGGGCCGTCGGGGCGCTGCCCGGTGGCCTGTTCCACGCGCCGGTAGACAGCCTCTTTCAGCGGTATATCGTCGGGACCCAGGTAGTCGCGACGTCTGAACCAGGCGAACGCTGCGCGTCTGGCGGACCACATCAGATTGCGACTGAAAACCTGCTCCAGTTCATCAAGGTCCAGATACATCATGAATACTTTGTAGCTGAAATAATGGTGTCTGGGCTGCATGCGATGATGTTTGACTATTCCGTGATAAATACCGCTTTCCATCGCCGCTACCTTCCTATCATCCTGTACCAGAGTCGCTTGAAGAGCTGAGCGGTGCGCAGGGCAAAAACCAGTCTTGCCGGGAAGTTATACTCAAGCGGGCGGTTGCGCAAAGCGTTTGCAATGCGTTGGGCGGCCCGGGAAGCGTCCATCAGAAACGGCATTGGGAAATCGTTTTGCGCCGTCATTGGTGTGGTAACAAATCCCGGGTTAACAACAGTTACATCCATGACGTCTTTGAAATCAGTGCGTACAGAGTGCAGAAAATAGCGCGCTGCTGCTTTTGATGCGCCGTAAGCCTCCGCTCGCGGAAATCCAATAAAAGCGGCCAGGCTGCAGATGCCGGCCACCAGGGGTCTCTCCGGTGCCTGGCGCAGCAATGGCAGCGCGGCGTTCAGAGCATTGATCTGTCCAAAAAGATTGGTGTCCATAACGCGGCGGAAGAGGGCCACATCAAGTTGCTGCCCCTGGATGTATTCGCAGGTGCCAGCGTTAAGAATGACCAGGTCCAGATGGCTGAAAAACAGCTTCAGCCGGTCACAGACGTTTTCTGCCTGGCCAGGATTGGTGACATCAAAGGCGAGGGTTTTGATTTGGCCGACGGCTTGCGATTTCCCGGCGGCTTCCACAACCTCTTTCAGTTTGTCCTCAGAGCGTCCGCTGATCACCACTTCATGACCCTCCAGAGCATAAAGTAATGCAAGTTCTCGCCCTATGCCGGAACCCCCGCCGGTTATCCAGATATTCATGCGGAAAGCCGTCTGTTGATGTAGCGCACAGCCATTCCCAGCACAGGTACGTGCTGATAAACCATGGCTCCCAGATCGAAAAAATCCTCGTGGTAAAAAATCCGGTCTGTAAAGCGGATCATGGTGATACCTTTGACCTGAATCGGCGCCCCGCGCTTCAGTGACGGATGGCTGAAGTGCATGATCCAGTTTATGGTCGCACTGTTTTCACCGATCTGTTCATCGTGATATTCAAAACGGATATCGCGGGTATTGCCGTACAGGCTGCGCAGATAGTTTTTGACTGCCAGCCGTCCATAAAGAGCGTGTGCTGGATCGTGAAATTCGACATCCTGCGTATAAATCCGGTCGATATTGTCCAAGCCAGCGATATCAGGCTGCCGGTAAAAATCCTTGAAGTCACGGATCAGCGCGGCACGCAGATTATCGCTGACGGAGTTCATGTTAGTTGCCATTTGTCAAAATCACCTGTCGGGCGTATGCTCATGGCTATTATTACGCCCGACGCTCGGCTCCGGATCATTACCGGAAAGACGGCAGCTTGATATGACATTCCGGAAAATCTGCCGGCCACCGGGCAAAAAATGCCAGTGACGAGTGATCCGGTTGTCAAACTTCGCACGTAGACAGGTCGTACATGACTTCTGCGTAAATCAACACAGTACGCAGGCATTCAGGACAACCGTGGAAAATAATGACGACATGGACAATGTAGCCAGTGCACAGGCCGCCACAAACAGAGCCCCGGATCCCTGGGCGGATCTGGTCAGGCAGGTAGCTCAGAAGCGCGACCGGGCGGCTTTTCAGCAGCTCTACAAGCACTATACGCCGCTGATTCGGGCGTTTCTGCTGAAGAGTATGGGCGCCGGAGGCGACCGCTCCGAGGCAGAAGAAATTACTCAGGAAGTATTGATCAAGGTCTGGAACAAGGCAGCGTCCTTTAACCCGGCCAAAGCCAGTGTCAATACCTGGATCTTTACGATTGCACGAAACACTCGAATTGACTTTATCCGGCGTAACGAACGAAATGATCGGAAAATCGAGATTGAGGATATCTGGCATGAGCCGGAATCGCCCGAGCCGCTGGTTGATCTGCAACAGCGCCGGGCGGAGCAAGTGATCCGTCAGGCCATAACCAGTCTGCCGGATGAGCAACTGCAAGTGCTTTACAAGGCGTTTATGGAAGGCAAGTCGCATAATGAAGTCGCCGAAGAAATGGATCTGCCACTGGGAACGGTCAAGTCTCGTATCCGGCTGGCGCTCAGTAAATTGCAAATATTGATTGATCGCTGATTATGAGTTCAGCCAAAGCAGGTATTAACATGGTTTCATTTCATCCAGACTCCAGATTTCTGACAGATTTTGCATCTGGCAGCCTTGCGACATCCGAGGCGATCTGTGTAGCCGCTCACCTGGAATTTTGCGCCAAATGCCGGGCGCATGTGCAGCAACTCAGTGATCTGGGTGCGCAGATCATGACACGTATCGAGCCGGAAGAGGCTGTTGATGCGGACGACGAGGGATTTGCCCGGTTGATGCAGAAGATTGACGATGATGCAGTCCATCAGCAGGCAGAAGTACCTGCGCCGGTCGTGAGTGCGGCGCCGGCTCAGGGTTTGTCCTTGCCGCGTGTTGTGCAGAAGCTGGCGCAGGGTTCCATTCAGAGCCTTAACTGGGTACAACTCGGCAAGTCGCTGCGTATTGCTCCTGTGAATGTCGGTGACGGTGTCAGACAGACATCTCTGTATGATATTCGGGCCGGTGGTCAGATGCCTGAGCATGAGCATCGCGGTGAGGAAATCACGGTGCTGTTAAAGGGCAGCTTCTCTGATGCCGAGGGTAAATACGTGCGCGGAGATTTTGTGGTGCGTCATGCTGGTGAGAAGCATCAGCCAACCGCCACCATGGATACAGACTGTATCTGTCTGGTCAGCCTGGAGCGGCCCGTGAAACCCAGCTCCAT
This sequence comes from Pseudohongiella spirulinae, assembly GCF_001444425.1. NCBI lineage: Bacteria > Pseudomonadati > Pseudomonadota > Gammaproteobacteria > Pseudomonadales > Pseudohongiellaceae > Pseudohongiella > Pseudohongiella spirulinae. The sequence continues at coordinate 361,183 of NZ_CP013189.1, forward strand.
CTGGTATCGCTTGCTTGAGCCTTTTGTTCAATTCCGCCTTTCCGGATTCTCCAACTAAACCGGATCTGAATGTTCTGCGGCGCTAGCCCCCTCACTGTCAGTGCGGCATAATGGATGTTTTGCACTGACAGTCTCTACGGGGGTTTTCTTTTGAATTACACACCCACCTATCAGCAGGATGATGTTGAAGTCATCAGCCGTGAGCGTGTTTTTCAGGGCTTTTTCGCAGTCGATAAGCTAAGCTTGAAACATCGACGCTATGCCGGAGACTGGAGTCCCTCATTCAGTCGTGAGCTGTTCTGTCGTGGTCGCGCGGTTGGCGTGTTGTTGCATGACCCGGAGCAAGATCAACTGGTTTTGGTTGAGCAGTTCCGGGTCGGGTTGCTGGATAATGCTCAACAAAGTCCCTGGGTGCTGGAGCTGGTAGCCGGCATTATCGATGAGGGCGAAAGCCCGGAGCAGGTGGCGACCCGTGAAGTGCAGGAAGAAGCCGGCCTGCAGGTCAACGATCTGCGATTTATCTGTGAGTATTACAACAGTCCGGGCGGCAGTGACGAGTGCATCAGTGTGTTCTATGGCCGGGTTGATGCCTCTCAAGCTGATGGTATTCATGGCCTGGCGGATGAGCACGAAGACATAAAAGTTGTCGTGCTTCCGGTCGCCGACGCGCTGGCTGCATTACAGGCCGGTAAAATCAATAACGCCATGGCCATCATCGCCTTGCAGTGGTTTCGATTACAGTATGTTTGCAGCAATTGAACAGGTTTTACATTCAGGCAGCCCGCCAGCGCGTTACCGGGTCGATCTGGCGGCATATATGCGGACCTGTGATGCCAATTACAGGCGTTTACTCAGACTGATCCCTGGTCTAGAATCAAATCCGGAACACGATAGCTGGCGCTTTCCGCTGGCGGATAGCAGACTGCAACTTGTTGTCAGACTGAAAGAGGAGTTTACCTATACATCCACGCTCGAGGTCAGCATGGAAAGCGCGAACATGCAATGGCCGGACGTCGTCCGTTTGCCGGTGATTGAGGTTCGTTTGTATCACGATGCATGCACCGCCGAGCCGGTCAGTTATCAGGGACGTCGGCGAATACCTGTGCGCAGCGAGGTGCCGAACCGGGATATGTACCATCAGGATGAAAAGCGCCAGATCAATGAACTTCTGGCTGAATGTCTGCGCCTTTGCCGAGCGCCGGGCGTCAGCGTCCTGTGCTCTGATCGTCTTTGTACAGATTGATCCATGTCAGCCAATCGCCCCATCCGTATAGCCCAGATTACAGACCCGCATCTGTTCGCCGATGAACGCGCGGAGTTGCTGGGTTTGAATACCCGCGACAGCTTTTTGCAGGTCATTGATGCGTTGGCGGATGAGGCAGGGAGCCTGGATCTGGTTGTTGCCACGGGTGATATCGCGCAGGATGCGTCAATGCGGGCCTATCAGGCCTTTGTCGATGCCATTGCCCGACTCGGTGTGCCGTTCCGATGGGTGCCGGGCAATCATGATGACCGGCAACTTATGCAGTCACTACCATGCTCGCAAAATGCGTTTGCTGGTCATTCGGTCCTGAACGGCTGGCAAGTTGTCATGCTGGACACCAGTGTGCCTGGCAAGGTGCACGGTGAGTTGGCAGTCTCTGAGCTTGAGCGTTTGCAGGATCGACTGTCAGTTGCTGAAAGTGATCCGCAGGTTCGTCATACGCTTGTGTGCATGCACCATAATCCGCTGCCAGGCACAGCTGGCTGGATGTTGGACATTGGCTTGCACAATGCGGATGACTTCAATCGTCTGCTGGACAACTATGGCAGTGTTCGGGCGGTGGTTTACGGCCATATTCATCAAGAGTTGGACCTGATTAACAATGGTCAGCGGTATATCTGTACACCGTCCACCTGTATTCAATTTAAAGCCGGCGTGCACGATTTTACGCTGGATTTGCTGCCTCCAGCTTATCGTCTGCTGGACCTGCATGATGATGGGCAGGTCCAGACAACGTTGCGTCGTCTTGAAAACTACACGGTTAATGTTGATCAGGGGGCCGATGGCTACTGATCCGGAAAAATATATCAGAGAATAATTCTAATGAGCAGTAACTATAATGCAGATGCCATTGAGGTTCTGACGGGCCTGGATCCGGTCAAAAAGCGCCCGGGCATGTATACCGATACAACACGCCCCAATCACCTTGTGCAGGAGGTGCTGGATAACAGTGTCGACGAAGCGCTGGCGGGTCATGCCAGTTCGATTATGCTGATCCTGCATAAAGATGGCTCGATTGAGGTGCAGGATAACGGTCGCGGTATGCCGGTGGATATTCATCCCGAAGAAAAAGTCAGCGGTGTTGAGTTGATCCTGACACGCCTGCATGCCGGCGGCAAGTTCAGTGACAAAAACTATAATTTTTCCGGCGGTCTGCATGGTGTCGGTGTGTCTGTTGTGAATGCCCTGTCGCATTATGTGGAAGTCACGGTGCAACGCAATGGCATCGTGTATCAAATGCGATTTCAAAATGGAGACAAGGCCAGCGAGCTGAAAGAGATTGGTACCTGCGGCAAGCGTAATACCGGCACAACGCTGCGTTTTTTACCTGACGAAAAATATTTTGACTCGCCTCGTGTTTCTATTCCTCGACTTAAGCATGTGCTGCGCGCCAAGGCAGTGCTCTGTTCCGGGCTGCGGGTGATCTTTGTTGATAATACAGTCAGCGAAGACAAGGCGCAAAGCGAGGAGTGGTGCTATCAGGATGGTCTGATTGACTATATCCTGCAGGGCACCGGTGACTATCTGACTTTGCCGATTGAGCCTTTCAGTGGAGATATGAAGGGCAATGATGAAGCGGTTGAATGGGCCGTGTTGTGGCTGCCGGAAGGTGGTGAACTGTTGCAGGAAAGTTATGTCAATCTGATTCCGACTGCGCAGGGCGGCACGCACGTCAACGGATTGAGAACCGGCCTTCTGGATGCGATGCGTGAGTTTTGTGAGTTCCGCAACCTGCTGCCGCGTGGCATGAAGCTGACGCCGGAAGATATCTGGGACCGCTGCTGCTTTGTGCTCTCTACCAAGATGAAAGATCCGCAGTTTTCCGGTCAGACCAAAGAGCGATTATCGTCGCGACAAAGCGCTGCCTTTGTTGGTGGTGTGGTAAAAGATGCCTTCAGTCTGTGGCTGAATCAGCACACTGATGATGCGCTGGCGCTGGCGGAGCTGTGCATCAGTAATGCGCAAAGTCGCATGAAAGCCAGCAAGAAGGTTGCCCGTAAAAAAGTGACAACCGGCCCGGCATTGCCTGGCAAGCTGGCAGACTGCGCCACCCAGGATGTCATGGCAGGTGAACTGTTTCTGGTGGAGGGTGACTCGGCCGGTGGTTCAGCCAAGCAGGCGCGGGATCGAGAGACACAGGCCATTATGCCGCTTCGCGGGAAAATTTTGAATACCTGGGAAGTCGACTCCAATGAAATTCTGGCATCTCAGGAGGTGCACGACATTGCCGTCGCACTGGGAGTTGACCCGGGCTCTGCTGATTTGAGCGGCTTGCGTTACGGCAAGATCTGTATTCTGGCAGACGCGGACTCTGATGGTCTGCATATTGCCACCTTGTTATGCGCGTTGTTTGTGCGCCATTTCAAGCCACTGGTGGCTGCAGGTCGGGTATTCGTGGCAATGCCGCCGCTGTATAGAATTGATGTTGGCAAGGATGTCTACTATGCCCTGGATGACGATGAGAAAAACGGCATTCTGGATCGAATCGCTGCAGAGAAGAAAACCGCCCGACCCAACGTTCAGCGATTCAAGGGCCTGGGCGAAATGAACCCGTTGCAGCTACGCGAAACAACAATGAGTCGGGACACCAGGCGCCTTGTGCAACTGGTATTGCCCGAGGATGATCGTAACGCGGGCTACAGTGAGACTGAAGAAGCACTGGATATGATGCTGGCGAAAAAACGTGCACCTGACCGCAAGAGCTGGCTGGAAGAATACGGGAATCTGGCGGAGGTGATGTGATATTCCCCGTCAATCGTGTCTTGAAAAACGTATTTTGATCGCGAACTCCCTGTCCGCGCCCATATATTCCAGTATGGCGTACTGGAAAAGAATCACCCCATACATTTCCATGCCTTCTTCAATGGGTGTCCACAGATTGTATGCGAGTGTATCCAGTTCGTCATTGTACAGATACGGCTCTGTGTAGAGCTCAACACCGATCGCGCCGCCCAGAAAGATCAAGCCGGACAGAATCAGCAGGCTGGCCGTGCGGACTGGAAGGTTGTACAGAAAGCGGAAAAATATGATAGCCAGCAGTAACACCAGCGGCAGGGCATAGATAGCCCAGGAGGCTTCAGTTACCACGTTCACGCTTTCGTGTAGACCGGCCATCTCGTCCAGAGAGAGCAGCAGAAACCCCCAGCCGAGCAACATCCAGTGAACACGCCACCGGTCATGTGATTGCCATTTATCGGCGGCCAGCACGAGGGTCAGACCAGCCGCCAGCAGCAGGTTGGCTGAAGAGAACCAGGTGGGTATGTTGTTCTCTTCGTCGACGTCAAACAACTGACGAATAACCCATGGTATGTCGTTGACCTGATAATGATGAATGGTCAGCCATACGTGAATTAGCAGCAACATGCCTGCAACCAGGCTCAAGAGCAGAATCAATGAATACGGATTTATTTTTAGATTGAAATCTTTGATATGCTCAGTCCTCTATCTGATGATCCAGGTGTGCAACCAGCTCGGTCGGCAAGTTGAGCTTGTGCGCCAGGGCATCCAGCCAGGCACGTTCAGCGGGGTGATCAACATCGATCGCCAGACGTGACACCAGATACACCTCAGACGCCTGTTCCATGCCCTGCACTGAACTGACCAGTGAGTCGATGTCGGCCGGCTGGCGTAGCAAGTCAAATACTGCCGCCTTGCTTTCCGCATCCAGCGACAGTTTCTCCACATGCTCAAAGATGGCGGCCTGCTCTTTTGCATCGATATGACCGTCTGCCTTGGCGGCTGCAATCATGGCGCTCATCAAGGTTAAGGAGAAATTCTGACCCGTGCTGTCAATGCTGGCTGGTAAAAATCGTGGATCAACATTGTTTACATCAGCGGCGGTGGCAACAGGCGCTGTGGCGGCCTGTTTGCCTTGCTGCCAGTTCTGGTAAGCCTTAAAAGCCAGTGCGCCGGCTGCTGCTGCCCCACCATAACCAACCAGCCCACCAGCCATTTTGCGGGTTTTTTTATTGCCTACCAGTAAGCCTAGAATACCGCCGACAGCCGCCCCTTTCATAAGATCTCCGCGACCGGCGCCGGGATTGACTCCCTGAGTTGTGCCTGTACTGCCGCCCATGAACTGGTTCAAAAGCTTATTGGTGTCGATCATAATGACCTTTCCTGTTTGATCCACTCAAATTGATATAAACGACCGATGGTGTGTTGTTCGGCATCCCATTGAAAGACAGTCAGCCAATCATTGTCAATCAGTTCTGCAACGGCCGCGTGTTTCCGGACGATAGTCAGTATCGCATCGCGTGGCGCGGCGATAAATACACTCAGACGCAATGGCTGATGGCGCCAGTGCCCCCCATCATGCAACTGCATGGCCAGCCCGATGCGCAGATCGCCGCCGTTGCCTTCAAACACCCCTTCGTTTTCACCGACCACGTTATGCAGTAATTTATTCCCGCTTCCATAAATCCGGTTATCTACGGTTGATGCGTAATATTGCAGGTTAATCCAGTTGGTTACAATCATGAGGGCTGTCATGATTAGCTCAAGCGTTTGAAATTCATTATCTTTTTTCCAATCTTAATCGTGCAGGAAACTGCGCCCCTGCAGATCAATTTTTTGTGTCATTGAGCGCGGCGCTACGACAAACGCTGCATTGTTTGCGGTTTCACAGCTATGGCCCAGCAGTAAAACTACCGGTGCAACGTTTTCTGTGAGCCCCATATGGGTTAAAACCGTTGCAGCAAGTTCCGTTAGAGTCGTGACTGACAGGGTCTGTCCTTGTTGAGTCAGAACAAAGGGGCGGTCATCGCATAGTTGGTTGACAGGGTGACCTGGTACTGCGGGTTTAAGGCTATTTTTCAGCATCGAAATCGATTTGAATATGCCGAGCATTTCCACCAGACCGAAACCGGCGGAAGGTGTGTCGAAAACTGCATGATCAAGATGTGCGCCCTGTCTCCGAACCATGCGATAGGTATCGTGCTGCAATGACCCGGTATGGCGCCACAGCGCCAGCTCATAGAGACCCAGAGCACATTCCACCAACATCGGGCCTATCTGGACAACTGTTGACCAGGCCAGGCGTACCTTGATGCTGATACGCGTGATCATGACCAGAGCAGCCATTACGCAGCTCAGGCCGACTACTATCAACACCAGCCAGCAGGGTCAGCAGATAGTGACGCACAATGCGGTGGTGGTCGGGGTCGCCGCGCCGATTGCGCCACGTGTAGCTGCTCGGCAGTGCGCGTCAGATTGCCATCGCGGGCAACTTGCCAGAAGTATTAAAGGTGATGATAATTCAGTTTGCTCATGACCGACCGATCATATCACCATTGCATACCACTGGCTCCGAAAATCATTTATGATCAAAGACCTGTTTATTCCGAGGCCTATTGTGAGGGAGGAAAGTAGCAATGTCTGATTTGCAAAACATGCCCGCGGTTCCGGACGAGTCTATTCCGGAGATTGTGGAACGTCACGTTGCTGAGGCGCCCGATGCCCCCTGCCTCTACTATCTGGGTGTAACACTGACAATCAGTCAGATTAATGATCTGGCCAATCGATTGGCCAACAGGATGCGTGAACTGGGTATTGAGCGTGGGGACGTCATTGGCCTGCATCTGCCCAACAGCCCGCAGTATGTCATTGGTCTGCTGGCGGCTGCCAAGCTGGGTTGTCCGGCGTCAGGAGTTTCACCATTGCTCAAAGCGGATGAGATTGTCTATCAGGTCGCCAATGCGCATATCCGCTTACTGATTTCTCTGGATCAATTATTTGCACCGTTAGCCAGCAAATTGGATGGACGTTTGCCAACGGTCAAGGCGGTCATGACAACAGGCCCCATTGACTTTCTGCCTGGCTGGAAAAAGTGGCTGGCCGGTGTAACCGGCAAGGTGCCAAAGGTAGAGCTGCCAGATTTGACTCATATTCGTACAGTCAACTTTTGGCCCGATGTCAAAAAAGCCAATAACAGCCGTGTGTTTGAACCCTGCCGCCTGGAAGATGTCTTCATGATTCAGTACACCGGCGGTACCACCGGTAATCCAAAAGGCGCCGAACTATCTCTGCATAACATTATGAGTAATGTGATCCAGAATGAAACGGTGAGTAGTTATGATGTCGGTAAGGAGACCTTCGCCACAGTTTTGCCCTGGTTCCATATTGCCGGCCTGAGTGCGCTGTTTATGGGGCTGCGAAAACGCGCACTGATGATTGTTGTGCCGAATCCGCGAGATGTTAAATCATTCTGTCAGGCGATGTTGAAACATCCGCCCACCGTGCTGGGCAATGTGCCAACCCTGTATCAGATGCTGCTGGAAGAACCGCTGTTTAAAAAGGTCGACTTCTCACGTTTGAAGATCGCGGTGTCGGGTGCAGCGCCGGCGCCGGTTGAACTGATACGCAAAGTGGAAGAAATCATTGGCCAGGGAAAGTATTGCGAAGCATACGGCCTGACCGAGACCAGCCCGACACTGACCATGAATCCGCCAGGCCGGGCGCGACCGGGCACCATTGGCTTGCCATTGCCCGGTACGGATATTCGTATTGTTGATGCCGAAACCGGCAAGCATGAAATGCCGGTCGATGAGCCCGGTGAACTGATTGCCCGAGGTCCGCAAGTGTTCCGGGGTTATCTCGGCTTACCCGAGGAGAGCAACAAAGCGCTGCGCAGCTTTGATGGGAAAACTTATTTTTATACGGGTGATGTGGCTAAAAAAGATCAGGATGGTTATATCACCATCTGCGACCGCGCCAAAGACATGCTGATTGTCGGCGGTTACAAGGTGTTCTCGGTTGAGGTGGAAAACAAGCTCAAAGAACTGGAGGAAATTGAGCTGTCAGCCGTGATCGGTACCCCGGATGAGGAGCGCCCGGGCAACGATATCGTCAACCTGTATGTGCAGCTTTCGAAAGTCGGTCGTGAGCGCGGCGATGCAGCCGTGAAGGAAAAAATACTGGCCTACTGTCGCGATACCATGGCGCCCTTCAAAGTGCCAAAATACATTCATATTGTTGCGCAGATCCCGCTGACACCAGTGGGCAAGGTCGACAAAAAGGCATTAAGAAAATGAGCAAACCCCTGATTGTTTTCGGAGCAACCAGCTTTGTGGGTCAGATCCTGTGTCGCTATCTTCATGAGTTAAATCAGGATGGCTCTCTGAATTGGCTGATGGCTGCCCGCTCTGAAGAGAAGTTGAAGAAGCTGCAGCAGGAGCTGAGTGGTCCGCACCAACCACAATATCGACTGGCTGATGCCGCCAATGAGACCCAGCTAAAGGCGCTCTGCGAGGAAGCGGATGTCGTTATTTCTACTGTGGGGCCATATGCACTGTATGGCGAACCGCTGATAAAGGCCTGCGTTGAAAGCGGAACTGATTATTGCGATTTGACCGGCGAGACGCAGTGGATTCGTCGCATGATCGAGCGCTATGAATCGCAGGCTCAAGAGAGTGGTTCGCGCATCGTACACTGTTGTGGTTTCGATTCGATTCCATCTGATCTGGGTGTCTGGTATTTGCAGCAACAGTCGCAAAAAGAGCTGGATGCGCCATGCCAGCATGTCAAAATGCGTGTGCGCAAATTCAAGGGCGGATTTTCCGGGGGTACTGTCGCCAGCATGATGAACGTGGCAAAGGAGGCCGCGGCAGATCCGGCCTTGCGCCGTGAGTTACAGGATCCGTACTCACTATGCCCGCCCGATAACAAACCTGCTGTGCGGCAACACAAAATCACGGCAGCCCGTGATGACGATGTTGATAGCTGGATTGCGCCGTTTGTCATGGAAGGCATCAACACGCGGGTAGTACACCGCTCTAATGCGCTGCTCGGATATCCATGGGGTCAGGACTTTCTTTATGATGAAGCAGTAATGACAGGGGGCGATGCCAAAGGACAAAGCCGGGCCAAACGTACTGCGCGTGGCCAGACCCTGATGATGCTGGGATTCGCGCTGCCACCCTTGCGCTGGTTAATGGGGCGTTTTCTGCCCAAACCGGGCGAAGGCCCCAGCCCGGAAATGCAACGCACAGGCTTTTTTGATCTGGTGTTTGTCGGGCACACCGCCGGAGGAAAGACAATACGTACCTTTGTCTACGGTGAACGGGATCCGGGATATGGCGCCACTGCACGTATGCTTGGACAAGCAGCGCTTTGTCTGTCTCGGGACATCGATCGGGACAAGGTGGCCGGTGGTTTCTGGACACCGGCGTCGGCCTTGGGTAATCATCTGATTCAGCGTCTGGAACAGCATGCGGGCATGCGCTTTAGTACAGACCCTGTCAGTGCGGAAGCACCTCAAAGCTGAAGTTTGCTTTGTGCTCCTGACCAAATTCATCGCGGGTAGTGATGGTGACGCGATGGATGCCCGGCGCGAGCGAGGCAGGCAGCTCCAGCTCCCAGATATGCGCTGACAGATGCGGTCTTCCAAGCGCTTCTGGTGTGTCCAACTGCTGCTGGTGCGCGCGCTCCACATAGGGGTCAGTTCGCACGGTATAACGCATAGACGTTGCGGGGCCGCCGTTCAGGCTCAACCTGACCTCATCTCGCGCACCGCCATCAAACAGGTTAACCACCACTTTCGTGTCCGTCTGCAGGGTGCCCCGGTTGATGCTGTCACCCTCTACAGCCTGCAGCGGCGGATCCAGCATCACCCGCAGCCGTTGACCGGCATCCGGACCAAATGGAAAGGGAATGAACTCAGGCACAACGTTCACATCATTAAAGCGCAGCACATAAAAACCGTTGGGATTGCCGTCCTGCATCATGGCATCGTTCACACCACGCAGATCTTCAGGCCCGGTGTGCCAGCCGTTACCGCGGACCTCGGCCAGTGTGTGCGCAATCCAGGGTTGTCCGGTCCAGTTGTGGGTATGGTTGATTTCCACTTTCCAGCTGTTGCTGGTGTCGTGCCCAGCAATGCCATAGACATGTTCAAAGGGTAGCAATAATTGAATCAGCTGATCAAAATTGACGGTTGATGGCCCGGAAGTATAAGTCCCGTTTTCATCAACGGCTTCTGATATCAGCGGAATATGGGTGGCAATCACAATGAGCTTGTTGCGATCCACATTCGCCAGATTGCGCTGCAGCCAGTACAGCTGGTCCTCCGATATATAACCGCGATAATCGCGCTGATCGGCACCAGCATACTCCACATTATTCAGCGCTACAAAGTGAACATTGCCCACATTAAATGAATAGTAGACCGGGCCAAAGTGACGTTTGTAGGTCTCGTTGGCCAGATGGGCATCGGGTGACTCGAAATTAACATCGTGATTGCCCGGCAGGTACCACTGCGGAATGTCCATCAGTGCCATCATGGCTTTGTGCCGCTCGTAAAGAGCCAGGTTGTCGAAGACCACATCGCCAACGGTAATGCCAAATTCTACGTCGTAGGGATTGCCGATCAGCGGATTGATCAGATCCTCGCGCAGCTTATCCTGATCCAGTTCGGTGCGAGCCTGAGTGTCAGCGAAGGCGTGAGCATCAAACTGTATGCCAACATCGGGCGCGGGCAACAGCGCAAAATTGATGCGCGAGGGCATGGGCCCTGTTGGCTCAATTACATCCCAGCGCCACTCGATGCTGCCGTTGGCTGTTTGCGTAGGTGTGCCCTCTGGATAGTGCAGATAAAAGAATCGTGGCACATTAGTATCGTCCACGGGTACCCGATAGCCCACCGGCTGGCTGATGAACAGGATACTGGCAGGTGCCAGGTCAATCTCGTAGCGGCCCTGGTCATCAGTCAGCACGACCTCGCAGCCATTACTGACGCTTACGCGGGCAACGCCTGTCTCACCGGCATCCAGAATGCCATTGCCATTGTTGTCGACAAAAACGGTCCCGCGTGCCGTTTCATGGTGTGGATTGCTGGTTCCGCAGCCATAGTGAACGTAATGAGTATGGTCGTCATGAGCCAATGCGGACGTTGATGCCAGCCAGACTGTCAGTAACAGCAGGCCTGTCGTGTAACAGGAGAGTGTGTGATTAGAGATGGAGCGATGAGAATGCTTCATGGTTATAACTCCTGATACTTTTATAGACAAGCAGCTCATTCAGACAACCAGTCGGCCTGACACCCGGCTGGTGCTGACACCGGATTGCACCGCGCATGGCCCGGGCCGTCCGGCAGCACAACCTGATAGCCCGAGCCAAAGGGTGACGGCTCAGCATAATCGGTGCTGATGTACTGCGCGCCACTGTCCAGCGCCAGCTCCCTGCGCGTGGTGTCGCCGGTCCTTGCTTCGTGCGACGGCACATCCGAGCGGGTGCGCACCAGATAGCCACGTGCAACATTGTCGCGAATCTGCTCATGGTCATCGATGGCGTTGTTCATCTTGATAAAAGCGGCCGTCGGGTGCCCGGGGTTCATGCTTACAAACATGGCGCGCCCTTCCAGGCCCGGGGCCTGCTGCAGGTACAGATCTCGATGCCGCCCTGTATTGTCCATGGCGAACAATACCTTGCCCCGGCTTTGCGCCAGCGTGGGCCAGCCATTGTTGAGAATCGCCTGTTCGAGAGAGTCGGACTGGCCGCGCACATCGTCCGGTGTGATCACATGCTCACGATCAAAAACGGCCCAGATGTCGTCATCTACATCGACAACCAGTTGCTCCGTAAAACTGACAGGAGTGGTGTAGGTTATAGGCCCCCAGTTTTGGCGGGGTGCATCTTTCAATTCCAGCATGATCATGATGGGCAGGTGACTGGGGTTGGCAATGGACCAGTTGCGGATTTCGCTCAGGCAGTCCTGCAAGGTCAGGCACGTGGTTCGGTAGTCCAGATCCTGGGAATGCAATACTTTGAATCCGGGCTGTGACATGATTGCGCGATTGGTTTCAAGCGTCGGGTCGTCAACCAGCAGGCCGCCTGCCGGATCGGCATAGTGGCCTCCCAGCGGGTCGGCAAATACGTCCAGTTCGAATTGTCTCAGTCCCAGTGTTTCCAACTGCTCCTGTAATGGGCGGTGTTCATAGGTGATATCGCGGGCCCAGTCCGGGCGATAGGCATTCAGCTCCTCAATCAACGCCTCAGCAGGCCAGCGCTTATAGCTGTTGTGTGAGCCCAGTACCTGTACCTGGTTGAGGCGCAGGCAGTCTCCCGGCAAGTTACTGTCGGCGCATCCTGTTTGCGCTGAGACATGGGTCTTTGGCCACGCCAATAGTGCAAAAATCAGGAGTGGCGTCAGCGTGGAAACGGCTTGAATACCCGGTGGGCGCATGATTTCTCTCCGATACGAGGTAGTCTCGTTATTTTGGGCTAATCATGCGACCGTTTTAAGACAGACTTACTCTTCAGCCATCGCCTTCATATTGCCCAGTGCGCGCTCAAACGTGGCCCTGCGACGGGCGATATCGGTGTCCTTGGCGGCCTGGTCGGCCAGGTTGGACACGTCCAGTATCAATGTATAGAGCAACTTTGAACTGTTGGCGCCTGTCGGTCGTGCTTCCATGAATCCATGGTACAGATTGTAGAACTCGCCCTGCACGGCCGGTTGAGCGTAACCATAAGACAAGGGAGTCTGAGCGACCATCACTTCGGTGATGCGACCGCCGGCCAGCACGCGCACGGTGCCGATACCGCCGTCACCTTCAGAAATGGTGCAGTCGATACCCAGCCAGTCACTGATGGCGCAGTAATCGCCGACCCTGGCCCAGACCTGCTCGGCAGAGCGATTAACGTCGATTTCCATTTTGACGGTCACGTACTCGGCGTCGGCCTGTGTCAAAGGAGAGACCAGCAGCAGAGGTGCAGCCAGCCACGCCAGCAGATATTTTTTCATTGTTGTTATCCTGTTGTGATAATGAGGTGTGGGCATTATGCCCGAATTGTGTACTATTGGTGAATGCAATTATGCTGATAAAAATAACAAGAGGGCGGCACATGAATATTCTTAGACAGGCATGGCTTCTGAGTGTATTAGCTGGAACCGGCGCCGGTTTGGCGGCTGCCCAGAGTAATGAGGGTACTCCGGCAGAATTTGCAGGGCTGTCCGACCCCGTGCGTGTTGTACATATTCTCGATGAGCCCCGTCACCGTACCGTGTTCAATGCAGATACCTACCGTTTGCTGGATGTGCAGATTAACCCCGGCGACACCACGCTGCCGCATACGCATGACTCTGCTATCCTGTACACCTTCATTTCCAATGGTCAGGGGCCATTAAACGGTCGGCTATCCAGTGTGACCACCTATGTTGATGAGCCGTTTACGCACCGGGTCAATAACCCCGGACCGGGATTGTTTCGTATTATTGCCCTGGCAAATTTCGGTGAAGGTGTTTCCGAAAATTCAAAAGATCTGCCAGAGGGCATAAATCAGGAGCCTGAGCTGGAAAATAACTGGTTTCGTGCCTGGCGGCTGGGCTTGCCTGCTGGCAATGAAAGTGCGGAGATAGTGCACAGTAATCCGGCGTTTGTTGTGCAGATTGGTGAGGGCATTGTACATCTGGTGCGTGATGATGGGGTCACTGTTGAAATGTTAAAGGCTGGCGATTGGGCCGCAATTAAAAAAGGGCAAGGTTACCGGGTTATGAATCGTGCCGACAGTGACGTGATGGTGATAATAAAGGAAGCACGCTGAACTTTCAGCACATCTTCTTTAATTCACTTCCAGCACCACCGGGCAATGATCAGATCCGAACACATCATTCAAAATCGCGGCATTGTGCAGTTTGTCTTTTAATGCGTCCGATGCCAGAAAGTAATCCAGCCGCCAGCCGATGTTCCGCTCACGGGCGCCGGCACGCATGCTCCACCAGCTGTATTTGACGGTGTCCGGATAAAACTGCCGGAAGCTGTCGACATACCCGGCATCAATCAGTCTGTCCATGCCGTCAATTTCACGCTGTGTGTATCCAGGACTCTTGTTGTAGTTGGCCTGTGGGCGGGCAATATCAATCGGACGGTGGCAGACGTTCAGATCACCGCAGATGATCACGGGCTTGGTCTTTTCCAGCGATTGTACATGCAGCAGAAAGTTGCGGTCCCAGCGCTCCCGGTAATCGAGTCTCTTGAGTCCGTTGCCTGAGTTGGGGGTATACACAGTGACCAGGAAAAACCTGTCGAATTCGGCACTGATGACGCGACCTTCCTGATCATGTTCTTCAATTCCCAGTCCCTGTTGGATAGCGATCGGATTCTGACGGCTTATGACGGCCGTGCCTGAGTAACCCGGGCGCACAGCTGAATATGGGGTGATGTGATAGTCGCTCAGATCCTGCAGAGCCTCCAGCACCTGGTGATCCTGCGCCTTGGTTTCCTGCAGACAGAGCACATCAGGCTGCATCTGTCGCACGGAGCTGACCAGATCTTTTTTTACGGCGGCTCTCACGCCATTAACGTTCCAGGAAATCAGTCGCATTAAGATGGATCCTTGTATTCATTTTGCCCGGCGCAATTAAAACATATCTATTTGTCGGGGTGTATTTTCTGTGCTGCCGGAGGGCACCGTGAGTGGACGACGGAACCTTGCGCAATCCAGCCCGGCAAAGTCGGCGGAGCGACGTTCTTTTAGTCGATGTTTATTCAGAGCACCGTCAAACCGCTTGCGTATCAGATCGGCCCAGATGCCTTCGCCAGTCATGCGTCTGCCAAATTCAGCCTGATAATCTTTACCGCCACTTAAGTCTCGCACACGATTCATCACTCGTTCGGCGCGATCGGGGAAATATGCCTGCAGCCACTGTTGAAATAGGGGGCTGACTTCCCAGGGCAGACGCAGCATGACATATCCTGCTGACTGTGCACCGGCTTCAGCAGCAGATTTGAGGATTTTTTCCAGATCATGGTCAGTCACAAACGGAATGATCGGGGCGACACTGACGCTGACCGGGATGCCTGCGGCCGCTAATTTTTCCATGATTTTCAATCGCCGTGTGGGTGATGCGGCGCGAGGTTCAAGTGTGCGGGCAATGCTGTGATCAAGGGTTGTGATGGTCAGTGCAACCACGGTCAGTTGCTGCTGCGCAAGATCGCTCAGAATGTCGATGTCCCGCTCCACCAGGGCCGACTTGGTTATCACGCCGATAGGTTGCCGGCATTCGCGCGCTACCTCCAGGATTTGTCGGGTAATGCCATAGCGCCGCTCGCAGGGTTGATAGGCATCGGTGTTAACGCCCAGGGCAATTGGTTCTGGTTTCCAGGCCGGGCTGGCCAGCTCGCGCCGCAGCAGATCGGCGGCATTGACCTTGGCAAACAGTCGTGTCTCAAAATCCAGGCCCGGCGACAGTTCAAGATAACTGTGCGTGGGCCGGGCAAAGCAGTAAATGCAGCCATGCTCGCAGCCGCGATACGGGTTCAGGGACACATGGAAGGGCAGGTCCGGCGACTGGTTGCGGGTCAATATGGATTTGGCGTGTTCTTCAGTGATTTGTGTCTGCGGTGGGCGGGATGCAGGGTCGGTATCATCATTATGCCGTTCCCAACCGTCGTCAAACACCTCTCGCACCTGGTGTTCAAAGCGCCCCTGCATATTAGTAGTGGCACCGCGGCCTTTGATAGGCGACTGGTCTGACATGATGGCAGTCTGCTATGCTGTACAAATGCACAGTATATTAGGTGCGACAGCACGACCGTGTCAAATCCGACTATTTTTCACTCTACTGATAAATAGTCTTGACTATTTGCCAGTAGAGTGAAAAATAGTCGGGTCATTTGTTCTCATGCGCGGGGCTTTTATGGTTGGAATATCAAGATATCTGGAGCAGACGCTGCGGCAGGAGCTGGCGCACAAGATCGTTCTGTTGACGGGGCCGCGCCAATGCGGAAAAACGACGCTTGCCCGCCGCATCATGCCGAATTATGACTATCTGAACTATGATCTGGCGGAGCATCGCCTGCAGTTGCTTGAAAAAAGCTGGGATCGTCGACGCCCTATGGTGATATTTGACGAATTACACAAAATGTCAGACTGGAAGCGATGGCTCAAGGGTGTATACGATGTGGAAGGCATTCCCCCCGCCCTGTTGGTGACGGGCAGTGCAAGGCTGTCGGCCTTCCGTAAAACTGGTGATTCTCTGGCTGGCCGCTATTTTGAGTTTCGGCTGCATCCTCTGGATATGCGCGAAGCTACCGAGGTGACGGAGTTATCGTCGCGCGAGATCTTTGACCGATTAATGAGCGTGGGTGGCTTCCCTGAACCATTTTTGAAAGGAAGTCAGAGTTACTACAACCGGTGGAAGCGCTCCCATGTCGATGTCATCTTAAGTGAGGATCTGCTGACTCTGACCGCCATTCGGGATATTCAATCCATAGAAACCCTGATTGAAATGTTGCGCAGCCGGGTAGGCGGCGGGGTATCCGTGAATTCATTGGCGCAGGATCTTCAGAAGAGTCCCGCTACGATTCAGAAATGGCTTAAATTACTTGAGGACTTATATGTCATCTTCCGGGTTGGCCCCTATCATCGAAATGTGGCGCGTGCCATTTTGAAAGAGCCCAAGTACTATTTTTATGACAATGGCATGGTTCAGGGTGATCAGGGCGTGAAACTGGAGAATCTGGTTGCCTGCGGATTGCTGAAAGAGATACACCGCGCAGTTGATGTGTGTGGCGAAGAACTCTCGCTGCACTATATCCGAAATAAGGACAATCAGGAGATCGACTTCATGGTGATGCGTGGTCATGACCCGGAGTGGCTAATTGAAGTCAAATGGCGAGATAGCGTATTGAGTTCCAACTTTCGCAAGATCCTGGCAGAGTCGGAATTACAACGAGTGCAGGTGGTAGGTGAGCTTCGCCAGTCGAAGTCATATCCTACAGGTGAGAGAGTGCAGCCTGCAATGGCGTTTCTGACGCACCTTGATTTTTCGAAAGCACCCTGAGCATGTCATTGCCCCCATTGAATATGCTATAAAAGCTGCAATTTTTATCAGAAGACCCTATAACGTATGAGCATGAACATCACCCTTAACCAGGATGGCACGGAACAGATTGCACTTAGCAGCTATACCCGCCAGGCCTACCTGAACTACTCCATGTATGTGATCAACGACCGGGCACTGCCGCACATCGGCGATGGCCTGAAACCCGTGCAGCGACGCATTATTTATGCGATGTCCGAGCTGGGTCTGAAGGCTTCTGCAAAATTCAAGAAATCGGCACGGACGATTGGTGATGTCATCGGCAAGTTTCATCCGCATGGCGATTCGGCCTGTTATGAGGCAATGGTACTGATGGCGCAGCCATTCAGTTATCGTTACCCGCTGGTCGATGGTCAGGGCAACTGGGGCTCGCCGGATGATCCCAAGTCCTTTGCGGCGATGCGTTACACTGAGTCGCGTCTGCAAAAATACGCGGAGCTGCTGCTGTCGGAGTTGGGACAGGGTACGGTGGAGTGGAAACCAAATTTTGACGGTACGCTGGAAGAGCCGGCGATGCTGCCGGCGCGTGTTCCTAACGTGCTGCTAAACGGTGGCAGCGGTATCGCTGTTGGTATGGCAACTGATATACCTCCACATAATCTGCGTGAAGTAGTCAGTGCCTGTGTGCGATTGCTGGATGAGCCCAAGGCCAGTCTTTCGGACCTGATGGAACATATAAAAGGCCCGGATTTTCCCACTGAAGCCGAAATAGTGACACCTGCTGCTGATCTGGTGAATATGTACGAGACCGGGCGTGGCTCACTCAAGGCGCGTGCAGTCTACCGGGTAGAAGATGGCGATGTAGTGATCACGGCCCTGCCTTATCAGGTCTCAGGTGCCAAAGTGCTGGAGCAGATTGCCGCGCAGATGCAAAAGAAAAAGCTACCCATGGTGGTGGATCTGCGTGATGAGTCGGACCATGAAAACCCTACCCGTATTGTGATTGTTCCGCGCTCTAATCGCGTCGATGCCGATGAGTTAATGCTGCACCTGTTTGCTACCACAGATCTGGAGAAAACCTATCGGGTTAACTTCAATATGATTGGTACTGACGGCAAGCCCAGGGTAAAAGATCTGCGCAGTCTGTTGCAGGAATGGCTGGTTTTTCGTACCGAAACGGTGCGCCGACGCCTGCAGTATCGTCTTCAAAAGGTGCTGGATCGGTTGCATATTCTGGAAGGCCTGCTGATTGCCTTCCTGAATATTGATGAAGTGATTCACATCATTCGTACAGAAGATAAACCCAAGCCGGTGTTGATGGAGCGATTTGCCCTGACTGATACACAGGCGGAAGCTATCCTTGAGTTGAAACTGCGCCATCTGGCCAAGTTGGAAGAAATGAAGATCCGCGGCGAGCAGGATGAGTTGGCCGCTGAACGGGACACCCTGGAAGGTCTGCTGGGCTCAGAGCGCAAGCTGAAAACCCTGATCAAAAAAGAGTTGATGGCTGATGCTGAGCAATACGGCGATGACCGCCGCTCACCTCTGGTGCAGCGTTCCGAAGCGCAGGCATTCAGTGAGGTTGAATTGATTGCTTCCGAGCCTGTGACGGTAGTGCTCTCCAAACATGGCTGGGTTCGCTCAGCTAAAGGCCACGATGTTGATCCTGAGGCGCTGCAATACAAGTCCGGCGACGGATTCAAAGTGGCAGCCCGCGGCAAAAGCAATCAACAGGCGGTGTTTATTGACTCCACGGGGCGCGCTTATAGTCTTCAAACGCATACGCTGCCCTCGGCACGTGGGCAGGGCGAACCGCTCACAGGCCGCCTGGCACCGCCATCCGGCGCCAGTTTTGAAGGCGTGCTGCTGGCGGATGACAAGCAGCCGGTGCTGATGGCCAGCGATGCCGGTTATGGATTTATTGCATGTGTGGGTGATTTGCAGGGAAAGAACAAGGCGGGCAAATCTGTACTGAGTCTGCCTAAAGGGGCCAGGGTCATGCCGCCGGTGCTGGTGCAGCAGCCTGATACGGATCTGCTGGTCGCGGTAACCAATGAGGGCCGTATGTTGTGCTTCCCGGTGGCTGAGCTACCGGTGCTGGCGCGTGGCAAAGGCAACAAGATTATTGGCATTCCGTCCGGGCGGGTGGCTGACCGGCTGGAGTTTGTGGTCTCCATGACAGTGTTGCCTGCTGATGGCTCTGTTACGGTATACGCGGGTCGACGTCACCTGACTCTGAAACCCTCAGATCTGGAACATTACCGCGGTGAACGGGGGCGCCGTGGTAACAAGCTGCCTAGAGGCTTTCAGAATGTTGACCGGGTTGAGGCAGGCTGACCTCCTGCTCGCGAAACAGGCCGGTTTCAATCTGCTCTGAGGGCTGGCGCAAACAGTTGCCCTGCACGTAGTTGATATTGGCCTGCCAGAGCAGTGGCAGTAGCTCGATATCCTCAATCAGCGGTGCTATGACCCGAATGCCCTGCGCCTGCAGATGACTCACAACATCGTGCAGGCGTTCACGTTGTTGACTGTCCAGATCGATGTGTTGCAACAATGATCGGTCCAGTTTGACAAACTCGGCGCTGACCATTCCCAACAGGCGGAATGGATCCAGGCTGCAACCGAAACGCGCGATAGCAAGTTCAAATCCCATTGTGCTGAGCGTCTGGCACAAAGTCCGTGCTTCATTTGGTGCGCTGAGTATATCCAGCTCATTGAGCTGTAATATCAGCTGACCGGGCGATTGATTCTGGCGTTTTAATTCGTGCGACAGCCAGACCGGAAACGTTTTGCTCAACAGGGTGTTGGCCGTCAAATTAACGGTCAGTCGCAATTGTGTGTTTTCTTGTGAGGCGATGGTCTTCATGGCGTGGCTAAGCACATAGCGGTCCAAGCGTTCGCCGTAGCCGTGCTGGATGGCGGCTTGCAAGAACTCCTCGGGGTAAATAAGCCGGTCAGCAACGGGTACCCGGATGCGAACCTCATAGTGCTCGCGCTCATCCGCGCGCAGGCTGACCGTGGGCTGATAAACCAACAGGAGGTTCTCATCCTGCATCGCCTGGCGCAGCGCTTCCAGTGTTTGTGAGTCTGAGCTTAGGGTACTGTTATCGCGGCCATTGCGTTCAGTGTGGCGGCGGATGGTTAGATGCTGCCTGGCCCGGACCAACAAGGTCTCGGCATCGGGGGCTTCATCACTGATCATTGCTGCGCCGCAGTGAAACGCCAGTGTCATGTCTGCCGGCGCCATGCTCTGCAGCACGGTCTCCAGGCAATCCAGACTCGACAGCAATGTCATGCAGGCCTCTGAGTCAGCATCCGGCAGGAGTACCGCGAAATCGCCGTCATTCAGTCTGCCAATCACACTCTGTGGCGGACACTTGGCTTGCAGTACAGACGCAATATCACGCATCAGCAGGTGGCTATCGGTTTTGCCGAGCACAACCAGAATTTCCGCCATCTGTGGTGCAGTCAGCAGGATAACGGCACTGCTGCTGCCTTGATACACAGCCGCGCTGATGGCCTGGTTCAGGGCGCGCTCGAAGCCTGGTTCGTTTAACAGGCCGCTTTGCAGATCTTTACTCAATGCGCTGCGTACTGCATTTTCATGTTTGATATTGCCTTTTGCTGTCTGCACCATCAACTGGAGGCTTTGTGAGCCATTGATGCTGATTGCGGCACCGTCCAGCGCAGCCAGCACTTCACTGCCATCGCGGCGGATTGCTGTGAATTCGCAGCGCTGAACACCGTTATTGAATGGCTGCTGTAAAAAACTGCGAACCTTTTCCGAATCTTCATCTGCAACCAGGTCCAAAAACGGAACCGCAAAGACATCAGGTAATGATCTGAAGCCAAAAAAAGTCAGCCAGGCGGGGTTGGCGGATAGGTGCAGTCCGTTTTGCAAAGTCGCTACAGCATCGCTGGTGTTGTCGATGAATAACTGCAGACGTTGATAAAGTTCGCGGACATTGCCGGCTGCACGGCGACCTTCGCGGCGCAGGCGCAGTTGCTCCAGTTCACGGTTCACCTGATAAACAAACTGTACCTGACCACTGGCAGTCTCCAGTTGAGACTCGCTCACCAGCCCGGCTGCGCCCAGACTCAGCATGGGCAGCCAGCGCGACGGTGAGCGGCAGATCAATAGGCAAGGTATATCGCGCCGGGCCGTGCGTAACTGACGTAACAGAGTTTCGCAGGCCTGAACTGAGGCGTCGGTAAATAACAGTATCAGGTCATGCACGTCACTGCCCGGCACCTCATCAGGCAAATGTCCACCTGCAAACTCTTGCACCTTGAGCTTCAGGCCGGCACGTTCAAGCAGACCGGTTACCCGGGTGGCGCGATCGCCGGCATCCCGATTGATCAGTATGTGACAGGAAGGATTATCCATGCCCTTATTGTAGTCCGGTCTTGGATGCTTCACCGGGAATTTCCCGGACCAGTCTGGGTACAAGGTAGCCTGGAAGCTGATTAACAAGGGCTTTGTGCAGGCGTTTTGCCTCGGTATCGGTAACATCGAAATGTGCAACGCCTTTGACTTTGTCCAGTACGTGCAGGTAGTACGGCAGGATACCTGCAGAAAACAGTTGCTCGCTCAGAGCACTCAGTGCTGCGACTGAATCGTTGACGCCCCGCAACAGCACACTCTGGTTCAGCAGTTGTACATCAACTGATTTCAGCTTCTGCATGGCAGTCAGCACCTCATCGTCTATTTCGTTGGCATGATTAACATGCACTACCATCACCTTCTGCAACCGTGTCTCATTCATCCAGCTCAGCAACTCATCAGTGACCCGTGCCGGGATCATGACCGGTGTGCGCGTATGTATACGTAATCGGCCGATATGTGGAATTTCTGAAATGCGATTTGTCAGCCATGCCAGGTATTTGTCGTTGGCCGCCAGCGGGTCGCCGCCGCTATAAATCACTTCGTGGATGTCGGGGTTATCCGCCAACCATTGCAGACTCTGTTCCCAGCTCTGTCTGCCGGGCACATTATCCTGATAGGGGAAGTGCCGACGGAAGCAATAGCGGCAATGCACGGCACAATGCGGGGCGGCTAACAGCAGTACACGACCGGCGTATTTATGCAGAATGCCGGCCCGCGGGTTAAAATCGGTCTCTGAAAGTGGATCGAAGTCAAAACCGGGGGTATCATCGCCCTCTTCAGTCAATGGCAATACCTGTCGCAACAAGGGGTCGTTGGCATCTCCGGGCCGCATGCGGCGGACAAATGCACGCGGGACTTTGAGCGGGAATCCGTCCAGAACCTCTGCAGGCATATTGAGCAGGGAGGCATTCAGACCCAGCTCCCGCAGCAGCTCGGCGGGGTCTGTAATCAGATCTGACAGTTGCTCTTGCCAGGAACTGGTCGTTTTGGCGATCAGCATGGTAAGCGGTAATCCGGTAAGTCGGGGTCTGTAATCAATGGTCGGCCATGTTATACCGTAGAGCGGGGCTGGCAGAAGAGTTATTTAAGCGAGGATAAAGATGGCTACTTTTTCAACCAACGAATTCAAACCGGGTCTCAAGGTGCTACTGGAAGGCGATCCCTGCTCCATACTGGAAAACGAATACGTAAAACCGGGCAAAGGTCAGGCCTTCAACCGTGTCAAACTTCGCAACCTGCTGAACGGGCGGGTGTGGGAGCGGACCTTCAAGTCCGGTGAGTCACTGGAAGGCGCCGACGTCATGGAAACAGATATGTCCTATCTGTACAGCGATGGCGAGTTCTGGCACTTCATGAAAACCGATGGCAGCTTCGAGCAGTATGCGGCTGATAAAGCCGCCATGTCCGATGCCATAGACTGGTTGAAAGAAGAAGAGACCTACATTGTGACCCTCTACAACGGTAATCCGATCAATGTCATGCCGCCGAACTTTGTAGAACTGGAAGTGACCGAAACTGACCCCGGCCTGAAAGGCGATACCGCCCAGGGCGGCAGCAAGCCGGCGACATTGACCTCTGGTGCGGTGGTGAAAGTGCCGTTGTTTGTGAATATTGGTGATGTGCTGCGGGTGGATACACGCACAGGCGAATACCAGAACCGCGTGCGCTGATCTTCATGAAAGCTGATTGGCAGCCTGCAGCGCCGTTGGACAATCTGCGCCAGCGGGCGGCGATGCTGGCCTGCGTGCGGCAGTTTTTTGCTGAGCGCGGCGTGCTGGAAGTTGAAACACCACTTCTTTGCCAGAGTTCGGGGACCGATATTCACCTGGACAGTATAGCGGTGGAGCTGAACCCCGGCGCTATCCGCTACCTGCAGACCTCGCCCGAGTTTGCCATGAAGCGGCTGCTGGCCGCCGGCAGTGGGCCTATCTACCAGCTCTGCAAGGCATTCAGGCGTGATGAGTGTGGTAGCCGCCACAACCCCGAGTTCAGTATGCTGGAATGGTACCGGCCGGGGTTTGATGAACAGGACCTGATGCAGGAGGTTGAGGCTTTGCTGCGATCCTGTTTGTCCGTCGATAGATTGCCTCTGCATAATTTTCGACGTAGCAGTTACCGGCAGTTATTTCAGCAGCACCTGTCGGTTGATCCATTTAAGGTGGCTGATAACGAGCTGATTGCGCTGGCGCGACAAAAAACGGCATCGCCGAGTCTGCATCTGAATCGTGATGAGGCCCTGAATCTGTTGATGGCTGCGGTGATAGAGCCGCAATTACTGCAGCCAGTGTTTGTCACCGACTTTCCCGCCAGCCAGGCTGCTCTTGCGCAGATCCGCCGTGACTCCGATGGAACGCTGCTGGCCAGGCGATTTGAGTTGTTTGTAAACGGCATGGAGATTGCCAACGGCTATCTGGAACTGACTGATGCTGATGAGCAGGCACGACGTTTTCAGGCAGATAATGAGGTGCGTCGGCAGACAGGTCTGCCGGTTTACCCGCCGGATACACGCCTGCTGGCCGCGTTAAACGCCGGGCTGCCTGATTGTGCCGGTGTGGCGCTTGGTTTTGACCGCCTGCTGATGCTGGCGCTGGATGCAATACAGATTGATCAGGTTATCAGTTTCACAGCCGGGAATGCATGATCATTGGTGGCATGATAGGCTTGGAGCCTATGCTTAAATTGCCCACATTTTGTCAGAGTAGCTGAATGACCCCAGAAGAAGAACAGCAGTATGGTACTGAACTGCACGATGTTAAACGTGCCCGCACCCGACTCATGGTGTGCTTCTTAACATTCCCACTCTATGTCCTGGCAGTGACCAGATTGCTGGATAACGGTCAGGATATTACCTGGCTGATGCTGGCCTACATGGCCATTTATGCTGTTTTCGGCATTGGCATGGCAGTCACGCGCTGTCCGCGATGTAATCAACAATTCTATGTGAAACACTACTTTTTGAATCCCTTCCGGCGGCGGTGCTCCCACTGTGAGCTGTCATTTGTCAAAGACCCCGGGGTTCCTCAGTAAACCAGGACAGCATCTCTGCGACCCGGTCATTGATCGGGTAGCGACCTGACGTCCAGCCAAGACGGACCACCACCATATTCCGCGACGGCATCACAGTAATGGACTGCTCGCGATTGCCTTGTGCTGCATAAGCATCAGCCGGCAGATCCGGCCAGCGAAGTGAGCGGTTACCCCGGTTCAGCCACCATTGATAGCCGTAGGCCCGATTATTGTCTGAGTTATTGGGCGTGGTGGCACGTCTCACCCACTCTTCATTAACAATACGGGCTCCGTTCAATACGCCACCATTCAACATCATCTGCCCCAGGCGAGCCCAGTCCCGGGCCGAGGCGTAAAAATAGGAGCTGCCAACCAGGATGCCGGCTGCATCCGTCTCAAAGACAGAGTGCTGAAAACTCATTGGTGTTGCGATGTGCTGACGATAGTCCTGCAGGCTGTCTGACAATGTGGCTCCGGTATGGTCAAAGTAAACGCGCGACAACAGATTGGCGGTGCCGGAACTGTAATTGAAACGGGCGCCCGGCTCATATCTCAGTGGTCGACGTATGGCGTAATCTGACGAGGACGGTTCAGTAAACAGCATCGCGGTGGCGTCATCGCCCGGGTTGTATTGCTCAGAAAAGTCCAGACCATCGGTCATGGTCAGCAGATTCTGCAGGGTGATTGTGCTGCGCTCATCGTGACTCCATTCCCGGAAGACCGGTTGCATCCCGGTATCAAGAATGCCCCGATATTCCAGATTGCCAAGCATCACGGCCATCAGGCTTTTGGCCATGGACCAGCCCAGCACGGGTGTTTCCGGATTCACGTTCTGCGCATAACTCTCAGCAACAATGCGGCCGTCTTTAACAATCAGAAGGGCGCGAGTATTCAAGCCCTGACTATTGTCCGAACTGATCATTTGATCCAGTTGCGACTGTAATGCATGGTTAATGGTGTCCACCCGTGAGCCGTGCGGCCAGTGGCTGGTGAATACCGGCATGGGCAGGGTTTGTTGGTAGGAGGCGCGCTCTGGATACCCGTCAAAATCACTGTAGCAACCAATACCTTCGACATAACTGGCGGTCCTGGGCGCCATACCAAACAAAGACGCATGGACCTGTCTAAGGTTGTCATCAAATTCAATGTTCAGGTATTCCAGCAGTGGCGAGTACTGCACCAGATCATCCAGCGACTGCTGTTCAGAAAAACCGCTGACGTAGCGGGCGCTGCACAGGAGTTTTGCACCGATGCCGGACGCCACACCCGGGGCGGCGGCCAGATAGGCGGGCGTGATGCCGTTACTGGATGCCAGTGCAATGACAACAACAACGACAGCAGTAATCAGGATTTTTTTCATAGTAAACGCTCCGGCCACGGCTGGGTGAGCCCTGATTATGGCATAAATTTTTTGGCGACCGACACTGAGCTGGACTAGACTTTATTTAAAGACCACACAGCACGGAGGCTGTGATCATGATGCAACGGGAAATGCTGGAGTCTGAAGTCGTACGCGTTATTGGTGAGTGCACTGAACATTTGTGCGACAGGCAGGAAATTGCGCCGGATACGGCCGTCGCGGATCTTATGATTGATTCGCTGCGCATGGTGCAGATTGTCTTTGAGCTGGAGACCGGGCTGGGTCTGGAGCTGCCGGAACATGCTCTGTTTCAGGTAGAGAAAGTCGGAGATCTTACCGATCTGGTCAGGCTGGCCGCTCACGATGCCCGAAAATCGCCGTGCCTATCCGAATCATTGTAGCGCCTTCTGCGATAGCCGCCGGATAGTCATCGCTCATGCCCATGGACAGTGTATCCATATCCGGATAGCGGACGCGCAGCTTGTCAAACAACACTTTCAGTGGATGAAAGGTCTGACGCTGTATTTCATATTCCGTACTGGGTGCCGGGATTGCCATAAGGCCCCTGATTTTCAGGCGGGGCATCTGTTCGGCTATTTGCTGACAAAGCGCGTCGACATCGTTGATATCAACGCCGGATTTGCTATCTTCGTGAGAAAGATTGACCTGCACGCAGATATTCAAGGGAGGCATGTCCGCAGGGCGCTGCTCATTCAGGCGACGGGCAATTTTGAGTCGGTCGACACTGTGTACCCAATCAAAATGCTCAGCGATATCCCGGGTTTTGTTGGACTGAATGGGACCGATAAAGTGCCAGACAATATCAGGCGTGTCTGTGCCGGGTTCAGATAACACGGAAATTTTGTCCAGGGCTTCCTGCACGTAATTTTCACCGAACTGCCGGGCGCCAGCCTGCCAGGCTTCGCGTATTTTTTCCGGGCCGTGCGTTTTACTGACCGCCAACAAATGCACACTGCCCGGCAAACGACCAGCGATGCTTTCCTGTCTGGCCAGTTCGTCGAGCAGTTGTTGGTATCGGTTTTTGATGGTGTCGCTCATGACAGCAATACTAGCATGCCTGGCAAGCATCTGCGTGGGGTTGTAAATCCTACTTTTTTGCTTGCGCCGATCGTGCATGGCGATAACAAACAGGCTATTATTCAATGCAAAACCAAACCGGCAGTCGGAGTTCAATACGTTATGGATATCACCAAGCTGTTAACCTTTGCCGTAAAAAACGGCGCATCTGATCTGCACTTGACAGCTGGCATGCCGCCACTGATCCGGGTGGATGGTGATATGCGCAAGATTGACCTGCCGGTGATGGATCATAAGACCGTCCAGGGTCTGATCTACGAGATCATGTCTGATCGTCAGCGCAAGGATTACGAAGAGTTTCTGGAGACGGACTTTTCCTTTGAACTGACGGATATTGCACGTTTTCGTGTCAATGCCTTCAATCAGAACCGCGGTGCTGCCGCCGTGTTCAGGACCATCCCTTCAGAGGTACTGACGATGGAGCAGTTGGGCATGGGGCAGGTGTTTGAAAATATCGCCAATTTCGCCCGCGGCCTGGTGGTGGTGACGGGTCCTACCGGCTCAGGTAAAAGCACAACACTGGCGGCCATGATCGATTACATCAACAAGTCCCGCTATGAGCATATTCTGACTATTGAGGACCCGATCGAATTCGTACATGAGAGTCACAAGTGTCTGGTGAATCAGCGTGAAGTGCATCGGGATACGCATGGTTTTAATGAAGCGCTGCGCTCGGCTCTGCGCGAGGATCCCGACATTATCCTGGTTGGTGAGTTGCGCGACCTGGAGACCATTCGCCTGGCACTGACAGCGGCAGAGACGGGCCATCTGGTTTTCGCGACCCTGCATACCAGCTCGGCTGCCAAAACTATTGACCGGATAATTGATGTATTTCCAGCCGGTGAAAAGAGCATGGTACGCTCGATGCTGTCGGAGTCGTTACAGGCCGTTATTTCACAGGCACTGCTGAAAAAGAATGGTGGAGGGCGTGTTGCTGCACATGAGATTATGATGGCAACTCCCGCCATCCGAAACCTGATTCGTGAAGACAAAATTGCGCAGATGTATTCGGCTATCCAGACTGGTGCCGGCTCTGGCATGCGTACGCTGGATCAGCATCTGAAAGAGCTGGTGCAGGCAGGCCTGATCAGCAAAGAAGCTGCGCGCACCAAGGCCAAGACACCGGACGCATTTCTTTAAATGGTTTTATTCCCGGGATTCGTTGCGAACTGATTGCAGGGCATCAATCTTGTCATTCAGTTCGCGGATAAGTCTCAACATCTCTTCCCTTTCGGCATGAGCAGCTGCCTCTTTAGCATCACGACGACGGTTTTCCTCTTCGTAATGCGTTTCCTGCATGGTGCTGACGATAATACCGATAAACAGGTTCAGCACGACAAAAGCGGTAATCAAAACATAGGACGTAAAATAGAGCCAGGCATAGGGATAAACAGCCATTACCGGCCGGGAGATGCCTTCAGACCAGCTTTCAAGCGTCATTATCTGAAACAGGCTGTACAGGGTTCGGCCGAGGTGCCCGAACTTTTCCGGGAAGGCTTCAGCGAATAACTGCGTTCCCATGACGCCGTAGATATAAAACACCATGCTGAGCAGGAACAGAATCCAGCCGATGCTGGGGATGGCATGCATCAGCGATTCAATCAGTCGTCGCAACCGTTCGATCTTGGTCAGCAGACGCAGCACCCGCAGAATACGCAGGGCGCGCAGAATGGCCAGCGGACCGGTAGCCGGCACCAGAGCGATTGCAACAATCAGGAAATCAAAAATGTTCCAGCCACTGCGGAAAAAACGCAGCCCGTGGGCGTACAATTTGATCAGTATTTCTACGACAAAAACACCCAGTACTACCTGCTCAATCAACTTGAGCGGACCACCAAACAGCCGCATTACTGTGGTTGAGGTTTCCAGCCCCAGGGTGATGGCATTAAAAATGATGACGCCGATGATGACATTCTGGACCGAGGGACTCTCGATCCAGTTTGCCACACGCTGCCGGAATGACAGGTCCATGGATTTCCTCAGGAGGTATAACTCTCTATCGCCGGGCAGGCGCAGAACAGATTGCGATCACCATACACATTGTCGATACGGTTGACCGACGGCCAGAACTTATTGTCCCGCAAAGATGTGACAGGGAAGGCTGCTTCCTGCTTGCTGTAGGGCCTGTTCCACTGCTCATCCATGATGTCGGCCAGAGTATGCGGCGCATGACGCAGCATATTGTTTTCCGCATCCAGCTCGCCGGACTCTACTCGCGCTATCTCCTGACGAATACAGATCATGGCTTCAATAAAGCGGTCCAGCTCTTCTTTGGGTTCGCTTTCTGTTGGCTCAATCATCAACGTGCCAGGGACCGGAAATGACATGGTCGGTGCGTGAAAACCGTAGTCCATCAAGCGCTTGGCGACATCCTCTTCTGTGATACCGGTGGCAGCCTTAAGCGGGCGCAGATCGATAATGCATTCGTGGGCGACCCGGCCGTTTTTGCCGGTATACAGTACTGGGTAATGGTCTTCAAGGCGTCTGGCAATATAGTTGGCGCTCAGAATGGCCACTTGTGTGGCTTTGAGTAATCCTGATGCGCCCATCATGGCAATGTACATCCAGGAGATGGGCAGAATGCTGGAGCTGCCCCAGGGCGCTGCCGAGACGGCGCTACTGTTTTCCTGCGGGCCGTCCAGCTTTACAACGGCATGATTGGCAACAAAAGGTATCAGGTGCTCCTTGATGCCAATCGGACCCATGCCGGGACCGCCGCCGCCATGCGGGATGCAGAAAGTCTTGTGCAGGTTGACGTGTGATACGTCAGCCCCTATGTCGCCGGGTCGAGACACACCGACCTGCGCATTCAGGTTGGCGCCGTCCATGTAAACCTGACCGCCGTGATCATGTACGATCTGGCAGATATCCTTGACGGCTTCTTCAAACACGCCATGTGTTGATGGGTAGGTGATCATCAATGCCGCCAGGCTGTCTTTGTGCTGTTCGGCTTTCGCCTTCAGGTCAGCAACATCAATATTGCCCTTTGCATCACAGGCAACCACCACCACTTTCATGCTCAGCATCTGTGCGCTGGCCGGGTTGGTGCCGTGAGCCGAACTGGGGATCAGACAGACGTTGCGCTGCTGCTGGCCGATACTGTCCAGATAACGGCGGATAGCCAGCAGGCCGGCATATTCGCCCTGGGCGCCGGAGTTAGGCTGCATGCTGACGGCGTCAAAGCCGCAGATCTCAGCCAGCATGTCTTCCAGCTCCCTGATCATTGTCAGGTAACCACTGACCTGGTCGCGAGGTACAAAGGGATGCGGCTTGCTGAATTCGGGCCAGGTGATCGGGATCATCTCGGCGGTTGCATTCAGCTTCATGGTGCAGGAGCCCAGCGGGATCATGGCATGAGCCAATGACAGATCGCGGTTTTCAAGACGTTTAAGATAGCGCAGCATGTCAGTTTCGTTGTGATACCGATTGAATACCGGGTGCTGCAGATAAGCTGATTGCCGCTGCAGGCCAGTCGGTATGCCCAGCTGCTGCTGATCCAGTGCGGCCTCGATATCGTTCACATTCAGATTTGCTGCCGAGTCACCCAGCAGAATCTGCCAGAGCGTTTGCACGTCGCTTAATGTGCTGCACTCATCCAGACTGATGCCGACGCTGTCTGCGTCAGTATCGCGCAGATTGATACCCGCCTGGCTGACGCGCTGCAGAACGGCCTGACGATCAGCGCCGCCGAGCTGTACAGTGAGCGTGTCAAAAAAATCGGTGTTCAGTGTCATTCCGCTGTGCTGCAGACCGGCGGCCAGAATGCGGGTCAGGCGGTGAATGCGCAGCGCAATTTTCTGCACACCCAGCGGGCCATGATACATGGCATACATGGCAGCGATATTGGCCAGCAATACCTGCGCCGTGCAGATATTGCTGTTGGCTTTCTCACGGCGAATGTGCTGCTCGCGGGTCTGCAGCGACATGCGATAGGCCTGCTTGCCGCGGGCATCCACAGAGACGCCGATAATGCGGCCAGGCACAGCACGTTTGTATTCATCTTTGGTGGCGAAATAGGCAGCGTGAGGGCCGCCAAATCCCATTGGTACGCCAAAGCGTTGCGTGTTTCCAACCACAACATCTGCACCCTTCTCACCGGGCGGCGTCAGCAGAGCCAGGCTCATCAGGTCGGCAGCTACACAGGCAATAGCCTGCTTCGCCTGAAGTGCAGCTATGATGGGGCGAAGATCGATCACCCGACCATCGCGGTCCGGGTATTGCAGGATGGCGCCAAAAACATCATGGCTGGCGGCTTCTTCTGCTGGACCGATGATCAGTTCGAAGCCAAAACTCTCGGCGCGGGTGCGAATGACGTCAATGGTCTGCGGGAAGCAGGCCTGGTCAACAAAAAATGCCTCGGCCTTTTTTGCTTTACTGACGCGTCTGGCCAGTGCCATGGCCTCTGCTGCCGCAGTTGCTTCATCCAGCAGAGAGGCGTTGGCGAGCTCCATGCCGGTCATATCAAGCACCATCTGCTGAAAGGCCAGCAAGGTCTCCAGTCGGCCCTGAGAAATCTCGGGCTGATAGGGTGTGTAGGCGGTATACCAGCCCGGATTTTCCAGAACGTTGCGCAGAATCACCGGTGGCGTGATGGTATCGTAATACCCCAGTCCGATGTATGAGCGGTGCAGAGTGTTTTGATCTGCCAGTTGCCGCAGTCGACCCAGTGCCTGCTGTTCACTGGACGGTTCACCCAGGGTCAGTGGTCTGTCCAGCGCAATGGCGGCCGGCAGGGTGGCCTGAATAAGCGCCTCCAGTGAGTCATAACCCAGCTCGGCCAGCATGGCCGCCGTTTCCTGTTCATCGGGGCCGATATGGCGGGTAATAAAGGATTCAGAGTCTTGCAGGGATCGCAGCGGCGTAGTCAGATTCATTCACACATTCCAGCATAGGTGTCAGCATCCAGTAAGTCTTCCAGTTCCGCTGGATTACTGGGCAAAATGCGGCAGATCCACCCTTCGCCATAGGGGTCAGAGTTGACGGTTTCGGGCGCGTCGTTCAGATCATCATTGACGGCAATAACCTCGCCCGATAACGGTGCGTAGATGTCAGAAGCTGCTTTGACGGACTCAACAACACTCATCTCATCCTTGGCCGTGACTGTGGCACCCTCTTCCGGCAGTTCAATAAAGACGATGTCGCCCAGCAGGTCCTGAGCATGATCAGATATGCCCACAGTGACGCTGCCGTCTTCTTCCACACGCACCCATTCGTGGGTGGCGGAATATTTCAAATCATCAGGAAAATCACTCACAGCTTAATCCTCGTGGTTAGTCAAAAACTTTTTTGCCATGACGTACAAAACCGGGTTTTACCATACGCACCGGGATAAGCTTGCCACGGATGTCTGCAGCGCACTGCTGCGTTCCAGACGGAATTCTAGCTAATGCAATAGCATGCTTCAATGTGGGTGAGAAGGTGCCGCTGGTGATAATGCCATCCAGTTTGCTGCCGTCCGCCATCACGCATTCCAGGCGCAGCCCTTCGCGCAATACGCCGCGCTCAGTCATCACCAAGCCCTTCATGATCGGTAGCTGTCCGTCAGCCAGTTGTTGTTTGTGCTGCTCAACAGCCGCCCGCCCGATAAATTGACGATCTGCCGGTTCCCAGGCGATTGTCCATGCCATATTCGCTGAAAGGGGCGAAGTGGATTCATCCATGTCGTGTCCATACAGGTTCATGCCAGCTTCCAGTCGCAGTGTGTCGCGTGCGCCCAGGCCGATGGGTTTGACTCCGGCCTGCAGCAAGGCGTCCCAGAGCTGGCCGGCATTCTGATCAGGCAGCATGATTTCCATGCCGTGCTCACCCGTATAGCCGGTACGTGCCACAAACCAGTCGCCGCTGCCTGTTGCAGTAAAGGGCTTGAGGGATGCTGGCGCCCCCGCCAGTTCAGGCTGTCCCAGTGTTTGCAGTACCTGTGCCGTCAGTGTCAGTGCTGCCGGACCCTGTACTGCCAGAATTGCCAGCTCCGGGCGTTCCTGCAGATGAACCTCAAAACCCTCAAGGTGATCCTGCATCCATTGCAGATCTTTCTCGCGGGTAGCGCAATTGACTACCATGCGGAAGCCCTGTTCTGTGCGATAGACGATCAGGTCATCGATAACGCCACCCTGCTCATTCAGCATGCCGGTATAAAGCGCCTGGCCGCTGATTTTCAGGCGGGCAACATCATTCGCCAGCATGAAACGCAGCCAGCGCTCGGCATCCGGGCCGGAGACATCAACGATGGTCATGTGGGATACGTCGAAGACGCCGGCATGTGTGCGGACGGCGTTATGCTCTTCGATCAGCGAAGTGTATTGAATTGGCATGTCCCAGCCGCCAAAATCGACGAGCCTGGCGCCAGCATCCTGATGTCTGCTGAAAAGAGGTGTTCGGTTTCCCACGATGTGAATCCTTTTCCTGGTCTGGCAGGAGTTCTGAATGAATGGGCAGGGCGGCTATTATACGACGTTAGTCAATACGGCGTCAGTCAAGTTGCGCCATAAAACGGCCGCTGCGGGGGCGGAAGCTCTGCTCGCTGTCCAGAGAAAAGACGACCGAGCTGGAGCGCCCGACAATCTGTTCGCGAGGGATGAAGCTGTACAGGCGGCTGTCTGCACTGTTGTCCCGGTTGTCGCCGAGCACGAAGAAGTGGCCATCGGGTACTTCCGAAGGACCATAACTGCGGGTTGACCGGCTACCTCTGAAGTTGGAGATCATAGCCTGATGTGATTGATCAAACAGATGCTCAATAATCACAAGGCCCTCTTGTTCTTCCGATAGGACCTCATAGTCGGCGATTTCACCGTTTACAACCAGCATGTTATTGCGCATGTAGATGGTATCGCCGGGCACGCCAATAATACGTTTGACCAGGCGTTTGCCGGCGGCCTCAGAATCGATGATGACAATATCGCCACGCATCGGATCGTGCAGGTTCAGCAGAGCGATATCGGTAAAAGGAATTTTGACGTCGTAGGCCAGTTTGTTAACCCAGACTTTATCGCCATCCAGCAATGTCGGCTGCATCGAACGGCCGGATATGGAATTCAGGTCGGCGACGGCACTCTTGAAGCAGACGATACTGGCCAGAATCAACAAAAATTTCTTGTTTTCGTGCCAGAAGATCGACAGATAGCGTTTCATGTGGCTGACTACTTTAGAGATGGGCTGCAAAGAGTAAGTTAGCGGCATAGTCTGATCAGGTCAATAAGTCCTGTCTAAATATCTGTGCGAGTCGTCGCAATTGCTATACGGATCAAGAGAATAACTGTACTGAACCCGCTAAAATCGCTGCCAGAGCCAACGACCAAAGCAGGCAGGCCAACAAGTCCAGTAGACTGTAAAGTCCGGGCCGGAAGCCGGCAACACCCAGCATGCCGGGGACGACGCTGCGGATAGCAGGGATAAACCGCCCTACAAAAATGGCCATGCCACCAAAGCGGCGGATCATATTTTCAGCCTTGCTAATAGATGTTTGGTATCGGGCAGCAAAAGCAGTGTGATGAAAGCGCGGCCCCACGCGCCAGCCAAGCCAGTAGCCCACATGATCACCGGCAACCGCACCGGCAAATGCCAATGGGGTGATCTGCGCCAGTGTGGCACTTTCTGTGCCGAGCAGGGTGGCACCTACGATCACCAGAAAAGCACCTGACACGAACAGGCCAATGCCAATGCAGGCTTCAGCAAAGGCGAATGCCGGTACCAGCCAGATAGCCTGTTCGCCATAGGATGCCAGTATGTCTGTCAGCCACTGTTCGATGATTGTTCCCCCGATTGGTTTGTTTAAATATCATGCCTTATACGCCGGCAGAGCCTTGGTGGACGACTAATCAGTGCCTGGCTTGCGGCAAGCGGATTTTGGCGTATACTGCACTGTATAAATAAACAGCCCTGGTTGCTGGACTATCATGTCATTGAGCTCCTTCCATCCCGCCAGCCGTGCCTGGTTTGAAGCTGTGCTGGGTCAGCCAACGCCTGCCCAGGCAGAGGCCTGGCCGGCCATTCAGGCAGGAAAGCATACCCTGATCGCGGCACCTACTGGCAGTGGTAAAACCCTGGCGGCCTTTTATGCTGCTATTGACCAGCTGGTGCAGGAAGCGCAGCAGGCGCCATTGCCGGATCAGACCCGCATATTGTATATCTCGCCGCTGAAAGCCCTGAGCAACGATATCGAGCGCAATCTGCAGCAACCCCTGGCTGGTATAGAAGACGAGCTGTTTATGCAGTGCGCCCGCCCGGCCGGTATTCGTATTGCTGTGCGCACCGGCGATACGCCGCAGACCGAGCGGCAGAAGATGCTCAAAAAACCGCCCCACATTCTGGTGACAACGCCGGAGTCGGTGTATCTGCTGCTGACCAGCGGGCAGGGGCGCAATCTGCTGCGCAGTGTCACCACCGTGATCATCGACGAAATTCACGCCATGCTGGGTGACAAGCGCGGTTCGCACCTGGCGCTGTCGCTGGAGCGGTTGCAGGCATTGATTGATGGGCAACCTGGTGCCGCTACAAAGAAATCTGGAACCCTGCAGCGTATTGGCTTGTCGGCCACGCAGAAGCCGATTGACCTGGTCGCCAATTATCTGGTCGCGCGGGGGACGGAGGCGACCTCCGTCCCCGACTGTGTCATCGTTGACAGCGGCCATCGCCGACAGCTGGATATTCAGATCGAGGTGCCGTCGTCGCCGCTGTCCGCGCTGATGAGCAACGAGGTCTGGGGTGAACTCTATGAGCGCCTGGTAGAGCTGATTCAACAGCATCGCACCACGCTGGTGTTTGTCAATACACGACGCCTGTCGGAGCGATTGGCGCTGGCGTTGTCTGGGCGCCTGGGCAGCGAGAGTCTGTATGGCGAAGGCGGTGCCGCTCTGGTCAGCTCCCACCATGGCAGCATGAGCAAAGAGCGGCGCCATAAAGCCGAGCAGCAATTAAAAGCCGGCAAATTAAAAGTGCTGGTAGCCACGGCGTCGATGGAGCTGGGCATTGATATTGGCGCAGTAGATTTAGTTGTGCAGTTTGCCTCGCCGCACAGCATTGCGACGTTTTTGCAGCGGGTGGGCCGAAGTGGCCACCAAGTCGGTGGCACACCCAAGGGTGTTCTGTTCCCGCTGACCCGCGATGATCTGGTGGAATGCACGGCGCTGGTGGACAGTATCCGGCGCGGTGAGCTGGATAAAATTCTGATGCCGGAGCAGCCGCTGGATATTCTGGCGCAGCAGATTGTTGCAGAGCTGGCAGCGCGTCAGGATGAAGACACCGCGCCGCAGTCACTGGATGAGTTGTATACACTTTGTACTCGTGCCTGGCCCTATCGCAATCTGCCGCGCGAGCAGTTTGATGCCCTGGTACAAATGCTGGCCGATGGTTATTCCACCCGGTTAGGGCGACGTGGCGCCTGGCTGCATCTGGATCGCATTCATAACCGCGCCAGCGCCCGTCGTGGCGCGCGTCTGACAGCGCTGACCAATGGCGGTGCCATTCCCGACATGTTTGATTATCAAGTGGTGCTTGATCCGGATGACACGGTAGTCGGCAGCCTGAACGAAGATTTTGCACTGGAAACGCTGCCCGGCGATATTTTTGCGCTGGGCACCCACGCCTGGCAGATGGTCAGGGTAGATGGTCTGAAAGTGCGGGTACGTGATGCGCATGGTCAGAAACCGACAGTGCCCTTCTGGTTTGGTGAAGGGCCGGGCCGCACTGCAGAGTTGTCAGTGTCAGTTGCGCGTTTGCGTGAAGAGATAGATGAGCGGTTGCAGGATGCCGGGCCATCACAGGCGCTGAACTGGCTAAAAAGCGAGGTCGGCTTGCCGACCGCCGCTGCGGCTCAACTGGTGGAGTATTTGCACGCCGGGCGCACAGCGCTGGGCATGATGCCCTCGCAGCAGCGTATTGTCATGGAGCGTTTCTTTGACGAAGTCGGTGATATGCATGTGGTGATACATGCCCCTTTTGGCAACAGGCTGAACAAGGCCTGGGGTCTGGCGCTGCGCAAACGTTTCTGTCGCACCTTCAATTTTGAGCTGCAGGCCGCGGCCAATGAAGACAGCATTGTGATCTCCCTGGGTTCGGTGCACAGCTTTCCACTGGAAGAAGTGTTCCAGTACCTGCACAGTAACTCGGCTACCGATGTGTTGACTCAGGCCCTGCTGGATGCGCCCATGTTCGAGGTGCGCTGGCGCTGGAATGCGACTCGTTCGCTGGCCATTCAGCGCAACCGCAGTGGTAAACGCGTACCGCCGCAGTTTCAGCGTATGGATGCCGAAGATCTGGTCGCTCAGGTTTTTCCTGATCAGATTGCCTGTCTGGAAAATATCACCGGCAAACGGGATGTGCCCGAGCACCCACTGGTGAAGCAGACCATTCATGATTGTCTGACGGAAGCCATGGACATTGACGGCTTACTGGAATTGCTGCGGCAGATGGAAAACAAGGAGATTGAGCTGGTGGCGCTGGATCTGCGTGAGCCGTCGCCCTTCGCTCAGGAAATTATCAACGCGCGGCCCTATGCCTTCCTGGATGATGCGCCTTTTGAAGAGCGTCGCACACTGGCCATTCGCAATCGCAGTTGGGTAGACCCGGCTGAAGCGGGCGATTACAGCCGACTGGATGAAGCAGCTATCGAACGTGTGCGCGATGAAGCCTGGCCGCTGATGCGCGACGCGGAAGAATTACACGATGCCCTGTATTGTGCCGGGTTTATGACGCCGCAAGAGGTGCAGAAGAATACGGGTGCAGAACGATTTCTGCAGGCGCTGGTTACACAAGGACGTGTGTGTCGTATTGCAGAGCCCGAGGTGCTGAAAAATGGTCTGTGGATCACCGCAGAAATGCTGCCGGTATTCCGGTTGTTGTTTGCCGGGCTTAAAGCCGAACCGGAACCGGACTTGCCGGCTTCGCTGGCCACACAAGCGCTCACAGAAGAAGCCGCTGTGCAGACAATCGTACGGCGTCGCCTGGATGTATCTGGCCCTGTTACTGCACTAGCACTGGTCGAGCATAGCGGGATCTCTGCTAAAAAAATAGAACTGGCGCTGATGACGCTGGAGCGTGAAGGTTTTGTTTTCCGCGGACGTTTCAGCCGCAGCAGTGTGGGGCGCACGGATGACGCTTCATTGCAGTGGTGTGAACGCCGCCTGCTGCAGCGAATTCACCGCTACACACTGGATGCCCACCGAGAGGCCATCAAGCCGGTCTCGTTGCAGGCATACACTTGCTACCTGTTTGAATTGCATGAACTGCGTTGTCAGTCGCTGACGCCCAGGCCACAGGCATTACCTTCCGCACCTGCCGCGCAGGCCATTCTTGAGCGTACTGTTGAGAGGCTGGATGGCATGGTGGCGCCGGCAGCCGCCTGGGAGGGCGACATTTTTGCGTCCCGGCTGAGTCTGTATGATCCGTCATGGCTGGATGGCCTGTGCAGCAGTGGCCGGCTGACCTGGGGACGATATTCACAGCCTGCGCCACTGACGGCTGTGCGTGCTGGCAGCAAGCGCAGTGGTGGTCCCATTAAATCCACCCCCATCACTTTGTCGTCGCGCACCCTGATGCCGGTCTGGCAACAACTGGCCGCCAGTGGCGAGCGTGACGGTCCCGATTTGAGTGCCAATGCTGCGCGTGTGCAGGATGACTTGAAACAACATGGCGCCAGCTTTTTCGCGGAAATCCGCCAGCGAACCGGATTGCTGGCATCTCAGCTTGAGCAGGCACTGTCTGAGCTGGTTGCCGCCGGCCTGCTGACCAGCGACGGTTTCACGGGGCTGCGCGCCTTATTAACGCCGGATGCACGCAAACCGGCCCTGAATGGCAGTGCCGCCAAAACACGCGGTGGTCGCTCACGTAAAACCGGGTTCAGTGTTGAAGACGCCGGACGCTGGTCGCTGCTGCGGCGGCCATCGGGGGCAGAGCTAAGCGAAGAAGACCTGGAATCCCTGATTGATGTCTACCTGCAGCGTTGGGGTGTGCTCAGTCGCCAGATTCTGCAACGAGAAAACTGCGTCCCTGCCTGGCGTGACCTGCTGCCGGTGCTGCGACGCCGCGAGTTGCGCGGTACCTTAAGAGGCGGGCGTTTTATAGAAGGTCTGGGGGGCGAGCAGTTCACCTTGCCGGAAACGGTGGCACCGCTGCGCGAGCAGGCGCGTAAACTTCGCGAGCTTTCCAGCTCAAACGCTGGCACGAGTGACTGGGAGTCGTCGACTTACGTTAGTCTCACCGCCACCGATCCGGTCAATCACCTGCCTTTATTCTTGCCGGATGTAAAACTGGCGCGCAGCAGTCGCAACCGGGTGCTGTATAAAAACGGCATCCCCATCGCTGTGCTCGATGGCAACACCGTGCGTTTCTTGCGCGAAGTGCCTGCCGAACATCAGTGGGCCCTGGAGCAGTTGTTACGCCGCCAGGATGTTAATCCCCGGTTGCGGGCCTACCTTGCCTAGCAGCCTGCAAGCAGGCTGTCAGGCTCGGGCAATTGATCAAGCGGCCTCGACTTTCAGAATCATCATTAAATCCATTCATGTTTTGTCGGGTAGTGATCGAGTCGGGGCAGAACTCGCGTGTGATCTATTCACAAAATTTTCACGTAAACGGGGACTACATCAGGACATCATTTTGTTCCACGACACACCATTTTTTGTAAGACACATTAGAGGAAAGTTCAATTGAAAAAATTTACAGGTTCAGTGTTAGCGGCAATTGTAATCAATACAGTCGCCTTTCAGCCTGCACTGGCTCAGGAAGAAGGAACCGCGCTGGTGCCATTGCCCTCACTCGACGATTTTACCAGGGGTGAAGATGGCTGGGCATTCGGGCTGGGCCTGGGCGTTGAGTACGAGACTGCCTACGAAGGCTCGGATGAGTTCGGCTTTGAAGCGCAGCCGGCAGGCGCCATTCAGTGGCGCAGAGGCGATAATATCTTCTACTTTGCGGGTGAAGCACTGGGTTGGCGTGGACTGCGTTCCGACACCTGGCTGTTCGAGGCCACCGTCGCCTTTGATGAAGGACGCGAAGAAGGTGACTCCGATAAGGGCCGATTGAACGGGCTCGGTAATACGGAAGAAGGTACTGAGTTTGTGCTGCAGGCGCGCCGTGCTTTTGACAACGACTGGCGTTACTGGCTGGATGGTCGGGTCATCACTGGAGATAACGGAAACCTGGGGGTTTTTGGTGCGGGTCGACGTTTTGGCGAAACGCGTGATGGGACTGGATCTGAGCTTGGCATCGTGGCGGTTTTTAATGACAGCAAACGTGCCAACAGAGATTTTGGCATCACCGCAAGCCAGTCTGCTGCATCGGGGCTGAATGCGACTAACCTGAGTGGAGGATTTCGTTCAATCGGTATTAATTACACCTATCGTAATTACATCAACAAAAATTGGCAGATTTTTGGCGAGGTTTTCTATGAGCACTTCAGCAGCGACATCAGACGCAGTCCGATTGCGCGCAGCAATTATGAGGCTGAAGTAGGTATAGGGTTCATCTACGTATTCTGAGCCACCAGCTTGTTGCACTGACGGACGCCGGCATTGCCGGCGTTTCTGTTTCCGCAACTTGTGCTAATCTCCGTCTATCACTGAACGGAGAAGCTGCCATGTTGTCACCCGCCCGCCATTACGCATTTTTACTGCTGTGCCTTACTCTGAGTTTCGCCCTGCCAGCTCACGCCCAGCAAAGCTGGAACGATCTGATCGACGGTGCTGATCACCAAACCGGCTTTTTTGACTTCTACTACAAACCGGACACCGGGCAGTTGCTGCTACAGGTCAACCGCTGGAATGAAGATTTCCTCTATGCCAATTCCTTGTCCACCGGCATCGGTTCCAATGATATTGGCCTGGATCGCGGGCAGGTGGGCAGCAGCCGGGTGGTGCGTTTTGAACGCCATGGCAATAAGGTATTCCTTAAACAGATCAATCTGGCCTATCGGGCCGAATCGGACAGTGCCGCCGAGCGCCTGTCG
This sequence comes from Pseudohongiella spirulinae, assembly GCF_001444425.1. NCBI lineage: Bacteria > Pseudomonadati > Pseudomonadota > Gammaproteobacteria > Pseudomonadales > Pseudohongiellaceae > Pseudohongiella > Pseudohongiella spirulinae. The sequence continues at coordinate 401,994 of NZ_CP013189.1, forward strand.
GTGACAGAAGCCTTTGCCGAATCCATTCTGGCAGGGTTCACGGTGCTGGCTGTACAAGGCGATGCCGTACTGATTGACCTGACGGACTTCCTGCTCACTGACGCGCATGGGGTCAGCACCACCTTGCAGCGCAGTCAGCAGGGCAGTTACAGCGTGGATAAATCGCGCTCGGCCGTGTATCTGGACCGCACCCGAAACTTTCCCTTGAATACCGAGCTGGAGGCGCAGTTGACCTTTACCGGTACACAACCCGGTGCCTGGGTGCGTTCGGTAACACCCACACCCGAAGCCATTACAGTGCGCCAGCATCACTCCTTTGTGCAACTGCCGGATGACAACTATCAGCCACGCGCCTTTCACCCGGCATCGGGTTACTGGTCGCGCAGCTATATGGACTTTGCTGCACCCATCAATGAAGACATGACACGCCGCTATATTTCCCGTCACCGTCTGGAGAAACGTGATCCCACAGCGGCACGCAGCGAGCCGGTTGAGCCGATCATTTATTATCTGGATCCGGGCGTGCCCGAACCGGTGCGCAGTGCCCTGCTGGATGGTGCGCGCTGGTGGAATGCCGCCTTTGAGGCGATCGGATTTATTGATGCCTTCCGCGTGGAAATTCTGCCGGAAGATGCCGATCCCATGGACATTCGGTACAATGTGATTCAATGGGTGCACCGCTCGACTCGAGGCTGGTCCTATGGTTCCAGTGTGACCGATCCCCGCACGGGCGAAATTATCAAGGGCAAGGTGACACTGGGTTCATTGCGTGTCCGTCAGGACTACCGTATTGCCCAGTCGCTGATTGGTCTGGCTGGCGAAGGCTCCGATGAGGCCATACAGGAATTGGCACTGGCCCGTATTCGCCAACTGTCAGCGCATGAAGTGGGCCATACGCTGGGTATTGCCCACAATTTTGCGGCCAGTGTGAACGATCGCGCCTCCGTGATGGACTACCCGCATCCGCTGCTGGATGTCACCGATCAGGGTGTGCTGAATGCACTGGATGCCTATGATGTGGGACTTGGCACCTGGGATTTCCAAACCATCAAATATGGGTATTCTCAATATGCGTCGCCGCAGGATGAAGCTGCTGGGCTTGCAGCCATTCTGCAGGAAAACCGTGATGCTGGTCTTCTGTACATAACAGATCTGGATAGTCGTGCTGAAGGAGGTTCACATCCGCTCTCGCATTTGTGGGATAACGGTGCTGATCCGGTGGAAGAATTGCAACGGCTGCTGGATGTGCGACGTGCTGCCCTGAATCGTTTCGGGCCAGGCAATCTGCGCGTGGGTGAGCCCTACGGTGAGCTGGAAGATGTGCTTGTGCCACTCTACCTGTTGCATCGCTACCAGGTTGAGGCTGTACATCGCCTTGTTGGTGGCACCTTCTACGAGTATTCAGTTTATGAAGGTGAGGCCACGTCTTCTGATCAGGTCATTCCGGTGAATACCGACGATCAAATGCGAGCGTTGGATGCACTGCTGCAGACTCTGGAACCGGAAGTCCTGACCCTATCGCCGGACATTCTTGCGCTGATCCCGCCCCGCGCACCCGGTTATGGTCGCAACCGGGAAAGTTTCCCCTTGCGCACATCCCTGGGGCTGGATTTTGTCACCATCGCTGAAACCGCTGCCGATCATACGATTACCGGTATCCTGCAAGCCGAGCGGCTGACGCGCATCAACAACCTGAACATGCTGGACAGCAGTCTGCCTTCGCTGCCGGTTGTGCTGGTGCGGGTGCTGGATGCCACCGTGCGGGCAAATCCGCAGCAGGGCGCCAACGGAGCAGTGCAACGTGCCGTCAACAACGTGGTGATTTATCGAATGCTGGGCCTGCTGCGTTCGGATCGCGTGGACAATCAGGTCAAGGCCGCCATCAACCTGCAACTGCGCAGGTTGGAAGACTGGCTGGAAGATGCCGCTGATGACAGTGCCCATCCTGAGTGGCAGGCACATTACCAGCTCGCACAGGATGAAATTGAAAACTGGCTGGATCGTGGGGGTGAAAACAGCCTGTTGAGTGCGCCGCTGCCCATGCCGCCGGGTGCGCCGATATGAAACCAATGGTATACATACTGTTTTTAGTGCTTTTTGTCGGTTGCTCAAATCGGGGAATCTATGAGTCTTTGCAAACCCGGCAAAAATTTGAGTGTGGCAGGGTGCCCATGTCACAGCTTGAGCAGTGCCTGGACAGGGCAGGCATAAGCTATGATGAGTATCAAAGAAGTATCAACAGCAGCAGTATCGATTGACCTCCAGCAACAATAACAATTGACAGGAGTGATTATCATGAAGATGACAATAGCAGGCCAGTGTCTGGGCCATGATGCCGGTCTGGTATCACTTGGCCTTCCTGCTGCTTATTGTTCCAGTGGTGTGGGTGGGTTCGCGTCTACGGAATGCCGGATAGCGGGGCGAGGGCGGGTTAATCTGCCAAGGGCGGCATTGCCGGCCCGATAAATTGGCGGTGTCTCTCCGTTGGGCACTATGGCAAAATGTGATTTTTAGCTGCCAAGAGACGCGTCGTGAAAAACCTGTTTGAACTCGCCCAGCCCGTATTGCCAATCGTTAGCACGGACCAGCAATTCCCCATCAATCGCGTCTTCTGCGTGGGCCGCAATTATGCGGAACATGCCAAAGAAATGGGTGCAGACCCGAGCCGCGAAGCGCCCTTTTTCTTCAGTAAACCTGCCTGTGCCGTGTTTGTGCCATCGGGCGAGGTGCCCTACCCGCCGCGCACCCAGGATCTGCATCACGAAGGTGAACTGGTTGTCGCGCTGCATAAGGGCGGCCGCAATCTGACCCTGGAGCAGGCGCGCGAGGCCGTCTATGGCTACGCTGTCGGAGTTGATTTCACGCGCCGTGATCTGCAGGGGGAAGCTAAAAAGCAGGGGCGCCCCTGGGATGTGTCAAAGGGCTTTGATGCCTCCGGTCCAGTGTCGCCGCTGGTGCCCAAAACACAATCCGGCTGGCTGGAAAAAGGCAGTATCACCTTGTCGGTTAACGGGCAGCCGCGTCAGCAGGGCGATCTGTCTGACATGATCTGGAAGGTGGATGAAATTATTGCCGAGCTGTCCACCTATTACATATTAACGGCGGGCGATTTGATTTTTACCGGCACGCCGGCTGGAGTCAGCGCAGTGGAGCTTGGAGATGAGGTACTGGTGCAAATAGCAGGGGTCGGTGAGCTGCGCTTCAAAATGGTGTAAGAGGCTACGGGGGGCAGGGGCAGCGCACAGTCGCTTGCCACACGTGCCTGTTATTGCTGATCGTCAGTCACCGCCGGCAATCCCGCAAACCAGCTCTCCAGAATCAGCCGCGCGGCGATGCTGTCCACGGCTTCGTCGCGATTGCCGCGCAGGATTTCACCACGTGCCTCAAAGGATGTCAGTCGTTCATCAATACCAAAACAGGGTTTGTGCAGGCGGCCTTCCAGGCGCTTGCCAAATTTGCGGGCCCGCAGCGTCAGTTCGCTCTCACTGTCATCCATGTTGAAAGGCAGCCCGACCACAAAGGCATCGGGTTGCCAGATTTTGACCAGGGCTTCCAGAGCAGTCCAGTCGGGAATGCCGTCGCGGGCAGGGATGAGATCCAGCGCCTGCGCCGTGCCTGTGATGCTTTGCCCCGCAGCGACGCCGATGCGTTTGGTGCCGAAGTCAAAGGCCAGCACAGTCAGCGGCTGGCGAACTTTCTGCGGATAAACGTCCACCAGCGACTCAGGAATGGCCGGTCAGTGATGACAGTTGGCTGAGGCTGACACCCAGCACCCCGGCGGCCGCTGACGCCATATTGTCATAGTCCTTTGAGAATAAAATGGCCGGATCGGCCGGCACTGTCAGCCAGGCATTGTCGATGATCTCGCGCTCCAGTTGACCGCCTTCCCAGCCGGCGCAGCCCAGGGCAATGATGTATTGATCGGGTCCTTCGCCTTTGGCGATGGCCTCCAGTATGTCTCTGGACATGGAGATACTGACGTCATCATTCGCCGCCATGGTGTATTCCCACTCTGTCCCGGCCGGGTGAATGATAAATCCTTTATGGCGCTCGACCGGTCCGCCAGACATGACTTTCTCTTCATTCAGTCGGCCGTCAAGCTCCGGGTTGACGGTGATTTTGAGCTCATTCATGAGGTCGGTCACCGGCAGGCGAGCAGGGCGGTTGATAACCACCCCCAGTGCTCCATCGGCATTGTGTTTCCAGATGTAGGTGACCGAACCATTAAAGTGCGGGTCGCGCAGCTGGGGCATGGCAATCAGAAAATGATGCTCCAGGCTGCTGGCGTTTTCTTCCAGAGGTCGATTCATACTACCCATCATTTGATCTCCTCATTGGCTGCTGAATGCATTACCGGGTCTAAAACGCCATGTGCGGATGATTTCCAGAATATCAACCTCGCCGCGTAATTCTTCGGGGAACGGATCGAACGGTGCGGCGAGTTGCACAATATCCACCGCCGCCAGATCCAGTACCGGATGACCGGAACCCTGTAAAATTCTTATCTCCGCCACGCTGCCGTCCGGTCGCAAGGCAACCATCATGCGCAAGCTGCCAAATATCTCATTTTGGCGGGCTTCTTCAGGGTAATGCTGGTTGCCCACCAGTTCAATCTGTTTTCGCCAGTTGTCCAGATACAGGGCATCGTGACGCTGCTGGGTGGAGGCGGAAGACAGCGTATAACGGCGGGGTCGTTTGGCATAGGCCTGCTGCTGCAGGTCGAGTTGGGCCTGCAGACTGGCGATGGCCATGGCGATTTCCTGTGGGCTGGAGTGTTCGGACAGGTTCTGGCTGCTATCCTCATTCAGAGATTCAACGTCCTGGCTGATCTGCTGGTCCGCTCTGGTGCTGGTGACAACGCGGGTATCTTGCTGCTGTCTGGCATCCGGTGCAGGGGTCGGAATTGGCTGTACCTCCTGAATGACATCACTGTTAATCGGAGATTCAAACGGGGTCGCGGGCGCGGCGGCATCATCCAGATCTCCGCTGCCCTGTTGATTAGCCTGGGCTATAAAATCGGCCTGCTCTGGCGCCTGCTCGCTGCGAAACTGTGCCAGAGTGATTTCAATGGCCGGTGTTGATGGGCGCTCGCTCATAAAGCTGAATCCGACCCCGGCGATGACAATGACATGCAGGCAGGCAGAGATAAATACTGTAAAACCAAAGCGTTCTGATTCCATAAGGTTTTATATCGGACCAGCCAGGATCAGTCCTGCCCGAGACGAGCTGCAATTACGTTCATTAGATCACCGGCGATGTCCAGGTTGTAGGCTGCATCAATTTCCCGCACACAGGTCGGACTGGTGACATTGATTTCCGTCAGGTAGTCTCCAATGACATCTAACCCCACAAACAGCAGGCCTTTGGCTTTGATGCTTTCTTTCACCTGCGTGCAGATCCAGTGATCGCGATCTGACAGCGGTTGTGCGACGCCGTTGCCTCCGGCCGCCAGATTACCGCGGCTCTCGCCAATAGCCGGTACCCGCGCCAATGCATAGGGTACTGGTTCCCCGTCAATCAGCAGGATGCGCTTGTCGCCTTTGACAATCTCCGGAATATAGCGCTGCGCCATAATCGGCCGACTGCCGTGCAAGGTGAGAGTTTCTATGATCACACTGATGTTGGAATCATCCGCTTTGAGCCGGAAAATTGAGCTGCCGCCCATGCCGTCCAGTGGCTTGAAAATCACATCACCGTGCTCTTTGTGGAAGGCTTTCAGGCGGTCAGCACGGCTGCTGACCAGCAGTGGCGGACAGCACTGTGGGAACTCAGTGGCGAACATTTTTTCGTTACAGTCGCGCAAGGCCTGCGGTTTGTTTACTACCAGTGTGCCAGCCTGTTCGGCACGTTCCAGCAAATAGGTAGAGTAGATGTAGTTGTTGTCAAATGGCGGGTCTTTGCGCATCAAAATAACGTGCAGGTCGGCCAGCGGACGCTCTTCGGCATCTCCCAGCGTATACCACTGATGAGGATCATAGGCCGCGGTCAGAGGTCGCATGCGTGCCATAGCCGTGTCGCCGGCCAGGTACAGGTCGCCCTGCTCCATGTAATACAGCTCCCAGCCTTTCTGCTGGGCCGCGACCAGCATGGCCAGGCTGGTGTCTTTTTTGTAGGTGATCTGGCTGATCGGGTCCATGACGATGCCCAGTCGGATCTGCATGAAATAATCTCTCCACATTATTGATGGCGGTCATCATATCACGGTTGCCCATCACTATTTCAGCAGACCGGTAACGGCTGTGCTAAAACACAAATAAGCCAATCTGATCAGGGAGGATCATGATGCAAGTTGTCAGGGAAAGAGTTGCCAGCAATTGCCCGGTCATTGAGTCCGGCTGTGTTGATAAATCGGTCGACGCAGAAAAGCCGCTGAAGATATTGCTGGCTGATGAGGCGCCTTTGGTGCGTGATCGCATGCAACAGGTTCTGCAGGCGCAGGGTTATGAGGTTGTCTGCGCCAGTGACGGATTTGATGTGCTGTGCCGGTTACCCGAATGGCGGCCTGATCTGTTGATGCTGGCCAGTTCTTTGCCCAGGCTCAGCGGCGGGCAGGTCTGCTCATTGTTGCGTCAGTCGCCGGATTTTAAAGAGTTGCGGGTTGTTTTGCTATCGGACGGTGACAATTTTCTGGACTCAGCAACGGCTGATCACGTCAGTGCCGATGCCTGTCTGCGCCGACCTTTCACCACGGCTGACCTGCTTCAGACATTACAGGGCATGAGTTCGACGGCGGTCCAGTCAGAGATGGACTGGTGACTTCGGTTCTGTTGATCGATGAACTGCCTGTGACCCGTAAGCTCATGGCCGACTTGTTACTCAAGGCAGGTTACCAGGTTGCCGCGGTGGCTGGTTTGTCGGAGCTGGCAGATCAGCCGCGCCCGGATATCTGTCTGGTTGAGCTGATCAGATATCGCGGTAATGGTTTCTCGCTGGCGGCATCTTTGATCAGCCGCTGGTCACCAGATTTACCCAGGATCATTCTGCTCAGTGATCGGGAACAGGCCTCAGATCACCAATGGGCGATTGCCAGAGGGCTGGCTGCTGTCATCAATCGGGAGTATGGTCGGCAGGACATGTTACGCCAGCTGGAGTGCCTGGTAGCCGGTCGCACAGGTGCGCGGAGACGTGGACTGTTAGTCATGGAGGGACTAAACTCCCCGAAGTTTCCTGAGCCTGGGGCCACACAGCAGTTGGCTGTGCAAATAGGTATTCGTTTGCGGCACTACCTTGATCAAGCTCGCCAACTGTCTGTCTGCGACACTGATGGCCATTCTCGCTGGCTGAGCAGCCTCATTGAAGAGTCGGACACAATAAATAATGCACTGACTTTCTTGCGGCCTGTCCATGGATCGATTGGGGTGACTTTTGATCCGGTGTCTGCCCGGAAATCGATGATGGAGCTGCTTAAGCTATATCAGCTTGTCTACCGTGAAATAAGTGCCTGTCCGGACGATCCGCTGGTCGAGCCGGGAGCACGATGCGGTGCGCAACTGCTTGGTTTGCATATGCAGTGCTGCGACAAAAACCTGCAGGAATTCATTCGGATAGGGACTGGTCTGTACGCATTAAAACTGTCACCAGACAACAGGTTTGCCGCGCCGTCAGTCTGGCTCTGGTTGTGGCAGGCTGCCCGGCTGCGGCATTGTCGTGAGCTGCGTGTTCCGCAAGAGTGGCAAAAACTGTTAAACCTGTGCACGGGGTCAACTGCTATTGATGCAGAGTCACAGCCCCGCCGGGAAGATGAGCATGTGGCAGAACTCGAATCTGTGTTTGAACACTGGCGTGACCGGCGCACAGCAAGCTATGCGGATTGTTATCAAATGCTGGTCTGGTTGCGTCTGCAGCCGGAGCCCCCGGAGACTCTGCGAATTGTAACCAGCAGTCTTGCCGCCAGCCTTATTTTGCCAGTCGATTCGGTGTTTGTGGATACAAACATGCCAGATGTGCACGACACTGAACAGCTTGTCCGTCTGCTGCGCAGACAAGCACTCAGTCCGCACCTCGCAATCAGTTCAGCGCAGCAGACCATGCTTGCCGCTCAGCTCAGCCGTTTACCGTGTCCGCAAGCGTGCCTGGCCGCCCTGACCAGGTCGCATGAACAGTATGATCTGGTCTGCAACGAAATCCGGCACGAACTGACAGCGCTTAACGAGGTGGCGAATGCCCTGAAATTGTCCGCGATAGAGTCCGTATCTCTGGTGTTGATGCAGACCTATAGTGTGATTGCCTTAAAGCCTGAAACCGTTGATGTGCCAGCAGCGATGAGTCAGCTACGAAGGGCGCATCTTTGTCTTTGCCTGCTGTTGGATCAGGCTGCAGCATGGCAGACAATCAGTCCTGCCGGTTCGTTGACCGAACGCCTGTATCGTTTGCTGGATCGCATGTTGCTGCTGGATAAATCGGTTGCCGATGAGCCAGGACGCTATCAGACGGCAAACAGTGCCCATCCCCAATCGGCAGAATGGCAAAAATGTTATCAAATCAACAGGCGCCTGCGGAAATTGTTGACCCGATCTGAACCTTCAGAAAGTCTTCGAGCCGTTATGTCAGAATTGCTGCGGACACAAAGCCAATTGATGCAACAGATCCCTGCCTATCAGGACCAGCCGTAATCCGGCTATAATGCTCGCTTTATCATTGTCAGGGCAGTATTCAGTGGGCGTATTGGGTTTTATCTGGGGTGTGGGCGGTATTCTGACATTGCTGTCATTTGCTGTGCTGCGTCTGGGTGGGGTAGCGCTGGAAGTCGATTATCAGAGCCTGGGGCTTCATCACTGGTTGGTGTTGGTGATCTGGTTTGCCTACATGGTATGGGCCGAAGGATATAAAGGTTTTCACAAGGCGTTTGCGCCCAGGGTGGTTGTGCGTGCTGACTATCTGGCGAAACATCCGCAAGCTCTTCACGTACTGCTGGCTCCCCTGTATTGCATGGGATATGTTCATGCCACAGTCAGACGTCGAATGACTTCAATCGCGCTGACCTCAATGATTATCTGCTTTGTGCTGCTGGTTCGGATGTTGCCTCAACCCTGGCGAGGCATTATCGATATTGGTGTGGTGGCCGGCCTGGTGTTCGGTATCTTGTCCATTCTCTACTACCTGCTGCAACTGCGCGGTCAAGGTGCAGACAGCCTGCCGGTGGCAACTGATGTCCCCGCCTGAAGCAAAAGTGACCAGCCAGTGCGCGGTTATCGTGACCTGGCAGCCAGAGATACATGAACTATTGGCGCTGATCGGGTCTCTGGTAAAACAACAGTGTCCGGTAATCGTGATAGATAATGGTTCAGCCAATGCGGCGGAGTTGCGTCAAGGCCTGCTACCATTTACTGAATATGTCACTCTTGAGTGCTGGACAGAGAACAGGGGACTGGCGGCCGCCATGAATGCCGGCTTATTGCAGGTACGTGCGCAAGGCTATCGTTTCGCGTTGCTGTTTGACCAGGACAGCAGTATCGGGCCTGGTTTCTGTGCTGCGATGCGCCAGGCATGGCAGCGTGCTCAAAAGGTCAGCCAAAAAGTTGCTGCTGTCGGACCGCGGCTGATCGATCCGGATAGTGGGCGCAAAACACCATTTCGGTGTTTCAGGTTCATGTACCGGACTGATGCGCCGGTGGCTCCGGCATTGTTCGAAACTGACTTTCTGATTTCTTCGGGCACCCTGCTGTCCATTGCAGCGCTGTCTGATGTCGGGCTGATGAAAGAAAGCTACTTTATTGACAATATCGATCTTGAATGGTGTTTCAGAGCAAGGTCGCGAGGCTATGCGCTGTGCGGCACTGATCTGGCTCAACTCCATCATCGCATCGGTGAAAGCAGCTCTAATCCACTGGTGAAATCGGGCATTATGGTCTCACACAGTCCCCTTCGGGCGTACTACTCCACTCGCAACCGATTGCATTTGCGTCGTCAACCGTACGCGCCGCTTGATTGGAGAATTCGAGATCTGTTCAGGTTGATACTCAAGTCAATCTGGGTGCTGATGTTCGACTCCAGACGACAGGAATTCTGGCAGCAGATTAGCCGCGGAGTCCGCGACGCAGGTGCTATGCAATGACACTGTCATCGACGGCCGGGCGGCACAGACACCGTATACTCGTGCTGCTGCCAGTCTATAATGGCGCTCGCTGGTTGGAGGAGCAGATTGATTCTATTATCCGACAAGAAAGTGCAGACTGGTGTCTGTGGGTTCGTGATGATGGTTCATCGGACAATTCGCTGGCGATATTGCGGGATTATGCTCATGCTTATCCCGAACAGATTAAATGTATCGAGGATGACCAGGGGAATCTGGGGGCATCGGCGTCTTTCTCCCGCCTGATGATGCTGGCTTTACAGGATACGGGACTACAAAACAGTGACAGAAACTGTTACTTCGCATTGGCCGATCAGGATGACACCTGGCACCCACACAAACTGCAGATCACACTGCAGCAGATGCTCGATGTAGAGCGGGACGCGCCTGAGCAACCGGTGCTGGTGCACAGCGATCTCAGGGTTGTCGATGAAAAGGGTGTAGAGTTAGCTGCATCCTTAATTGCTTATCAGGGGCTGGACAGCGATAAAATTTCTTTTCCTGCGCAGTTGGTCAGCAATACTGTAACCGGATGTACCACCCTGCTAAACAGAGCGTTACTTGAACATGCCTTGCCGGTCCCGCCTCAAGCCATGATGCACGATTGGTGGTTGTCACTGGTCGCCAGCCGGTTTGGTCAGTTGAGTTTTATTCACCGGGCACTGGTTGACTACCGGCAGCACGGATCCAATACACTGGGTGCCAGAGCACACATTCCACTCAGAATTGATTTCTCCTTCTTTCGTCGACTGTTTGCGCGACAGCAATCACTGCAGGCACAGCAGCTATTCAGGGCCAGTGCGGCTCAGGCCGCAGCGTTCAGGGATAGGTATGAAGCCCTGCTAAGTGCTCACGACAGGCATTGCCTCGACCTGATCTGTGACATGCCAAACAAGAGTTTGTGGGGACAGCGGATTTTGTTCCGGCGCATGCATCGTCTTCGTAAGTAACTATCCGCGCAGCCAGTCGACAAGACGGGTTCGGAGTGAGCGCTGTGGGGGCTCGCGAAGAGCATTTGGAGTCACCGGTTCACGTTTCTCCCAGTTAAGCGGGTCTATCCATTCAGGGTTGCGAACCGCCTTTTCTTCGGGTGTGCTATGCATGGGCGTGTAATACGTGCAATCTTCAAAGAAGTAATGGGTTACCTGCGAGTGACGTGAGCGAGAGTGGTCAATGTGCAGAGATCCGCCGTGCAGCAGGTTTGCGTGCCAGATAAGAGCATGACCTTTTGGCATTAAGCCGGTACGGGCTTCCAGTGCGTTATTTTCGACTTGCCGTGCTATGAATCTCTCGTATTCGGGGTAGTCCTCATATCCCGGACGCAGTCCGGCATCCTGCATGGTGATTTCGGGCAGTTTATGTGAGCCTGGGTAGTACCGCAGTGGTCCATTGTTCTCATCGATATCTTCAAGGGCTACCCAGACGCCGGCCATTAGACCTGAGGGCACACTATTGAAATGGATGATATCCGAATGCGTCGCCTGTTGCGTCCCGACAGGGAAGTTTAGCGTCTGAAATGGTAAGGGTTTGCGCCCAAACAGCTGCTGAAGTGCGCTTAACACATTTGGGTGAGTGGCCAGGTAATGTGCGGGTTGGACGAATTTCCAGGCATCCTGAATACGGGCGCCGAAACTCGGCGCCTTCAAATGTTCAGGGTTATAATAGGGGTGCAGTGTTGTTATCAGCTCATCAAGAACGGAGGGTTCAAAACCAAAATCAACAATGACATAACCATCACTTTCAAAGTCGGCGATCTGGCCTTCAGTAAGGAAGCCCTTTTCAGACATAATGTATCACCTTTTATTGGAGTTTCTGATTCTGGCAATAGATAGCAGGCGTTTTTTCATTCGCTCGCCGATAGCTTTTGGGGAAAACTCCATGGCTATGGTTTGTTTAGCGTGTTCCCCTATTGTGCGGGCGCGTTCCGGGTTGCCAGCCAGCTTTGCCATTTCTTCAGCTGCATGCCCGATGTCGGGTATAGCCCAGAATTGATCAGCATCATAAGGCCCGTAATCCTTGTTCAGACGCTTTAACTCGTATTGAATTGCCACACAGTTGTCTGCGCGCATGTATTCTGTGTTCCCCGACCAGTTTGTCAATAGTGCCACTTTACCCATGAACATGGCCTCAGCCGGCCCATATCCGAACCCCTCCGAATGGTGCAGTGACACGTAACAGTCGGCACAGTTAATCAGTGAATCTGTTTGCGCACGATCAAAGTGTTTGTCTATCAATATAATGTTCCGGTAATCAGCAATGCACTCCTTGAGTATCTTTATACTGGATTGATCAGCATTGTTTATCTTTACCACCAGACATACACTGGAATCATCAGCGTCGAATGCTTTCTGAAAAGCACGGATGGAACCAAAAGGATTTTTGCGCTGCGCGATACTGTGAGTGTCGAACATGCTTACAAACACAAAAACATGCTCCTCTATACCAAACCAGTCGCGTGGATAGCGTCTGGCACCTTGCATGTCGACATCAACGATATGCGGAATTGTGATCACGGGAATCGGCGATTTCTCAGCGATCGCGGAATTGACAAATGCCGAGGGTACCCAGATCTCGTCCAGCAAGTCGAAACTGCCGAGCCAGCGGTCGGGGAACTCCTGCATTTCCCACGCCCAGAAACCGATATTGTATTTTCCTGCGAACTTCGCCATACCTATGTCGGCCATGGCTGCGCCTATATGGTCTGCGTTAATGTGGATGAGATTAATCTCGTAAATGGGCTCCCGGATTTCCTTATGCTGCCACTGAAGGTTGTCCATCTTTGATGGATTGCCCCGCTCGTAGTTGATGATGCCGAAGGGAATCCCGGCTGCTTGCAGGCCGGCTGCGTTGCCTCTGGCTGCCTGCCCGACGCCCATGCTGGCGCGGATATATGCAACCATGTTGACGCCCGGCCCCAATGATTGATCAGATCGTATTGGTAGTTCGGCCAAGGAACAGTCTTCGCGGTTCAGTGGCAGGTTCGGATTGTAATAGGGGTCGCCCTCTTTGAACTTGTGCCCCCAACGCTGCCACATGCTTTTTTCGTCTTTACCGATTGGTTTGCTCTTGCGACTGACACTTTCGTGATGAATCAGTTTGCTGGCTGGCGTCCAAATGTTCCGAAGGCCAGCATCCAGACAGCGAAGACATAGATCGATATCATTACCTACGATCGGCAACTTTTCGTCGAACTGGCCCAGCTCGTAGAATCTGTCCCGACGGATCAGGAGGCAGGCGCCGGTATTGGCTGAAACCTCCCGGTCGCATTGATCCAACTGTTGATAAATACCCTTGCCAGGTAACTGCCTGTGAAACAGATGGCGTGCACCGCCCCCATGGTCGACCAGGAAAACGCCGGCGTGCTGAATTGATCCGTTTGGGTACAACAGCATTGCCCCGACAGTTCCGACATCGTCTTTCAGCGCATGGTGAACCATGTGATGCAGCCAGTCTGCGTGAGTTATTTCAATATCATCGTTAAGAAACAGCAATAGCTCACCGGTACTGCGATCTGCCCCAGTGTTGTTGAGGCGGGACCAGTTAAATGGCTCATTGCATTCAATGACCAGGGCACTATGTTGCTGAGCGTACTCAATGCCTTCTGGGTGTTTCCCTCGGCTGTTGTCCAGTACAATGACTTCCAGTTCGGGGTAATCACTGTTCGCCAGTGTGTCGAGGCAGGGTTTCAGATAAGTAAGATTGCCTGTAGTAGGGATGATTATCGAAACTCTGGGTCGACCTTCAATGGCTGGCTGCGTCGGTCTGGCGTTTATCTCATTGGTCATGCTTTTGGGAGGCATGGTATCCGACCAGAGCATGCTTGCGATGCGTACAACCTGGTCCTTGTAGATCGCAGGTGCCAGTTCGCACAATAACGTGTAAGGCCAGTCGTCAGTAGTCTGCACCGTTGTCTCGTTTTTCAGCAGGCGACGATGAATGGCAAATGTGTCCCCAATATAATTTTGGGCAGCGAGCAGCTCCGGCGACCAGTGCCAGGTGAACCATGGTGCTGATCTGCGCCCGTCAGAATGGACGTGGTCGTGATCACAATATAATAAGGCGACCTGCTCGCTGGCATGGTCAACAAGGGATTGCAGGTAGTTCTTTTGTAGAATTATCCCTGGACGCAGGGGAATAAGGTACGAGAAATTTTCGTCCAGCGCCTCGGGTAGGGTCTGAAAATGATGTGTCGTCAGGCCGGCGGTGTTGTAGTCAGTCATGTCAGCAGAACCAATTAGAAACAACTGCCAGTTGTTTTCAGTCTGCGACGTGAGTGAGTTGAGTGTAGCTGCCAGATCGCCCGGCCGGGCACGATCGAAATCGGCGGCATTCAACAACACAGCCAGAGGTGCTATCGGTTCATTCCGGCGGTATTGTCCGGTATTGGTTGCAAACGCTGCCGACTGCTCCAGCCAGCGGTTATAAACCGTTACAGGATCCCGGTAAACAAAACCGCGTTTGATTTCCAGTGTATTCTGCAGATCGTCATGAATGTGCAAGGTCAGTTGATGGCGGCCAGTTTCAAGAGTGTCGGTGTCAATCAGCATAGTGAAACCGATTCGTTGAGCGTCACCGAGGGTTGCATAGTGGATTGGCTGGGTGATAGTGCGCAGTTTGAGAGAGTCCAGCGCAACCTCGATTTTTGTTACCCGGTGCGGTGACCACGCCCAAGCCTGCACGGTAAATGGTGAACTGTATACCTGGCTGTTATCAGCGGGCAGGACGATATCTGCGTTGATGGCGTTTGGGGTGTCAACTGTTGTGACGTGACGGGGGCGTTGCGCCAGTAGGTGATTTAGTCTGTGCCTGAGATACCTGTAGGGTGCCATTGCGCGCCAGGAAAACGAGTTGAGGATCTCACGCAGATCCTGATCAAGTTGCTCGTGTGCAAGGTTGAGGTCAGTATGCGCAGACTGCAAGTATTGAAATTCCTTTTGCAGTCGGGCAAGTTGAGACTGGAAATCCGCCTGCTGTATTTTCATGGCATCATGAAGTTGCTTTACCTGCTGGTCGCGTTCCCCGATCAACCGGTGAGCCATTTTCAATTCATCGTGCATATTGTTCAGTGCCGGTGTCTGGTCAATCAGACCCATAACAGCGTTAAGCTGCTCTCCAGTCCAATGCAGGCGCCACTTGTCCAGAACCCTTGCTCGGGCGTCGGCAATTATGTGGCCGGCCTGATAGCGCTGTGCATGTTCTTCCAGCATGGTCTGAGAGTCACCGCCGATCCGGTAAAAAGCCCCCGTATAATCCAGCAATCTGAAAGAGGTCAGTTCGGCGCACTGCAGCCAGAAGTCCCAATCCTCATAAACTGATAGAGATTCGTCAAAATGGCAGCCTTCATCAATCAAACTGCGATGAAAAAGTGCCGAATGAATGGGGATGAAGTTGTCTCTTCGCAGTGCAGTGATGTCAAATGGCACGGCGATCACATCATCTGTCGGGTTGCCGTCAGGATCAACCTTGCATGTGCCGCTGTAGACTACGCGGCTCTCCTTGTGATTGTTGGTGCCTTCGATTAATCGAGCGATATGATCATCGGCAATCCAGTCGTCGTCATCAAGGAAAAGCAGGTATTGTCCCGTGGCCGCATTGAGCCCGGCGTTGGCCGCTGCCGGGCGATCGAGGTGATTTTTGCTACTGACAAAAGTGATTTCAACGTGTGTGTCAAGGGTGGTCGGAATTTCGGTTGCTTCGCCGCTGGCATCTACAAGCACCAACTGAATTATCGGCCATGACTGGCGATTAACAGACTCCAGCGTTCGAGCCAGGGTGTCACGAAACAGCGTTCTGCAAATAACAGAGACTTTCGGTTTTGTTGTATACCTGTCTGCGGTGGTCATTCGTTCACGCGTTCAGCCGATTAATGAGCGCGCCCAGAACTTCGGCTATAAAGTCCAGGAAAAGGGTGTCCAGCTCCGCCGTGAAATATTCCTGTGAGTGATTGCCAATCACCAGCAAGGCCAGC
This sequence comes from Pseudohongiella spirulinae, assembly GCF_001444425.1. Lineage (NCBI taxonomy): Bacteria > Pseudomonadati > Pseudomonadota > Gammaproteobacteria > Pseudomonadales > Pseudohongiellaceae > Pseudohongiella > Pseudohongiella spirulinae. The sequence continues at coordinate 418,034 of NZ_CP013189.1, forward strand.
AGATCACGATGATAAGTCACCGGGCACAGGGCAGCAGAGCGAAGGGGCGTGGCAGTCGACGGAAACAGCACTCTGGAGGCAGCTTTATCCAGCGCCTGAGTAACAACCTTCTTGCTGCGGAAGACTGCAGGGAAGGCGGATTGCAGTTCGCCGGCTACTTCAGGTGTGTCAAGAACGATCAGCCGACAGGCGTCAATGCCAGGCTGCGTGCCCAGACTGGACTCGGTCACACTGCACAAGTGAGTTAAATCGTTTTCTTCCAGCAGCATTAAAACAAGATTGCGCGTGACGCTGAACAACTGATCATTGTAGCGTGCGTTTTCCAACAGTTCGTTTAATGTGTGACGTGACTCAATGCTGCGGTCGCGTAATATTTTAACTTGACGTTCCAGTAGCGATATGGCTTTGCCGCTTTCATGAGGAACCGTCATATCTGCCAGCAGGCTGTCACGGTCAGTAAAAAAATCCGGATGATTTTTCAAGTAGACCGCAACATCATCGGCATTCAATTCCGGGTTGCTGATTGCTTTGGCCGATTTAACGTCTGTTGCCATGTGCGGTTTCCTGGTCTGCTGTGATGGTTAATTTTATGGTGCCTTCGAAAACAGATTCAGCAGGTCCGCTCATCAATACCGGATAGCCTTCGCCCTGCCAATTGATATTGAGTGAACCGCCGCGAAGTTCGACATGAACGGTGTGATTGAGCAATCCCGCCCGGATTCCACAAGCCACGGCGGCGCAGGCTCCTGTGCCGCAGGCCAGCGTCTCGCCGGCGCCGCGCTCATGCACGCGCAGGCGAATATTGTCACGATCGATTATCTGCATAAAACCCACATTAACACCCTGCGGAAACGCAGAATGTGTGCACAGTTTGGAACCCAGTTCGTGGACCGGTGCCTTATCGCAATTATCAGTCAGCAACACGATGTGAGGATTACCCATGGATGCCGCAAAAAAACGAACTTCTTCTGGCAACTGCAAACTGTATTCGAGGGCCGGTTCGGCGGAAAAAGGCAGTGATTCAGGGTTGAAGTCGGGCTCGCCCATATCAACCCGGTATTGATGATCGCCGTCATCGTGTAATTCCAACAGGCGGTTTGCGGTTTGTACACGAACCGGTGCGTTGGCAATCAGGCCGCGCTCCAACACATAGCGGGCGAAGCAGCGTGCACCGTTGCCACAGTGCTCAACTTCGGTGCCATCGCCATTAAAAATGCGATAGGAAAAGTCTGCATCCGGTCGTCGGGGCGCGTCGATAACCAGCATCTGGTCGAAACCAATGCCCAGGTTACGATCACTCAGTTGGCGAATCTGCTCGGTGGTCAGATTGACCGGATGAGAAATCATGTCCAGCACCACAAAGTCGTTGCCCAAACCGTGCATTTTGGTAAACGGCAGCGTGATGACGCCTTCCGGCTCCGTCGCGGCAGGGCGTCTTTCGCGGCCATTGCGAGGTCGGTGCCTGTGGCGTGAAGAACGTTGCTTTTGCTTGCTCATGAGATCAGTCCGACAATGTGCTTTCCAGGCTCAGTTGATAATCGATAGTCTCACGTTTACGCACCACTGTCGCCTGATTGCCATCCACCATCACTTCTGCCGCGCGGTTGCGGGTATTGTAATTGGAACTCATGACAAATCCGTAGGCTCCGGCGGAACGGACTGCCAACAGATCCCCGGGGGCGATTTCCAGCCAGCGATCTTTGCCCAGAAAATCACCGGACTCACACACCGGTCCCACAATGTCGTAGGCATGACCTGTATGCTGACCGGCCAGTTTCAGCTTGACTGGCTCTATGGCCTGCCAGGCGCCATACAAGGCGGGTCGCAGCAGATCATTCATGGCGCCATCGACGATAGCAAAATGTTTGTGATCTGTATGTTTCAGAAATTCCACACGGGTCAGCAATATACCGGCATTTGCCGCAATAGAGCGGCCGGGCTCCACAATCAGCTCAAGTTTGCGGTCAGCCAACCGGGCCTTGACAGCATCAATCAGCTCATGTGGCGCGGGTGGCTGTTCATCCTGGTACACCACTCCCAGGCCGCCGCCAATATCAAAATGTTGCAACTCAATACCGTGCTCAGACAGTTGATCGATCAGCATCAGAACCCGGTCTATGGCATCCAGATACGGTGCAATACTGGTCAGTTGAGAGCCGATATGACAGTCGACACCGGTCACATGAATATTAGGCAAGGTCGCGGCGTGCTTGTAGACATTCAATGCCTGGGCAATGTCGATGCCGAACTTGTTCTCTTTAAGCCCGGTGGAGATATAAGGATGCGTGCCAGCGTCCACGTCCGGATTGACCCGCAGCGAAATCGGGGCGCGCATGGACAAGCGGCCGGCGACGGCATTAATACGCTCCAGCTCAGGCTCTGATTCAACGTTAAAACACAAAATACCCGCTTTGAGCGCCTGCTCAATCTCCGCCTCGGTCTTGCCCAGGCCAGAGAAGATTACTTTGCTGGCTTGCCCTCCGGCGCGCAAGACCCTTGCTAATTCGCCACCGGAAACAATGTCAAAACCTGCCCCGGCGCGCGCCAGGATATTTAATACCGCGAGGTTGGAATTGGCTTTGACGGCGAAGCAGGTCAGGTGCGGAATATCGCCCAGCGCCTGCTCATATGCCCGCAGATTGTCTTCCAGGGCTGCTCGGGAATATACGTAGCAGGGGGTTCCGAATTGGTCTGCGATCCGGGACAGAGGCAGGTCTTCAGCAAATAGCTCGTCGTTCTGATAGTGAAATGGTGTCATGAGTTCCTGATTCGGGTGGCGCCGACAGATAAGCGGACTGATCTTCCTGGATAGGCAGGGGACGTTGCAGCGGCCCTTTCTGGCCACATGCCCCCAGCAGTGCCGCAGCCACTGCCAGGGCAAGCCCTGTTTTTAACCTTACCGGTGACATTCTGAAAAGTCCTGATCTGTCTGATTTGGATAATGGTGAGCGATTATAGCGTGTATTGAGATGCTAACCCAAATGGCTAGTCGTTTGCCCCAACTGGATATGTCAAAGTTCGGGTCTGGAAAATAATCACAAAACAAAGGTATGCTAGGCGTCCAAGGTGTGAGACATGACGGCATCGACAGAAGGGAGAGCGCGGGTGCGCATATTGCTGATCGACGACCATGACCTGTTTCGGGAGGGGCTTAAGTATCTGCTGCATGTGCTGGACGATAAAGTTCAGTATTACGAAGCGGGTTCATTAAACGAAGCGCTGCGCCTGGCAGAGCTGTCACCCTTCGATCTGGTCCTGCTGGACTATTACATGCCGGGTGTAAACGGTATGGAGGCGTTGGATAAGTGCCGGGAAATCTTCGAGAGTGCGACCCTGGTGGTGGTGTCCGGTGAAGAAGACCCCCGGATCATCCGCCAGACTATTGACCAGGGAGCCTCTGGTTATATCCCTAAATCTTCGTCGCGCGAGAGTCTTGTGGAGGCACTGCGTCTGGTCCTGTCGGGCGGTATTTATCTGCCGGGTAGTGCCTTGAAACCGCTTTCGCAAATGCAGGCTCTTGATCAACTGCAGCAAATGGCGGCTCAAAGTGATGTCATGATCACCCAGCTATCGCGACGCCAGTTCGAAGTGTTAATGAAGGCAGTTCAGGGCAAGTCAAATAAGACTATCGCCAAAGAATTGGAGATTTCTGATCATACGGTAAAAGCCCATTTGTCGGTTGCGTTTCGTGTATTAGGGGTGCAAAACCGCACAGAGGCCGTTTACGCGACGGCCAAATTGGGAATTCAGCCTGATCAGATCGCCCGCTATGAGGAGGTGGTCGGGTAGTGAGCGCCTTCTCCCGGCGCCTGGCATTGCTGGACTATATTGCGGGTTTCGCGCCGTTTGAAAGCGCTCTGGATCGCAGTCAGGCAAGCCGGGCAGTAGAGTCGCAGCGAATCCGTGCCGCGCAGTCGGAGAAATCACTCTGGCTGATTCTGATCACCGGGGCGGTTTACCTGTTTGGACTGTGGGATGAGGTTGCCAGGATGAATCTGGCCGTCTGGGTCGGTTCCATCATTGCGCTGGCAATCATTCGGGTTCTGGTCTGTCACCGGATCGTGGCCAGGCTGGAACAGGCCGGTGTGTCAGAGTTGTATCGCAATGAAATCACGCTGTTTTTCACCTCGCTGCTTAGTTGTCTCGCTGTCGGTTCTGGTGTCTGGTGGATAGGCCTGGATGCCAATCTCCGTTCCGGATTCGCGTTGATTCTGCTCACCCTTATTTATGCCATTGGTACAACCACCAACTCCTCGTTTCATTCCAGGGGCTTCCCGTTTTTGCTGGTCGCCAATCTAGGCCAGGTGCTGATGTTCTTGTTGTTTTTTCTCCAGTCTCCGGAATTCGAGGGCGCCGTGGCGGTCGCTGCCATCATGTTCCTGTTGACAGAATTTGCCCGGCGTAATGCAGAGGTTTTTGCGGAGTCGATTCGCATCAGAGATGAAAACCTGGCTCAGAATGCCAAGCTGGAGAAGGACAAGCTTATTATTGAGAAAGCCCTCAATCTGGCTCGTAAGGCAAACGAGGAAAAAAATCGTTTTATGGCAGCCGCCAGTCATGATTTACGTCAGCCGCTGCACGCGATGACTCTGTTTCTGGGCAGTCTGCGGCATCTGAGTACTGATCCGCGCATGATCGAGCTGGTCGATAAAATTGATGAAACCAGCACTATTCTGCATGAGCAGTTTAACAGTCTGCTGGATTTGTCGAAGTTCGATGCCGGCGTGGTGGCAGCCGATGTCACCGAATTCCGGCTGGATATTATGCTCAAGAATATTGCTGATGCGGCAAAACAGGAGGCAGAGCAAAAAAATCTGGCTATCCATCTGTATGTCGCCCCGGTCACTGTTCGTTCAGATATGCTGTTGATGGAACGAATGCTGCGCAACCTGGTCGTGAATGCAGTCCGCTACACCGAAAAGGGTGCCATCAGTATTCAGACTCGGCGACTTCGTCACGGGCTGGTAGTTTCCGTTATTGATACTGGTGTTGGCATCGAACTGGCGGATCAGGAGCGGATATTCCAGGATTACTACCAGATCAGTAACCCGTCGCGCAGTAAAGGCAAAGGCTCCGGCCTGGGTCTGGCCATTGTAAAGCGCATCGCCTCATTGCTTGATCTGACGGTGAGTCTGAAATCAGAGCGCGGTGTTGGCAGCAACTTTTCAGTGCTCATACCCCTGCGCGCCATCGTTGAAGAGAGTCCGAGAAGCGTTTCAACAGAGTCCGTGATACGCCCTGATCATTCCCGTCTGCAGAACCGGGATGTGCTGGTTGTGGATGATGACGAATCGATTCTGGATGCCTTGACCGTGTTGCTGCAGACATGGGGCTGTCATACCACGCGTGCGACATCGTCCGAGCAGGTTGATCGACTGATGAGCTCTGGCGGGCGTTTTGATCTGGTGCTGTTGGACGATATGCTGGATAACCAGTTGAGTGGGCTTGATATCGCCTTGCGGCTGGCAGATATCATGCCCAGAGAGCGCATCATTATGGCGACAGGCAATGCCAACAGCACACGGCTGGGTCAGATCCGTGACGCCGGTTTTAATGTGCTGGTCAAGCCGGTGGACGCCAAAGACCTGTTGGAAGCACTTGTGGATGGGCTCAATGACCCATCTGGCTAATGGAGTGTGCTTAGTGCCTGTGTCAGAATCCCTGCCATGCTGAAAACAACATCGGACGTTGCGGAGAGGATGGATCCTCTCCTGACAGCAGGGTTCTCAAGACGTCACCGTTGCTGCAAAAGAATCCGGTAATTAGCAACCGCTGCCAGTACTTGCTGAGGGGCCGTTCCGCCAATGTGATTGCGCGCACCAACTGAGCCTTCAAGGGTCAGCACCTCGAAAACATCCTCAGTTATGCTGTCAGAGAACTGCCTTAGCTCAGACAGTGACAATTCGCTCAGATCTTTGTTCTGCTGCAGACCATAGGCTACCGTCTTGCCGACAACTTCGTGCGCATCACGGAAAGGCATGTCCTTTTTCACCAGATAGTCCGCCAGATCAGTAGCTGTTGCATATCCCTTTTTCGCGGCCAGATACATGTTTTCCTTTTTGGCCGTGATGGCCGGTACCATGTCGGCGTAGGCTTTCACGCAGTCGAGCAATGTGTCCAGCAGATCAAACAGGGGTTCTTTGTCCTCCTGATTGTCCTTGTTGTAGGCCAGCGGTTGTGACTTCATCAGCGTCAATAGCGCAATCAGGTGGCCATTCACTCGTCCGGTTTTGCCGCGCACCAGCTCTGGCACGTCCGGGTTTTTCTTCTGCGGCATGATAGATGAGCCGGTGCAGAATCTGTCGGGCAGATCGATGAAATCAAACTGGGTCGAGGTCCACAGTACCAGCTCCTCAGAGAATCGCGACAGATGAGTCATCAACAGGCTGCCACAGGCGGCCAGCTCGATGGCAAAATCACGGTCACTGACAGAGTCCAGCGAGTTGCGACTGGGCATGTCAAAACCCAGTTGCCCGGCAGTAAAGTGCCGGTCAATCGGAAAACTGGTGCCTGCCAACGCGGCGGCACCCAGCGGCGACACATTCAAGCGTTTGCGACAATCCAGCAGGCGGCTGTAGTCCCGATCCAGCATTTCATTCCAGGCCATCAGATGATGACCAAATGTTATCGGCTGGGCAGTTTGCAAATGGGTAAAGCCGGGCATTATAGTGGCCGCTTCGCGTTCGGCCAGGTCCACCAGGGCGTATTGCAGACGGGTCAGTTCAGAGGCCAGCACATCAATTGCATCACGCACAAACAGGCGGATATCGGTGGCCACCTGATCGTTTCTTGAACGACCTGTGTGAAGTTTTTTGCCCGTTGGCCCGATGCGTTTGGTCAGCTCTGACTCTATGTTCATGTGCACATCTTCAAGAGCCACAGACCAACTGAACTTGCCGTCACGTATGTCGGCGCGGATGCTCTCCAGTCCGTCGATAATCGCCTGGCATTCAACGTTCGTGAGGATGCCGGCCTGCTCAAGCATGCGGGCATGGGCCAGCGAGCCATTGATATCCTGGTTGTACATGCGCTGATCGAAATTCACCGATGCGGTAAATCGTTGCACAAACTCATCGGTCGGCTCGGAGAATCGCCCGCCCCATAATGTGTGTGAATTCTGCCTGGCGGGATTGTCTGACTGGCTCATGGTAATCACCTGCATTGGAAACAGCGGCGGATTATAGCACGGGGCCTGCACGGGGCGCATTTGAGCATGATTTGGCGTAGAATGGCGTCTGACATTTTCTGAAAAACGGACAGACCGGAAACGATATGAGTTCGAATGTGATTCGCATAGCAACCCGCCGCAGCCCGCTGGCGCTGTGGCAGGCCGAGTATGTGCGCGATGAGTTGATGGCACGCAATCCCGATTTGCAGGTGGAGTTGGTTGGTATAGCAACCCGGGGCGACAAGATCCTGGATACTCCGCTGGCGAAAATTGGTGGCAAGGCCCTGTTTGTGAAAGAGCTGGAAGTGGCCATGTTAGAGGGTGAGGCTGATATTGCCGTGCACTCAATGAAAGATGTGCCCATGGAGTTCCCTGACGGTCTGTTTCTGCCGGTCATCTGTCCGCGGGAAGACCCGCGTGACGCCTTTGTCTCGAACCACTATGCCAGTGTGGAGGAGCTGCCGCAGGGCGCCCGAGTTGGTACCGCCAGTTTGCGCCGTCAGTGCCAACTGAAAGAGCGTCGCCCGGATTTGCAGATTGGGACCTTGCGGGGCAATGTCGGCACCCGTCTGGGCAAACTGGACAGCGGAGAATTTGATGCCATTGTGCTGGCAGCCGCAGGTCTGTTGCGACTGAAGCTGGAGTCGCGCATTGCCCAGTTTATTCCCGATCAGCTCTCCCTGCCGGCCGGTGGCCAGGGCGCTGTGGGTATCGAATGTCGCAATAATGACCAACGAGTGATTGACCTGCTGAGTCCGCTACACGATCAGGATACCGCTGATCGTGTTTTGTGCGAGCGTGCCATGAACCGCCGATTGCAGGGTGGCTGTCAGGTGCCAATCGCCTGTTATGCCGAGCTGCAGGGAGATGATCTGTTTCTGCGTGGATTGGTCGGCGAACCGGACGGTAGCCGGGTACTGCGCACAGAACAGCGCGGCCATCGCAGCGATGCGGAGGCAATTGGCATTGCGGCGGCGGAAGAGTTGCTGGCGCAGGGGGCTGACAAAATACTGGCAGAGTTATACGCTGAGCAATAGGACTCCAATAGTAAGAGCGGACTGACAATGAGTGGAGATCAACAGCTTGCTGGCCTGACTGTGTTGCTCACTCGCCCGGCAGGGCGTTCTGATAGCCTGGCGCGCGCAATTGAGCAGCGGGGTGGTCGGGTCTGCGAAATGCCGCTTATCGAAATCGAGCCGGTCTCTGAGCCAGAGCTGCACGAGCAGATCAAAGCCCGGATTATCGATCTCGATAGATATGAGATGGCCATTTTTGTCAGTACCAATGCCGCCCGCCTTGGCATGGAGTGGATCGACAGCTACTGGCCGCAGTTGCCCAAAGGTTTGTCGGCTTATGCGGTTGGGCCAACGACCGCAGAAACGTTGCAAGCCTTCAGCTGGCCAGTCTATTGTTCTGACAAAGGAGTGACCAGCGAGGATCTGCTGGCGTTGCCGGGACTAAAAAATATTCACGGCCAGCGGGTAGCGCTATTCCGCGGCGTAGGTGGCCGCGAACTTATTGCAGAAACACTGCGTGAGCGAGGGGCGCAGGTCGACTACATTGAGTTGTATCATCGCCACACACCCGACTACACAAGTGATGCGGTGGCGGAAATGATTACTGAATGTCATGTTAACGCTATAGTTGTGACGAGTGCACAGATTCTTGATGTCTTGCTGCACTCGCTGCATCACAAGCTGGACGTGGTGCAGACCATACCGTTGCTGGTGCCTTCAGAAAGGGTGCGTCAGCGTGCTCTGGATGCGGGTCTGAGTCGTGTGATCACGACAGGTGGTGCCAGCGACGAATTTATTTTGCGCAGTCTCAATGAGCTGGTTTTGACTGCAGGGTAATTGACGATGTCCAAAGAAGAGCAAGGCAAGCCTGTTGATACATCTCAGGTGTTGAACGAAATCGGTCGGCTGAATCAGGCGCCCAGACGGGCATCGCGCGTACCGGTCTGGCCGTTGTTGTTGCTGTTTATGGTGGTACTTGCCCTGAGCGCTGGCGGCGGCTGGTTTGTCTATCAACAATGGCTTGCGCAGCAAAGTTATGAACAGACGTTTACGCAATTACGCGAGGACAATCAGCTGCTCAGACAGCAACTGGCTGATGCGCAGCAGGCAATGGATGCGGATTTCGAGGCGCAGCTGAACCGAATGCGTGACAGTGAAGCGGTGTTGCAGCAGACACTGGCTGATGTGGATGCGGCTGAGCAGCGTGACGAGCAGCGTCTGAATCGTCTGCAGCAGCAGATCAGCCGCGATATGCAGGACGTGTCTGGCGTAGTGACTGCGCTGCAGGGACAGGTGGCGAACCTGCAACGGCGCGATTTGCGTTGGTTAAGTGCCGAGGCGGCCTATCTGATGCGGCTGGCGCAACGCAAACTGGTCATGGAAGCTGATGTGGCGTCGACACTGCTGCTGCTCAATACCATTGATGAGCTGCTGGCGCAGCAGGAAAGTGTCCTGGCCACCACCGCACGGCAGAATGTACAACAGGATATCCGCGCGCTGCAGGAAACTCGCTTGCCCAATAGAGTTGCAGTCGCAGAACAGTTAATTGCACTGGGCGATCGCCTGCAACAATTATCTTTCGCTTCGTCTCAGCAGGACGCCTATGTTGATGGTGTTCAGCAGCAATGGCAACAAGGGCGGACGAGTGTCGACGGTGTTCAGCAGAGCTGGCTGAATGCCGCTCTTGATCTGCTGCGGACTGTATTCGTGTGGCGCGAAGTAGATCGCAGCCAGCCGGCCTTTCTGCAGCCGGATCAGGAACAATTGCTGAAACAACAGATGATGCTGCAACTGGAACAGGCACGACTGGCAGTGGTGCAGGCAGATGAAGCGATGTATCAGCAGGCGTTGCGGCAGCTGGGCAATGTCATCACCCGTTATGTGGATGAGGGTAATCCCCGGGCGCAGGCAATGCTGGCCGAACTTGAAACGCTCAATCAGGCACAGCTCAGCGCAGAGCTGCCTGATTTGAGCGTCACCGCCAGCCTGATCAACCAACTGGCTTCGGCTTCCGCTGCCGCGGACAGTCAGGAGTAAAACCATGAAGAAGACCTTCTTTCTGGTTTTGCTTGCACTGGTGGCCGGCGTGGCTTTGGCCATCCAGCTGACCCGCGATCCCGGCTACATCCTGATCGCTTACGGCAACCACACCTTCGAAACCAGCCTGTTTGCTCTATTGGTTGCGGTGATACTGCTGGTGGTGCTGTTCAAGCTGCTCGTCAGCTTGCTGAGGTGGTTGAACCCGATGCGCTGGTTCAGATCCGGCGACAGCGGCCGTCTCTGACCCCCTGTTAAATTCAGTGGTTGTCCGCGTGCCGGCACAGAGCGGGGCGGCATCCGGCCACAGCGCAGCCCAGGATTTCCGGCGCTGCGGAACTCGACCTCGCGGCTGCGCCGCTCGGGACTCAGACAGGCCTCGCGCTTGATCGGAAATCCTGGGCTGCGCTAAGCGTGGCCTGAATGGATGCTGCCTCGCTCTGTGCCGGCACGCTCAATCGCTGGAAGTGGAAGGGGGGTCAGAGACGGCCTCCGTCCCCAGGGGTGTTCAGATGCCCAGCTGATCCCACAGGTCGTCGATGCGATTTTTTACGTCTGCGTCCATGGTGATTGGCGTGCCCCATTCGCGGTCAGTTTCGCCTGGCCACTTGTTGGTGGCGTCCAGGCCCATCTTTGAGCCAAGGCCAGAAACCGGTGAGGCAAAGTCCAGGTAGTCGATGGGGGTGTTGTCGATCAGCACCGTGTCGCGCGTTGGATCCATGCGGGTGGTAATTGCCCAGATAACATCGTTCCAGTCGCGGATGTTGACGTCTTCATCAACCACGATCACAAATTTGGTGTACATGAACTGGCGCAGGAAAGACCAGACACCCATCATGACGCGCTTGGCATGGCCGGCATACTGTTTGCGAATGCTGACTACGGCCAGGCGATAGGAACAGCCTTCTGGCGGCAGGTAGAAGTCGATGATTTCGGGATACTGTTTCTGTAGAAGCGGCACAAATACTTCGTTTAATGCCACGCCCAGCATGGCGGGTTCGTCTGGCGGCCGGCCAGTATAAGTGCTGTGATAAATCGGGTCTTTGCGGTGAGTAATTTTTTTGACCGTAAATACCGGAAAGCTGTCAACTTCATTGTAATAACCGGTGTGATCGCCGAAAGGACCTTCGTCGGCCATATCACCAGGCTCGATGACGCCTTCCAATACAAACTCGGCGCTGGCCGGTACCTGTAAATCGTTAGTCAGGCATTTTACAACCTCTGTTTTGCTGCCGCGCAACAGGCCAGCGAAGGCGTATTCAGACAAAGTGTCCGGGACAGGTGTCACAGTTGCAAGTATGGTTGCAGGGTCAGCACCAATGGCAATTGACACCGGGAAGCCTTCGCCAGGGTGTTTGAGCTGCCAGTCGCGGAAATCCAACGCTCCGCCGCGATGGGAAAGCCAGCGCATGATCAGCCTGTTTCGGCCGATCAGCTGCATGCGGTAAATGCCCAGATTCTGTCGTTCTTTTTCCGGCCCACGTGTAATCACCAGTGGCCAGGTGACCAGTGGTCCGGCATCGCCCGGCCAGCAGGTTTGTACGGGTAACTTGAATAGATCGACATCTGATTCGTCGATCACAACTTCCTGACAGGGTGCATTCTTGCGGACATTAGGTGCAATATTCAGCACTTTTTTCCAGGTGGGCAGATTCTCCCAGATATCACGCCAGCCTTTCGGTGGGGTCGGTTCTTTCAGGAAAGCCATCAGTTTGCCGACATCACGCAGGCCTTCAACATCTTGCTGCCCCATGGCCAGCGCAATGCGGCGCGTATTGCCAAACAGATTACCCAGCAGGGGAATGTCTGATCCTTTCGGATTCTCAAACAGCAAAGCCGGGCCGCCAGCACGCAGGGTGCGATCACAGATCTCGGTTATCTCCAGCACCGGATCCACTGGTACCGTGATCCGCTTCAGCTCGCCCTCAGCTTCCAGTAGCGCAATAAATTCCCGAAGATCTTTGAATGCCATAAAGCCAGCGTCAGTTACTTTCTTTTCATCATGTTGAAGAATTCTTCATTGGTCTTGCTATCCTTCAGCTTGTCAATGATGAATTCAGCTGCCTGTACATCTTCCATGGAGCTGAGGATCTTGCGCAGAATCCACATGCGTTGCAGCTCTTCTTCGCCAGTCAGCAGTTCCTCGCGGCGTGTGCCGGAGCGGCGCACATTAATGGCCGGGTAGATGCGTTTTTCGGCAATCTTGCGATCCAGATGGATCTCCATGTTGCCCGTTCCCTTGAATTCTTCGTAGATAACTTCGTCCATTTTGGAACCGGTTTCTACCAGGGCGGTTGCAATGATCGTCAGGCTGCCGCCTTCTTCCAGGTTACGTGCGGCACCAAAAAAGCGCTTGGGGCGCTCCAGTGCGTGGGCGTCCACACCACCGGTCAGAACTTTGCCTGAAGACGGCACGATGGTGTTGTAGGCGCGTGCCAGGCGAGTGATAGAGTCGAGCAGTATCACGACATCTTCTTTGTGTTCGACCAGGCGCTTGGCTTTCTCGATCACCATTTCTGCCACCTGAACGTGTCGTGCCGGCGGTTCGTCGAAGGTGCTGGCAACCACTTCGCCTCGCACTGAGCGCTGCATGTCGGTGACTTCTTCCGGGCGTTCATCAATCAACAGAACGATCAGGCGACATTCCGGATTATTGCGGGTAATGGACTGCGCGATGTTCTGCAGCAACAGAGTTTTACCGGCTTTGGGTGGCGATACGATCAGGCCGCGCTGGCCTTTGCCGATGGGGGCTGTCAGGTCAATAATGCGGGCGCTGAGATCTTCGGTACTGCCGTTACCGAGCTCCAGTCGCAGGCGCTCAGTGGGGAACAGTGGGGTGAGGTTTTCAAACAGAATTTTTTGCTTGGAATTTTCGGGTTTTGCAAAGTTGACTTCAGAGATCTTGAGCAGGGCGAAGTAACGTTCACCATCTTTGGGTGGGCGAATCTTGCCCGAAATCGTGTCGCCGGTTCGTAGATTAAAGCGGCGTATCTGGCTGGGCGAGACATAAATATCATCGGGGCCGGCCAGATAGGATGAATCTGCTGACCTCAGAAAACCAAAGCCGTCCTGCAGGATTTCAAGCACACCATCGCCGCTGATATCCTCGCCATTTTTGGCGTGTTTCTTGAGGATGGCAAAAATGATGTCTTGCTTACGGGTCCGGGAGAGGTTTTCCAGTCCCATTTCCTGGGCAGTTTCGAGCAATTTGGCGATAGGTTGGGTTTTGAGGTCGGTGAGATTCATAGGCTAAGGTTTACTTGATTCTGGATACAGAGGATCTGAAGTTGGCAGCGCGGCCATGGTCAATAATTACAATAGTATTGTTACTGGCCTGGGATGCCGGTTGGTTTATTAGATTAAGGCTTAGTGTCAGTCAGGCAAGAGACTGGATTTCGCTCTGCTCGCGCAGGGAATGAAGCCGAATATAATGGCTTCTGTGAGCGGTGTCTAGTAAAAAGTGTATTTATTTGTGACCCCCGCCAGCCGGACTGTCGGGGTGTCACAAACTTGATCGGACTGATGCTTAAATAACGCTGTCAATAAACGCAGCCAGCTGTGATTTGGACAGGGCGCCGACTTTTGTGCCAGCTACCTGGCCGTTCTTGAAGACGATCAGTGTTGGGATGCCCCGCACGCCAAAGCGTGGCGCTGTTTCGGTATTAGAATCGATATTCAGCTTGCAGATAGTCAGTTTGCCGTCATACTCGTCAGCAAGCTCATCCAGTACCGGCGCAATCATTTTGCAGGGGCCGCACCATTCTGCCCAGAAATCAACCATGACCGGGCCGTCAGCTTTCAGGACGTCCTGCTCGAAACTTGCATCGGTAGTGTGAACGATTTTGTCGCTCATAAAAAATTCCTTGTGTTAACGTCTTGGGTAACTCGAATGAATGTTCGCTTCTATCATAAGGCCTAAAAATCAGGATTCAAGTGCTTTGCAGAAGTCGGGCAGCCTTTTTGGCGAAATAGGTCAGAATGGCATCAGCGCCCGCGCGCTTGATGCAGACCAGTGATTCCATGGCAACCGCATCTTCGTCCAGCCAGCCGTTGCGCGCTGCCGCCATATGCATGGCGTACTCGCCGCTGACCTGATACACCATGGTTGGTGCGCCAAATTCGTCCTTCACCCGTCGAACAATGTCCAGATAGGGCATGCCCGGTTTAACCATTACCATATCGGCGCCCTCAGCCAGGTCGAGGCTGACTTCGTGCAGCGCCTCATCACTGTTACTGACATCCATCTGGTAGGTGTATTTGTTGCCGCTGCCCAGGTTGCCACTGGAACCAACGGCGTCACGGAATGGGCCATAGTAGCTTGATGCGTATTTGGCGGAGTACGCCATAATGCGCGTGTAGATAAAGCCATGGTCTTCAAGCGCTTCGCGGATGGCGCCTATGCGCCCGTCCATCATGTCAGAAGGCGCGACAACGTCAGCCCCGGCTTCGGCCTGGGACAGGGCCTGCTTTACCAGTGCTTCGACGGTTTCATCGTTAAGCACATATCCGCTTTCATCAATGATCCCGTCCTGTCCGTGTGTCGTATAAGGATCGAGCGCGACATCGGTTATGATGCCCAGTTGAGGAAACTCTGACTTTAACGCTCTGACGGCGCGCTGTACCAGGCCGTCCGGATTCCAGGCCTCTTCGCCGGTCAGCGTTTTTGTATCCTGGGCAGGCGAAGGGAACAAGGCGATGGCCGGTATACCCAGTTCAACCAGTTCCGCTGCTTCTTTGAGCAGCTCGTCAATGCTGAAACGAACGATGTCGGGCATGGAGGGAATTTCCTGACGCTGGCCGCTGCCCTCGACGATAAACATGGGGAAAATCAGATCGTCGGTGGTCAGTCGGGTTTCGCGCATCAGACGACGGCTGAACTCATCACGACGCATGCGTCGCATACGGTTGGCCAGAAACAGGTTAAGATCAGACACAAATATCACTCATGGTTGCTCAACGGAAGTAACAAAAACTATAGCACAGCGTCCTGATGGTTCATAACAGGATTGCTGCAGGGAGTTTTATGTCAAAAGCCAGAATTATTGTCCTGGTGGCCTTGCTGGCTGCCGTTGTTGCTTACCTGCAATTTGACCTTGGCCAGTACCTGACCCTGGCATATATGCAGTCGCAGCTCGATGCGATGCGTGATTTTACCGCGGATAACCTCTGGCTCAGCGCCGGTGTGTATTTCCTGCTGTACGTTGTGATCACCGCGCTGTCAGTGCCCGGTGCGGCGGTCATGACGCTGCTGGGTGGCGCCATATTCGGATTCGGGCTGGGCTTGCTGCTGGTATCCTTCGCCAGCTCGATTGGTGCAACACTGGCATTTTTGGTGGCCCGCCTGTTGTTGCGCGACTGGGTGCAGAGTCGCTTTGGCAGCTCACTAAAGGCAATCAACGCCGGGATTGAGCGTGACGGCGCGTTTTACCTGTTTACTTTGCGCATGATACCGGTCTTCCCGTTTTTCCTGATCAATCTGGTGATGGGTTTGACGCCTATCAAGACTCTGACCTTCTACTGGATCAGCCAGGTTGGCATGCTGTTGGGCACGGCGGTTTATGTGAACGCGGGCGTGGAATTGGGTCAACTGAGTTCCTTGTCGGGCCTGTTGAACACTTCTCTGATTTTCTCGTTTGTACTGCTGGCCATGCTGCCCTGGCTGGGGCGTGGTCTGATCAATATGCTGAGGCGTCGCCGGGCCTTTGCACGGTTTACCCGACCCAAACAGTTCGATACCAACATGGTGGTGATTGGTGCAGGGTCGGGCGGTCTGGTGGCATCTATTATTGCTGCGGGTGCCAAGGCCAAAGTCACCTTGATAGAAAAACACAAAATGGGCGGTGACTGTCTGAATACCGGTTGTGTGCCCAGCAAAACGTTGATTGCCAGCGCCAAAGTGGCAGACACCGTGCGCAATGCAGAGAAGTTCGGCTTGAAAAATGCCCATGTCGAGGTGGATTTCAAGGCCGTCATGGCACGCGTTCAGCAGGTCATCAAAACCATTGAGCCGCACGATTCGGTGGAGCGTTTTACCTCGCTGGGTGTGGATTGTGTGCAAGGAGAGGCCTATATTCGTTCGCCCTGGGAAGTTGAGGTCAATGGTCAAATCATCCGTACCCGCGCCATCGTCGTGGCCACTGGTGCACGACCACTGGTGCCGGATTTTCCGGGGCTGGATCAGGTAGAGTTTGTTCACTCCGACAATATCTGGGAGTTGGATGAACTGCCGGCACGCTTTCTGGTGCTGGGTGGCGGCCCGATAGGCTGCGAACTGGCGCAGAGTTTTGCGCGTCTGGGTTCTCAGGTGACCCTGCTGGACCAGGCTGAACATCTGATGGGGCGGGAAGATACGGAGGTCAGTGAATTTGTCGAGGCGCGGTTCCGACAACAGGGCATCAACCTGCTGCTGGGGTATGGCGCGGAATCGTTCGGGCGTGATGATGACGGGCAATACCTGCTGAGTAAAACGGCCGATGGCAACGAGCAGCGTATTCACTTTGACAAGGTCCTGATTGCACTGGGTCGCAAACCCAATGTCAGCGGCTTTGGTCTGGAAGAAATGGATGTTGCCTTGACGTCGTCCGGCGCCTTGCAGGTCGATGATACCTTGAGCACCTCCTGCCCGACGATATTCGCCTGCGGTGATGTGGCTGGGCCTTATCAGTTTACCCACATGGCCTCATTTCAGGCCTGGTATGCCACACTGAATGCGCTGGCGGGAGGCCTGAAAAAATTTCGTGCCAGTTATCGTGTAGTGCCACATGCCACGTTTACCGATCCGGAGGTCGCGCGAGTCGGATTAAATGAGCGTGAGGCGCAGGCTCAGGGGGTTGATTATGAAATTACCCGCTACGAGCTGGACCATCTTGATCGTGCGCTGGCCGAAGGGTATGCCCATGGCTTTGTGAAAGTGCTCACCGTGCCGGGCAATGACAGAATTCTGGGAGCAACCATTGTCGGTTCGCACGCCGGTGAGCTGATTGGCAGTTTTGTGTTTGCCATGACCCACAATATGGGTTTAAAAACAATTGGTGCCACTACGCACATTTATCCGACCATGCTGGAGGCTAATCGTTTTGCGGCCAACGCCTGGCGCAGTGCGCGGGTGCCGCAGAAACTGATGCCGGTGGCAGAAGGATTCTTCCGCTGGTTACGACATTAATGCGGTAAAACGGGTGTCAATTGCCGACCATTGAATCAGCGCTGAACCACGAAGGACATAAAATACAGATTGACGACACGGTCTGCGATAGCCTGTGACTCTACCGTGGCCAGCGCACTGCGGACTTGCTCAAGCGCCTGTCGACGCAGAGTCTCCTTGCCATCGGTGGAAGTCAGGTTTTCTTCCAGCTGGCCAGACAGGAGCACAACCAGACGATTGCGGATATAGGGCAGATGCTGATCCAGGAAAGGGGCTGTGCCCGGTTGGATACGCACCGAGATGTCTGTTTTCAGGTATTTCAGACGACCGGCACCATCGTAATTGGTGACAAAGCTGGGGCCCAGCGTGTAATAGATGAGATCAGTCATTCCGGCTGCCGGGTCGTCTGGATCCATGCCTGCTGGCAATCCCAGTTCTTCAGCCTCGGCGGACAGTTCGGGCGCAGACTCTTCCTGGGCAAGTGCTGATGCTGAAAGGCCAACGGCCAGCAGAGTAGCCAGAACGGCAATCAGGCTTCTGATTCTGACAGACATTACGTACCTCACGATCTGATTGATACCTGTTGATATCGGCCAATGCTAGCCGATCTGAAGTAAACTTTGTTAGGATGACAGGCTGATTACCGTCATTCAATGAGAGACCTGATGCCTGAAATACCACCAGATATGTCGCAGTGGCTGGACGAGCATGTGTGGGTTTACACGCTGACATCGGTGTTTATTCTGCTGGCGGCGGCCTGGCTGTCCAATTTTATTAGCAAACGCATATTGGTCAACGGCCTGATGCGCCTGCTGAACGCGCCCACTGCAGGGCCGGGTGAGTTTGATCGCTTCGACTTCATCCCCCGACTGGCCAATGTCATTCCTGCCCTGGTCATCACGTTTGGCATCCGTTTTGTGCCTGATTTGCCGGAGGCCGTGGTTACCGTTGTGCTGAACGTGGCCAATGCGTTTATTGTGCTGACGTTGGCCATGGCCCTGTCAGGTGTACTGGACATGGTTAACCATGTTTACAGTCAGCGGGCGGATGCGCTGAACCGGCCAATCAAGGGTTATCTGCAGGTCGTCAAAATTGTCATCTACGCGATTGCGGTGCTGCTGATGATTGCGACCTTGCTGGATCGCTCACCGCTGATTCTGCTGTCAGGCCTGGGTGCACTGGCGGCCGTCTTGATGCTGGTCTTCCAGGATACCATTCTGTCACTGGTCGCCAGTGTACAAATTACCTCAAACGACATGATCCGGGTGGGTGACTGGATCGAAATGCCGCAATTGAATGCTGATGGTGATGTGATTGATATCGCGCTGCACACGGTCAAGGTGCAGAACTGGGATAAAACGATAACCACCATCCCTACGAAGCGCTTTATTTCGGATTCCTTCAAGAATTGGCGTGGCATGCAGGAAGCTGGCGGTCGGCGCATCAAGCGCCCGGTGTTCCTTGATCAGAACTCAGTGCGCTTCTTGACTGAAGAAGAAAAGCAGCGACTCAGCGGCATAGCGCTGTTAAGCGACTATCTGAACAGTAAACAAAAAGAAATTGATGACTGGAACGCCAGGCTGGCCGATCAGGGCAAAGTGCCTGCCAATACCCGGCGCATTACCAATCTGGGGACTTTCCGTGCGTATGTGGTGAACTATTTGCGACACCACCCGCGTCTGCGGCAGGATCTGACCCAGATTGTCAGACATCTGGCGCCGGGCCCAGAAGGCCTGCCTGTCGAGGTATATTGCTTCACCAATACCACCGCCTGGGTGGAATATGAGGGCATACAGTCAGATATCTTTGACCATTTACTGTCTATACTGCCAGAATTCGGGCTGCGCGTATTCCAGGTGCCCAGCGGGGTTGATATGCGCGAATGGGCGGCCGGAGCAGGCCGATCAATGACTCAGGAAACTAACCATGATTGACAGACTGCTGGCATTGATGCCGAACTCACGACTGCTTAACCTGCTGATCTTTCTGGCGACTGCGCTGATCATCGGCGCCGCGCTTTACATGGAGCATGTGATGCTTCTGGAGCCCTGCGGTCTGTGTATTACCCAGCGCGTATTTGTTGTGCTGGCAGGGCTGGTGTGTCTCGCCGCCGCCATTCATAACCCGGCCGCAAAGGGGCGACGCAATTACGCCTTTGGTGCGGCAGCCATGTGTGTGACCGGGAGTTATTTCGCCATACGGCAGATCTGGCTCACATACCTGCCAGAAGATCAGGTGCCTGCCTGCGGGCCCGGCTTCAGCTACATGCTGGATAACTTTCCGTTGATGGACACGCTGAACTTTCTGCTCAGAGGCGACGGTAACTGTGCGGAAGTGAGCTGGCGCTTTTTGGGCATTTTCTCGATACCCGAGCTGGCGCTGATGGGTTTTGTTGCACTGTTTGCTCTGTGCATGTTCCAGGCATTCCGTCAGGAAGCATAACTTCCTGACCAGTGCTCTGCCACTTACAGGTGGTAGTCGTTCCAGCGGGTAAGAAACTCGTCAAAGCTCAATTCATCACTGGCTTCACTGGCGGCCTGCTCATCCCACGATTCCCGGCTCGCGGCCTGGAATTCGGACAGCCTCTGCGGGTCGATGCAATCATCGTTAAACGCCTGCTGGGTGCGTTCTGATTCGCGCATGGCGAAGCGACAGAAAGGGATGCCGGATTCGCGCATAGTCTGAAGAATGCGGGCCGACGGAGTGCGGCTGCTGTCTTTGACCTTGCCAAGCTGAGTTTCCAACGATCGGGTATAGGCACTGGTCCTGTGTGCATGATCAAGAAGATCAGCACTGTGCTGGATGTCGTTAATCAATACCTGCGCCCATTCCTGCAGCGCGATTTTGGTTCCCTGACGATGCAATTGCAGTCCTGGCTCCCGGCCACGATTAACGGTCAGCGAAAGGTTCTGTTCGATCTCCTGATTCTCCCGCTCATCGCAGGCCGGGCTGTCGGAGAACAGGCAGTACATCAGGAAGGCATCCAGAAAGTGGATCTGCTCGGCATCAATGCCCAAGGGCAGGAACGGGTTCAAGTCCAGTGCCCGCACTTCTATATATTGAATACCGCCTTCTTTCAGCAATTGCAGTGGACGCTTACCCGCACCGCCGACTCGTTTGGGACGGATGGTGGCGTAGAACTCATTTTCAAGCTGTAACAGATTGGTGTTGATCTGCAGGCGGTGGCCATTGCGCTGCATGCCTATCTGTTCGTATTCCGGGTAGGGTGTAATCAGGGCGTTATACAGGCTGTCGATATAGTTGTTCAGGTCGTTGTAACACACATAGATCGATCGCTGAGCATCGCTTCGGTACCCCAGATCACCCATACGCAGACAGGTGGCATAAGGTTTATAAAGCGTTGCCTCATCAAAATCATCCAGCTGATGATCGCGTCCCTGGGTAAAGCATTTGCTGACCGCTGGCGAGGCACCGAACAGATAGACCAGCAACCACGAGTAACGGTGAAAGTTGCGGATCAGATGCAGGTATTTGCGGGTTCTGAAAGTTTGTAAATCCTCCGTGGAACCCAGCATATCCTTGTATTCAGCCCAGAATGACTCGGGCATGGAAAAATTGTAGTGAATGCCGGCAATGGTCTGCATGAGCCGACCGTAGCGATGCCCCAGTCCCTCTCGGTACAGGGTCTTTAATTGACCCATGTTGGAGCTGCCGTAACGAGCCAGGGGTATCTGATCATTGCTTTCAATCAGACATGGCATGCTGGCCACCCACAGCCGCTCGCCGTCGGGCAGATTGTCGTAAACGTATTTGTGCAGATCTTCCAGAAAATCCAGTGTGCCGCTGATGGAATCAGACACTGGTGTGATCAGTTCGACCAGCGCCTCTGAATAATCCGTCGTGATATAAGGGTGTGTCAGCGCTGAACCCAGGGCTCGCGGGTGGGCAGTCTGCGCCAGACGCCCTTCGCGGGTGACGCGCAGACTTTCCTTTTCAATACCGCGATTGATGTTGGCCCAGTCGGACTTGAATTCCGGCAGCGCAAAACGATTCAGAGATGCATGCAATGAGTCGCTCAAGATATCAGTCTCTGATGGGCTGCGGGCCGGCCTGGACGATTTTGTCTGCAACGTCAAAGCGCTTGAAGTTGTTGCGGAACTGTTCAATCAGGTCGGCGGCCTTGGCATCGTATTTGGCCGGCTCGGCCCACGTTTTGCGCGGATTCAACAAGTGAGTGTCAACACCAGGCAGTGACGTCGGGATGGTCAGGTTGATACCCGGCAGATGCTCAGTGTCGACGTTGCGCAGTGAGCCGCTCTGTATAGCGTGCAGCACGGCACGGGTGACCGGAATACTGAAGCGCTGCCCAACACCATGCGGACCGCCAGTCCAGCCAGTGTTGACCAGGTAAACCTGGCTGTCGAACTCGGCGATACGTTTGATCAGCAGGTCAGCATAAACACCGGCGGGGCGCGGGAAAAACGGTGCGCCGAAACAGGTGGAAAATGTTGATTTGATACCGTCGCCAGCGCCGACTTCGGTTGAGCCGACCAGTGCTGTATATCCACTCAGAAAGTGATAGGCAGCCGCTTCCGGTGACAGGATGGAGACTGGTGGCAGCACGCCGGTCAGATCGCAGGTCAGAAAGACTATGGCCTTGGGTTCACCAGCGCGGTTTTCTTCAATGCGCTTGGGGATATTGGTCAGCGGGTAACAGGCGCGGGTGTTTTCAGTCAGGCTGGTGTCGGCGTAATCAGCCACGCGGGTTTTTTCGTCAATCACCACGTTCTCTATAACAGCGCCAAATTTGATGGCATTCCAGATAACCGGCTCGTTCTTCTGACTCAGGTTGATGCATTTGGCATAGCAGCCGCCTTCCAGGTTAAAGACCGTCCCTTTGCCCCAGCCGTGCTCGTCATCGCCAATCAGGTAACGTTCTTCATCGGCTGACAAGGTGGTTTTACCCGTGCCGGACAATCCAAAGAACAGGCAGACATCGCCGTCTTCGCCGACATTGGCAGAGCAGTGCATGGGCAGCACGTCTTTGGCCGGCAACAGGAAATTTTGTACGGAGAACATGGATTTCTTCATTTCGCCGGCATATTTCATGCCGGCCAGCAACACCTTGCGCTGAGCAAAGTTGATGATGACAGTGCCGTCAGAATGGGTGCCGTCGCGCTGCGGATCGCACACGAACTCCGGTGCGCTGAGAATCTGCCACACGGCCTTGTCTTTGGGGTTGTAATGGTCTCCAGCCTTGATGAACAAGGTGCTGCCAAACAGGCAGTGCCAGGCATACTGGGCGTTGACCTGCACAGGGATGTAGTGTTCGGGATCAGAGCCAACATGCAGGTCCGCCATGAACACGTCCTTGTCTGCCATAAAATCACTGACGCGCTGCCACAGGGCGTCAAATTTGGCTGGCTCAAAAGGCTGGTTCACCGCCCCCCAGTCGATCAGGTTTTCTGAGTCAGGTTCTTTGACGATAAAACGGTCTTTGGGACTGCGGCCTGTGCGGTGACCAGTCTCGACAACCAGCGCGCCGTTGTCTGCCAGCCGACCTTCGCCACGTTGCAGGGCGATCTCGATTAACTGGCTGGGCGTCAGGTTTCTGAAAAGGGTGCGGTTATTATCCTTCTTAACTTCCTGTGTGGTGGTTGTCATGCCGTTTAATTCCGCCTTGTTGTCTGTATTTTAAAGTGGCTGGCATTATGCCAAAAATACCCGGTGGTGAACACTTTAAAGCAGCGGCGGATGCATCGCCGATGGGCATGACGTCACAAGCCGGTCCTGGTGCTTTAAAAGCGTCCTTTCATAGCCTGTCGCTGACGTCGTTCTTTCTTGTTGGGTCGTTCATTGGCGAACTGACCTGCCGCCTGCAGTTTGCGCTGTTCGGCCAGCCGTTCACGCTCGCGGATGCTGTCGGCTGACTCCTCATAAAGCTGCTGCGCTTCTGGCGCACTGCGGCGCTGCTCAGACAGTTTCAGTACTGTCAGGCTGCGGTCATCCCAGCCTTGTCGGACCTTCAGCACGGTACCTACACTGATTTCTTTGGCTGGTTTGGCTTTTTGACCTTCTATGGATACTTTTCCACCTTCAATAGCGGACTTGGCCAGCGCCCGGGTCTTGAACAGGCGAGCGGCCCACAGCCACTTGTCCAGGCGAACCTTTGTCGGGCATTGATGGTTTTGTTCAGTCATCAACGGTGGTCCTTGCGTCTGGCATGATGTCGCGGAAGCGTTTAACCGGTGTGAATTCTCCTGGCGCGACCGGTGGTCGCTGGCTGTCTGGCTGCTCAATGGCAAACAGGTGCGCAATGCCTTCTTCACGAGCCCGCCTGAGCACACTCAGATTGTCGTCAAACAGGACAGTCCTGGCGGGTTCATAATGAGAGTGATTTTGCAGGCATTGCCAGAAGCCCTGATTTTCCTTTGCCAGCCCTAGTTGATGAGAACTGATCGTGGCGTGGAAGTGCTCACCAATGCCGGTATGTTCCAGCTTCAGGTTCAGGCTGCCGGGGTGAGCGTTGGTGACGAGAAGCAGATTTTTACTGTGCTGCTGAAGCCGTTGCAGAAATTCCGGCACATCGGGCCGTATGGCTATTTTGTGTCGTAACTCGTCCTTCATCTTCTGTATATCCAACTGTAGCCGGTCAGACCAGTAATCAATGCAATACCAGTCCAGTTTACCCTGCATGGACTGATAATCAGTGCGAAGCTGTGCCCAGGCCTGTTCAGTGCTGATGCCGGTTTTTTCGCCCCAGGCAGTCGGCAAGTGTTGCTCCCAGAAGAAGTTATCAAAGTGCAGGTCCAACAATGTGCCGTCCATATCAAAGATAACGGTGTCGACATCGCGCCAGTTGATCATTGTATTCCTTGAGGCTGAAGCCTCGATGGTTTGTAGGACTATCTTTAACTATTATGCCGCGCATTGAGTTTTTGCTGCAAACCGCATGATGTCTGGTTAGAATCGCGTTCTAATGCTGAAAAACTGGTCACCTGTTCATGGCTGAGACAAGTGCATTGCAATTCCGGGACGTATTCAAGAAGCATTTGGTCCTGGTCGGGTTTCTGGGTATCGTCCTGATCGCACTGCGGCTGGCACCGGTTTCGCCTGGGATGGGTGGCGTGGCCAACTATCTTCCACTGCATATATTTCTTGAAACCCTGGCGATAGTGGTGGCCATGCTGATCTTTGTGGTCGGTTGGTACACACATGCCCGCACCCGCCATTTCGGTGCTCTTGTTCTGGCCTGTTTTTTTCTTGGTGTCGGAGTGCTGGATTTTTCCCATACCCTGTCTTACCAGGGTATGCCCGAGTATGTCACCGAATCAAGCCCGCAAAAGGCGATCAACTTCTGGCTGTTTGCGCGCCTGTTTGCGGCGCTGGCACTGCTGCTAGCGGCCTTCCTGCCCAATTTTAATGTCGGCCACTGGCTGCGTTTTGCACTTTTATCTTTTATCTCTGCTGTACTGCTGCTCATTCACGCGTTGTTGCTTGGCACGCCGCACATTTTGCCTGAAACCTTCAATCCCGAGTCGGGGCTGACAGCTTTCAAGGTGGTCAGTGAGTATGTGCTTATTGCGCTGTACCTGTTAGCCGGAGTCAAATTTCTTCGGCAGTCGTTGAGTAATGGCAGTGTGGAACAACTCTATCTGGCGGCTGCAGCAGCCGTCATGGCATGGGCAGAGCTTTTCTTCACCTTTTATGCCGATGTAACTGATGTATTTAACTTATCCGGACACATCTACAAGGTCATCGCCTACGTTTACTTGTATCGGGCGCTGGTCGTCACCGGCGTCACTGCACCCTACGACCGTCTGGATAATATGAGCAGTCGACTGCAGGCCACGCTGGAAGCCGTGCCCGATATGATGTTTGAGATCGACCGGGCGGGAGTGATTCACGGTTACCACTCACATGCTGGGAGACATTCCCTGGTAGCCGAACCGGCACATTTTCTCGGCCACAATTTTCGCGAATTCATGCCGCCGGAGGCCATTGCGGTCAATGAGCGAGCCTTGATTGAAGTCTTTAGCAAGGGAGCAACTTCGGGGCATGTCTATTCTTTACCCATGGAGGACGGCCAGCACTGGTATGAGTTAAGCAGCAGTCTGATCCGAAGTCCGTATGGTCATGATCGGTGTCTGATGCTGGTTCGCGATGTGACCGCGCGAATTAATGCGAAACGACAGTCGGAGCGTGATCAGCGCATACTAAAAGCAGCTCTGGATCATTTGCCAGTGGGTGTGGCGGTGAATTCGGTTGGTGAACAGGTCAAATTTGAGTATATGAACGACAATTTTCCGGCCTTTTATGGCACGAGTCGTGAAGCGCTGGAAGCCTCGGATGATTTCTGGAATCTGGTCTACGAAGATGAGCAAGAACGCGCCAGCATCCGCGAGCGGGTACTTAGCGATTTTGCCTCAGGTGATGCCGGGCGAATGATCTGGAAGAATATTCCACTGACCCGTAAAGGTCAGGAAACACGTTACGTGAGCGCCCAGAATATTCCGGTGCCTGAGGAAGGGCTATCCATATCGCTGGTTGAGGATGTCACCGAACAAAGACGCATTGAGCAGGAGCTGCGCATTGCGGCGACGGCTTTTGAATCACAGGAAGGTGTGTTGGTTACAGATGCCAATCAACGGATTCTGCGAGCTAACGATGCCTTTCTGAATACTTCGGGCTATACGCAGGAAGAGGTGCAGGGGCAGACGCCGGCCATGTTCAGTTCCGGTTTGCATGATGAGCAATTCTACCGTTCGATGTGGGCAGAGGTTGTAGGTAGGGGCCATTGGCACGGTGAGATCTGGAACCGCAGAAAAAACGGTGAGGTGTATCCGCAGACTCTGACCATTACTGCTGTCAGAAATGCTGAGGGTGAAATCACACATTTTGTTGGTGATTTTATCGATATTTCCGACATCAAGAAGGCTGAAGAAGAAATCAGCAAATTGTCGTTTTTTGATTCGTTGACAGGCCTGCCCAATCGGGCCCGCTTTATCACGCTGATGCAGGAGACTATCGAGCAGAACCAACAGGACGGGCTTTTTGGTGCGTTATTGATGGTGGATCTGGATAACTTTAAAACCATCAATGACACCATGGGGCACCAGGCAGGCGATAAGCTATTGGTGCAGGTTGGTCGACGGATTCAGAAGCTGCTGCGTCCCGGCGATACCGTAGCGCGTTACGGTGGTGACGAGTTCATAATTATCCTCGCTCAATTGGAAAAGGATTCGAGAAAGGCTGCCAGTACGGTTCAGGAGCTCGCGTTTTCAATACTGACCTCGCTGGAGGATACTTATGCAATTGATCAGCAGAAATACTTCACGACCTGCAGTATCGGTGCGACGTTGTTCGATGGACAGAGCGTTACCACAGAGGAGCTGCTGAAGCAGGTAGATATCGCTCTGTTCCAGGCCAAAGATGCAGGACGTAATAATATCAGCTTCTTCGATCCGGCCTGGCAATCCGCCGTTAATGAACGCGCGGCCATGGTTGCCGCCATGCGTGAGGGGTTGAAGTCGGATCAATTCATCATGTTCTATCAGGAGCAGGTTGATCAGCAAGGCGAGTTGATCGGTGCCGAAGCCCTGCTGCGCTGGCGTCACCCGGAGCATGGGCTGGTGTCGCCCGCCGAGTTCATCCCTCTTGCGGAACAAAGTGCCATGATGCCAGCGCTGGGTGATGAGGTGCTGAAGATGTCACTCAAACAATTGGCACACTGGCAACAAGACCAGGATCTGGGGTCCTTCAAATTATCCATCAACCTGACGGCAGATCAATTTTATGCGCCTGATTTTACTGACCGCCTGCAGTCACAGATCAAAGACCTGGAGCTGGATGCCTCACGCATCATGCTTGAATTTACCGAATCGGTGTTGATGGACAACCTTGAGCTGGCCCGGCTCAATATCAAGAAACTCAATAAACTGGGTGTACACTTTGCCATTGATGATTTTGGCACAGGTTACTCGTCACTCAGTTACCTGAGCCAGCTGCCGATTGATCTTCTGAAAATCGATCAGTCATTTGTTCAGCAGATCGGCGTCAATCAGAAGGATATGGCGATCATTAAATCCATTGTTGAGATGGCACATGCTCTGGGCATGGAAGTGCTGGCAGAAGGAGTAGAGACCGAGCAGCAGCGCAGTTATCTGTTCAGTCAGGGGTGTCATCTGTATCAGGGCTACCTGTTTGCCAGACCAGTGCCGGCAGAAGAGTTTCAACTTTTGGCTCACGCGGGGGACGGAGGCAGTCTCTGACCCCCTGTTCAAGTTCAGTAGTTATCCGCGCGCCGACTCAGAGTGAGGCGGCATCCGGCCACAGCACAGACCAGGATTTCCGGCGCTGCGGAACTCGACCTCGCGTCCAAGCCGCTCGGGACTCAGACAGGCCTCGCGCTTGATCGGAAATCCTGGCCTGCGCTAAGCGTGGCCTGAATGGATGCCGCCTCACTCTGAGTCGGCGCGCTCAATCTCAGGGAGTGGATGGAGGGGTCAGAGACTGCCTCCGTCCCCGTAGCACTGGGGACGTAGACTGCCTCCGTCCCCCGCGTGGTTACTCGACGGTGATGGTGATCTTTTCGGACATCACGGGTGGGTTGTGCGGAACATGCATGTGGTCGCCCAGCACCAGCTGCAGGGTGTGCTGGCCCGGCTCCAGAGTCACTGTAGTCTCAGTCTGACCCAGGCCGAAGTGCATGACGTCAGCGCCCAGCGGTTGCCCCAGGTCGGGCAGAGTATCCATATTGATCAGCAGATGGTGATGGCCGGTGTTGGGCATGGCAATGCCAGCGGGTGCCACGCCCATGCCGGACAGGCCAAAAACAACGGTGAAGGTTGTGCTGACAGTATCACCGTTCTGTGGTGAGACTATGTAGACCGAAGCGCCTTCCGGGGCAGTTGATGGTTGCGCCAATAGTGTGGCTGACAGGCCGGCAGCCAGGATCAATCCGCTTAAAATGCTCAAGTTCTTCTTCATCAATAACTCCTGATACGACGTGTAGGATGATGCTTGCGCTGGTATTAAATGTTACTACGGCATTTTGTGCAAGTTTCTGTGACCAATGATTCAGGTCAATTTATTTTGTAACTTTTGGTTGACATGCGGTTGAAAGTGGCGATTTTCAGGACTAGACTGATGCTCGGTCATGACAGTCAGCAGTCGTCGTCGATTCCACGCCGTAGCTGTATCAGTGGTGCTTTTCGGGCCATTAGAGCATAAGAAAAATAACTACAGGAGCGTGACCACATGCAAAATGTCTATCTGGGCAGGCGTAAGTCATTGGCTTTGGCCATTATGTTTGCCAGCGTCTCTCTACCGGTTTCCGCTCAGGAAACTGAAATCGAAGAAGTTATTGTCACAGGTTCGCTGATTCGGGGCACACCGCTGGACGCAGCTTTGCCGGTGGAGGTTTTCTCGGCGGCGGAGTTGCTGGAAACCGGCAGCCCAACCGCGTTGGAGTTTGCCAAAACCCTGACGTCGGGCGGTCCGATTACCGGTGAGGCTTATTACTTCGGAGGTTCCGGCAATACTGGTAACGTCAGCTTCAACCTGCGGGGTATCGGGTCTGACAAGACCCTGACTCTCTTCAATGGCAGACGAACCCCACAGAATTCGTCCATTTTCCCATCATCTGTTACCGCGCGCGTTGAGATTCTCAAGGACGGTGCGGCGGTAACCTACGGTGCGGATGCCACCGGTGGTGTTGTTAACTTTATCACCGAGGACAGTTACTCCGGGGTTGAGCTGAGCTCTTCCTATAAAGGGGGCTTTGATTCTGATGGTGACTGGAGCCTCAGCGCCAAGGCCGGCTGGGATGTCGGAGACAGCAATATCCTGGTAGCGGCGGAATGGGATCATCGCTCGCGTCTCCAGACCAAGGAGCGTGACTTTGCCAGTCTGCCGTATGGTGTGAATCCGGCGCCCTGGTCTGGCCTGACCAACCTGGCCGGATGGGTGCCACGGGCAAGTTTGCCCGCAAATCCCGGTTTGACGGCAAATTCAGAGTGGGGAAGCCCGCTGGGTCTGGTCTCGGATTTTACACCCGAATCCTGTAATGCTGTCGGCGGCATTTACGTTAACTCGTTCACGTGTAACTACGGTTACATACCGTATTACAACATTGTAGAAGAAAATGAGATCTACCGGCTGTTTGGTCAGGTGACCACGCAGATGTCTGATTCGCTGGAGTTTTATGCGCGTGCCGCATACGGGCGAGTGTTTACGCCAGAGGCCTATGGTTCACCCTCGCAGCCGGTTGTTCGCGGCCCGGCTCAAACGGCGGGTCTGACCTATCAGCTCTATGTGCCCGTAACGAATCCCTATGTACAGGAGTTTATGGACCGAACCGGTTGGTCGGCTAACCCTTTGTCCGGCCTGACACAGGGGTTCACGCCAATCACCTACCGTGCTTTTGCACATGGGGGAAATACAACCTGGGCGAAAGATGGACTGCACAGTACGCCTAACAGAAACGAGAGCCGTTACTGGCACATTTCCACAGGTTTTACTGGCGAGTTTGATAATCAGATTGGTTATGATTTTGCGATTACTTATAACCAATTTGACATCCGCAGCTCTGCCCCGGATATCATGGGTGCCCGCGTACAGCAGGCCTTGAACGGTTTTGGCGGGCCGAATTGCAATGCGCCGGATCTGGATCCTAATCGCCTGGGCACACAGAACCCCGCCATGGCCGGCGTTGGTGACTGTATGTGGTGGAATCCTTTTGCCACCAACTTTGCCAGTCAGCCGGAGCTGGGGTTAGCCAATCCCAACTACAATCCCAATATGGAGAATCCATTGGAATTGCGGCAATGGGTGTTTAATGATCGCTACGGTGAAACCACAGCGTGGAATGCCACGGTCGATCTGGTATTCAGCGGTGAGACAGGTATTGAACTGCCCGGTGGTACAATCGCCTGGGGTGCTGGTCTGCAGTACCGGGATAGTCGCAACCGTCAGACGGTTCCTGACCCAATCTACAATGGTGCCACGCCATGTTTCTGGCCAGAGCAACGGCCGCTGGAGCCTACTCACCCGGAATACAATGGCTGTACCCCTGATGGCCCCGGCCCGTTTTTCTTCTTTGGCATCAACGAACCGGATTCTACCAAGCAGGCCCAGGAATCAGCCTTCGGTGAGTTGAACCTGCCGTTGCTGGATAACCTGATCATGACGGCGGCTGTCCGGCATGAGCGATTCTCCGGCGATCTGGATGCAACGGTATACAAAGTGTCAGGTAAGTACGATCTGACCGATAATCTGTCCTTCCGCGGCTCCTACGGTACCAACTACCAGGCACCCGGCGCCGGTTTGAATCCGGGTGAAGTCAGTGTGGGCGTGAACAGTTATTCCATCGCTGGTGGCGACTGGCGTGGGGCGACGACTGTTACAGCGACCGGTATCGAACCGGAAACAGCTACGGTCTGGAGCACCGGGGTCATCTGGCAGTCTGAAGGTTTTGATGTGTCCCATAACTTCCAGTTTATTGTGGACTACTTCAGTATCGAAACCGAGGATGAGCTGGGGCTGCTGGCATCGGCGAACACCATCGCCAGTTCTGTGTTCAGCATTCCGCCACCCGGTCAGACTAACGTGCCTAGCAACAGAACAGCCCTGGCAGATTGTTCGCACCCGCTGATCAATCGCGTCACATTTAACGGTGGCACCTGTACTCAGGGAGTGACAACAGCCAATGACTTTGCCAGCATTACCACGGAATATGGTAACGGACCCGGTCAGCTCACAGAAGGCTTTGATGTGCAGGCCAACTACAGCTTCCCGGCCTTTGCCGGCGATATGCGGCTGGGTCTGACGCTGACCAAAGTGCAGAAGTTTGAGTTCGGGGAAACCACCCTGGACGGATTCCTGCTGGATCCGGGTGATGATCGTCTGGGTACGCTCAACTTTGCGACTATCGCTCAGTCAGCACCTGAGTGGCGCGCTAACCTGAATGTGAACTATAGCCAGGGGGATCACAACTTCCGCTTTGTCCTGGGATATATTGATGGCGTGAAAGATGAGCGCTACTACAATGCGGATGGATCCATCAATGAAGCGGCGCTGATCCCAGGAGGGTTCCAGCCAGGAACAACTACGCCTTTTGAACCGTCGTTTTATGGGGTTGATCCCGGCGGCTGGCTGGCCGCTGATTTCCATTGGGTGTGGGATCATTCCTGGGCAACCTTTACAGCGTCCATTAACAATATAACGGATGAGGATCCGCCGGCCTCGCGCCAGGAGTTTGGTTACGATCCGCGTATTGGTAATCCGCTGGGACGTACCTTTGAAGTTGGTTTGCGCAAGACCTTCTGATCAGTCATATCGTTCAAAAACACACCCCGTAGTGATAAGCTGCGGGGTGTTTTTTATTCTGATGGTTTGCTGAATGATCAATCCCCGCTTCATTGCTCTTTATCTGCCTCAGTTTCACCCCACTGAAACCAATAACCAGGCTTACGGTGAAAATTTCACCGAGTGGAGTAATCTCAAAAAATCCAGGAAGTTGTTCGCCCGGCATGACTGGCCGACGGTTCCCGGTGAGCTGGGGTACTATGATCTGCGCGACCCGGCAGTGCGTCAGGCGCAGGCTGATCTGGCCCGTGCGCATGGCATAGAAGCCTTTTGTTATTACCACTACTGGTTTGGCAACGGCCGTATGGAACTGGAGCTGCCGTTTCGGGAAGTGCTGCAGAGCGACCAGCCGGACTTTCCGTTCTGTCTGTGCTGGGCTAATCAGTCCTGGCATAAAAAATTCTGGAACGCTGATGGCAGTCACCATGGGGAGCTGTTGGTTGAACAGAGTTATCCGGGCGACGATGACGTGGTCCAGCATTTTCATTATTGCCTGCCGGCCTTTAAGGATAGGCGCTACGTGAAGGTGGACGGTAAACCGGTGTTCATGATTTACAGAGCGCTAGAGCATCCGGACGCCAGACAATTTATTCAACGCTGGCAACAGCTTGCTGTCGAAAATGGCTTGCCCGGAATATTTTTTATTGCCCAGACTGAGCGGCTGGATGTTGAAGAAGGTCGGTTATTCGAACTGGGCGTGGACGGCATCAATACTATTCGTCTGTTTGACCACTTCAAGCTCGCCACATCCCGTTTCAAACGCACCCTTAAAAAACTGTATTGGCGTCTGGCGCGTCTGCCAAGGATAACGCCCTACGCCAAAGCCGCACCCCTGTTTGTGACCGAACAGGAATATCGCGAAAATATTTATCCCTCCGTCATTCCTGGCTGGGACCATACGCCGCGCAGTGGCCTGGGTGGCACGGTGTTAACCGGGTCGACGCCGGTCTTGTTCGAAAAACATGTTGCCGAGGCCGTTGAAGCCGTTGCCGGTAAAAAACCTGAACATCAGCTTATCTTTATCAAATCCTGGAATGAGTGGGGCGAGGGAAATTACCTGGAGCCTGATCAGCGCCACGGACGAGCCTACCTTGAGGCTTTGCGGCGGGTTGCTGGACACTGCAAAAAATAGCCGAATAAGCTAAGCTTCACGCCTCAGAAATGCTGCGTGGGGTGTGATGGTGGATCGGTATGTATGCGAGGCAGATGTCGCCATCATCGGCGGTGGTCTGAGTGGTCTTTATGCGGCCTGGTTACTGGAGCAGGCCGGTATCACAAACTATGTGCTGCTGGAGGCTCGTCAGCGGATTGGTGGCCGCATTCTGTCGGTGACAGCCAGCGTAGATAAAGATCAGCAGAGCGGCATCAGTCTTGATCGGTTTGATCTTGGGCCGAGCTGGTTCTGGCCAGATATGCAGGCTGAGCTGGGGTCCCTGATAGAGTCGTTGGGTCTGGAAGTCTTTCAACAACATGAGAGCGGCGACCTGATCGGTGAGCGCTCGCCCTCGGAAGCGCCGGTCAGAATGCGCGGTTATGTCAATTCCCCACCGTCCATGCGACTGTCAAGTGGCACGCAGCAGCTGACCGAAGCCTTGCAAAAGAGACTTGGCGCTGAACGGATTTTTACCGGGCAGATTGTAAACAGACTGTCCTGTCATGGCTCGCATGTCGAGGTCGGCAGTGTGGATGAAGCTGGCAATGTCAGCCAGTGGCGCACGCCAACGGTCCTGTTGGCCTTGCCGCCACGACTGGCTGTCAGCAAGATTGAATGTATCCCCCCTTTGCCAGAATCCTTAAGGCATCATTGGCAGGCCACGCCAACGTGGATGGCTCCGCATGCGAAATATATTGCCGTCTATGATGCACCGTTCTGGCGTAAGCAGGGTCTGTCTGGCGAAGCCAGAAGTCTGTGTGGTCCCATGAATGAGATACACGACGCATCGATGCCCGGCGGCAGCGCGGCACTGTTTGGCTTTCTGGGGGTGCCGTCTCACATGCGCAGAGGTTTGAGCGAACAGCGGCTTAAAGAGCTGTGCCGTGAGCAGCTGGGGCGCTTGTTCGGGGCCCGGGCTCTGGAACCCCGGGCGGAGCTGATAAAGGATTGGGCGCAGGAAATGTTTACCGCAACTGAAGCTGACGAAAACGCAGCAGGTCATCATGTCAAGGCGCCACCCAACCGGGCGGCGGACGGGCCATGGCGACGTTGCCTGGTTGGCATTGGCAGTGAGTGGTCGGTGGCTTATCCGGGGTATTTGGCCGGGGCGGTGGATGCGGCGGCTGTGGGGGTTGAGGGGGTGCTGAGGCGATGAGTGTGGTGAGGTAGCATCGTTGTCGAACTTTATATCGCCAGGTCCAATGGTAAATCTGCTATGTCTTTAAGTCGTTTGCCATCCACCATAATGGCAAGCATGTCTTCCGCATCGCTCATGCCCAAATCTCTGACTGTTTCTTGCAATTCCGTTAATGCGAAGTGATAAACGCAGTCAATATCCCCAGTTCCTAGTGCTATAGATGCAAGTCGACTTGGTGTGGGTTCAGCCGTGACGACCACGATGTGTGGTAACCGTCCTTTTCGGTTTCGAACCAAATTAAGTGCTTCGGATCGCGCATTCTGAGCTCGGTCACTTCGGATTGTCCATTTGCAGGAGATGCTGGCATGAAGCAATGGTAATCCACCATTCTTTTTGCGCAAACTAGCGAGTCTTGCGATGGTATCATCCACAATTAAAACTGGTTGATTTATCTGTTGGTCACTAAGTGTTTCCCGGACAACTACGATGTCGGGTGTGATGGTGTAATCACTTCCTAATGCCGCTGCAAGTTCCGCATCATTTCGAGCTGCTTTGTCGAGCGCGACCAAATGAGCATATTGCTCATACTTTGCAATTTCCAGCCGGTTGCGGCCCGCTACTTGATGCACGTCCCAGGGGCCCGGGCGTAAATGCTCCAATTGAATGAATGTCGCTTTAACAAAATCCGCACAAACGCTTTCGAATTGATTGCCTGAGGTCTGCCCAGCAATTCGCTCGCCAACTGTTTCTGCTTTTAAGCGATCCGCGATCCCACGAGCGATTTTTTTGCTTGTTGTATTGCTACTATCAGCGTTACTGACCACGCCTGCACTGTTAATTGTCAGGGTTGTTTCCAGTAGCGCAGCATGAAATGCTTTGCGAGCGTCTAAGAACGCGGATCTTGTGCTCATCAGGCGACCTTGAATATTTGTTTTACTGATAGGGCCTTATGGATCTGACGTGCAACGGCTGCAGCAACCGGGGGTGGAAAGGCATTTCCAATTTGGCGATAGGCTGCTGTTTTTCTGCCGTAAAACTGCCAATCATCCGGGAAGCCTTGAACGCGTGCAGTCATTCGGGTAGTGAGTCTAGGCATCCCTATAAAGTCACGTGGCGGGGGGGCATCCCACAAGCCCATACCATCTACGCCCAGGCTTGCCCAGGCTTTTTTCGCACGTGTGGGGCCCAGATCGGGGCCACCATGCTTTTTCGAGCCTCCAACTAGCGTGGGAGCGATTGCGTTGGCGTGTTCGCGCCAATTATCTGCTCCGCGCCATCCATCCGACTTCATTAAGTCGTGTAACAATGCTCCGACAGTGGGAGGTTCTGCTTCTTGAGGTTTTGGCCACTCGAATCCAGACGCTAAATCTTTACGTATGCCTACAAACACAACTCGTGGGCGGAGCTGTGATACTCCAAAGTCTGATGCGTTTAATAGTCTCCATCCTGGGACATAGCCAAGTTTTTTAAGTTGAATTTCAACTTTGTTGCGGTAGTCATCAAAGACAGCATCGAGTAGTCCACGGACATTTTCCAGCATCACGGCTTTCGGGCGACACTCATCGACGAGACGAAGAGCTTCAGGGAACAAATCGCGATCATCCTCTGCTCCCAACTGCTTGCCTGCTTTTGAAAAAGGCGGGCAAGGTACCCCACCAGCCAACAAGTCCACTCCAGGATAAAGTAGCCCACTAAATTCACGCAGATCGCCTTCAATAACATTCCAGCTCGGGCGATTAAGCCTTAAGGTTTGGCATGCTGGCGGTTCAAGTTCAACAAGTGCTGCGTGATCGAAACCAGCCATCTCCAAGCCGAGTGCCTGGCCGCCGGCACCTGCGCATATTTCCAGCGACGTGAATTCGCTCATCCTTTATTCCTTTGGCGTTCAGCCTTCAGTACATCATGATCAGCCATCTTCCGTCGAATGGCTGGCCTGAATAAGTTTAGCAGATGGATGGGGCTGCCTGCAGGCAAATTACGTCAATTGATGATTTCTGATCTTTTGCTGTCATACCCACCAGCGGGGCGGAATAATCCAAACAGCTTGGGGCTGTTTGGACCCTTCGGGCTTCGTGCTGTCGCACTCGTTGCAAGTTGCTGACGCAACTTGTCGAACCAGATCGGTGGTTCTCATCCGCCCCTGGGCAGCACATACAAAAAAGCCCCGCTTAAGCGAGGCTTTTGTATGTGGTGCCCAGGGGCGGAATCGAACCACCGACACGAGGATTTTCAATCCTCTGCTCTACCAACTGAGCTACCTGGGCATTTCTCTGTCAGCGCCTGACTGCGCAACAAGGCGCGTATTAAAACCGCTGACGGCGCCGGAGTCAAGTCTGTGGCGGTGAAATATTGCTGATTATGTGTCTGAATCAGGGGCCAC
Organism: Pseudohongiella spirulinae; assembly: GCF_001444425.1. Lineage (NCBI taxonomy): Bacteria > Pseudomonadati > Pseudomonadota > Gammaproteobacteria > Pseudomonadales > Pseudohongiellaceae > Pseudohongiella > Pseudohongiella spirulinae. The sequence continues at coordinate 454,395 of NZ_CP013189.1, forward strand.
GTAGCCGCTGGCGGTGTCGTAGGCTTCGTTGTTCAGAAAGCGCTGCATTTGCTGCTGCAGGTACTTGCGGTCGTCGGCAGATGCCATGCTCAGGTGTTTCTCGTTGATCAGCATGACCTGCTCTTTCTGCCAGTCCTGCCAGGCCTGTGCGGATACGGTCTCAAAGATCTCCTGGCCGACCGGGCCGGGATAGGGCGGCGTCGGCAGGGCTGGCAATTCTTTCTGATATTTTTTGCAAAAAACCATTCTGCTCATTTTTACCTCACATGGGTTTTTCTGATGCCAGTTGTCCCAGCAGTTTTTTGACGGGCGCCGCAAGGCCTATGCGCTGGTCGCTATGATCGGGGTTATACCACAGGATGCCGGCAGAATCTGTCAGGTCGGGTTGTGGCTGACCATCTACCAGCACTGGCGTGATGTCCAGATGATAGTGGCTGAAGGTATGCCTGACCACTGGCCAGGTTTGCTGTTTTTCAATCATCCGGGTGGCCAGCCAGTCCTGCAAGGATGAGTCGTCGGCACATTCTGGAAAGCTCCACAGGCCTCCCCAGATGCCTGTTGACTGGCGTTGCTGCAGCATTACCCGGCCGTCAGTATCACGCCACATCAGCATATAAACGGATTTGACGGGCAGGGTCTTGCGCGGTTTGCTGACGGGCAGTCTGTCGGTCAGCCTGTGTTTAAATGCCAGGCAGTCCCGCAGCAGGGGGCAGATCTGGCAGTCGGGCCTGCTGCGTGTGCACACGGTTGCGCCCAGGTCCATCATGGCCTGTGTATAGGCGCTGTTGCGTATGTCGGGTGTTGCTGCCTCGGCCAACTGCCAGAGTTGTTTTTGGGCGGCGCTGGTGCCAGACCACTGATCAATGGCGTAGTAACGGCACAGCACACGTTTCACGTTACCGTCCAGGATGACGCCACGCTGCTGCATGGATAAGGAGAGGATGGCGCCGGCGGTTGAGCGACCGATACCGGGTAGTTCGCACAATTTTTCCAGGGTGTCTGGAAACTGGCCGCTTAGCTCCCCGGCAATAATGACGGCAGTCTTGTGCAGATTGCGTGCCCGGGCGTAATAACCCAGTCCGGTCCACAGGTGCAGCACGCTGTCCAGCGGTGCGCTGGCCAGTGACTGCACATCGGGCAGGTGCTGCATAAAACGCTGGAAGTAAGGGATAACGGTCGTGACCTGGGTCTGCTGCAGCATGATCTCAGACACCCAGACGCGATAAGGTGTGATGCCCTGTTGCCAGGGCAGGTCATGGCGGCCATGCTGATCGAACCATGTCAGCACGGCCTGGCTGTCCAGTGTCTTATGAGTGGAACTCACCTTCAGTCCTGAAACAGATTGCGGACTCTGTCGCGCAGCCGGTCCACCTGTTCGGTGATGACATCGGTAGCCCGGCGCTCAATTTCGTCACGGGCCATGCGGGCAAATACATCGCGCACCTGCTGCAGGTCGGGGCTGCAATATTGCAGCCCGGGGTCACTGAAAGCGGCTTCGCAGCGGACCGGCCAGGGAATGTTCTGGTAATCTTCGTTGATACGGATGCTTTGAGGTGCCGGCTCGCCCAGAAAGGTAAAACTCAGCCGGTAATCAAAACTGCCGTTATCCAGATCAATGCCGCCAGTACCGGCAACATCAAAGTTGTCCAGCCGAACACTGAGCTCCTGGTTTTCGCGAATACCATTGTTGAACATCAGCAGGGCGTCAACGTTATTAAAGCGTACTACGTCGGGCCACTGGGATGCCATATCGCCCTGCGGGTTGAGCACAGAAATGGCGGAGAACACGCGTTTGACCAGGGTGATGTCCACAGAGCTGTCGGCGACCTGAACCTGGGCGGCACCGCTGATACTGTCACGCAGGGCAAACACTGAATTGCCTTGCAGACTGTGGTTAGTGTTGGCATTGAAGCGGCCGGTAAAAAAGCCCAGGCGCTCTTTGTCGCGCGTCAGGGCAGCAGCGCTGATGTTCTGCAGCTCGGAATTCAGGTTGATTTGAGCAGGCTGGGTGCTGGCATCAACAACCAGGTTGGCATCGATAGTGCCTTCGTAAAAGCCGATCTGCCGAGCATCCAGATTGAGTGTGCCTCTTTGCAACTGCGCAGAGAAATTCACGGGCGCCAGGTTCATGCCGGCGTATGTCACTGACTCCAGACTATGATTGCCGCGCAGGTCAAAGTCGGCGAGCATTTCCAGCGGCAGCGGGGTGTCGATGGGGGCAGTGATATTGTCCGCCCCGTCAGCGACTGGTGTTTGCCTCTCCGGCTGGTTGAGCCAATCATCGATGGTGATGCTGCCACCCTGTAATTCATATCCGATCAGCATCTTGCGGGTATCAGTGGGGTAGAGCAGATCGCCGCGCAGCTCAATGGCGGAATCATTCAGGCCCAGCAGCAGTTCCTCCAGTGTCAGTCCGGCTGCATCGCCATTCAGTTTAAGGCTCTGCACAGTGACCTGCTGGGCATCGGGTGGCGGCATGGCAGCCTCATCGATGCGCATGAAATTTTCCAGCAGGTAGCTCAGGTTGAAGGTGTTGCTGCTCAGGTCTGCCTGCCAGCGCAGATTGTCCGGGAAGTTGCTGGCGCTGGCTGAACCGCTGATAACCAGCGGACTCATGGTAAATTGCAGGTTATTCAGTTGAGCCGTACCCTGCTGGTAATCAAACGCCATGCTGCTTTGCAGGGACATATCGAGCGTGCGACTGGCCACCTGATCGATCACCTGCATTGACATCTCTACGTCGAACGGCCGGCCGTTGACGTTGGTATTCCGGCTGATCAGGCTGGGGATCTGCACCGTGCTGAAAATGCCCTGCAGATTGTCCTGATAGTCCAAGCGGGTATTGGTGACGGTGATCTGGCGGATGTTGATATCAACCGGAATGTCGGTCTGCGCTGTGTTGGTGGTGTTTTGTGGTGCTTCTCGCAGCCAGTTGCTTTGACCGTTGGCATCGATAATCCAGTTGACATGCAGCCCGTCCGCTACAAATTCCTGGATATCAAGCTGTCCACGCATCAGCGACGATGGATCCAGCCGCAGGGCTACGTTAGAAAAAGAAGCCAGCTCCTGGGGGGTTACGCCATTGCTCAGGCGAACGTCCTGAATACTCAGGCCAAATACGGGGCGGAACGTCCAGCCGATATCACCGGCAATCTGCAGCTGCAGATCCGACTGACTGGCCACCACTGACTCGATGGCGGGGCGGTAGCGGTTTGGGTCGATGACCACAAACAGGATAAAAACCAGGGCCAGCGCAAAAACGATCAGGCCGGAAACTAAAAAAACGAGGTACTTCAATAGCTTTGACATGGTTGCAGACATCCCGTGGCAATCAGACAGCGGATGGGGATTGTCTCACGAAAGCGGTGTGGAGAGAAACGCGGGGGACGTAGACCGCCTCCGTCCCCAGCGCCAATCAATCAGGAAGCTGCTTCAATCGCGGCTTCCAGCTCTTCCAGCAGCTCCGGATCGGCAGAGGCCATCTGGATGATCTGGTTGTACTCCTGGATAGACAGGTCATTGTCTTCTACGGCTTCCTGCATCTCCAGCTGGGCAGCCTGCTGCAGGCCGTTGGCTTCAGCTTCGTCGGTGACCGATTGCAGCTGCTGCGCGTAGCGCATCTGAATTTGCATGATGTCGTTGTAGGCTGACACAAAATTTGATTTCAGCTCGGAAGTCAGCTCAATCTGCGGTGCCGCCTGGGGTGTGGGGGCTTGCTGGGCAGGGGGTTGCTGAGCCTGTAGCGAGCCGCTGAACAGGGCCATGATAAACAGAGCAGTAAGTGCAGTCATTTTCTTCAACATGAAATGTCTCCTGGTTTTTATGTATGTGTCAGGAGTCAATCAAGCATCGTGCCAGGTTGCTGAAATTTTTAAGCTGTTGAAAATGTTATTTTTTGTTTGGATGGCTAAAATTCTGAGCATGTGCCAATACGACACATGTGTCAGTGCGTGCGGCGATTATGACTCACTATGGCCTGGTTCTTCGCCCAGTTTTCGGTACAGGGTGCGCCGACCAATGCCCAATGCGGCTGCGGCCTGACGTTTGTTGCCGTCAAATTTTTTCAGAGTCTGCTGAATGTGTTGAAGCTCCAGTTGTGCCAGGGTTGGCCAGTTTTCGGTGGTTGCAGAGAGTTCGGAGCCTGTCTCTGGCAGCCTGGCTGTCAGACCGCCGCTGCGAATTTTTTCTGGCAAATCTTCAATGCGTAGTTGTTCGCCCTGGCAGAATGTTACCGCCCGCTCAATGGCACTGGACAGCTCTCTGACATTGCCGGGGAATGTATATTGGCGCATCTGCTGCAGCGCGGCGTCACTGATGCCGGCGATTTGGCGCTTCTGCTGCAGGTTAACGCGACGGATAAAGTGCGCAATGAGGATGTCCAGGTCATCGCCACGCTGGCGCAGTGCCGGGACCTCAATAGTGAAAGTTTGCAGACGAAAATACAGATCTTCGCGGAAGCTGCCCTGACGCACGTCTTCTTCCAGGTTGCGGTTGGTGGCCGCCAGGATGCGCACATTTAACTGCGTCTCCTGGTCAGCGCCGACCGGACGGATGCGTCCGTCCTGCAAAATGCGCAGTAGTTTGGCCTGCATTTCCAGAGGCATTTCGCCAATTTCATCCAGCAAAAGGCTGCCGTTGTGAGCTTCGGCAAACAGGCCGGCGCGTGTTTTGCCGGCGCCAGTGAAGGCGTTGGCGGTATGGCCGAACAGCTCACTTTCCAGCAACTCCGGGGGCAGGCCAGCACAATTGACGGCCACAAACGGGCTTTTTTTGCGGGCGCTTTCCTGATGCAGGGCGCGGGCCACCAGCTCTTTGCCGGTGCCGCTTTCGCCCGTGATCAGCACCGGACCCTCGGCCCGTGCCACCATGCGGATACTGTTAAACAGTGATTGCATCACCGGGCTGCGCCCCAGCATGCCATGAAACTCATGATCGCCCATGATGGCTTTGTACTGGGCCAGCTCGTCCTGCAAGCGGCGGTGTTGAATCACCCGCTCGGCACTGATGCGCAGATGATCCAGCTTGATGGGTTTGGTGAGGAAGTCATCGGCCCCCTGTTTAAGTGCGTCGACGGCCTGTTCGACGGTGCCGAAAGCGGTAATCATGATGAAGCCGGGAGGGGCCTGATCTCTTTGGCGAATAAAGCTGAGCAGTTCGAGGCCTGATTGTCCGGGAAGGCGCAGATCGCTGATGATCAGCCGGATGGATGCCTGTTGCAAAATTTTGATAGCGCTCTGAACCGTATCGCAGGACTGCACCCGGTAACCCGCATCAGTCAATTCATCAACCAGCAGCTCGCGTAGCGCCGTATCATCCTCAACAACAAGAATGCTGTCCTGTTGGTCTTTTTGCAAGGCTGTCATGCCGGGCGCTCCTCAGGCAGAAATATTACAAAGCAGGTTCCTTCCGCAGAGCTGCTGGCAAGTTCCAGTGTGCCGCCATGATCGGCAATGGCTGCCCGCGCGACTGCCAGGCCTAATCCGGTGCCCTGCCCGACCGGTTTGGTGGTGTAGAACGGATCAAACAAGTGCGCCTGTTCCGTCGGGTCAACGCCCTGACCGTCATCTTCTATTATGATCTGAGTGCCTGAATCACCCTGATGGGTAGTGCTCGCCCAACTGATCGCTACCCGTTTGCGACAGGCGTGCAGGGCATTGGCGATCAGGTTGGTCAGTGCCTGGTCAAAGCGCAGCGGATCAACATCAATGCGCAGCGAGGGACCGTTGATATCCAGCGTAACGTCTTTGCGTGACTCGGGGTTGAGCTCGGCAAGAGCACGCTCGCTGGCCTGCTCCAGCAGCGATTCGAGATCCAGTTTGGCGCGGTGCAGGGGATTGTCTCTTCCGTAGTCAAGCAACTGCCGGATGATGACTGTCATGCGTTGGCTCTGTTCGCGTATCTGCCTGAGCAGCCGTGATGTTCGCGAATCAGCCGGCGTATCCCGCAGAGCCTGCTGCGCCTTGCCATCTAAGGTGGCCAGTGGGCTACCCAGTTCATGGGCGACACCCGCAGCCAGGCGGCCAATGGTGGCCAGTTTTTCAGAGCGATCAATGCGATCCAGCATATTATTGATGCCCTGGGACAGTTCCCTGATTTCCTGCGGGCCATCGGCACTCAGCCGGGCATGATTGCTGCTGTCTCTGATTCGCGCCATGCCATCGAGCATGCGCCTGACCGGCCTGCCAAGCGCAAAATGGTGACCGGCGATGACCAGCACAATCAGCAGCAGACAAAGGGCGCCAAGTGCCAGCCAGGCGGTTTGTCGGACCATGGCAATATAATCACTGAAGTCACTGCCCCGGCGGGTGAGCTGCAGCAAGCCAGTAATACGCCCACCGGTATCCGTCAGTGGCACGAAATAGGAGAAAATCTCTTCATCGCCAGCCTGCGAGAACTCGCCAAGCTGATCGCCCGACGCAGCCAGCGTGGCGGCCAGCTCATTTTCCACGCGCGCCGCCCGGCGTCCACTGCGGGCAATTTCTTCGCCATTGGCATCATACACATAGGCGCCGTAAACCACGTCAATGTTAAACGCCGAGTTCAGCGCCTGATTGATCGATCCGCTGCGATCGCGCTCCATGGCGTGGCTGAGCGGCAAGCGAATAGCATGCGCAATCAGCTCGATATCTTCCTGCATGCGCTGATTGACCTGCTGCTCCAGCAGTCGGAGCGACCACGAGCCGGCCAGCGCCACAACCAGAACAACAGGTACCAGCACCCCAGCCAGCAAGGCCAGCCGCAAAGTAAAAGGCCGCTGCAGCGGCTTGGTGATATTCATTCTTATTTACTCTAGCAGCATGAGGTGGAAGAATCCAATATGGCGCGGGGGACGGAGGCGGTCTACGTCCCCAAGCGTGGGGACGTAGACCGCCTCCGTCCCCCGCGCCACCTAGACCGCCTCCGTCCCCCGGCGTATAATGCCCACGCTAATCTGACTTATCAGGAATATCTAATGTCATCACCATCTTCTGCCGGCCGCCAGGCCAGCGTAGAGCGCAATACCAAGGAAACCCAGATCCGGGCGTCCGTGAACCTTGATGGAACCGGCGAGCTGAAGTGCCAGACCGGTCTGCCGTTTCTGGACCACATGCTGGATCAGATTGCGCGCCACGGGCTGATTGATATGGATATTCATGCGGTGGGCGATCTGGAAATCGATGCCCACCATACCGTTGAAGATCTGGGCATTACCCTGGGCATGGCCTTTAACAAGGCGCTGGATCGCAAGGGCATCCGTCGTTATGGTCACGCTTACGTGCCACTGGACGAAGCTTTGTCGCGCGTTGTCATCGACTTCTCGGGCCGGCCTGGCCTGGAGTTTCATGTGCCGTTTACCCGCGCCTCGGTCGGTGGCTTTGATGTCGACCTTTTTTACGAGTTCTTCCAGGGGTTTGTGAACCACGCACTGGTTACGCTGCACGTCGATAATCTGCGCGGCATGAATACCCACCACCAGATTGAAACCGTGTTCAAGGCCTTCGGCCGCGCTCTGCGTATGGCCATGGAAATCGACCCGCGCAGCGCGGACGTCGTGCCATCCACCAAAGGCTGCCTCTGATCTGTAGCAGTCGCGATAAGCTAATTTGCCGGAACCGTTTACCATGAACAAAGTCGCCGTCATCGACTACGGAATGGGCAATCTGCATTCTGTTGCCAAAGCTGTGGAAAGCCTCAGTAGCCAGGTCCGTGTCGACGTAACCAGCAACGCGGCCGATATCCTGGCCGCTGATCGCATCATTTTTCCTGGCGTGGGTGCCATCCGTGATTGTATGGCGGAGATTCGCCGTCTGGGTGTGGATGACATCGTTAAACAGGCGTTGGCGCAGCGCAAACCGCTGCTGTCAATCTGTGTGGGCATGCAGGCCCTGATGGACAGCAGTGATGAAAATGGCAATGTGCCTTGCCTGGGGATCCTGCCAGGTGTGGTGACCCGGTTTGGCGGCGAAAGTGTGCTGCGTGACAGTGACGGTCAACGGCTTAAAGTGCCACACATGGGCTGGAATCGTGTGCATCAGACTGTAGGGCATCCGCTGTGGGCAGGCATCGACAACGGCAGCCGTTTCTATTTTGTGCACAGCTACTATGTGAAGCCTGCCACGCACGATCAGGTCGCAGGTGTCACAGAATATGGTCATGAGTTTGCAGCAGCCCTGTATCAGGACTCACTGTTTGCTGTGCAGTTTCACCCGGAGAAAAGTCAGCACAGCGGACTGCAACTGCTGAATAATTTTTTGAATTGGAATGGTGATATTTAATGCTGGTTATACCCGCAATTGACTTGAAGGATGGGCAGTGTGTCCGCTTACGCCAGGGTCGCATGGAAGACTCAACCGTTTTCTCGGACGACCCGGTGCAGACCGCCACTCACTGGAAAGAGCAAGGCGCACGCCGCCTGCATCTTGTTGATCTGAACGGTGCTTTTGCCGGCGAGCCGGTTAATGGCGGTATCGTCAAGGAAATTGCTGCCGCACACCCGGATCTGCCGCTGCAGATTGGTGGTGGCATCAGGGACCTGGCGACCATCGAGTCTTATCTGAACGCCGGCGTGCAGTACGTCATCATCGGCACTCAGGCCGTCAAGCATCCGCCTTTTGTAGCTGAAGCCTGCAAGGCTTTCCCGGGCCACATTATTGTGGGGCTGGATGCCAAAGATGGCTGGGTGGCGACGCATGGCTGGGCTGAAGTGTCAGATGTTAATGTGGTCGACCTGGCACAGCAATTTGCCGATGATGGCGTGGATTCCATTATCTACACCGATATCGCGCGCGACGGCATGATGCAGGGCGTCAATATTGAGGCGACCGTCCGTCTGGCCAGCTCATCCAGTATCCCGGTTATTGCCTCCGGCGGCGTCAGCCGCATGGAAGATATTGTAGAGCTGCTGAAAGTGGCCGACACAGAAACCGGCGGCGGCATCATGGGTGCCATTACCGGGCGCGCAATTTATGAAGGTGCGCTGGATCTGGCGGCGGCGCAGGCATACTGCGACCGATACTAATCACTCAGCAGCGGATCATTTTTTCAGAGAGTAATTGTATGGCACTGGCAAAACGCATTATTCCCTGCCTGGACTGCGATAAAGGGCGAGTGGTCAAGGGCGTCAAATTCGAAGACATCCGCGATGCCGGAGATCCTGTTGAGATCTCAAAGCGTTACAGCGATGCCGGTGCCGATGAAATTACCTTTCTGGATATTACCGCCTCCAGTGAAGGGCGCGAAACCACCGTGCATACCGTCAGTGATATCGCCAGTCAGGTGTTTATTCCGCTGACAGTCGGTGGTGGCATCCGGACCTTGCAGGATATCCGTACCATGCTGAACGCCGGTGCGGATAAAGTGTCCATCAATACAGCGGCTGTGCACAATCCTGAGTTTGTGCGTGAAGCGGCTGAAAAATTCGGTTCCCAATGTATTGTTGTGGCCGTGGATGCCAAAAAAGTGAGCGAGTCCGGTGAGCCGGATCGTTGGGAAATCTTCACGCATGGTGGTCGCAAACCGACCGGTCTGGAAGTGGTGAGCTGGGTGAAGCGCATGGTTGACTATGGTGCCGGTGAAATCCTGCTGACCAGCATGGATCGTGATGGCACCAAAATCGGTTTTGATCTGCAGTTGAACCGGGCTGTCAGCGATGCGGTTGATGTGCCGATTATCGCCTCCGGTGGAGTGGGCAACCTGCAGCATCTGGTAGACGGTGTGCAGAAAGGCGGTGCCGATGCCGTGCTTGCCGCCAGTATCTTTCACTTTGGAGAGTTTTCAATTCCGCAGGCCAAGCAATACATGGCCGATCACGGCATTGAAATGCGCCTCTAAAGCAGCCTGGATACCGAAACCAGCCTGATGCCGCTCTCCTGCAAGCCCGGCAGGGCCTGCTCCAGATAGTCCAGCGTTTCTGCATAAGGGTGGCCAATCGCCACTGCAAACCCTTGTCGCTGAGCCAGCGATACAGCCTGCTGAAAGGCCTGATCAATCGCTTCAGGTTCTCGAACATTATCAAGGAAGACATGGCGCCTTAGATTGGGAATGGCATTTTCCTGAGCTGTTTTACCGGCCACGCTGGCGCTGGTGGTCATGCTGTCGACAAAATACAGATCCTGCAATTTCAGTTCACTCATTACCCACTGCATGGGTTCGGAGGCCGCCGTGAGTTCGCTGCCGGTATGATTGTTGATGCCACGAACATGCGGTATGTCATCGATGGCTTTGCGCAGTCGGCTAGTCAGCGTTTCCTGGTCCAGGTCCAGAGTCAGCCCGTCCGGTCCAAGGTCCATGCCTGACAGGTTGCTCATGGGCGCATGCAGCATGATTTCTTTGCCGGCTTCATGGCCTGCCTCGGCCAGGCGTTTACCGTGCGGCGTAAAAGGCAATACGGCCAGGGTGACCTCGCCTGGCAGCTGCACAGTGCGCATACCGGCCTCGAGATTATTACCGATGTCATCAATGATAATCACCAGCATGGCCGGATTGGGGCCAATCAGTGGCGCGTCCGCATGAGCAGGCCATGGCAGCAGCAAGACAAGCGCAATCAACAGCCGCACTTTTTCAGTCACTGTGCGTCAGCGCTGAGACGCTGGCGGCCACTCTGCATAATGTGCCAGCCTTTCAGCAGTGTCAGCGCCTCATTCAACTGGTAGTCGCTGACAACGACCTGTTCTGATGAGGTGACCGGGCGTGGGCCGGCGCGTGTGTCGTCCTCGCTGCCAGGCAGATGGCCATCCAGATCGCGCTCAGAATACACGCCACGGCGATTCAGATTGCGGGTTACCAGGGCTTCGTCCACGGCAATATCCGGCACAATGCCTGACGCCTGAATGGATCGGCCAGAGGGGGTAAAGTATAGGGAGGTGGTCAGTTTCAGGGCGCGCTCATTATTCAAGGGCAGCACTGATTGTACCGACCCCTTGCCGAAGCTGCGTGTACCCATGATCACCGCGCGACCCTGATCCTGCAGAGCCCCGGCGACAATCTCGGCGGCAGAGGCGGTGCCGGTGTTGATCAGCACCACCAGCGGCACACCCAGGCTGGGATCGATTTCATCGGCGTAGAATTCTTCGTCGGACTCATCAAAACGGCCTTCTGTATACACAATGCGACCCTCAGTCAGAAATGCGTCGGCAACCTGAACTGAGGCCTGCAGCACACCGCCGGGATTGTTGCGCAGATCCAGTACCATGCCGCGCAGCGGCTCTTCGCTTTGTTGATGGATTTCCTGCAGCGTGCGGACAACTTCTGAGCCGGTATTGACGCGGAACTGGGCGATACGCAGGTAGACGTAGCCGGGCTCCAGCATGCGGTGACGGACACTCTGTACGGCAATGATTTCACGGGTCAGGGTCAGGTCCAGCGGTTCGGTCTCGTTCTCCCGCATCAGGGTCAGATCAACGGTGGAGCCGGGTTCGCCGCGCAGCAGTTCAACAGCATCATTAACGATCATTTCGCGTACCGGGCGGCCATTGATTTCAATGATCAGATCGCCGGGCAGCACGCCGGCGCGGGCGGCGGGGGAGTCATCCAGCGGGGTAATGACTTTGATGTAACCGTTCTCTTCGCCTACCTCGATGCCCAGGCCGCCAAACTGCCCTTCGGTATTCTCCTGCAGCGAATCGTAGTCATCGGCGCTCAGGTAGGCCGAGTGAGGATCCAAGCCGGCCAACATGCCGCGAATGGCGAGATCAATCAGGGACTTATCGTCAATATCCTGCACGTAGGCCGTGCGGATGGCTTCCAGCGCCTCGGCGAACAGGCGCACCTCGTCGATAGGCAGGGGGCGCGGTGCATCTTCTGGCTGTGCGTGAGCCGACAGACTCAGGCAGGCGGCTGTCAAGGCACCGGCCAGTGTGGTGCTGATAATGCGGATCGCTCTGTTCAGACGCGCGCTGCTTATTGATTTCATGCCATCTCCAGACTTCATTCGGTTTTTGCGGCTGCTTGCCACAGTTTAGCGTAGTTCACTCCAGCCAATCGACCGGATTGAGTGGCTGACTGTTACGTCGTAATTCAAAATACAGTCCCGGCTCGCCATTGCCGGCATCACTGCCGCTGAATCCGACCGGTTCGCTGCGATTCACCCAGTCGCCCTGCTGCTTGTCCAGGCTCTGCAAATGCGCATACAGTGTCAGATAAGTATTGCCGTGGTCGATAACCACCAGGTTGCCGGATCCGCGCATCCAGTCGGCAAAGACCACGCGGCCGGGGTGCACGGCACGTACCGGGGTGTCTGGCCGGGCCGCAATAATAATGCCCTGGCGCCGCAGATTGCCGCCACCGTAACGGTCACCAAAGCGGGCCGCCAACTCGCCCTGCATGGGCCAGGGCATCAGGCTGCGCGACCCTTCAAAGGGCATCAGTTCATCCGGGTCAGGAATGTCCTCGATGATGCGATTGATTTCTTCGATGAGTGCCTGCAGATCCTGACGGTCCTGCTCCAGTTGCTGCAATTCCTCGCCGCGCTCGGCGATGCGGGCATCCAGTTCGGCAATCAGATTGCGGCGCTGCTGCAGCTTATCCTGCAGCTCGACACGCTGTTGCTGGAGCTCTGCATTGCGCAGAGTCAGTGAGTCGCGCGTGCCGGCGATGTCGCTGGCATTCTGGTCAAGTTCGTGGACCAGCGCCTGCCATTGTTCTAGCTGTGTCAGCCGGTCAGCATTCAGTGCTTCAAAATACACCAGCATGCGTTGGGCGCGGGCCGGGTCCTGCTGGTTCAGAAGTAATTTGAGCTGGCTGTGATTGCCGGCCAGATAGGTCGCCCGGATGATGCCGGCCATTTCTGCACGCTGACTGGCGCTCTGCCGCTGCAGTCGTTCGCGCTGTTGCTGCAGCCCGGCCAGGCTGGTGTCCAGCTCAGCAACCCTCAACTGGTTGTCGTTCATCGCCTGAGCGATGTCGGTTATGTCAGCGCTGAGCTGGTGCAGGGTTTGTTCTTCGGCTGAGCGCTGTCGGCGAGACTCAGTCAGCCAGCCGTTGATTTGATTGATGGCGGTTTCGACACGGCTGAGCCGAGCTTCGGCGGCATCAACATCGCTGTTGCCGGTTTGCGCCTGAACCGGCAGTATGAGCGCGCTCAGAGCCAGGCAGGCCAGTATCCGTGGCACTGCGCCGCAGATCATGGCAAGGCCTGATCGCGGGGCGAACGGGTAAGCTGACTGCCGGCGACCAATCATGGTGCCATTAATACATGGCCGGTCATCTCGGCCGGGACGTCCAGATCCATCAGGCGCAGCATGGTCGGTGCGATGTCGGACAAGGCACCCTCTGTGGAGAAGTGCCAGGGGCGCGGTCCCACATAAACCAGCGGCACCGGGCCGCTGGTATGCGAAGTAAGCGCTTGCCCCGATTCCGGATCCTGCATCTGTTCCACATTGCCGTGGTCAGCGGTGATCAGCATTTGACCGCCTGACTCGCGGATGGCCGCCTCCAGTCGTCCCAGGCAGATATCCAGGGTTTCGACGGCCTTTACCGCCGCCTCAAAACTGCCGGTATGCCCCACCATATCGCCGTTGGCGTAGTTGCAGATAATGGCGTCATAACGTCCGGAGCGGATAGCCTCGTCCAGCTTGTCCGTCACTTCCGGTGCGCTCATTTCCGGTTTCTCATCATAGGTGGCCACCTGCGGTGAGGGAATCAGCACGCGATCTTCGCCGGTAAAGGGTTCTTCCCGGCCGCCGCTGAAAAAGAAGGTCACATGAGCGTATTTCTCGGTCTCGGCGATGCGCAGTTGCGTGTGATCGTGTTTGGCCAGGTACTCGCCCAGGCTGTTGGTCATGGCCTGCGGCGGGTAGGCCACGGCAGCCAGTTTAGCGAGGTCAGCAGAATACTCGGTGAGCATGACAAAGGTGCTGAGTCTGGGGCGATTGTCCGTATTAAAGCCGTCAAACGCGGGATCCACAAAGGCATTGGTGAGCTGGCGGGCGCGGTCGGCGCGAAAGTTCATAAATACCACCGCATCACCATCATTGATGGACACCGGCGCTTCGCCCGGCGCGGCCACAGCGGTGGCTTTGACAAACTCATCGTCTTCGCCACGCGAGTAGGCCGCATTCAATGCTTCTTCAACCGATCCGGCCTGATAAAGCGCCTTGCCCGCCAGAATCAGATCATACGCGGCCTGCATGCGATCCCAGCGCTTGTCGCGGTCCATCGCGTAGTAGCGACCGATGACCGACACAATGCGGCCCAGCCCGGCTTCGCGCAGCACACTGTCGGTCTTCTGCAGGGAGGGCATGGCGCTGCGCGGTGGCATGTCGCGACCGTCCAGGAACGCGTGCACATAAATCCGCTTCACACCCTTCTGGCGAGCCAGTTCAATCATCGCCAGAATATGATCTTCGTGGCTGTGAATGCCGCCCGGAGAAAGCAGGCCCATGATATGCAGCGCTTTATCGGCGGTAGAGGCTTTTTCGGCGGCATCCGTCAGAGCGGCATTGTTGAAGAAATCACCATCGGCAATAGCCTTGTCGATCATGGTCAGACTTTGATACACAATGCGCCCGGCGCCAAGATTCATGTGACCGACTTCGGAGTTGCCCATTTGACCTTCCGGCAAACCGACCGCAATACCTGAGGTGGTGATCAGGGTATGCGGACAGGACTCCCACATGCGATCCCAGTTCGGGGTGTGTGCCGCGGCGATGGCGTTGGAGTCCGTTTCTTCCCGGTAACCCCAGCCATCCAGTATCAATAACAGGGTGGTTGGGCGTTTGCTGGTATTGGTCATGGTATCGGATCCTGAGAGGTCTGGCCTGAAAAAAGGCCTATAGTACCAATAGCGGGACGGCGCGTGTATACTTCGCAGCCTTGAAACAGCAAGACCGCAGCAGCGCAGGGCACATCATATGGCACAATTTATCGAGTTTGTGGGCAATCACTGGATTCTGACGGGTCTGTGGGTGGCGCTGTTGGCGGCGCTGCTGCTGCATCGCAGCAAAACCGGCAGCCGCGCGGTTGGCACTCAGGAAGCGGTCATGCTGATCAACCGAAAAGATGGTGTCGTGCTCGATATCCGTGATAAAAAGGAATACGAGGCCGGTCATATTGTTGATTCACTGCATATTCCGGCAGCCAAGCTGAAAGATCGCCTGGCTGAGCTGGAAAAATTCAAATCCCACCCCATTATAGTGGTATGCAAGATCGGACAGCATTCTTCTGATAGTTGTAAGTTGCTGGCCAATGCCGGATTTGAGCAGGTTGTCAAGCTACGTGGCGGTATGGCGGAGTGGCGCGGTCAGAATCTGCCGGTAGTGCAGAAGTAGCGATTTTAATTAAATCTTCAATTCAATCAGACAGTAAGAGAGAACGTTAGATCATGGCAGAGAACGAAAATAACCAGAACGGCAATGCACAGGCGGCTCAGCAAGACGGTCAGCAGCAGGGACCGATGTTTGCATTACAGCGCATTTACCTGAAAGACTGCTCCTTTGAGTCACCCAAGACGCCGGACGTCTTCCGTGGTCAGTGGGCGCCAAAAATCACTTTCAATCTGAATACCAGCAACAGCAAGATTGCTGACGGTGTGTACGATGTTATCCTGCGTTTGACCATCGAAGCCAAGCAGGAAGACAACGTGGCTTTCCTGGTTGAAGTGCAGCAGGCCGGTATTTTCACCTGCGACGGCTTCGGCGAAGCTGATCTGGAGCGTGTTCTGGCAACAGTCTGCCCTAACATCCTGTTCCCTTATGCGCGTGAAACCGTTGATGCGCTGGTTACCCGTGGCAGCTTCCCGGCCATCATGCTGGCGCCGGTCAACTTTGACGCTATCTACGCCCAGTCCAAGCAGCAACAGCAGGCCGAACAGCCCGCCAGCTGATCTTCGCAAAAGCGCGAATGAGCGCTTTGCGCTCGGCACTCAGGTCAGGCCGGTAAAGCCGGTCTGTCTGAGCGCCTCATAAAGTCCGATGGCCACCGTGTTTGATAGATTCAGGCTGCGGCTGCTTGTCTGCATGGGCAGTCGGAGCTTCTGATTGTCAGGCAGTGATTCCAGTATCTCCATTGGCAGGCCGCGCGTTTCAGGGCCGAACAGCAGAATATCACCGCTTCTAAACGGCGCATCGCAATAATACTGAGCGGCCTTGGTGGTAAATGCGTAGATCGTTGCAGATGCCGATATTTCGTCAACTTTGTCGACAAATGCCTTCCAGTCAGTCCATTTGGCGACTTGACTCATTTCATGGTAGTCAAGTCCGGCGCGGCGAACTTTTTTCTCATCCAGATCAAATCCAAGCGGCTCAATCAAATGCAATCTGGATTGGGTGTTTGCGGCCAATCGAATGATATTTCCGGTATTTGGCGGAATTTCAGGCTGGTATAGCACAATGTGAAACATTGTAAAGCGCGTGCTCCTTAAATTTGTCCCCAAATATACCCTCTAAGTATCGGATTTACTATGGAATCCTGGTTGTTAATCTTTATAATTCGATGCAGTTGAAAGGTCGCAGGACCGGGCCTTGTTGCGTCATGACAGATGACAGATTTGGAGTGTGGTGAGTGTTGCAATGGTTCGGGCGAAAAAAGCGTGTGGAAGGCCTGGTCGGGTTATCTGTCAACGACACACGAGTCTCTCTGGCCCATGTCACCCGTCGTCGTGACGACATCTTTCTTGAGCAATGCGTGCGGCGTGAGTTTGAAGGCAAGGCTGCGCGCGACGTTTTAGCTGATTTGGTTGATGAATGCGGCCTGGAAGGGGCTGGTACCAATTTTTTGCTGTCGCCGTCAGATTACAGCATTTACCTTGTAGATGCGCCGCAGGTGCCTGCAGAAGAAATGGCTGCTGCAATCAAATGGAAAATCAAGGATTTGCTGGACATGCCAGTCGAAAATGCCGCCATTGATGTGTTTCCCTTGCCTGACGATGCGTTTCAGGGGCGCAAACAGATGGTTTATGCCGTGGTCTCCGATCGCAGTCGACTGGAACAGGTGATTGATATGGTTGATCGCTCTGGATTAACACTCGGTAGTATAGATGTTCCAGAGATGGCTATGCGTAATATCACATCTCAGTTTGGCGATGATAGCAATGGTCTTGCGTTTATTTCCCTCAAGCAGAGCGGCAGCGTGATGAATGTCACTCGTAATGGCCAGTTGTACTTGACGCGCAAGATCAATACTCCAGTGGGGCCGGATGCGCTGCTGGAATCTGATTGGGACATGTTAAGAGATCGCTTGGCACTTGAGGTGCAGCGGTCACTGGATTACCTGGAAAGCCAGATGGGACAAAGTCCGGTCGCTCAGATCATGATTGCCCCGCGCGCCCAGGACACCGAATCCATGATGAACAGTATGGCTGATGCGCTGGGTTCCCCGGTTGGTGTGCTGGATTTTTACAACGACGTGGATGCGCCGGAATTTATTAATGCAGAGACCAGGGGCGCGGGTATGATGGTGATTGGTGCGGCACTGCGTGCGGGCGATGCCGGGGGGCAGGGCTGATGGCAAATGTCACTCAGCAGGTCAATCTTTATTTGCCAGAGCTGCAGCCCAGTCGCGACCTGGTGAATGCCGCAAGGGCTCTGCAGGCTCTGCTTGTCGTTGTGGTTGCCGGGGCATTAATCAGCGCTGTGCAATTCTGGCAACGCTCGTCGGCTCAGACCGAACTGGCGCTTTTGCAGGAAGCGCTGCGGGTACAAACTGTGCGGACTGAAGAATTAGAGCGGGATGTGGCGGCCAGAGCTACTGATCAGGCGCTGGTTCGCGAGATGGAAACCCGTGAGTTGCGCCTGGCGCAGGCGAGACAGCTATACGAATTCATGCAGGGTACCACGCTGGGTAATCTGGTTGGCTATTCAGAGCACTTCAAGGATTTGTCGCGTGCCTCGTTTACGGGTGTTTGGCTCAGGAATATCAACATACGGGGTAACGCAGATTCGGTCACGATCGCTGGTGCGGTGCAACAGCCGGCAATGCTGCCGGACTATGTGGGACGGTTGAGTAATGGTCGCAGTGCGTTGAGCACACGGCGCTTTAATCGACTGATCAGCACGCGTGATGAGTCGAGCGAACAGGAATTGTACGAATTTACTCTGGAGGCTGGTCAATGAGTCTCAAAACTCAGTTCAGGGATTTCAGTAATCGTTTTGATGAGCGTTCTGCTGCTGAAAAGTTGTTATTGGCTGTTATCTGCGTCGGCGTGGTGTTTTGGCTATATTTTATTTTGGTGTTTGAGCCGCTTTCTGCGTCGGTACAAAGCGCACAGCAACAATTGACAGCAGCACAGGCGCGACTGACTGCCATGCAGCAACGTGAGCAGATTGCCATTACGACGGGTAATGAAGACCCCAATCGGGCGGTTCGCCAGCGCATTGAGCGGGCGATTGGGGATCAGGCTGTGCTCCAGCGCCAGATTGAAGAGCTGACGGGTAACCTGGTGACACCACAATCCATGACCCGGCTGCTGACGTCAATGCTGGAGCAACGCGCGGGTCTTACGCTGGTTCGTGTTGAAAATCAAATGCCTCAACCCATGCGCAGCTATGAGGACATGATGGCTGAGGCGGCGTCAGACGAGCCGACAACGGCAAACAGAAACGCTGATCAATTACAGGTTTATAAGCATAGTCTGGCTTTGGAGCTGGAAGGTGATTTTTTGAGTTTGATTAATTATCTGCGTAGCGTTGAGTCGTTTAATGAGCGTTTTTTCTGGGACGAAATCAGTTTTGTGCAAACTGAGTGGCCCAATGCGCGTGTTACCTTGAGATTGCATACTTTGAGTGCAGAGGAAGGGTTTGTTGGTGTTTAATCGTCTGAGCCGGACATCAATGCAAGTATTGTTGCTGAGTTTCGTCGCAGGTACAGCATTGGGGCAGTCTCAGCGTACCCAGATGATAGATGGCGAATTGTTTCGTGACCCGACGCAGCCGCCGGTTGTGGCGGGCGCGCTGTCTGTGGTGACTGATCTGGTAGAGGTCGGCGGCGCCAGTCTGACCCTTAACAGGACCGATTACGTAGTCAGCTTTATAAGAACAGGTGGCAGCCAGCCTGTTGTTGTGATCAACAATACAACGCTGACCATTGGCGATGAAATAGAAGGTGCACGAGTAGTGGATATCAGAAGCGGAGAAGTTGTGTTAGCCGCCCAGAATCAGGAGTTTGTTTTGACGACGTTCTCAAGACCTGTTCGGGAGCCTTTACAATGATTTTCAGGTTCCTCACAGAATGTCCAATTATCAGGCAGTCTGCCCGACGGTCATGGTTTCTTGCCTGTCTGGGGTTGGTATCCTGCGCTGCATCGGATGTCGAACGCGCGACTGATGTTGCAATCATAGATCGCATGGAGACCTTGCTCTTGGATGCTGAGGCGTCTTACCAGCAACCAATTGTTGACGCGCCTGATGCGGAGGTATTGCGAGAGCTGTTGCCTGGTCTGTCAATGGACGATGACTTGCTGGTGCCGGTCAGTGAACGATTCAACGTGGTTGCGAACGAAGAAAACGCCAGGGACTTTTTCAGTAATCTGGTGGCTGGGACCGAATATGGCGTCGCTTTGAGCTCCGGTATTGAAGGCACTATCAGTCTGAATATGCCCAATGTCACCATTGCCGAAGTTATGGAGGCCGTGGGTGATATTTACGGCTATCAGATAAACCGGCAGGGTAATACCTATCGGATTCAGCCGCCTGGACTGCAGACACGCATCTTTACGGTGGACTACCTGAATGTCAGTCGCACCGGTAACTCCAGTGTGCAGGTATCGTCCGGTGGCTCGGGTGGTGCCGGTGGCGGCTTCGGAGGTGTGGGTGGCGTCGGCGGTATAGGCGGTGTCGGTGGCGGCTTCGGAGGTGTTGGTGGCGGATTTGGTGGCGTCAGCGGTGTTGGCGGTATAGGTGGTATAGGTGGTCTTGGCACGTCAGGGATTGGTGGTCTGGGTGGCTCCGCGGTTGGCGGCGGTGGAGGTGGTGGTCAGGTGACCACGCAGACCGAGACAGACTTCTGGAGTGATATCAAGGCAACACTGGAGACCATGATCGGTATACGGTCGTCGTCCTCGAGTACTCAGGCTAACAATAATACTGGTAGTGGTTTGCTCTCAGGACTGGTTAACAACGCACCAAGAGCCAGTGCCACATCGGACGAAAGTGGGCGCTCTGTGGTTGTGCAGCCTCAAGTAGGTCTGATAATGGTGACGGCGGCGCCAGCGGAACTGGAGCGCGTTGCCAGTTACATTGAAACAGCTCAAAATATTCTGAGTCGCGAAGTCACCATTCAGGTGCAGTTTCTGGAAGTCATCCTCAACAAAGGTTTTCAGTCTGCGATTGATTTTGACACATTTGGACCGGGTGGAGCCGACGGGGGCAATAACCGTATAACGGGCCAATTCGGTGTTGGCGAAGAGTCCAGCGGCATTGACGGTATTTCCAATCCACTGAGTATCGCTACCAATTTTACAGATTTTGACGCTGTGTTCCGGCTGCTGGAGTCCAGAGGTACTACGCAGGTGTTGTCCAGCCCCAGCCTGAAAGTGCTTAATAATCAGAAAGCGGTCTTTCAGGACGGCGATCAGGAATTCTTCCAGACCAGTGTGGGATCTAATGTAATTAGCACCGGGTCGTCTGTGACAGAGAACTCGAATAGCAGTCTGCAGCAGTTTTTTTCGGGCATCTCCATGGACATTACCCCCCAGATAAGTGCTGATGGGACGATTACCCTGCACGTACACCCGACCATCACAACAGTCTCAGAGCAGAACAAGTCTGTGGATGGTCAGCAAGTGCCGCTGGCTCGCACATCAGTGAGGGAGCTCGATAGCGTCATCCGGGCGCAGGATGGCAAAATTGTGGTTCTGGGTGGTTTGGCTTACGAGCGCAGTGTGGACAATTCTGCCGGTATTCCGGGCCTGAATGATGTACCGGTGGTCGGTGCTGCCTTTGACCAGCGTCGACGCAGCACAGTGAAAAGTGAGTTCATCATCCTGTTGCGGCCGGTCATCGGCGGAGCCCAGTCAGAGCAGCAACTGTTGCGTGAGCGCAGCGACCGGCTGCGTGACATGGGTCGCGACATCAACCCGTTTAACGGACGTTGACACAAAGGTCAGCCACTACTATGTATCTTGAGCACTTCGGACTTAAAGAGTTTCCGTTTTCGTTGACACCGAATACGGAGTACTTTCTGAATATGGCCAGCTACCATAAGGCATACAATATGCTGATGGTATCGATCGCCAATCGCGAAGGGTTTATCAAGGTGGTCGGTGAGGTCGGTACCGGTAAAACCATGATGTGCCGCACGGTGCTCAATGCGCTGGAACATGATGCGGAGCGCTACGTAACAGCCTACATTGCCAATCCCGTGCTCAGCCCCAAGGGGCTGTTTCTGGCGTTTGCTGAAGAGCTGGGTATAGAGGTCGATACCGATATTGGTCATCACAGTCTGCTGAAGCGAATATCCAAAGTGTTGATGGAACACGCTTTGTCTGACCGTCAGGTGATCCTTTTTATTGACGAAGCTCACGCCATGCCCAGGAAAACCCTGGAAGCGCTGCGTCTGTTGACTAATCTGGAAACTGAAAAGAGCAAACTGTTTCAGGTGGTGCTGTTTGCCCAGCCAGAGCTGGACGAGATGCTCAGGGAAAAATCGTTACGGCAATTGCTGCAGCGCATCACCTTTTCCTACAAACTGGAATCGCTGGATCGAGACGGCGTGCATCGTTATGTTTCTCATCGCATGGCCAAGGCCGGTTATAATGGGCCGGATGTTTTTTCCTCCAAAGCGCTGGATGATCTTTTTGCCGTCAGTCAGGGCATACCCCGCATCATCAATATTCTGTGTCACAAGGCGTTGATGGTTGCTTACGGCCGGGGTGATCGAATGGTCGACCGGTTGCATATGCAAAAAGCCATAGACGATACGGAAGGCGTTGAATACGTAAAAAGCGACTCGCAATCGATGCGGCTGGCGACTGTCAGTCTCGCTCTCATTGGTGGTGCAGTTGCGTTGTACCTTCTTAGTTACTACCTGCGGTCTTGACGAAAATGAGTCTTGTAAATGACATGTTGCGTGACCTTGATGCCAGGCGTCGCGATGCACCGGGAGGCGGTGTTGGTCCGGACAAACTGATCCCGGCTTCTGAGCAGCATCAACAATCAAAAAACCGGAAATCAGGTAACAAGCTCAAGTTCCTGGTGCTTGCTGTATTGCTCTCAGGATCTGTTGTGTTGGTGCTCATGTATTTGCAGGAATCTGTTCAGGCGCCTGCGGGTGCGCTGCCAGATTTCAGTGTGTCAGTGCCTGCGCCGCTTCAGTCTCAGGACCCAGTTGCCGGAGTGCAGTCCAATTCCGGGCGGGATGCTGAGCAGGAAACCCTGCGCGCCCTTGAAGAACGATTGCAGCAGCTTGAGCAACAGAATCAGCAACTGCAGGCCGCAAACGCTAATCGCTGGCAGGAAAGAGACTGGGCTGAGGCAGAGCAACTGCCAGATCCAGTTTCTGAACCAACGGCAGTAACACGACTGGCGCCGGTGCCAGATGACACAGCCGCTGTCGTTGCTCCCGAGTCAGATACGCAGCTTGCGGTGCAGTCCGCCAGTAGCCTGGTCAGGGATTCCCGTCCGCTCAGTCTGGCCGAACAGGACCGGCAACAAGTGCAAAAAGCGCTGAACGAATGGGCGGATGGTCAACGACTGACGGCTTTGCAGACGCTTGATCAGTTTGTTTACAACAATCCCTCAGCGCATCAATCTCGCGAAATGCTGGCCAAGCTTTTGATCCAACAGGGTGAGCCGGTGCGCGCCATGCAGGCCACAGAGCTGGGACTGATGATTTCTCCCAATCATGCCGGTTTCAAAAAAGTCAAAGCGCGGCTGTTGATTGATGAAGGCCGTGCAGCGGAAGCAATTCTTCTACTGGATGAGTTTCCGCCGTCAGCCGCTGCAGACCCCGAATACCATGATGTTATGGCAACGGCTTTGTTGGCTGGTCAGGAGTTCGAACGAGCAGCTCAGTCCTATCGAACACTGCTGCAGCAAGATCAGACGGTGGGCCGTTGGTGGTATGGCATGGCCGTGGCGCTGGAATCTCAGGGGCGCACTACTGACGCGGTCGTAGCTTATGAGCGTGCCTTGCAGCAAGCCAGCCTCAGCAGCGGATTGCGTCAGAACAGCCAACGGCGATTGGCGGCACTGAGGCCAGACTGATATGGCCATCAAACAGAAAGTTCGCATCGGTGATTTGCTGGTTAAAAACGGTGTTATCACTGAAGATCAGCTTCAGCAGGCGCTGGCAAAGCAAAAATCCACCGGCTTGCGTCTGGGGCGAACTCTGATAAACCTTGGGTTTGTTCAGGAAGACCGTTTTCTGGGTTTTTTATCGGAACAGCTCAATGTCCCCTTCGTTGACCTGCGTCGCTACAAGTTCGACAACGCTATTGTTCAGCGCCTGTCGGAAACGCACGCCAGACGCTTCCGCGCGATCGCACTGTCTGAGAAAAACGGTCTGTTGCTGGTTGGAATGGCAGACCCTACCGATATTTATGCCTTTGATGCCCTGGAGCGGTTACTGCAGCAACCCATAGAACTGGCTGTGGTGCGGGAAAGCGAATTGCTGGCCACACTGGATCTGGTTTACAGGCGAACAGATGAAATCGCCGGTTTTGCCGAGGAACTGGATGAAGAACTGACAGACGGCCAGTTCGATTTGGCCGCGCTGGTGCCGGCTGCCGACGACAGTGATGCACCGGTCGTGAAACTGTTACAGTCACTTTTTGAAGACGCTGTGCAGATCCGTGCGTCAGATATTCATATAGAACCCGACGAGCATGTGCTTAGAATTCGCCAGCGGATCGATGGCGTGCTACAGGAACAAATCGTTAAAGAGCGTCGCATTGCGCCAGCCCTGGTACTGCGCCTGAAATTAATGTCGGGGCTTGATATTTCCGAAAAACGGTTACCCCAGGATGGTCGTTTCAGTCTGAAAGTCAAAGAGAAAAAGATCGACGTGCGACTGTCTACTATGCCCGTCGAATATGGTGAATCAGTGGTCATGCGCCTGCTGGATCAGACCGACGGGGCTGTTGAGCTGGATGAAGTGGGCATGTCGCCACAGATGGTGGAACAGTTCCGAAAACTGATCCACATGCCACATGGCCTTATTCTTGTTACCGGCCCGACCGGATCGGGCAAAACCACTACCTTGTATGGAGCTCTGCAGGAACTCAACGAAATCGGTAAAAAGATCATTACAGTGGAAGATCCGGTGGAATACCGCCTGAGCCGGGTCAATCAGGTACAGATCAATCCCAAAATTGGTCTGACGTTCGCCCGCGTATTGCGTGCCAGTCTGCGCCAGGATCCTGATATCTTGCTGGTGGGTGAGATACGGGATCAAGAAACCGCTGAGATTGCATTGCGTGCCGCCATGACAGGTCATATGGTTCTGTCAACACTGCATACCAATGACGCCGTATCCAGTGCCATGCGTCTGGTAGATATGGGTGCTGAGGGGTTTCTGGCGGCGACAGCCATTCGCGCCGTTCTGGCTCAGCGACTGGTCAGGAGGCTTTGTGATAATTGCTGCGTGGATCATCAGCCCGAGCAACGTGAGATACAGTGGATTCGGCATGTGCTCGGAGAACTGGCGCCGGACGAGTTCCAGCTTAAACGGGCCAGCGGCTGTCACCGTTGCAACAATACTGGTTATCGTGGGCGGGTCGGGGTCTTTGAGCTACTGGTGCTCAATGATGAGATGGCGGATGCCTTGCGTCGCGCGAATTCCTCGGATTTCGTAAAAGCAGCCCGTCAAAGTAAAGGTTATCGGCCTCTGGTGGTCAGTGCGCTGTTGGATGCCTTTGCCGGCGTGACGAGTCTTGAGGAAGTCTATAAGGTTGCCGAGCAACTGGATGAGAGCGGAGACTGGATGCTGCAGAATTCACCCTCATGGCCATCCATTAGTGATGAGGCTGATGCGATCATCGATCCGGATGTGGCTGGGGACACTGAAGCATCTCACCTCATGGCGTGGGACGAGACTGAGAGATAATGGCTTACTTTCAATACAGGGCGCGCAATAGCCAGGGATCTATGGTGTCCGGCGGGCTGGAGGCTGTGAACCTTGATGCGGCTGCCAGCGAGCTGCTGGGGCGGGGTTTTACGCCGATTGATATCAAGGCTGCTCGAGGTAAAGTGAAAGAAAACCAGCCCAGGGCGCCGGGTGAACCGATGCGCAAGAGCGGCGGTAAGAGCAAGAAAAAATCCCTGGATCTGAATGCTGACGCATTTGATAGCCTGAATGAGGCGCTACAAAGGCGCAAGATAACCGACAACGATAAAATCATATTTGCGCGCCAGATGCAGAGTCTGACCAAGGCCGGTATGCCACTGGATCGGGCGCTGAAGGGCCTGCAGGCCTCCAGCAAGAATCCGGGCTTCAAGAAGGTATTGATTGACATCCAGCACAGCCTGGAGTCAGGCCAGAATCTGTCGACAGCGATGGGGCATCACCCCAAGATATTCTCCAGACTGTTCCTGTCACTGGTCGATGTAGGTGAAAATACCGGCCGCCTTGATCTGGCTTTTGAGCAGATTGTGCGCTACCTGGAGCTGGAGAAGAACACCAAAAAGCAGGTGAAAAGCGCCACACGTTATCCCAGCTTTGTTATGATCACCATTGCAGTTGCACTGGCAGTCATCACTTACTTCGTTATTCCCGCCTTTTCCGATACTTTTGCCCGGTTGGGTGCCGAACTGCCGCTGGAGACTCGCATCCTGATAGGCGTTTCTGATTTTGTGGTGCAGTGGTGGCAGTTTTTAATCGGAGGGGCACTTGCATTATTCTTCGGTTTTAAAGCCTGGAAATCCTCCGATTCAGGGAGCCTGATCTGGGACGAAAAAAAAATACACATTCCGCTGGCCGGGGGTGTTGTTGAAAAAGTTGCCCTGGCACGCTTCGCACGTACTTTTTCAATGGTGATGAAGGCGGGTGTGCCCATTGTGCATGGCATGGGTGTGGTTGCCAGTACAGTGGGCAACCGTTTTGTGGCGAAACGCATCCTGAAAATGCGGGAAGGCATATCACGCGGCGAATCTCTGTACAACACGGCGGTCAGCGCCGATATGTTCTCTAATCTGGTCTTGCAGATGATTGCGGTTGGTGAAGAAAGCGGCACCATTGATCAATTGATGGAAGATGTAGCGGATTTTTACGATGCCGAGGTCGAGTACGAGCTCAAGCGCCTCGGTGAAGCGATTGAGCCTATTTTGATTATGATCATCGCCGGCATGGTTCTGATTCTGGCCCTGGGTGTGTTCCTGCCCATATGGGACCTCAGTTCGGCGGCTTCACGTTAAGGTTCCCCTCAGAAATGGGTAGATTTCGGGACGAATTCGGGATGGTTTCGGCTCAATGGGGGCTGATAAAGACGTCTTGCCATGGAAGACTGTGTCTCGGGCTGTTAACCTGCAGCCACTTCGGACAACTGCCGGATATCGCTTAATGTCGAACTTGGAACGGTGCAAGCAAGCAAGTCCACCGCGCTACCCGCGTCGTCAGCGCGGTTTTTCCATGTTCGAGATGATGGTTTATATACTGACGGCATCCATTTTGTTTGCGGCGGCATTTAACCGTTACCGGGACTTTCCGGGCGAGGCCGAACGAGCGAATTTCCTGGCGATTCTGGCCCAGATTAATGCGGCGACCAACCTGCAGATGATGCGCACCATCGCCTCGGGTGAGTTTCAGCAGACTGACGTGCTGGACGGGATGAATCCCATGGACCTGATGCTGACCACACCGGGAAACTACGTCGGTGTATTGGGCGGGCCTGATGAATCAACGCTGCCCCGGCGCATCTGGTACTTTGACAGCAGTCGCGGGGAGCTGGTGTATCTGGCTAATGATGCCCGCAACCTGTACTGGATCCAGAATGGTGGCAGGCAGCCGGCAGACAGCGTTCGTTTGCGGGTCAGAAATGTGCAGAATGCCAGCCAGCGTTGGGAAGGCATTGTTCTGGAGCCCGTAGTGCCATATGAATGGCAGGCGGTACCTCTGGAAATACCGAATATGGAGGGGTAAAAATCGGGACAAAATGGAAGATTTGGGGTCGCTTAGCCTTGACATGCGTATCCTTGCGTATACAGCGCTGATAGCATATGTCCCAAGGCTCGACAATAAAGAGGCAGGACACAATCAACGGTTTGTATTTAACGGCTCCAACTGAGTGAGCCACTGTAGAAAGGAGTAAGACAAGTGAATGTTCAAATGAAATCCAAGCAACAAAAAGGTTTTACAATTATCGAACTGGTGGTGGTGATTCTGCTGCTGGGTATTCTGGCTGCAACCGCACTGCCGCGTTTCCTGGATGTGACTGATGAAGCCCATGAGGCTGTCGTGGATGGTCTGGCAGGTGGTTTGACTACCGGTGCGGCTCTGTTCCGGGCAACCTGGGTAGCTCAGGGTCAGTCAGTTACAGAAGATGTTGATGGGTTTGGTCTGGGTACGCTGTTTGCGAACTCGAATGGATATCCCGTGGGGCTGGAAGTCAGTGCAGACATGGATGCTGATTCTTGCCTCGAGATCTATAACGGAGTACTGCAATCTGGTCGCCCGCTGGCAGCATCTGTGACAGTTGCTTTTGCAGATATTGCGTCTGCCACAGCAATTTCTACTGCCGTTGACGGCGCCGCTGCTGGTGTGCAGGTCGCTGCGGTTACTATTCCTGTCGGTGCTGCTGACTATGAAGATGCAACTGAGTGTCGCTATTACTACATCGGGCAGTACCCCGACGCGCCAGCTGCAACAGCAACAGCAGTCCAGATTCCCTTGTTGACGCTAAACCTGACCACCGGTGAGGTGACTGAAACGGCGTTCACCTATCAGTTGCCATAATGTATGGCGGCTAGTCTAAGGTAGAATGATTGAAATGGACCTCCCGAGGACAATTGTCGCGGGAGGTCCTTTGCTATGAGAGCGCAGCAAAATCGGGAGACGCCTTGGTGCAGTCAAGAGAAACCAAATATAGTAATGCGGGATTCTCCCTTGTCGAGCTGGTCATCGTAATTGTTCTGGTTGGAATAATCGCTGCTGTAACATTATCCCGGTTGCTTCGCTCCGACACTTATGATGCCATCATCGCTCGCGACCAGATCGTGTCCCTTTCCCGCGCCGCCCAGCAAAAAGCCCTGGGTCGCAACGACATTGAGCTGACAATCACGCCGTCCGGCAACACACTCTCCATCAATATCGAGGACAGCACAGGCCCGGTGCAGTCAGCTCAGTTCGATTCACGCAATGTATCCTTCAGCGGCGACGTCAATGAGCTTGATGGCTGTGGCGTAACGCCCGGCGCCGATGTGGTATCCGGAGTGGCGCCATTTGTATTGAGGTATGACAGCTTGGGTGATCTAATGGAAGGTGGGGTCACTGGCGCTGCCGGTTTTCCGGTCGGGATTACACGTGGGGCACGCTTGTGCGTCAATAATGATCCTGCCATGTCGGTCTGCTGGTCGGCGGCAGGCTATGCCTATGTGGGAGACTGCATTGAGTAATAGGCGCGTGCAGCGGGGTGTTACCCTGATTGAGTTGATCGCGGTGATTGTCATTCTGGCGATTTCACTGGTCGGTGTCACGGCGGCCATTTCCGGCGCCATCTCGCGCAGCTCCGATGTCATGCTGGAAACCCGCGCAGTGGCCCTGGCGCAAAGTTACCTGGACGAGATTCTGTCCCGACGCTTTGACGAGAACTCGGCACCGCGAGGCATTCCACCCTGCCGCAGCAACTGCACAGATGAGATTGATTTCGGGCCGGATGGCGGTGAAACGGGGCGTGCTGATTTCGACGACGTTGACGATTATCATGGCCTGGATGAAGGTGCCGGACAGGCCGATCCTTTGCAGGATGCTGAGGGTAATGAACGGCTGGGCTACGAGAATTTCAGGGTGCGGGTTGAAGTCCGTTATCTGCGACTCGGGGTTGGTGAA
This sequence comes from Pseudohongiella spirulinae, assembly GCF_001444425.1. Classification (NCBI taxonomy): domain Bacteria; kingdom Pseudomonadati; phylum Pseudomonadota; class Gammaproteobacteria; order Pseudomonadales; family Pseudohongiellaceae; genus Pseudohongiella; species Pseudohongiella spirulinae. The sequence continues at coordinate 483,285 of NZ_CP013189.1, forward strand.
ATCGAGGAAGATCTTGCGACAGCACCAAATGATCTGACCGATGAGCAGGATGCAAAACTGATTACTGTTACGGTCAGCCACGTTGAGCAGCCTGGTGGCTGGATGTTCAGTGTTTACAAGGCGAATTTCTGAGATGAAACGGCAGTGCGGTTTTACCATAATAGAAATTGTCGCGACCTTGCTGGTCTCATCCATTCTGGCTGTCGGTATCATAGGTTATATAGGCGATGCCGTAGAGGGCTTTGCGACGTCCGGCAATCGCAACAAGCTGGCCACCAGCGGCCGGGTGGTGGTCGATCGCCTGGCCATGGAGTTGCATAATGCCGTACCCAATAGCATCCGCATTACTGCAGCGCAGCCGGCTGGCGATCAGTGCCTGGAATTTATCCCTTTTGTCGGCGCCACTAATTATGTGGATCCGCCCTTTACCGGACCGGGTGGTACCGAGTTCGAAGTTATTGACTTCAATCCGGTCTTAACCGCTGCATCACCCGCCGGATTACAGGCTGTCATCTACCCGATCAATACGCAGGCTCTGTATGATGGCGGCTCGCCAGGCCCACGTTCGCTGGTGGATGAGATTGAAGATACCGGTGGTGCCGATGGCAAGGTGACTGTTCGCCTGGACGCATCGCATCGTTTTTCGCGCCGATCGCCTGTCGCCCGCATTTACGTGGCCGAGCAGCCGGTGAGTTTTTGCCTGGTCGGAAATCGCCTGTTCCGGTATGAAAACTACGGCTTTCAGTCCACACAATGCACGCCGTCGACACCGGCCTGCCTGCCGACAACGGCCCCTGACCGGAAACTGATCAGCCTGAGTATCGATAATGCCAGTCTGGCAGCTTATGACATCATCCCGGCTACCCTGCGTCGTAATGCCATTGTGTCCATGGAATTCAACTTTACGGAGCAGGGTGATGAGGTCCGTTTAAAGCATGAGGTCTTGATGCGAAATGTTCCCTGACAGGAAATACAGACAGTCATGCCGGGCGCCGGTTGTCGGGCGTCAGCGCGGTATCGGCTTGCCCGCGGCCATATTTGTGATCACATTAATGGTATCGATTTCAGTGGCCATCCAATTGCTGGTATCCCAGAATGCTGAGCAGTTTCAGGAAGAGATTCAGCTGACGCGCGCCTTTTATGCGGCAGAGTCCGGCGCCGGGTTTGCCATGAATGCCTTGTTTCCGCCGGATGAATTTCCACAATATAACGTCACGGCTATCTGCCCGGAAAATGTTGGAACGCCTCGAGTTTACGAGTTTGAGGCAGACGGGCTGGCGGCCTGCAGCGCCGAGGTTTCCTGCGTGACGGACGCCACTGTCGATGGAGTGAACTACTACACCATCACCAGCACGGGCATTTGTGGTGATGTCAGTCGTACAGTTCGTGTCCGCACCAGCTTCAATGACTGATCAGATGGCGCCAACGCCGCGCAGTATTACCAGCACGACGGCCGCGGTGGCAAGCGCGGCAGCACTGTATGTGATCCAGTTGCTGGGACCGACATGGCAGCGGTACGGGTCAATACTGCGCCCACTGTCCTGTTCGCGATGCGAGATTTCGCGTTGCAGGCGAATTTTGAAGTTGTCGAATTTTTCGACCAGTTGCCAGCCGGCCTGGGCTTCCTCGGCCAAAACCCTGGCGAGTTGGGCGGGTTTGGCGAAATGCGGCGTGGTTGACTGCACAATCTTGTATTCAGTGTTCATGCGGCAAGCTCCGGGTGATCCGTACGATTTTATTTCGACTTGTGACTCAGTCAGGCTGAGTGTTTGTATGACTGATATTCTGTGTCGACGACGCGAGTATTGCAATTGGTGGTTAGTTGATCAAGGGAACATTTAGGGTCGCTTTGAGGAGATCAGGCAGAGTCTTTTCAGCAATGACAGTGTTGATTGGATAAAATAACATAGCAAATTATCAGGATCGAGTCAGATTTGAGACAGCGCAGCGACAAGAAAACAGGATTCAAGTGGTCTCGGCACAATCGACGGTTGTGGCGCGGAGCCATAGTGCCTGCGATCTTGTTTGTTGGATTCGCCAGCGCACAGAATCCCGGACCGGAGCCGGTTACTGGCACCGGTGGTAATACTGTTCAGGAAGTCACCATCCCACTGATTGGCAGTGGCGGCAATATCAGCACTCAGGGCCCCTACACGGTTCATGTATTCAATAGCAATGGCACTTTCACGCCTCCAGCCGGACTGACCAGCCTGGATGTGCTGGTGGTCGGTGGTGGTGGCGGCGGCGGCAGTACTTATGGTGGTGGCGGTGGTGCGGGCGGATTGCGTTGGGAAACCGGCGTGACAGTCAATCAACCCTCATACAATGTCGTTATTGGTGCGGGTGGTGCCGGTGGCAATGGCATTACGACAACAAACGACCCAAGCGGTAACGGGCAGAATGGCGGCGACTCCTCCTTTGGTAGCATTGTCGCTGAGGGCGGCGGTTATGGGCAGGGCGGCGCGCAGAGTACTGGCAGTGGCGGTGACGGCGGCTCGGGTGGTGGCGGTGGCGGCATAACAACGGGCTCTGCTCGTCCCGGAGGAAACGGTACTGTCGGCCAGGGCAATGACGGTGGTGATGGCAACGGCAGCACCGGCAACAATAACCGTTCAGGTGGCGGTGGTGGCGGTGCTGGCGCAGCAGGCGCTAACGGTACCAATGGCGCGGGTGGCGATGGCGGTATAGGTAGTGATTTTTCAGCTGTTTTTGGCACCGGAGTCGGAGACAGCGGCTGGTTCGCTGGTGGCGGTGGTGGCGGTAAACGAAGCGGCGGCAGCAGCCTGGGTGGAGATGGTGGTACCGGTGGTGGCGGCGCTGGTGGGGGTGCACAGGATCCCGCGGCAACAATCGGACAGGCCAATACCGGTGGTGGTGGCGGTGCGTCAGGAGGATCTGGTGGAACGCCTGGGGCAGCGGGTGGCAGCGGCATCGTCATCGTCCGTTACATCGCCCCTGAGCAGGATTTTATTGTCCACACGTTTACCGGCGATGGTGCCTTTGAAGCGCCGCCGGGTGTGGACGAGGTTGACGTGCTGGTAGTCGCTGGCGGCGGCGGTGGTGGTACTTCTCTGGCATTCAGCAATGCGGGCTCTGGTGGTGGCGGTGCCGGCGGCCTGGTATACGAGGAAGGGTTCGCGGTTGCTGGCTCAGTCAATATTACCGTGGGTGCTGGTGGTGCCGGGGGAGATGGACCCGGCCATGAGACAGGCGGGACGGGTGGTAACTCGACCTTTGGCAGCCTGACTGCCCTGGGTGGTGGCGGTGGTATTGGTGGTAATGGTTCGGGCAATACCGGGGGGTCCGGTGGCGGGTCGCGCGGCGCGGCAGGTGGCGCCGCAACACAACCGGCCTCCGCGTCCGGTGGCTTCGGTAATCGCGGCGGTAACAGCGCGGGTTCACCCGCGGGCGCTGCGGGCACCGGAGGTGGTGGTGCCGGCGGCAACGCACAGGATCTGGCGGGAACCAATGGCGAAAACGGCGGGAACGGCGGGGTTGGTCTCCAGTTCGATATCAGCGGGACAAACACCTACTACGCCGGCGGCGGTGGCGGTGGCGCGGCTCAGAATCTGGCAACACCCGGTCAGGGTGGCCTCGGCGGCGGCGGCGATGGTGGCCGCAGCGACACAGCGGCAACAGCGGGCACGCCCAACACCGGCGGTGGTGGTGGTGGCGGTAACAACGATACCATTGGTGCAGACGGCGGCAGCGGGGTTGTTATCGTCCGGTATGCAGCTCCTCAACTGACAATTACCACTCAGCCTTCGGCCAGCGCCGTCAGCGATGTCATATTCAACGACCAGCCTGTTATTAATTATGTTGACGCCGATGGCAGTCCGGTAGGGGGTGTGCAGATTAATGTGGCGCTGGCCTCTGGTGGCGGGACGCTCAATGGCACACTTTCAGCGACAACGGACGCCAGTGGTAATGCCACGTTTACAGACCTGTCGATTACCGGCGCCGCCGGTGTCAGAACCCTCAGTTTCACTGTGAATGGTTTTGATGGCGAAGTTGTGTCGAATGAAGTCGAACTGGTCACTTACCGCTTCGAAATCAGCCATGTCACCAATAATGGTGTCTGTTCGGCCTTTACGGCGATCACCATCAGTGTTCTGGATTCCAATGATGATCTGTTGCTCAACTACGACGGTACGGTGCAGATAAGCAACGATAACAATATTGGTAACTACAGCCTGGGTGCCGGCGCACAGGGTACGCTGGACAATCTGACTAACAATGATGGCGCGGCTGAATATACGTTCGATATCAATGATAACGGTGTTGCCATCCTGAATTTTTCCACATCGGTTGCTGATACTTATGAGTTTGATGTCACCTCCGGGTCTATTATCACCGAGAATTACAATATATCGCTGACGCTGGAAGCCTGCGCTTTCCGGATTTTCCACGATGGTAATGCTGACGTGTGCTCTGTTGAGCCGGTCACTATCCAGGTGGTGACGGCATCCGGGAATACCGTCACTGGTTATACCGGGACAGTCAACATCAGTACTGCGGGTATTACCGGAGGAAACTGGAGCAAGACCTCCACGCCAGCTGACGCGCTGGGCACACTGACGCCGGGCTCACCTGACACCGGCGCCGCCGTATACACATTTGTCGCTGCGGATGCCGGTGAAGTCGTTCTGAATTTCCAGGACAATACGGCGGAAACAGTCAATTTCAATCTGGTAGCGGCCAATGTTGCCCAGCCTTCGGGGCAATACGACCCTGATTTGACGGTCCAGGCCTGCCAATTCCGAATCACCCACAGCAATGCGTCTGATGTCTGCTCGATTGAAGAAGTCACCATTACACTGGTGAATAGCGCGGGTAATACAGTGACCAATTACACCGGCACAATAAACCTGAGCACCAGCACTGGTCTTGGCACCTGGGTGGATGTTGGACAATCGAATGGCGTCATCACCGATCCAGTGGATGAGGATGGTAACGCGACTTATGCCTTTGATGCCTCTGATAATGGTGTAGTCGTGCTGGGGTTCAGGCAGGTCAGTAACCTGGGTGCCATAAATATCAATGTGAGCGATGGGTTGACGCAGGACCCTGGTGACTCCACCAATCAGTATGATCAGAATATTGTTTTTTCAAACTGCTCATTCGAAATCTCGCATGTGCTCAATGCCAACGCCTGTGAGATCACCGAAATCACCTTCACTGTGCGTGACAGTGTCGGGGGGATTGCCACTGACTATATCGGCACCATGCGCATCACCAATAACACCAATCGTGGCGACTGGCTGGCGCCGGCTTCTGCGCAAGGCACACTTGATGCGCCGTCAGGTCCGGATACAGGTGTCGCCGACTATACCTTCGCTGCCGCCGATAATGGTGTTGTGATACTGGAATTCACCAGTGCAACGCCTGCCGTCATCAATTTTGATGTTGAAGATCACACGATTGTGGAAAACGGGGCTTTCGATCCGAACCTGTTTTTCAGCGGCTGTTTTCCACAGATCTTTCAGGGACCGGTGTGCAGCAATCCCGGCACCTCGGCGTCAGTTGCAATTCCTGACGAAAATCCCGTAGCGGCTTTGCGTTCCCGCATGGTGCTGATGGCAACCATGCAGATAGGTGACTCCAGTGCGGCCACCACAGCCACCTTTAACGGTGTGAACATGACCCGCGTGATCCGCATGGAAAACGACGACCAGGGTCCAGGGGTGACAACAGAAATATGGGCCATTTTTGATGACGATCTGCCAAATACTGCCGGTACCTACAATGGCTCATTCAGCGGTGGTGTGGGTGATCCGGCAATCTGTGTGCTCAGTGTTACGGGTGTTGAGCAGATACTACCCACCCAGGCATCGCCAAATCCGGAGACCGGTCCGGTCAACAGCTCTAAATATACCGGTCCGGTTGTCAATGACCGCCACAATGCAACGACTACTATTACAACGCATCAGAACAACGCGTTTGTCTTCAGTGTTGCCGCAAACGACCGGGGGTCAGATTTTTCGCTGGACAGCTATTTCTGGCGCCCACCAGAGCCCTCGACCACGCTGACCGGTATCTGGGGGGGGCGGGTGCCCCAGAACCCCTTTGATCCGCCATATCGAGAAGCTCAGGATCAGGCTAATCCTACCGGAGGCAAAACGGCTGGCTCCGCGGGTGTGTTGAGCGCGGCCAGTGTGCTGGAAGTGGTTGAGCCCTATCAATCCGGTGCCTTCCTGCAGCCGACCATGAATGCCCATGTGGTGGCTGCTTTTAATCCATTGGTGGCGGGCGCGCCGATTGCTGAAGGCTACGTGCCTGTGGTCTTGTACGAAACTTTTTCCGGTGCCATGAGCTATCGAGCTATTGGGAATACCCTGAGGTCACTGCCCTCCAATACCAATTTGACCGTTGATCCCGCTCAGGACTGTGCGATGGAGGATTTTGCTACGGGTACAACGGCAGACCTGACCTTGCCCGTGGGCTCAAGTATCACCGCGGCTTATCTGTATTGGGCTGGCAGCGGAACGCCGGCTCAGGCCGACTCCCAGGTGTCTTTCGGGCCTGATGGCAATGAGGTTTCGGTCGTTGCCGATGAGGTATTTCTGGCAGAAGGCCTGACTGCGGTTGAAGTTGATTTTTTTGCGGGCTATGCCGATGTCACCGGTCTTGTTTCCGGGAACGGGACGTATCGCCTGAAGGATCTGGCTGTGCAAACGGGGGCGCCCTGGAATAACAACGGTACCTGCGCAGGCGGCTGGTCGCTCATCGTAATATTTGAACACCCGAATGAGCATTTGCGTGTAGTCAATCTGTTCCACGGGTTTCAACCTTTTCAGTATTCTTCCTTCACGCTGGTGCCGCGAAATTTCCGGATGGCAACTTTTGATAATGCTTTGCTGCTCCCCAATGGGCAGGTGACACACGTTACAATCGAAGGTGATGAACAGCTTTCTACCGGTGATGAGTCTCTCAGTATTCAGTCGGCTCCAAACGCTGTCACATTCAATGCCTTGCCCAATAGCTTCAATCCGGTAAATTCCGAGTTCAACTCCACCATTGTCAGGCCCATTTATGATATCGGCCCGACAACTTATTTCGAGTTCCAGGACTCCGCGGGTCTGAACAGTGACGGTTACGAAATAGATTTCCCGGGCGTTGACGCTGACGAAAGTACCCGAACCGGGAACCGTATTGGTGAAACCTGGGGACTGGATGTTGATACCCATTATCTGAGCAATACCCTGCTGGAAGACTTTGCCCAGCCCGGTCAGGAAGCTGAACGCATTACCACGCGTTACAGCTCTGGCCAGGATCTGGTGCTTCTGCTCTCCGAGGTCATCAGTGTCACCAACTTCCCGATCGCAGACCTTGAGGTTTTTATAGAGCAGTCCGGAACGTTCAAGGTTGGCGGCACAGGCTCCTATCAGATTGACGTTACCAACAATGGCAATGGAACCAGCACCGGCGGCGAAGCAACCGGCCTGATCACTGTTGCTGTCAGATTGCCCACCGGTCTGACCTTTGCCAATGCCGGGGATGTTTCAGGGACCGGCTGGTCGTGCAGTGTTACGCTCAGTCCCGGCGCATTTACCTGTGAATATGATATCGCCAGCACTTACACAGGAGGTGAGCTGCCATCGGGTGACAGTCTGCCGTCAATCACAGCCGACGTCGTGATTGCCGGAACTTCTCAGTTTCCGCTATTGAATAACAATGCTCCGGTAGTCGCCAGAATGTTGCACTCGGGTGGTAATTGCGGCGCAGAGGCTGATGGTTTTATCCCGGATCCGTTGGGATGCGACCGCTCGCCGCAATTTGATAACAAGAACGATACCCAGGGCGACACCATCGATGTTGATGATATAGATGTCAAAACAGACGCCAACAATAACGTTGACAGAGTGGTCACCGTGGTGCGCGGCATAGAAACTGATCTGCGTTTGCAAAAGACTGTCCTTGGCACACTGGAGACAAATACCACCGGACAATATCAGTTGACCGTTACAAATCTGGGACCAGATGCCACAACACAGACTATCACGCTGACAGACAATCAACCGGTTGGAGTGACTTTTCTGGCGGCCGCCGGCACAGGCTGGAGCTGCGCAACGATAACGCCGACCCTGTCATGTACCTTCGCGGGAAGCCTGGCGGCCAATGCCAGTACCAACCTTATTCTGGATGTTGACGTTGTTGGTGCAGCTGGTTTTAATGTCACCAATACCGCTCAGGTTTCGATCGGTGCCGGTAACTTTGATACTGTTCCCGGTAATAACGCGGCGACTGATGTCACGACAATCGTGGGTCCCCCGGTGGCTTCTCAGGAAAGGTTCTTGATCTCCGTATCCACACCCGGCAACAGCACGTCCATCGGTGGGCTGAATAATTTCGAAAACCATGATCTCATTATCTATGATCCCTCGACCGATGAAGCGGTCATGTTCTTTGACGACAGTCTCGAAAATAGCGGCCGGATAGACGATATCAATGCTGTACACCTGCTCAAGAACGGCCAGATCGTTTTGTCGGCCAATGACAGCAGTACGATTGGTTCAAATAATCTGGATTTCGATGCCTGGGATCTGGTTCGTTACGATCCGATTGTGGGAACGGCCAGTACATTCCTGGACGGCTCCACGGTTTTTGCAAACCATACCACTGTCAATGTCAATGGTGCCTATGTTCTTGATGACTGCGCCAGCAATGACGACGATCTTGATTGCAGTGTGTTGCTGACTACCACGACTGGCGGCGTGGCGGGAAGCAATAACCTTGCGTTTACCGCGTCAGATATCATTATTTATTACAGAAGTGGTCCAAACGCAGGGCAGGCAGCGATCTATGTGGATGGTAGTGACCCCGATGTCTTTGGTGCGACAGAAGGGAACGGTAACGTCAACATCGACGCCATTTATCAACGAGTTGATCCATCAGATCCGGAGGGTGTTGTTGACACTTACGCCCTGTCAGTAGACAACGCCACGGCAACAATTGGCGATGGGCTGGATCCCGTGACGGGAACCATATTTACCCGGGATGATGTAACAGAATTGAATCTGACAGACGGAGAAACACAGAACCTGTTCCTTGGTGATCAGCCTCTGGGCGAATTCAGTCCCGTTTCCGGAGACAGAAGGTTGAATGCCCTGCATATTATTGAGGACGGCTATATCGGTCACTTCAGCATCAAGCAGGAGCAGGGAGGGTCGGTCTGTGAGCCGGGCATCATCCGGATAAGCAAACATGAAGGTCTGACGCATAACAGGGATCTGGACTACTACGGTACGGTCCGGATCACCACCAGCACCAACTATGGTACCTGGCAACTGCAATCCGGCAATGGCGTGTTGACCAATCAGGGCAATGGTCAGGCGTTATATAACTTTGTGGCCGCCGATCAGGGCACAGTCCTGCTGAGACTGGTTTACGACCAGCCTGGCACTGTTAATGTTGACGTAACCAATGGCGTGGCGAGAGAAATCGGCAGTGAGGACAGCAGCTTCACATTCAATTCAGTGTTGACGCCCATTACCTGGATAGATGAGTTTTTTGTCAACTCATTCAGTAATAATGACGGATCGCGCAACTGGGCTGGTGCCTGGGAAGAGCTGGATGGTGTGGATGGCACCGTCGGCGGTGGACTGGGTGTTAGCACGGGTAATATTCAGGTACTGAATGGCCGCCTGCAAATGACATCAAGTGTGGCAGCAGCCAATAACAGTATCGATCCGTCGGTCGCGCGGGTCTACAATATTGATTCAGTGCCCAACTCTGAGGACGTCACCCTGACCTACCGCTATGCGCATACTGCGCTGGCCGCTTCAGATACCGTTGTTGTCGAAGCCAGAGGATCGTCAGCAGATAACTGGGTCACGGTTGTGACCATGGACAACATGACCAGCAATCAACAGAATTCTTCCCTGCTGTCGTCTACCTATAATCTGACAACCATTCTGGGCAATGCTGTGCCAGCACAAACACTGGAGAGTACGGCAGAGATACGCTTCCGCATCAGCAATGGATTCGAGCTTAACCGCTACTTCTATGTTGATCGTGTTGTCATAGAAACCGCCACGGATCAGTGCGGATATACTGGTTCAGGATCGCTGGAACATTACGCGATTTCTCACAGCGGCTTCGGGCTGACCTGTGTTGGCACACCTGTCACTTTCACCGCTCATGATGCAGCGCATGATCCGATCTCCGCGGAAGGCGACACGATTAATTTGAGTACTTCGCCTGCCAAGGGTGTCTGGTCGCGCGTATTGAACGGTGCGGGATCATTGACCAGTGTGGCTGCCCAGTCCGATAACGGTCAGGCGAGTTATACGTTTGCGCCGGGCGAAGAGTCAGTCACATTGTTGCTTAACTACACCGTACCCGCCGGGGCCGTTCAGCCAGTTAACATCAATGTGCTGGGTGCCGTGAGCAATGCCTCCGAGCTAGAGGATCCGACACTTGAAATCGCCGAGACCGGTCTTTATTTCTACAATGAGACATTGAGCAACGCGACCATACCCACCCAAATTGCAGGTAAGCCATCCAACGTCGCACCGCTGGCGCAACTGTTAACGCTCCAGGCAGTGCGAAGCTCTGATAACGACCCGTACCAGTGTGTTCCCCTGTTTGATGCCGGACAAACACTGCCAATACAGTTGGCTGCTGAATGCAAGAATCCTGGCGATTGCTTTGGTGGGGAAACATTCACTGTCAACGGTGAAGCGGTGGCGCTGGTCAATGACAACTCGGCGGCAGGCGCATCCAGCTATACAGAGGTTGAGCTTGATTTTGTTACGCAGCCGAGCGGCGCCCCGGGTGCGACGCTGGTGTTGAATTACTCTGATGTTGGTCAGATGCAACTGCACGCGCGATTCGACATTCCCTTTGGTTTCTTTGGCAACCCGACACCTGACGATCCATTAAATCCACCAGGAAATTCAGGTGACTTTATGCTCGGCAGCAGTCAGGACTTCGTTGTCCGCCCATTCGGTTTTGCAATCGATTTCCCAGGAGACCAGGGGCTGGACCGGGCTGATGATTTTCCAGCCAATAACTTCCCAGATCGGGCGGGCAATCCGGCTGACTCCTTTGCGACTGATGAGGACGGCAATGTCTTTGTTCATGCCGGCGAAGGCTTTGACACCGTGGTCTCGGCCGTGGCGTGGCAGGCTGGCGACGATCTGGACCAGGACGGTCAGCCAGATGCCGGGGCTGACTTGCATGATAACCCGCGGACGCCGAATTTCTATTATGACAGCGATGGTGTGAGTGATAACTATAGAGTGAAGTTGAGTGTTATTGAGAATGAGGTTGAGAATCTTGGCGGTGTGATTGGTGAGCTGGGTAATGAAACGCTGTTCTACAATGACTTTGACAGTTATGCCGTGAATGGTACCGGTATGCGCAATATCACCTACAACGAGGTCGGCATCATTGACATGCAGGCGCAGTTGGTCGATAGCAATGAGGATCCGGTCGCGTACCTGGGCACAGACGTTATCAATGGTCGTGTTGATAATGTCGGACGCTTCTATCCAGAACGCTTCCAGGTGACAAGCACTATGTTGTTGTCTCGCTCTGACCTGAGCTGTGCGCCACCTTCGGTGTTTACCTATATGGACGAGCCTTTCGAGGTTGAGGTAGAGCTTCGTGCATTAAATGTTCAGGGCCAGGCCACTGTCAATTACCGGGATGTGTACGCGAAGCTGGCAAGCTATGGTGATCTGAATTTCCGTGCGATAGAGGAAGTGGCCAGCGCAGATAACAACAACCTGACATCCAGGCTTGTCAATGAAAGCATACCAGGCACCTTCCAGAATCTTTGGGGAGATGTCACGGGTGGGGAGCTGGCGATTGATGGCGACCTGATATTCAGCAGAGCCACGCCGCCTGAGCCCGACGGTCCGTTTGAAGATATCGTGATAGCGTTTGTGCCCACTGACTCTGATGGTGTGACACTGGACGCGGGCGATCTCAATGCTGAGATAACCCAGGCAACACCTGAGTTTTACCAGATTGGCGAGCAGAATTTCCGATACGGTCGACTGATCATCAACAATGCCTATGGCCCGGAAACAGAAGACCTTGCCATCACCTTCCAGGTTGAATACTACGATAGTGATCAGGGGCGTTTCGTTGCCAGTATTGATGACAGCTGTACAGTCATCAATGCCTCCGAGTTGTCGTTCGTGACCGGGACCTACACAGGCGATCTGGATGACGGCGACACAAGCATTGACAGCCCATTATCCAGCACTTTCCATCAGGGACAGGTACAGGGTGTGCAGAGCGCAGTCAATCCGACGGATCCTACCTTTACTCTGACGGCGCCAGGTGAGGGCAATGGCGGTACGGTGGATATTGAAATTGACCTGGATGCATTGAACCTGCCGTACTTGCGCTTCAAGTGGCCACACGAGGATAATGATTACGACGAAAATCCGCGTGCGCAGGTGGAGTTTGGTCAATTCCGCAGCCACGACCGCGTGATCAACTGGCAGGAGATTTACAATGGAGCGACGCCATAAATGGCTGCTTACTCTGGCAGCATTCATGGTGGCTGTGTCTTTGCAGGCACAGCCCGCCGCTGATTATTCAGCGTTCCGCACCAACGATGAAGAAAACAACATAGAGGTCTTTAAAAAGGCCAGCCCCTCGGTGGTATACATCACCAACTCGCGCCTGGTGCGCCGCTCCTTCTTCTCACTCAACCCGCAGGAAATTCCCCAGGGCAGTGGCTCCGGTTTTATCTGGAATAACGATGGCTATGTGGTCACCAACTTCCACGTGATTCAGAATGCCTCGCGCGTCACCGTGACCTTGCAGGATGGCAGTGCCTGGGAGGCAGAACTGATTGGGGTCGAGCCAGATAAGGATTTGGCAGTATTGCGGATTGACGCTCCGCGTGATCGCCTGGTACCAGTGGAGCTTGGGGATTCATCCGATCTGGAAGTGGGTCGCAAAGTCATTGCCATTGGCAATCCCTTTGGTCTGGATACCACCTTGACCGTGGGTGTGGTCAGTGCGCTGGGGCGTGAAATAAACAGTGTGACGCGGCGCCGTATTCGCGATGTGATTCAGACGGATGCGGCTATTAACCCTGGCAACTCCGGTGGCCCCTTGCTGAATTCCATTGGCCAGCTGATTGGCGTGAATACGGCGATTTACAGTCCCAGCGGTGCCAGCTCGGGCATCGGATTCGCGATTCCGGTGAACACCGTGAAAAAGATTGTGCCGGAGCTCATTCAGTATGGGCGGGTGCAGACCCCGACGCTGGGCATCAGCCTGTTCCCGCCGCAGTACGCTGACTATTATCGGCAGCGCTGGGGTCTTGAAGGTGTGATCGTACTGGACGTGATTGAGGGTGCCAGCCCTGAGCGCGAGGGTATGCGCGGACTGACCGAAACCAACCGGGGCATCATTCTGGGCGATGTGATTACTGCGGTTGATGGCGTGCCGGTTCGCAATGAGGATGATTTGCTGACGGTGCTGGAAAATCGCGAGGCAGGCGACGTGGTGGAAGTGTCCACCATGCGTGATAACCGTCGTCAGCGCTACCGGATTGAGCTGCAGGCCAGTCAGCGCTGATAATTGATCAGCTACTGTTCCAGCAGGGCGCTTTTCTCCAGCCAGGTATCTTCGGCCTGGCTGAGTTCGGCTTTGCAATAACCCTGCTGCCGGATTAACTCAGCCAGTTCGTCTTTGCGTGAGTCTGTGTAAATATCCGGGTCAGCCAGGCGATTTTCCAGCGTTTGTAATTCAGTGCTGAGTTTGTCGATCGTCTTCTCCAGCGTGCGGATTTCGCGCTTGAGTGGTGCGACCTGCTCGCGCTGCAATGCTGCCTGGCGTCTGGCGTCTTTTTTGTCAGCGGCCGGTTTTTCTGGTGTTGAACCTGCATTATTGTCAGCGCCCGCCGAGGCTCCTGATGGTGGCGCAGATTGTTTATCCGCCTCACGCAGCCAGTTTGAATAATCATCCAGATCGCCGCTGAACTCTGCAAAGCGGCCATCGTGCACGGTATAAAATTCATCAACGGTGTTGGCCATCAGGTGCCGGTCGTGAGACACCAGCACCATGGCGCCCTCAAAACCCTGCAGAGCGACTGTCAACGCGTGTCGCATTTCCAGATCCAGGTGATTGGTGGGCTCGTCCAGCAACAACACATTGGGTTTTTGCCAGACAATCAATGCCAGCGCCAGGCGGGCTTTTTCGCCACCTGAAAAATTGATGATGGGCTCGACAACCCGGTCGCCACGAAAGTCAAAACCACCCAGAAAATTGCGCACTTCCTGCTCGCGTACCTTTTCATCAACCTGCTGAATGAGCTGCATGGGGCTGGCACGCATGTCCATGACATCCACCTGATGCTGGGCGAAATAACCGACTTTCAGATGTTTGGAAGCAACAATTTCACCGCCCAGCCAGGGCAGTTGTCCGGCCAGAGTTTTGAGCAGCGTGGACTTGCCCATGCCGTTAAAACCCAGCAGGCCGATGCTGGAGTTGTCCATGAGCTTCAGGCTGATATTTTTAACCAGCGGTTTGTTGTCATAACCGATCACGGCTTTTTTAATGCTGAGCAGATCGCTGGCTGTCTGTGATGGTTTAAAGAATTCAAAGCGGAACGGAGAGTCAATATGTGCAGGTGCAATATCCTGCATGCGCGCCAGCTCTTTCAGGCGGCTTTGTGCCTGCCTGGCCTTGCTGGCCTTGGCGCGGAAGCGTCGCACAAAATCTTCGATCTCGGCTTTGCGTCGCTGTTGTTTCTCCAGCGCCGCCTGTTGCTGTGCCAGCCGTTCGGCACGCTGTATTTCATAGGCGCTGAAGTTGCCGCGATACATAAACAGGTCTTTCTGCTCAAAGCTGATCACATGGTCGATAACCTTGTCCAGAAAACTGCGGTCGTGAGAAATCAACAGCAATGTGCCGGGGTAGCGGTTCAGCCACTGTTCCAGCCAGATGGTGGCTTCCAGATCCAGGTGGTTGGTGGGTTCGTCCAGCAGCAACAGATCGGAGGGCGACATCAGTGCGGCGGCCAGGTTCAGACGAATGCGCCAGCCGCCGGAAAAAGAGCCGACCGGATTGTCGAATTCTTCTGTTTTGAAACCCAGGCCGGACAGCAATTGTTCCGCCCGGACGCGCACGCTGTAGCCGTCAATTTTGTCCAGCTCATTGTGCAGCCGGGCAATTTCATGGCCGTCGTGGTCGGCCTCGGCTTTTTCCAGTGCAAGCTCTATCTGCCGAAACTGACTGTCACCGTCTATGACATGATCCAGTGCGGAGCAATCAGAACCCAGGGTCTCCTGTTTCATCCAGGCGCAGCGCAGCCCTTCTGGCATCTGCAGCTCACCTTCGTCCAGCGCTACCTGACCAGTCAGGCAGGCAAACAGGCTGGACTTGCCGGCCCCGTTGCGCCCGATGATGCCAGCCTTCTGGCCTTTGTGAATGGTCAGGCTGGCACTTTCCAGCAGCACATGTTCGCCCCGCATCAGGCGGGCGTTAGTCAGATTGATCATGATTAGAATCGGGTTTGTCAGCTAAAGCTGCTATTATAAGCCAGCTCGTCCACTCTGATTGATTTATCCGGAGCAAATTCGTAAACTTCAGCGCTATGAAACAGATACTGATCATTGATGATGACGAAAAACTTGGCCAGCTGCTCACACAGTATCTGGAACGCTACGATATGCAGGTTACTGTAGCACATACCCCGAGCAAAGGCTTTGAGGCCCTGAAGCGATCCAAGCCGGATCTGTTGATTCTGGATGTCATGTTGCCGGAAAAAGACGGCTTCGAAATCTGCCGGGAAATTCGTGCTAAATCCGCCGTCTACGGTCATCTGCCGATTATGATGCTGACGGCTCACGGTGAGGTGACAGATCGTATTGTCGGTCTGGAGCTCGGTGCCGACGACTACCTGCCCAAGCCGTTTGAGCCACGTGAACTGGTGGCGCGCATTACCAATATTCTGCGCCGTGCCGGCGATGATACCCGACCCAGTAGTGAGTTGCCGGCCATTGAAGGACTGGAGGTCGACACCTCAAGACGCACCGTACACCTGGATGGCGAACTGGTCGAGCTGACCACCATGGAATATGAATTATTGGTGCTGTTCATGCAGTCACCCAATAAAACCTTTACCCGCGATGAATTGATGAACAGGCTGCGCGGTATCGATGCTGAATTGTTTTCTCGTGCTGTGGATACACTGGTCAGCCGTCTGCGTCACAAGCTCAAAGACACCTCCAAAACGCCCCGCTTTATCAAAACAGTCTGGGGGCGTGGGTACACGTTTGTCGGCCAGTTAAAATGAAGCTGAGACTGCCGAAGATCACCGGATCGTTGTATTTCCGGCTCTTTTTGATCTTTTCGGGCACTGTTATTTTCTTCCTGATAACCATTACCCTGTCCCTGCGCCAGATTGACGAGAACTGGCGTCGTGAGCGTCTGAACCCGCTGCCAGTGTTTTATCTGGACAACGTGCGGCTGATCATCGACGCTATTGGCATTCCACCAAACCTGGAGCGGGCGGCGCAGCTCGCCGAAGACCTGTCACTCACTATCATTATCCGCAGCCCCTATATCAACTGGCAGTCAGATGACCAGTCGGATCTGGATATTTCCTCTGCGGTTTTTGTGCGCACCCTGTCCGAAGAAGCGGAAATGCTGGCGGTCGGCAGTGAGCAGGTGATTCGGGTGGCACGCGGCGGATACGAATATTTTCTGAACAGAAAGGCACCGTCACTCAGTGATTACGACTACGCAGTGGTCTACATCGGGCTGGGCTTTGCCATATTCATCCTGCTGTCCAACTACCTGCTGGTACAGCGATTGATGGATCCGGTGCGACGGTTGAGGCAAGGTGCCGAAAAAATCTGCGAGGGAGACCTGGGCTACCGCGTGGAAGTCACCCGCAGTGACGAGTTGGGAGAGCTGACAGAAAGTATCAATCACATGGCCGATTCCCTGCAGTCGATGCTGGAAGCCAAACGTCAGCTCCTGTTGGCGATCAGTCATGAATTGCGCACGCCGGTTACACGCGCCAAGCTTCAGCTTGAGTTCATGGAAGATAATGATCTGAAAGAAACCCTGCGCGATGATATCAATGAGATTGACCTCCTCATTTCGGATCTGATTGAGGCGGAAAGACTCAGTACCCAACACTCGGCATTGATTACCGACGATGTGGATTTTGCTGACTATATCCAGATGCTGGCGCAGCAATATCAGGATTACGAAGGGGGCCTGGAGCTGCGATTGCCGGACGAAGACCGCGCCATGCATATTGATAAACTGCGTTTACGCCTGTTGTTTGCCAATATCGTGAATAATGCAATCCGACATGGACGAAATCGGCCTGTCACGGTGAATGTCAGCTTTAACGCATTCGAAGCCGTTTTACAGATCTGTGATCAGGGTGAGGGTATTTCTGCGGAACACCTGAAACATGTGAGCGAGCCGTTTTACCGGGTCGACAACTCGCGCACACGCAATACCGGCGGGTTTGGTCTGGGCCTTTATCTGTGCAACCTGATTGCCGAGGCTCACGGAGGCCGCATGTTGATTGACAGCACGCCCGGCAAAGGGACGTGCGTCAGTATCTTTCTGCCACTTACCTAAGCTTATCTACCCGGATCGGAGTTCCGATCCCGGCTACCGGGGCTGCTGTTTAAGCAGCCCGGCCGAGCGCGCGTCGACGTCGTGAACGCATCAGGGTGGCGGTCAGTACGCCAATAATCAACAGCACCGGAATCAACCAGGTATTGATGGTTTTGAGGATGGTGCCCAGTCGGTCGATTTCCTGATTCAACTGGAATTGCACATCGCGCAGCTCACGGCGGGTTTCCAGTTGCAGTTGCAGGAAACGCTCAATTTCCGCTTCCTGCTCCGGTGAAATGCTGGTGGCACCTTCCTGGTTGAGCGCTGTCAATTGCTGCTCAGTTTCTGACAGTCGCTGTAGCAGTCGTGTTTCTTCGGCACGCAGGCGCTCATCCGCTTCGCGCTGCAGAGCAAGTACACGCGTGAAGGGGCGCGCGTAACGACCGCGGCTGCGGATGTTGACCAGTGCGGTGGTGCCGCTCAGGTTGTCCAGCGCGTTGATGACAAAATCACCGTTGCTGGCGAATGCGTTAATGACGCGCTGTCCCAGAACCTGTTGTGATTGCGCCCACATGCGATCAGCCAGTACGTCTGTATCGGCCACCACAATCACCGCAATATCGCCCAGAGATTCACTCAGGTGCTCAGCGGCCGGGCTGGCTTGCTGTGCCTCGGCGTCAGTTGTATCGCTGCTGTCCTGAGCATTGTCACCAGATGCCTCTGTAGTCACTTCGGTCGCCAAACCGTCCGGGAAGGCCGAGCGAGCCCGGCCGGAAACGCGGGCAGCCAGGGTGCGGACCTGCTCTTCCGACACAAACTCATCGATCAATAGTGTCGGGTCGCCCATTTCACTGAAAAAGCCGGTGCCCATCAGCATGGTCTGATTGGTGGTCTGAATCAGCGGCTCAAAGGTGGTGCTGGCGCCTTCGGCCGGTTGTAGCGTGCCGACCGATGACATGTTCATGACTTCCAGTTGGCCACTGACGATATCATTGGCAAATCCGCTGCGCTGGATACCCAGCATGCCATAGTGAGCCACCGGACGCTGGCCTTGCTGTAGTGTCACGTAGAGTGCCAATTCACGATCGGTGACAACCTGAGTCGGGTCGTAATCAATGCCCCAGGCCTGAAGCAGATCAGGCATGTCAGAGGCCATGGTGTCACGAAAACCACCGCCACTCATGGCTATCTGGGTCTGGGTGTCCGAGTTGGGATCGACAAATACCATAGCTCGGCCGCCGCCCAGCACAAACTGATCAATGGCATACAGGGTTTGTTCAGGCAATTCCTGCGGGTGTACGACCAGCAGGATATCGATGTCTTCGTCGATCTGCGCGGTGTCGTCATCCAGGCGGCGCACGTCATACATATAGCGCACAGTGTCCATAAAGGCCCAGGGACGGGTTGCCTGATTGGTGGCGGGATTAAAGCCACCGTCGATATCCAGGGTGGTGATAACACCGACAATAGTCGGGTCCGGATTGATCACCCGGGTAATCAGGCGGGCAAACTCGTACTCGAGAAACTCTTCCTGATCCGGGCGGATCAGCGGAATGGTGTCGAATACGCCGCGATCTTCCTCTGTTACAGTCGCCGGATCAGCAGCCACGACACCAAAATAGACAGATTCCCGGCCCTGCGCCAGCGGCACGGGCTGAATGCCGAACTCGGTCGCCAGGTCTTCCTCGGCAGAAAAAGGTGCCGGGTCGACGATTTCCAGCGACAGATTGCCATTGCTGGCAATCACCAGCTCGCGCAGCATTTCCTGCACGCGCATGCCATAGGTGCGAACCTGTGGCACTTCAGAGGCGGCTTCTTCAGAATAGAAGAAAGTCAGTTCGACAGGTCGATCCAGGTTGGCGACGATGTCCCGTGTGGCATCGGCCAGGGTGTAAAGATTATCCTGGGTCAGATCAATACGCAGGCGCGGCAGGTTGCTGATCAGGACAATGGCAATCAATAGACCGACAGCAATGGCTGCCAGGCCGGCGGGCGAATAAAATGCTTTGTGCTTCATGGCCGGCTGCTCCTAGTTGGCTTTCTTGATTTCGATGACGATGGCTGAGGCGGTCAGCCAGGCGGCAATCACGGCTGCAAAAAACAGCATGTCGCGGATATCCAGCACGCCTTTGCTGATCGCATCAAAGTGCGTCAGGAAGCTCAGGCCGGCAATGGCGTTGATCAGCACATCCGGTGCCCAGCCAGAGAAAGCGTTGAGCACGATGGCGGAGCCGGAGGCCACAAAGGCAAAACAGATTGCCACGGTCAGAATGAAGGCGATGACCGCATTGCGGGTCATGGCCGACATGCAGGAACCAATGGCCAGAAAACCACCGGCCATCAGCCAGCTGCCAATGTAGGCGGCCAGAATCACACCATTATCCGGATCACCCAGGTAATTGACGGTAATCCATACCGGGAAGGTCAACAGTAGGGCGATACCACTGAGCATCCAGGCCGCCAGAAACTTGCCCAGCACTGCATCGCGCAGATTGATCGGAAGTGTCATCAGCAGCTCAATGGTGCCGCTTTTGCGCTCATCGGCCCACAGTCCCATGGCCAGCGCCGGGATCATGAACAGATACAGCCAGGGGTGGAAGCTGAAAAATGGCTGCAGGTCGGCCTGGCCACGGATAAAAAAGCCGCCCAGGTCGAAGGTGGCAATGCCGTTCATCACCAGAAATATCACAATGAAGACGTAGGCAAGCGGTGTGCTGAAGTAAGCGGCCAGCTCACGTTTGAAAATAATGCCGGTTTTGCCAGTTAAGGATGTCATACGCGGGCCTCCTGCTCGGTCACGCTGCGGAAGAAGGCCTCCAGTCGGCCAGGGGCGGACTGCACTTCAACGTGACTGCTCTCCGGCGCCTGCGCCTCCAGCTCGGCGGGTGTGCCATCAGCCACAATGCGCCCGTTGGCGATAATAATGGCGCGGGTGCAGACAGCACTGACTTCTTCCAGTATATGGGTGGAAACAATGACAATTTTATCTTTGGCCAGATTGCGGATCAGTTGCCGCACATGGTGCTTCTGGTTGGGATCCAGACCGTCGGTGGGTTCGTCCAGGATCAAGACCTTGGGGTCGTGCAGAATGGCCTGAGCCAGACCCACGCGGCGCTTGAAGCCTTTGGATAGTGTGTCGATGGTCTGCTCGCAGACGCTGCCCAGGTCGACGTCATTAATGACTTTTTCCACCCGCCGCAGTCGTTCTTCTCCGGTAAAGCCACGCACTTCGGCGATAAATTCCAGAAACTTCAACACGGTCATGTCCGGGTAGCTGGGTGCGCCCTCCGGCAGGTAGCCGATCAGTTGCTTGGCCGCCAGCGGATCGGTGGCGACATCGTGACCATCAATCGTGACGGTGCCAGATGTGGGTGCCAGAAAACCGGTGATAATTTTCATGGTGGTGGATTTGCCGGCGCCGTTCGGGCCCAGAAATCCCAGAACTTCGCCTTCGGCAACCGTGAAACTGAGGTCGTCCACGGCCGTGAAATGCTCAAATTTCCTGGTTATGTGACTGATTTCAATCATATTGTTATTTGCCTGTCGAAAGTTGCGGGGCAGTCGTTGATCGGCAAATATAGGGGTGTGGGGGGGATTTTTCAACCTGCCACCGCTGTGCTTGTGTGGCAGGTTGTGACGAAGTTCAGTCGTCCAGGCTATCGTCCTCGTCGTTGTCGTCGATGCCCAGTTCTTTGATTTTGCGTGTCAGGGTATTTCTGCCCCAGCCCAGCAGCTCTGCCGCATCACGGCGGCGCCCCAGCGTATGGCGCAGTGCCACCTGGATCATGGTGCGCTCGAAGTCGGGCACAGCCTGTTCCAGGATACCTTTGTGGCCCAGGTTGAGCTCCTGATTGGCCCAGTCTTCCAACAATTGTGTCCAGTCCTGCGCATTGCTGCTCTGGGCCTGCTGCTCCAGCAGTTCGGGGGGCAGATCGTCAATGCGGACTTCACGACTGGAAGCCATGACAGTGATCCAGCGGCAGAAGTTTTCCAGCTGGCGCACGTTGCCCGGCCAGTTGAGGCCGGTAATGTATTTTTCGGTCTCCGGTCGCAGAACCTTGATCTCTGCTTCCAGTTCTTCCGCCGCCCGGTTGAGGAAATGGCGGGCCAGACGTGGAATGTCTTCGCGGCGGTCTCTCAGCCGAGGGATATGGATGCGGATTACGTTCAGGCGGTGAAACAGGTCTTCCCGGAACAGGTGCTGAGCAACCAGTTTTTCGAGATTCTGGTGTGTGGCGGCAATGATGCGGACGTCCACTTTGATTGGAGTGGTACCGCCGACCCGGTAGAACTCGCCGTCAGACAATACCCGCAACAATCTGGTCTGCGTGTCCGGTGGCATATCGCCTATTTCATCCAGGAAGAGGGTGCCGCCGTTGGCTTGCTCAAAGCGGCCGGTGCGGTGCGTTGTGGCTCCTGTAAATGAGCCCTTTTCGTGACCAAACAGTTCAGATTCAATCAGGTCTTTGGGTATGGCGGCAACGTTAAGCGCAATAAACTGTTTGTCGCGGCGCGGGCTGTGCTTGTGCAGAGCGTGGGCGACAAGCTCCTTACCTGTGCCCGACTCGCCGTTGATCAGCACTGTAATATTGGATTGCGACAGGCGACCGATGGCGCGAAAGACTTCCTGCATGGCAGGCGCTTCGCCAATGATTTCTTTGCTGTTTTCCAGCACCGGGGTTGGCAGATCAACATCCTGCTCACGGGCATGCTCCAGGGCACGCTGGGTCATGGCAACCGCTTCATCGATATCAAAGGGTTTGGGCAGATATTCAAATGCCCCGCGACTGTAAGAAGAAACCGCGCTGTCCAGGTCGGAATGGGCCGTCATGATAATGACCGGCAGACTGGGAAAGCGTTCGTGTACGGTGGATAACAGCTCTAGACCATTGATGCCCGGCATGCGGATGTCACTGATGATAGCGTCAGGTCGATCACGTTCCAGCCTGTGCAGCAGGTCGTCGCCGTTATCAAACGTCTGGGTGCTGACACCGGCGCGGGTCAGTGATTTCTCCAGCACCCAGCGAATCGATTTGTCGTCATCCAGAACCCAGACTGTGTTGTGTTTAATCATGACAATAATGCTCCGTTAAGGCTATTTGCCAAATTGGCCCCGGCCAATGTCATTGGGAAAAGACTGTTTTGGTAGAACTGGCAGATAAATGGCAAAGCGCGTACAGCCCGGCTCGCTTTTGCACTCGATGATGCCTTTGTGCTGATTGATAATGGAGTGGGCAATGGACAAACCGAGGCCGGTACCTTCGGCACGACCACTGATCATCGGAAAAAAAATGTTATCAATCAGCTCCGGTGGCACGCCGGGGCCGTTATCTGTGATATCGATACGAATCACCAGGCGATGATATACCGTGCCAATTGTCACATTGCGCATGATGCGGGTGCGCAAGTTAATCAGGCCTGAGCGATGTCTGACATGCGGGCTTTCCAGCGCCTGCACAGCATTGCGCACAATATTCAAGACAGCCTGAATCAGTTGCTCAGCATCGCCCTGCAATTCCGGGATGCTCGGGTCGTAGTCGCGCTCAATGGCAATGTCGCGATCGCGAACTTCAGCTTCAACCAGATTACGAACACGCTCCAGTACCTCATGGATATTCATCGCCTTGAATTCCATGGGGCGTCTTGAGCCAACCAGCCTGTCGACAAGTTTGTGTAGGCGGTCGGCTTCTTCAATAATGACATTGGTGTAGTCAGTCAGATCTGTATTGTCGGGCAGCTCAGCGGCCAGCAGTTGCGCTGCGCCCCGAATGCCGCCCAGCGGATTCTTGATTTCATGTGCCAAACCACGTATCAGCTCTCGTGTTGTTTCGTGCGTAGAGATCAGATTCTCGTCGCGGCTGATGCGCTCTGCGTAATTAATGCTCTGAACTTCCATCAACACTGCCGCCTCGTCAAAATCATTCAGTGGTGTAATGGTGTAGTCCACTTGCAGGGATTTGCCATGCAGCAGGTGAAGCTGCGTTTTGCGTTTGGTAAAGCTGTGATTTTCACTGACGGCCTGACGGATATCGGCGATGTCCTGCTCTGCGTTCAGCAGAATGTCACCCACAAAGGCCTGATCAAATTGCCGACCACTGATGGCCAGCAGATTTTCTGCGGCCAGATTGATGTAACACAGGCGCAGCGTTTCGTCCCATATCAGAACAGCGGTGGCCAGATTGTCCATCAGTCTCTTGTATAGTGTTTGGCTGCTTAACACGTTGTTCATAGTCTCCAACAAAAACGCCCGGCGGGGGTATCCAGCCGGGCGTCTTGAGTCACACCTGCAAAGGCGGGATGTCAGTCAGATTACAGGCTGTAGTACATATCAAACTCAACGGGGTGAGTTGACATATTCAGTCGCTGACAATCCTGGCGCTTCAATTCAAGGTAACCGTCGATAAGGTCATCGCAGAATACGCCGCCAGCTTTCAGGAACTCGCGGTCCTGATCCAGTGCATCCAGTGCTTCGTCCAGAGAGAAGCTGACACGCGGTATCGCTGCTTCTTCTTCCGGCTCCAGATCGTACAGGTCTTTGCTGGCCGGATCGCCAGGGTGGATCTTGTTCTGGATGCCGTCCAGGCCAGCCATCAGCAGGGCCGCGAAGTAAAGGTACGGGTTAGCAGTGTTGTCACCGAAACGTACCTCAATACGAATAGCCTTGGGGTTGCCGCCCAGAACGTATGGAATACGGATTGATGCTGAACGGTTGCGGGATGAGTAAGCCAGCAGTGTGGGCGCCTCAAAACCTTTTACCAGACGCTTGTAGCTGTTGGTAGATGCGTTGCCGAAGGCGTTCAGTGCCTTGGCATGCTTGATGATACCGCCAATGTAGTAAAGGGCAGTTTCTGAAAGGCCGGCATATCCGTCACCGGCGAATGTGTTCTTGTCATCTTTCCAGATAGACATGTGAACATGCATGCCAGAGCCGTTATCGCCTACCAGCGGCTTGGGCATAAATGTGGCAGTCTTGCCAAAAGCGTGAGCTGTGTTCAGTACGCAATACTTGAGAATCTGAACTTCGTCTGCTTTGTAAACCAGAGTGTTGAAGCGAGCACCGATTTCGCACTGACCAGCGTTTGCCACTTCGTGGTGATGCAGCTCGATTTTCAAGCCCATTGATTCCATTGTGTCACACATGGCGCCACGCAGGTCGCTCAGTGAGTCAACAGGAGGGACGGGGAAGTAACCACCCTTAACGCGTGGACGGTGACCCATGTTGCCACCTTCAATGCTCTTGCTGCTTGACCAGGCGGCTTCTTCGCTGCCAATCTTGAAGAAGGAGCCGTCCATTGCAACATTCCACTTGATTTCGTCGAATACGAAGAATTCGTTCTCCGGTCCAAAGAATGCCTTGTCACCAATGCCGGTTGACTTCAGGTACTCTTCTGCACGACGGGCAACTGAACGCGGGTCGCGATTATAGCCCTGCATTGTGCGGGGCTCGATGATGTCGCAGCGCAGATTCAGTTGAGGTTCGTCAGAGAACGGATCCAGCACGGCAGTAGAATCGTCCGGCTTCAGGATCATGTCTGATTCATTGATGCCTTTCCAGCCCGCAACTGAGGAACCATCAAACATCACTCCGTCCATGAAGCTCTCATCGACCGCGGAGGCCGGGAAGGTTACGTGTTGCTCCTTGCCCTTGGTATCGGTGAAGCGCATGTCGACCCATTTGATGTTGTGATCTTTAATTAATGTTAAAGCCTTGTCAGACATTCCTGATCCTCCGTGTGATCGAGAATTATGTGCCGGCCCCGGAATTATTTGTCCTGACCTGACACGGGTTAGTAAGCTTGCAGTATTCTGCTCTCAACAAGCAGGGTAAACGGCCTTATAATGGTGCTGTCGCCGGATTAACCCCGAGTGCACTAGGATGAGCAAGAGTCGTGCCAAAATGGAGCGCGGTGCGCGGCCTTGTATATCAAGCAGTTAAATCAAATCCGTCTTTCTTTTCGCACCATAATAGCGCTTACATGTATTTAATGCACTAACATTGTGCATAAGGCCTTTCGCAGCTAGTGCCTTCCCGCCAAATTGAGGTAGTTAATGCTATACGTCATACGCTTTTTTCCGGAGATCACCATCAAAAGCAAACCGGTCAGGCATCGTCTGATCCGGGCTTTGCGACGCAATCTCAGGGTGATTCTGAAGCGGCTGGACAGCGAAGTCAGTGTGATTGGCGACTGGGATATTCTGGAAGTGGAAACACCGCCAAACGATGGAATGCTTGAGCGCCAGGTGCTGGAGGTACTGCGCAATACCCCGGGAATTTCCGTAATCAGGCCGGTGGAGAAAATGCCGCTGCCTGATCTGGATGGTATGGCTGCCGAGGTTCTGGTGCACTATCGAGAGGCGCTGGCCGGGCGCACTTTTGCGGTCCGCTGCAAGCGTCAGGGGCAGCATGAATACAGTTCAGGCGATATTGAGCGCCATATTGGTGCAGTACTCATGCAAAACACCGGGGCCAGTGGCGTGGATCTGGTGAATCCGCAGATTACGGTGCGTGTTGAGGTACGTCACCACACGCTGTATGTGGTTAAGGAGCAGGTGCCTGGTATCGGCGGGTTTCCCATCGGTTCACAGGAACCGGTTCTGTCACTGATTTCTGGTGGTTTTGATTCGGCAGTTGCCAGTTATTTGTGCATGCGCCGGGGGCTGCAAACGCATTTTATCTTTTTTAATCTGGGTGGGCGCGAACATGAGATTGCAGTTAAAGAGGTGGCGCTGTATCTGTGGATGAAATTTGGCTCCTCACACCGCGTGAAGTTTATCAGCGTGCCATTTGAGCCGGTTGTGAATGAGATCATGGAACGGGTGGACAGTGGTCATATGGGAGTTGTGCTGAAGCGCATGATGATGCGTGCGGCGGACAGTATCGCCCGCAGTATGCGCGTTCGCACGCTGGTGACCGGCGAAGCCATAGCCCAGGTGGCCAGTCAGACGCTGCCTAATCTCAGTATTATTGATCAGGCGACGGATCTGCTGATTCTGAGGCCGCTGATCGTGACGGACAAGCAGCAGATTATCGATATAGCCCGGCAGATTGGTACGGAAGAGTTTTCCGCCAATGTGCCGGAATACTGCGGGGTCATCTCGGTTCGCCCAACCACGCATGCGCGCCGTGTGCGCATCGAGCACGAGGAGCGGGAGATGGATGCGCAGGTGTTGCAGGCAGCTATTGATGATGCTGAAGTGCAGATGATTGACCGGGTGGTAGAGGTGCTCAACCAGCGCGATGTGGAGCCACCTGAGTGGCAGAAATTGCCTGAAGGAGCACTGGTAATTGATATCCGTCACCCTGATGAGCAGGAGCGGCTGCCATTGAGTTTGCCTGAACGGCAGGTGTTGAATATTCCGTTTTTTCGCCTTGGTACTCAGTTCTCGGAATTGGATCAACAGCAACAATATGCCCTGTATTGTGATCGGGGCATGATGAGCCGATTACATGCCTCTCATCTGAAAGATGCCGGATATGACAATGTCGGCGTTTTTCGACCATGATTCATAGCCTTGACATGCGCGTTAGTGTACAATTCGCCGCCATTTTATGCATGTCTTACAGGTGTCCCCAGTGATTGAGAAAATCCGTAATATCGCCATTATCGCCCACGTTGACCACGGTAAAACCACGCTGGTCGACAAACTTCTGCAGCAGTCCGGCACCCTGGGCGAGCGCTCCGGTGCGGTTGAGCGGGTCATGGACTCCAACGACCAGGAAAAAGAGCGGGGCATCACCATCCTGGCAAAAAACACTGCCATTAACTGGAACGGTTATCACATCAATATTGTCGACACACCCGGACACGCCGACTTTGGCGGGGAAGTGGAGCGCGTCATGTCCATGGTGGACAGTGTGCTGCTGCTGGTGGATGCTGTCGATGGCCCCATGCCACAGACCCGATTTGTGACACAGAAGGCGTTTGCCCAGGGCTTGCATCCGATTGTGGTCATCAATAAGGTGGATCGCCCCGGTTCACGTCCTGACTGGGTGCTGAACGAAGTTTTTGATCTGTTTGACAAGCTGGGTGCGACTGATGAGCAGCTGGACTTTCCGGTTGTTTATGCCTCGGCCCTGAACGGTATTGCCGGCCTGGAGGCCGACGAGTTGGCGGATGACATGACGCCGTTGTTTGAAACCGTAGTCAAACACGTGCCGCCGCCCCCCGTTAACGTGGCAGCACCTTTCAAAATGCAGGTTTCTGCTCTGGACTACAACAGCTACGTGGGCGTTATCGGCATTGGTCGTATCACCGGTGGTGTTGCCAAGCCCAACCAGCAGGTTGTCATTGTTGATCGCGAAGGCAATCAGCGCAAAGGCAAGATTCTGCAGGTGAAAAATCACCTGGGTCTGGAACGCGTGGACGTTCAGGAAGCGATGGCTGGTGAGATTGTCTGTATCACGGGTATCGACAAACTGAATATCTCTGACACTCTTTGCGATCCGGATCATGTCGAGGCCATGCCGCCGCTGACGGTAGATCAGCCGACTATCAGCATGACATTCCAGGTAAACGATTCGCCGTTTGCAGGTCGAGAGGGCAAGTTTGTCACCACGCGTAATATCAAAGAGCGGCTGGATCGCGAGTTGATCCACAACGTGGCGTTGCGCGTTGAGCAGGGTGATTCGCCGGACAAGTATAGAGTGTCAGGACGTGGTGAATTGCACCTGTCGGTACTGATTGAAACCATGCGCCGTGAAGGTTTCGAGCTGGCCGTATCGCGCCCGGAAGTGATCATGAAAGAGATCGACGGCGTGTTGAGCGAGCCTTTCGAGACGCTGGTCGTTGATTGCGATGATGAACACCAGGGTTCGGTGATCGAAGAGCTGGGTCTGCGCCGCGCTGAAATGCAGGATATGCTGCCAGATGGCAAAGGCCGCGTGCGGCTGACCTTCCTCATTCCGACTCGTGGTCTTATTGGTTTCCGCTCGCAGTTCCTGAGCATGACATCGGGTACCGGCATGATGAATCACGTATTCGATCATTATGGCCCCGCCAAAGCCGGTGATCTGGCCAAACGTAAAAACGGCGTGCTGGTGTCTATGGTGACTGGTAAAGCACTGGGATACTCCCTGTGGGCGCTGCAGGAGCGTGGTCGCCTGTTCATCGATCCGAACGTAGAAGTTTACGAAGGTATGATCATCGGCCTGCACAGCCGCGACAACGATCTGGTGGTTAACCCGATCAAGGGCAAGCAGCTGACCAACGTGCGTGCCTCTGGTACCGACGAAAACATCGTTCTGACGCCACCGGTCAAGCACTCGCTGGAGCAGGCCATGGAGTTCATCGATGAGGATGAGCTGGTGGAAATCACGCCGCAGAGCATCCGCATCCGCAAAAAGCATCTGACCGAAAGCGATCGCAAGCGCGCCAGCCGCGGCGGTGTGCCCAGAGGCTAATACGCTGGGGACGGAGGCGGTCTACGTCCCCACCCCTTGTGCCAACGATTTAGCACTGGGGACGTAGACCGCCTCCGTCCCCAGTGTTTACACGGTTGCCTGTTATGATTGCCTTGATTCAACGTGTTACTCACGCCAGCCTCAAGATTGATGATGCTGAATATAGTGCCATCGGTCAGGGCTTGGTGGTGTTGCTGGGCATAGAGAAAGCGGACACGTTAGCCATTGGCCAGAAGCTGCTTGGCAAGGCGCTTCGCTACCGGGTATTTGCTGATGGTGAGGGTCGCATGAACCGCAGCGTAGCCGACGTCAATGGGCAGGTCATGCTGGTCTCGCAGTTCACCCTCGCGGGCTCGACCGATAAAGGGCTGCGTCCTTCTTTCTCTTCCGCGATGCCGCCGGCTGATGCGGAGGCTCTCTACGATCAACTTGTCACCTGGCTTAAGGCTGAACATCCTGCTACCGCAACCGGCCAGTTTGGGGCGGACATGAAGGTGTTGCTGGAGAATGACGGGCCTGTGACGTTTATTCTGCGCTGACGCTGGGGACGTGACGCTGGGGACGTAGACCGCCTCCGTCCCCAGCGTTAGTCCTGGGCTTGCTCGGCGGCTTTTTTGCGCAGGAAGAGCTTGCCGAAATAGATGCCCAGCTCAAACAACAACCACATGGGAAGGGCCAGCAGAGACTGGGTGAAGGGATCCGGTGGAGTCAATAGCATGGCAACAACAAAGCAGCCAACGATGACATAAGGACGTTTGGCCTGCAGATCTTCCGGTTCCAGGATGCCTGCCCAGATGAACAGGAAGACGGCAATCGGAATCTCGAAGGCGAATCCAAAGGCGAAAAATATCTTCAGGACGAAGCTCAGGTAGCTGGCGATATCCGGCGCAACGGCGATACCGTCCGGCGCCACGGATACAAAAAAGCTGAAGACGATGCCAAACAGCACGAAGTACGCAAAGGCCATGCCCGCGTAGAACAGCAGCACACTGGAGATAAACAGGGGTATCGCCAGTGATTTTTCGTTTTTGTATAAGCCGGGAGCGATAAATGCCCAGAGCTGGTAAAGGATAAAAGGTGCCGTCACAAACAGTGAGGCATAGAATGTCAGCTTGAACGGAGTGAAAAAGGGGGATGTTGGATCGATGGCGATCATGCTGGTGTCCGGTGGTAGCACCGAGACCAGTGGCGCAGCGACATAGGCGTAGATGTCGTTGGCAAAATAGATCAGCCCCAGAAAAACTACCAGTAACGCTATCACACACTTCAGGATGCGGTCGCGCAGCTCAACCAGATGTCCGATCAGCGTGAGTTCTTTGTGTTCGTCAATGGACGGTGTATCGCTCATTTTTTCTCACCGTCTTCTTGGTCATCAACCGGGATGAATTTGCCATCCTGCATGCTGACCCGTCCTGTTGGTGGGCTGTTGTAGAAGTCGTACACCGGTTCTTTCTCCGGTGCAGTCTTCTCAGGCGTATCGGCAGGGGAGGCTGAGTCTGCCGACTGCCCGGATAAGCTCGTGGTCTCGTCAGATTCCGTTGGGGGTTTTGTGTCTGAAGAACCTGTATGTGTATTGGAGGTCGTCGCAGTTTGCTCAGCTTGCTCGAGCGGCTTTGCAGGATCACCCGGTTTGGCAGTTTCGACTGGTTTCGACGGCGGCTCGGTAGGTACACCTTCCTCAGCACTGCTGGTCACGGCTGGAATATCTTCAACCGACTTGCGGGTTTCGTCCAGCAGTTTGTTAGCGTTTTTCTTGGCCTTTTCTATGTCAGCCATAATGGATTCATTGTGCAATTGACGCCGTATATCATCGGCGTTTATCTGCTGCTCAATCTCAGATTTGACCTTGTTGAAGCTGCGCCGGGCGCGACCAATCCACAGGGCGCCGGTACGAATAGCTCCCGGCAGCTTATCCGGACCCAGCACTAACAGTGCCACGATACCGATAAGCAGCAGCTCCATAAACCCAATATCAAACATCGCTCAGATCCTGTGGTGCCGCCCGGCTGGGCTGCCCGAAGATTATTTATCCTGCGGCTTTTCAGTGCGTGCGCTGGCCGTGGTGCTGGATTCTTCCTGATCTGCCGCGAGCTGCTCGGGCGTTTTCTTGGCGTCTTCCTCTTCATCGTCCTTAATAGCACTTTTGAAGCCTTTAAGCGCGCCGCCCAGATCCGAGCCCAGGCTGCGTAATTTTTTGGTGCCAAACAGCAGCACGATGATGAGAGCAATAATGAGCAATTGCCAGATACTGATACCACCGAATCCCATACTTCCTCCGACTGAGCTGACAGCGTGAACCTGCAGCTCGATTTACTGTTTAGATCTGGCTGCCTTCTCGGCCAGACCGGATATGTTAAAGCGCTTTCTCAGTTCTTCCAATACCTGCTCGTGACTGATATCAAGATGACTCAGCATGACCAGGCTGTGAAACCACAAATCGGCTGTTTCGCTAACCAGAGTCTGCGAGTCGCCACCTGACTGCACATCGCGGGCGGCCAGAATGGTTTCCACCGCTTCCTCGCCAACTTTTTCCAGGATTTTGTTTAATCCCCTGTTGTGCAGCGAGGCTACATAGGATGATTCCGGAGAAGCCTGCTTTCGCTGCTCCAGTATGGCAGCCAATTCAGTTAATACATCGCTCATCGGGCCAGCTCACTTATTCCTTGGCGTTAGTCTGGTACATCTGTGCGGGGTCCTTAAGGACATCTTCACAAATCAGCCACTGCGGGCCGCTGTCACTGGCTGTCAACTGGCGGTAGAAGCAGCTCTGGCGGCCAGTGTGACAGGCCACGTCGCCAATCTGTTCCACTTGATAGCAGACAGCATCACCATCGCAGTCCAGTTGGATGTGATGCAGCAACTGTACGTTGCCGGATTCCTCACCCTTGCGCCACAGCTTCTGCCGTGAGCGCGACCAGTATATCGCACGTCCTTCCTGCTGTGACAATGACAGTGCCTGGCGATTGGCCCACGCCACCATCAGGATGCGTCCACTCTTAAAGTCCTGGGCTACAACAGCCACCAGGCCCTTGTCATCCCACTTAACCTGATCCAGCCAGTTAATGTTCACGCCTTCAGTATGCTCTTTCATGGTCTGAAATACAAAGTTGCCATGCCCGCTGCAACAATCAGCACGGCTATAAACATGTGACGCTCGCGGCGGCGCTGTATTTTGGCGCGCTGGCGCTGCTGCCTCAGATTGATCTGCAGCGTGTCATTAATGGCCTGAATCTGTTTGTGCTGATTCAGATTGTCCAGCACCAGTTGAGGCAGGTGTGGAAACTGTTCAACCCAATCGGGCACATGATTCTTCAGTTGCTGCCATAAATAAGACGGCTGCATGCGTTTGCGGTTCCAGCGCTCCAGAAACGGCAGCGCAGTCTGCCACAGATCCAGTTCCGGGTACAGTTGTCGACCCAGGCCTTCGACATTCAACAAGGTTTTCTGCAACAGCACCAATGAGGGCTGTACTTCCATGTCGAAGCGTCCTGCGGTACGGAACAACTGTACCAGCAGGTAACCAAAGGAAATGTCCTTCAGTGGTTTTTCGAAAATAGGTTCGCAGACGGTGCGCATGGCCGCTTCAAATTCCACCACTTTGGTGTCTGGCGGCACCCAGCCGCATTCCACATGCAATTCCGCCACTTTGCGATAATCACGCTTGAAGATGGCTAACAGGTTGCGAGCCAGGTATTGCTGATCGTCGCTGTTCAGAGAGCCGATGATAGCGCAATCAATGGCGATGTAGCGGGGATTCTCCGGATCGGCGGGATCTACAAAAATATTACCCGGGTGCATATCGGCATGAAAGAAGCTGTGCTCGAAGACTTGCGTGAAAAATATCTCGACGCCTGTTTCGGCCAGTTTTTTCAGGTTTACACCATGCGCATTCAAGCGATCAATATCAGATACCGGAATGCCGTGAATGCGTTCGGTCACCAGCATATTGTCGCGACTGACATGCCAATACACTTTGGGCACGTAAAGCAGCGGAGAGTCTTCGAAATTACGACGCAGCAGACTGGTATTGGCACCTTCTGAAGTCAGGTTCAGTTCTCCAAGAATGACGTGTTCGTAGTCAGCAATCACTTCTCTTGGACGCAGCCGTTTCCCTTGCGGCACATACTTTTCTATAAACCGGGCCAGCCACTTGAGAACACGGATATCCTGGCGGATAACGTTTTCGATACCGGGGCGCAGGACCTTGATAACGACCTGTTCACCATCGGGGAGTGTGGCGGCGTGCACCTGGGCGATGGAGGCTGAAGCCAGAGCCTGTGTCTCGACGCTGGCAAAGTGTCCCGACCAGGGACTTTCCAGCGCCTGTTCTATCAGCTCATGAACGGTCGGGCTGGTGAAGCCGGGCACTTTGTCCTGCAGGCTTTGCAGTTCATCACTGATATCTGTGGGCAGGAAGTCGCGGCGCGTGGACAGTAGTTGGCCGAACTTGATGTAGATGGGGCCAAGTTCCTCCAGAGCGGCTTTCAAGCGCTGCGGTGGCGGCAGGCTGCGCACCCGGCTGCCGGTCCATGGTAACCCCCATAGACGCATCGCCCAGCGCAGAGCGAAAGATTGCGAGGTCTGCGGGCTGATCTGATCCAGGCGATATTTGGCGGCAACGGATACAATGCGCAAGAGTCGGGGCAGGTGAATCACCGCAGCGGCCTCAGATGCGCCGCGTCAGTGATTTCATGACTCCGGCCATGAGTTTCATGCCGGCTTTAACCGGCAGGGGCAGCTCGGCACCACCGGCCGCCATGGCGCTGTCACCATGTTTTTTCTCGTCGATGACCATCTGCTTGAGCACGGCGCGGCTTTTGTGGTCGTCAGCGGGCAGGCGCTCCAGGTGATCTTCCAGATGTTCGCAGACTTGCTTTTCGGTTTCGCCCACGAATCCAAGACTCCACTTGTCACCAATCATGCCGGCGGTGGCGCCGACGCCAAAGGACAAGGCGTAAAAAGCCGGATTCAGCAGACTGGGACGGCTATCCAGCGCGTGCAGGCGGTCTTCGCACCAGGCCAGGTGGTCGATCTCTTCTCGCGCCGCGTGATTCATGGACTCGCGCACATCCGGCAATTTTGCTGTCAATGCCTGCCCCTGGTACAGGGCCTGTGCGCACACTTCGCCGGTATGATTAATACGCATCAGCCCAGCGGCCAGTTTTTGCTC
Organism: Pseudohongiella spirulinae; assembly: GCF_001444425.1. Classification (NCBI taxonomy): domain Bacteria; kingdom Pseudomonadati; phylum Pseudomonadota; class Gammaproteobacteria; order Pseudomonadales; family Pseudohongiellaceae; genus Pseudohongiella; species Pseudohongiella spirulinae. The sequence goes on from NZ_CP013189.1 coordinate 517,412, forward strand.
AGCCTCGGACAGATCCGATTCCTCAGCCAGCAGCGCCGGCGAGCGGCGGTCAGCGGTATTGCTGCCGGGCACCAGCGTGTGCAGTGCCTGGTCCAGTTGCAGAACCAGACGATCGGCCAGACTGTAATGTTGCTGATTCATGCTGCTTTCCTGCTCGTTGCGTGGGCGGTTTATTCTGCCTGCTCGCGGGCAATGGCCCGGTGGCCAATGTCGCGGCGGTAGTAGATTTTATCCCACTGAATTTTTTCTGCCAGTGCGTAGGCGGCTTTTTGTGCCTGAGTTACCGTATCGCCCAGCGCCACAGCACATAGCACGCGCCCGCCACTGGTTACCACCTGACCGTCTTTCAGCGTTGTACCGGCATGGAAAATCTTGGCACTGTCAGTTTCTACTGCCTTATCCAGTCCGCTGATCGGGACATTTTTGGCATAAGCATCAGGATAACCACCACTGGCCAGTACCACTCCGATACTGGCACGAGAATCCCAGTTGACCGAGCATTGGTCCAGTTCGCCGTCGATGGCGGCCTGGCAAAGCGCGGTGAGGTCAGACTGCAGGCGCATCATGACCGGTTGGGCTTCCGGATCGCCAAAGCGGCAGTTGAATTCGATCACGTTGACCGCACCGTCGGGCGCAATCATCAGGCCGGCGTACAGGAAGCCGGTGTAGGGGTTGCCTTCGGCGGCCATGCCTTTGACAGTAGGCTCAATCACTTCGCGCATGATGCGATCGTGCACATCCTGAGTCACCACCGGTGCAGGTGAGTAGGCACCCATGCCGCCGGTGTTGGGGCCTTTGTCGCCATCATCGCGGGCCTTGTGATCCTGCGAGGTCGCCATAGGCAGAATGTTTTTGCCATCGACCATGACAATAAAGCTGGCTTCTTCGCCCTGCAGGAAAGTCTCGATGACGACGCGGCTGCCGGCATCGCCGAAGCGGTTGCCAGAGAGCATGTCGCGGATCGTGGCCTCAGCCTCGTCCTGCGTCTGAGCAATGATGACGCCTTTGCCGGCGGCCAGACCGTCAGCCTTGATAACAATGGGTGTGCCCTGTTGTTTAACGTAGGCGATGGCCTGATCCGCATCAGTAAAGTTCTGATAGGAGGCGGTAGGAATGTTGTGTCGTGCCAGAAAATCCTTGGTAAACGCCTTGGAGCCTTCCAGTTGTGCAGCCCCTTTGCGAGGCCCAAAACAGCGCAGTCCCTGCTCGCTGAAGTAATCCACCACACCGGCGACCAGCGGCGCTTCCGGGCCCACTACGGTCAATTCCACCTGATTGTTGCGGGCGAATTCAACCAGTGCCGGGAAATCCAGCGGGTCGATGTCGACATTCTGCACACCGGTTTCAGTAGCGGTGCCGGCATTGCCGGGCGCAACAAATACCGTGTTAACCTGCTCAGATTGTGCCAGTTTCCACGCCAGTGCGTGCTCGCGGCCGCCGCTTCCCAATACCAATACGTTCATGCTGATTCCCTGCCTTAGTGTCGGAAGTGGCGGATGCCGGTAAAGACCATGGCCATACCTGCTTCGTCAGCAGCAGCAATGACTTCCTCGTCGCGCATTGAACCGCCGGGCTGGATCACGGCGGTGATGCCGGCCTTGGCGGCTGCATCAATACCATCGCGGAAGGGGAAGAAGGCATCGGATGCCATGACTGAACCTTCTACCACCAGATCTTCATCGGCGGCTTTGATGCCGGCAATTTTGGCGCTGTAAACGCGGCTCATCTGGCCTGCGCCTACACCAATCGTCTGCTGGTTCTTGCAATAAACGATGGCATTGGATTTCACAAACTGTGCTACCGTCCAGGCAAACATCAGATCACTCAGTTCCTGTTCCCTGGGCTGGCGCTTACTGACCACGGTCAGGTCGCTGCGGCTGATCTTGTGGATATCGCGATCCTGCACCAGCAGGCCGCCATTGACGCGTTTGTAGTCCCAGGCCGGTACTGGGTCGGCCGGCCATTCACCGCAGGCCAGCACGCGTACATTGGGTTTGGCGGACAGTATATCCAGAGCATCGTTGTGCACTGATGGTGCGATGATTACTTCGCTGAACTGCTGATCAATGATGGCTTTGGCCGTTGCCGCATCCAGCGGACGGTTGAAGGCGATGATGCCGCCGAAGGCCGAAGTCGGGTCGGTGCGGAAGGCCAGCTGGTAGGCCTCAGTTATGTCTGCGGCAACCGCCACCCCGCAGGGGTTGGCGTGTTTTACAATCACGCAGGCTGGGTCGTCAAAACTTTTTACGCACTCCAGTGCCGCATCGGTATCGGCGATATTGTTGTAGGACAGCTCTTTGCCCTGCAGTTGCTCGGCAGTGCTGACACTGGCTTCCTGTGGTGCCTTTTCTACGTAAAACGCCGCATTCTGATGCGGGTTTTCGCCGTAACGCAGTACCTGCTTCTGCACGAACTGACTGCTGAAGGTGCGCGGGAATTCGCCGCCGGTGACGCGCTTGCCCAGATAGTTGGCAATGGCGGCATCGTAGGCGGCGGTGTGTTCAAAGGTTTTTACCGCCAGATCGAAGCGTGTGCTGTCTGTCAGCCCGCCGGCATTTATTTTCATCTCTTCGATCACGGTGCTGTAGTCTGACGGATTAACCACCACAGCCACCCAATTGTGATTTTTGGCCGCTGCGCGCAGCATGGTCGGACCGCCGATGTCGATGTTCTCAATGGCCATGGGCAGGTCGCAATCCGGGCGCGCGACTGTCGCCTCAAACGGATACAGGTTGACCACGACCAGATCAATGGCAGGTATGTCGTGCTCCTGCATGACTTTGCCATCAATATCGCGACGCGCCAGAATGCCGCCATGCACGCGGGGGTGCAATGTCTTGACGCGGCCGTCCATCATTTCCGGAAAACCGGTGTAATCGGAAATTTCGATGGCGGGAATATTGTTCTCTGTCAGCAGGCGGTAAGTGCCGCCGGTGGACAGAATTTCGACACCGGCCTGATGAAGTGAACGGGCAAAATCAGCAATACCGGTTTTGTCCGACACGCTGATTAATGCACGACGGATAACGGCTGTATTCTCAGTAGACATAGGCTCAATTTCTAGGTTTGAAACGGGTGGGAAATGCTGGATTGGCGGGATCAGACCCGCAATCCATACTGGCGTATCTTTTTGCGTAGAGTACCACGATTGAGCCCCAGCATGGTAGAGGTGCGGCTCTGGTTGCCGCCATTGTGGTCCAGAACGGCCTGGATTAGCGGTGGCTCAATTTCGCTGAGCACCAGCTCATAAAGATTGGTGACCAGGCCTTCGTCGTCTTCTTCAATATCGCCCAGATAAACCGCCATGGAACGCTCGACGGCCTGGCGCAGACTGAAGGGTTCGGCAAGCTCGTCTTTTTTCATAGAGGTCCGTCTGACTGTATTAAATTGTTGCGTAATTTTTCATGATAAGCCGACAGGATGTCACGCTGCTCCACGGCATCCCGGGTGGTCATGAAATGCGCTTTGAGTTCAGCGCCGCCGGGCAGTGCCTTACTGTACCAATCTATGTGCTTGCGGGCAAAGAGTGCGCCTTTGAAGTCGCCGTAAAATGCCAGCAGCGCGTGAATGTGATCCAGCATCAACGTGCTGATATCGATGGCTGGCGGGTTATGTTCCAGTTCCCCGTTGTTCAGGTAGCGATGAATCTGTCTGAATATCCAGGGCTGGCCCTGCGCGGCACGGCCAATCATCAGGCCATCAGCACCGGTGTGACGCAGCACATAGGCCGCCTTTTCAGGGCTGTTGATATCTCCGTTGGCAATCACCGGAATGCTGACGGATTGCTTGATAGCGGCAATGGTGTCGTACTCTGCATCGCCCATAAAGCGGCACTCTCGGGTGCGTCCGTGTATGCTCAGCATGGCAATACCGCTGTCTTCGGCAATGCGCGCAATCAGCGGGCCGTTGCGTTCTTTACGGCTCCAGCCGGTGCGGGTTTTCAGGGTCACCGGGATGTCCACGGCGGCCACCACGGCGCACAGGATGCGTTCAACCAGATCGGGATCCTGCATCAGTGCTGAGCCGGATGCGCGTTTGAGTACTTTCTTGGCCGGACAGCCCATGTTGATGTCGATGACCTCAGCGCCCATGTCGGCATTTTTGCGTGCGGCATCGGCCATCATTTGTGGATCATAACCGGCGATCTGCACGATCTCAGGGCCGCAGTTGTCAGAGCGTTTCAGGCGCAGGCGATTTTTTTCGCTGCTCCAGACGCTGGAGTCTGCCGGGACCATTTCTGCGATGGTGAGAGTGGCGCCCTGCTGCAGGCAGATCTCCCGGAATGGCAGATCGCTGACACCCACCATGGGTGCCAGCATGATGGGACACTGCAGCGTATGTTTTCCCAGCTGGAAACCCGCCGTCTGAATGCGTTTGTACGCCGTTTCAGCGGGCCGGTGCAGGGCGTTGTCAGCAAGAGCGGCCAGTGTCATGGCAATTCTGCCGGTTCAATCAGTGATAGTTGGTAGTTTATGGCATCGTCGCCGGGACTGGCGAAGGCCAGTTCGGCAGATATCAACTCCCCTGCACCCAGGATGAGGTTGTCAGGTGTTCGGTCGGCGACGTAATGTCTGGCGCTGAATTGTCGGCCAGCGATGGGGTCGCCTTGCGGGCTGGTGAACTGCAGAATCATGTCGGGCAGCGGCTGTGCAAAGTCAGCCCGGTTTTGCATGGAAAGCGTCAGGACAGTGATGTTTCGATAGTCCGGGTGATCATTCAGCTTAAGCTCGGTTACCTGAATCCGGGAGGGGTCAGACAAGGGCGGCAGCGCGCAGCCGACTAGTTCGCAGGCATAACTCATGATCGCCCGGGAAGTGGCCTGAGCTAATATTTGCTGTTGATAAAAATAAGATAGCTGGCCGAACAATGAGGTCACTAACACGAGAATCAGAATAAGCAGGCCGGTTGTCCGCCACCCGCTTCTGATGGGTTTTTCATCGGCTGATAATTGCAGCGGCTCATCAAGGTGAGGCAGCTCGTCGGCTGGTGTTTTTGCTTCGATCAGTGTCCACATAAGTCTGTCAGCCTCCTGGCGCCCGGCGCACACCGGTCACGCAAACCCACTCGTCACGCACAATGGGCTCCTGCAGATCGAAGCCTTGCCGGTAAGCTTCGATCAGGCCATTGGTCTGTTCTGACAACACGCCCGACAGTGCAAGCTGGCCGCCGGTTCTGGTCAGGCCGGTCAATATCGGGGTCAGCTCAACCAGAGGGCCGGAAAGGATATTGGCGACCATGATGTCGGCCGGTGCGTGCTGTTCCCCCGGTAAATGAACTGTCAGCTGGCCGGCGGCAATACCATTGGCGTCGCGATTATTGGCCGTGGCAATCAGCGCCTGTGGATCATTATCAATGGCAATGACCTGGCGGGCGCCCAGCAGCACGGCGGCAATCGCCAGAATGCCGGAGCCGCAGCCGTAATCAATGACAGTTTTATCCGTCAGGTCCAGGCCGTCCAGCCATTCCAGGCACATTGCAGTGGTCGGATGTGTGCCGGAACCGAAGGCCAGACCTGGATCCAGCAAGATGTTGACGGCCCCGGGATCCTGCGGTTGGCACCAGGTGGGGCAGACCCACAGTCGCCTGCCAAATCGTATGGGTTTGAACTCATCCATCCAGGCCCGTTCCCAGTCCTGATCGTCGATTTGCTCAACAATAAGGTCACGGTCTTCAAGACGGCTGGCTGATTTGACGGTCGTGAGAATATCTTCCAGATCAGCATCGGCCTCAAACAGTACGCTCAGCAGGGTCTGTTGCCATAGCGGTGTGCTGTCAGGGTCTAATTGGAAAACGGGTTCATCTTCGGCGTCCAGAAATGACACTGACACAGCGCCCAGAGACTGGAACAGTTGTTCCATCTGCGGGGCTTCTGTGTCAGTGATTCTGGCTTTTATCTGCTGCCAGGGCATTATCTTGGCCTCATTACATGCGTGGTGTGCGTGCCTTTATTTGGCAGCGTCACTCAGCATGTGCTCCAGATAATGAATGTTGACGCCACCTTTACGGAAGTTAGGGTCGCGCAATATGTCCTTGTGCAAGGCGATATTGGTACGAATGCCATCAATCAGGATTTCATCCAGCGCGTTCTGCATTCTCACCAGGGCTTCTTCCCGGCTGGCGCCAAAACTGATGAGCTTGCCAATCAGCGAGTCATAATAAGGCGGGACGGTGTAGCCGCTGTAAATGTGCGAGTCGACCCGTATGCCGTGACCGCCAGGTGCATGGTACAGATTGATCTTGCCGGGGCAGGGCATAAATGAACTGGGATCCTCGGCATTGATCCGGCACTCCAGCGAGTGGCCGCTGATTTTGACGTCTTCCTGGCGAATGGACAGAGGCATGCCGCTGGCAATTTTTAGCTGCTCTTTAACGATGTCGACGCCGGTGACCATTTCGGTGACCGGGTGCTCCACCTGCACACGCGTGTTCATCTCAATGAAATAAAACTGCTCGTCCTGATACAGGAATTCCAGGGTGCCGGCGCCGCGATATTTCATCAACTGGCAGGCTTTGATACAGGTTTCGGCTACCTGCTGGCGCACGTCGTCGGGTATGCCTGGCGCAGGAGCCTCTTCAATGACTTTCTGGTGGCGACGTTGCATGGAGCAGTCACGGTCACCCAGGTAAAGCGCATTGCCCTGGCCGTCACCCAACACCTGAATTTCAACGTGGCGCGGGTTTTCCAGAAATTTTTCCAGGTAAACAGTGTCATTTCCGAAGGCGGCTTTGGCTTCGGACTTGGTGACGTAAATGCCTTTCAGCAGGGATGCTTCGCTGTGCACAACGCGCATGCCGCGACCACCACCGCCGGCGGCTGCCTTGATGATGACAGGGTAGCCGATACGCCGGGCAATGCTCAGCGTGCGTTCGTTATCATCATCCAGTGGGCCGTCGGAGCCGGGAACAGTGGGGACGCCAGCTTTTTTCATGGCTTCGATGGCTGACACTTTGTCGCCCATCAGGCGGATGGTTTCGGCGCGCGGTCCGATAAATGTGAATCCGCTGCGTTCCACCTGCTCGGCAAAATCGGCGTTTTCAGACAGGAAACCATAACCGGGGTGGATGGCGACGGCGTCTGTCACTTCTGTGGCGGCAATAATGGCCGGTACATTCAGGTAACTCTGCGCGGCGCTGGCCGGGCCAATGCAAACTGATTCGTCAGCCAGTCGCACGTGCATCAGGTCGCGGTCGGCGCTGGAGTGCACGGCCACCGTCTTAATGCCCAGCTCCTTGCAGGCGCGCAGGATGCGCAGTGCGATCTCCCCGCGATTGGCTATGAGAACTTTATCAAGCATCTTGTTAGACCCTTATACGATGGTGACCAGTGCCTGATCGAATTCAACGGGTTCGCCGTCCTGTACCAGAATGGCTTCAATAACGCCGGCGTGATCGGCTTCAATCTGGTTCATCATTTTCATGGCTTCGATGATGCAGATTACATCACCGGCCTTGACCTGTTTACCAACTTCCACAAAGGGTGGTGAAGAGGGCGATGGTGAACGGTAGAAGGTGCCAACCATGGGTGATTTGACCACATTGCCGCGAACTTTCGGGCTGGCCTCTTTACTGCTCTCCGTTGCAGCAGGCGCTGGAGCTGGAGCCGGGGCTGCGGCGGCAGGTGCAGGGGCGGGCATTGTCTGGTACTGCACGGGTGCCGGGACAGCAGTGCTGGCCCGGCTGATGCGAACGGCTTCCTCACCCTCCTTGATTTCGATCTCTGCTACATCTGAGGACTCGAGCAGTTCGATGAGTTTTTTTACTTTTCTGATATCCATGATCTTATCTCTTTTGCCGGTAGTTGGTTATTATCTGTGTCTGTTATCGGTTTGAATTCAATGTGTATCCGTCAGCCTGGTCAGCGCGGCCTGCAGTGCCAGATCGTAACTTAGTGAGCCCAGTCCGGTAATTGTGCCCAGGGCGATATCCGAAAAATAGGACTTATGCCGGAAGGGTTCACGTTTGTGGACGTTTGACAGATGTACTTCGATAAAAGGAATGCTGGTGCCCAGTAATGCATCTCGCAACGCGATGCTGGTGTGTGTAAAGGCGGCTGGATTGAAAATGATCATGTTGATGCCTTCACGGCGCGCATCGTGGATGCGCTCAATCAGTTCATACTCGGCGTTGCTTTGCAGGTGCAGCAGGTGGTGGCCTGCAGCCAGGCAGGTGCTGCTGAGCCTGGCATTGATGTCATCCAGAGTTTCATGACCGTAGACTTCGGGCTCACGGTTTCCCAGCAGGTTCAGGTTGGGGCCGTGTAATACCAGGATTGTTGCCATAGTCGGAGTCCAGCCGTAGCGCTTGTGCCAGCGAAATTTGTCAGAGGATCGAGATTTTCGCAGATTTTCGCTGGATTTTCACTACTCAATTATGGCTTTTCTATGATCTTTTCGGCTTAACGAAAAATTTCCGTCTGTCGGGTAGTGGGGGGGTAGCACAGGCCGGCTTCCGCACAGCCCTGGAAGTCGATTTCCAGCGTGAAGGGGGTTTCTATATCACTGACAGGCAGGATAATGCGTAATTGATGGTAATAAACCGTGACTTCGCCAAAAAATTCGTCGAAGTGCTCGACGCCCTCTGGCAATTGCAGGGGCAGTTCGGTGCTGTTGCCATCTGCCGTGATGGCCCGCATGCTGAATTTGTCTGCATACAGATAGTATTCGGGAGCGATGGTCCAGTGCACTGAGACCTGGTTCTGGCTGTCCAGGCTGGTATAGAAGCTGAAGGCCTGGTCAACATCCAGAAAGCGCGGAGTAGTGTCACCAAATACGCTGCTCTGGGCATGCAGTAAGGTGCTCGAGACTGCCGCACACAGCAGTGCGGCGATCAGGATCAGCGGCGCACGCCTCGCATGCGCCCGGTTCATGCCGCTATTAAGCCTGATAGCGCTCAAAAATGAGAGTCGCATTGGTACCACCGAATCCGAAGCTGTTGGACATGACGCAGTTCAGCGTGACATCGTCGATGCGTTTAGTCGCAATGTTCAGACCTTCGGCTTCCGGCACAAGTTCCTCAATATTGGCTGAGGCGCTGACAAAGTTGTGCTGCATCATCAATAAACTGTAAATCGCTTCTTGTGCGCCCGTTGCACCCAATGAGTGGCCTGTCAGTGACTTGGTGGAGTTAATAATGGGCGAGTAATCAGTAAATACCTGCTTGATGCCGCCCAGCTCCGTGACATCGCCCACCGGTGTGCTGGTGCCGTGAGTGTTCAGATAGTCGACTGGTTTGTTGGCAGTGGCCATAGCCATTTTCATACAGCGCACTGCGCCTTCGCCGGAGGGAGCAACCATGTCGTAACCGTCAGAAGTTGCGCCATAGCCAGTAATTTCGGCGTAAATTTTAGCACCGCGGGCCAGGGCGTGATCCAGAGCTTCGATGACCAGAACCGCGCCACCGCCCGCGATGACAAAGCCGTCGCGGCTGACATCAAATGGTCGTGATGCCTTGGTCGGTTCATGGTTATGTGTGGTGGTCAATGCACCCATGGCGTCAAACAGGTTGGTCAACGTCCAGTGTTCTGATTCGCCGCCCCCCGCAAAAACCATGTCTTGCTTGCCCATCTGGATCAGTTCAACCGCGTTGCCGATGCAGTGTGCGCTGGTAGCGCAGGCAGAGGAAATGGAGTAATTCACGCCCTTGATTTTGAACGGTGTTGCCAGGCAGGCAGATACTGTGCTGCCCATGGTGCGAGGCACGCGATAGGGGCCGATTTTGCGCAAGCCCTTGGTGCGCAGAATATCGGCAGCCTCCACCTGATCGGCCGATGAGGAGCCGCCGGCGCCCATGATAATGCCGGTGCGCTCGTTGGAGACTTCATCGTCGCTCAGGCCGGCATCTTTGATGGCCTGGTCCATGGCGATATAGCCATACGCGGCCGCATCGCCCATAAATCGCAGCACTTTGCGGTCGATGTGTTCTTCGAAGTTAATATCCACCCGGCCGGAAATATGCGCCCGCAGCCCCATTTCTTCGTAAACCGGGTTGAAGGTAATGCCGCTGCGGCCTTCCTTTAATGATTCGAGCACGGTCGGAATGTCGTTACCGATGCAGGAAACAATACCAATGCCAGTGACAACAACGCGTCTCATAGGTACCTCTGTGTAGCTCTGTTTCAGAATTTGGCGTCAGGCGTGAACAGGCCGACCTTCAGGTTTTTGGTGGTGTAGATGACTTTGCCGTCAACCGCTACGGTGCCATCTGCAATGCCCATCACCAGTTTACGCTCGATGATGCGGCTGAGGGAAATCTCATAAGTGACTTTTTTGGCGGTGGGCAGAATTTCGCCACTGAACTTGACTTCGCCGGCGCCCAGGGCGCGACCTTTGCCCAGATTGCCTCGCCAGCCAAGATAAAAGCCCACCAGTTGCCACATGGCGTCCAGCCCGAGGCAGCCCGGCATCACCGGATCTTCGGGGAAGTGGCAAGCAAAAAACCACAGATCAGGATGGATGTCGAGCTCAGCAATGATTTGACCTTTTCCGTACTCACCACCGTGATCGTTGATATTGGTGATGCGATCCAACATCAGCATATTGCCGACGGGCAGGCGCGCGTTGCCGGGGCCGAACATGCGCCCATATCCGCATTCAATCAGCTCGTCTTTTTCATAGGCGTTTTTGGGCGTAAATCCTGTATTCATAAGCCGCGAGGGTTACCTGTCTGCTGCAAAGCGTGCAATATTATCGCGACAGGGCAAAATAATCGATAATATTTTGCCCTGTCCTGACGAAACGCCGCCAATTGGGATAGACTTGCCGCGCAAAACTGTAAAGGAAGCAACATGATTATCCCCGTAATATTGGCGGGTGGCAGCGGCACACGCCTGTGGCCCCTGTCCCGACATCTGACACCCAAACAATTTGTCGATATTGCCAGCCTTGACGAGGGTAAAACCCTGTTCCAGAGCACATTTGCCCGTCTTCAGGGGGTACCCGAGTTGGCACCCGCCATCGTCATCTGCAACGAAGAACATCGGTTTTTGGCAGCAGAACAGATTCGTCAGTTATCCCTGAGCGGGCAGGTCAGCCCAGAGACGACATTGCTGTTGGAGCCTGCAGGGCGCAACACGGCGCCGGCGCTGACATTGGCGGCACTGGTGGCAATGCAGATGCAGCAATTGCAAGCAGAGCGGTCAAGGGAAACCCCAGAGATATCGACAGCTGAGACGGGCACTCCGGTATTGCTGGTTTTGCCGGCCGATCATGTCATCGCAGACACGGCAGAGTTTCAGCGCTGTGTCGCCATCGCTTCGCAGCAGGCTCAACAAGGTCGACTGGTGACCTTTGGAATCGAGCCGACCTATGCCGAAACGGGATACGGCTATATTCAGGCCGGGGCAGCGCTGGTTGAGGGGAATGCGCTGCAGGTCGCGCGGTTTGTTGAGAAGCCGGATCAGCAGACAGCCGAACAATACCTTGCTTCTGGTGATTATCTTTGGAATAGCGGCATGTTCATGATGCGGGCTGATGTCTGGCTGCGTGAACTGGCCACCTATGCGCCGCAGATTGACGAGGCTTGCCGGCAGGCCTGCAGCACCGTGGCACATGACGGTGACTTTGTGCGGGTTAATGCGGAAGCGTTCAGTCAGTCACCTTCAGACTCAATTGACTATGCTGTTATGGAACACACCCGGCAGGCGGCCGTTGTGCCAATGGCGGCAGGATGGAGCGATCTGGGCGCGTGGTCGGCTTTGTGGCAGGCCGGTCAGGGCAAGGATTCACAAAACAATATGGTCTGCGGCGATGTTTATCTGGACGAGGTTCGTGACAGCTATGTTCACGCCGGTTCGCGTCTGGTGGCAGCAATTGGCATCGATAATGCAGTCATCGTTGAAACCGCCGACGCGGTGCTGGTGACCAATAAGGATAATACCCAGGCCGTCAAGAAAGTGGTGCAGTGGCTGGAGTCTCAACAACGGTCCGAAGCCAGCACGCATACCCTGGTCTTCCGTCCCTGGGGCTCCTATGAAAGCCTGGCGACAGGTGAGGGTTTTCAGGTCAAGCGTATACGCGTCCGGCCCGGTGCCGCGCTGTCTTTGCAAATGCACCATCACAGGGCAGAGCACTGGGTGGTGCTCAGCGGGGTGGCAACGGTAACCTGTGATGACCGGGTATTCGATCTCAGGTCCAATGAGTCGACATTCATACCGCTGGGCAGCCGTCACCGCTTACAAAATAACCGGGACGAGTGGGTCGAATTAATTGAAGTACAGACCGGCAGCTATCTGGGTGAAGATGACATCGTCCGGTTTGATGATGTATATGGACGCAGCTGAGCGGCTGTCTTCGCTAAAGACAACAAGGAGCACGTAACTGATGATCAAAAAATGCCTTTTTCCTGCTGCCGGTTACGGCACGCGATTTCTGCCGGCCACCAAGGCCATGCCCAAGGAGATGCTGACACTGGTTAATAAACCATTAATCCAATACGGCGTTGAAGAGGCGCTGGCGGCTGGTATCACCGGCATGGCCATTGTGACCGGTCGCGGTAAACGTGCCATCGAGGACCATTTTGATATCAGTTATGAGCTGGAACACCAGATTGCCGGAACATCCAAGGAAAAGGCTCTGGCGGATATCCGGCACATTATCGACGTCTGCACCTTCTCATACACCCGGCAGATTGAAATGAAAGGTCTGGGACATGCGATTCTGACCGGCGAGACGCTGGTGGGTGATGAGCCGTTTGCCGTCATCCTGGCTGACGACTATTGTGTGGCCGAACCTGACCCGGTGCTGTTGCAGATGGTCAGGCTCTACGAGCAGCACAAGTGCAGTATTGTGGCCATAGAAGAGGTGCCGCGCGAAGAAACCTTTAAGTATGGTGTGATTGGTGGTGAAGAAGAGTCTGAGGGTGTATTCCGCATCAATCAGATGGTTGAGAAACCGGATCCTGCCGATGCGCCTTCCAACCTGGCGATTATTGGTCGTTACATTCTGACGCCGGATATCTTTGACATTCTGCGCAGCACGCCGCCGGGTCGCAACGGTGAGTTGCAGATTACTGACGCCTTGATGACACAGGCTGCCGAAGGCCGCGTGCTGGGTTATCGATTTAAGGGGCGCCGCTTCGATTGCGGCAGCGTGGAAGGTTTTGTGCAAGCCACTAATCATTGCTATGAGAATTACTACAAGGCCGGGTAATAAATCAGTCGACACAAAAAGGAATTGAAAGGTGCAGATAACCTGTTTCAAAGCTTACGATATCCGCGGCCGTGTGCCCGATCAGTTAAATGAAGACGTCGCCTGGCGCATAGGGCGTGCAACGGCGGAATTTTTGCAGGCCGATACCATGGTGGTTGGACATGACATTCGCCTGAGCAGTCGCGCGTTGTGCGATGCTCTTATCAAAGGTTTGACTGAAGGCGGGGTGGATGTCATTGATATCGGCCAATGCGGAACCGAGGAAATCTACTTTGCAACTTCGCACCTGAAGGTTGGTGGTGGCATTGTTGTGACCGCCAGTCACAATCCTATGGACTATAACGGCATGAAACTGGTGCGCGAGCAGTCGCGCCCCATCAGTGGTGATACCGGTCTGAACGACATCAAGCGTCTGGCAGAAGCGGGTGACTTTAAACCTGTTGCTACGCCGGGCAGTGTCAGCCGTGAGAATACCCGGCCTGCGTATATCGAGCACCTGCTGACCTATATCGATGTGTCAGAGTTAAAGCCGTTAAAGCTGGTTGTGAATGCGGGCAATGGCGGCGCAGGTGTGGTGCTGGATGCTCTGGCAGAGCAGCTGCCATTTGAGGTGGTTCGTGTGCATCACGAGCCGGACGGCCACTTCCCGAACGGTGTGCCAAACCCTTTGTTGGAGGAGAACCGCGCCCCGACAGTGCTGGCCATTCGCGAACACGGCGCCGATCTGGGCATCGCCTGGGATGGTGATTTTGACCGGTGTTTCTTTTTTGATGAGCGTGGCGACTTTATCGAAGGGTATTACATCGTCGGTTTGCTGGCGCAGAGCTTTCTGCACAAGCAGCCAGGGTCAGCGATCATTCACGACCCGCGTCTGACCTGGAATACACAGGCTATCTGTGAATCCATGGGTGGTCGCGCGATTCAGTGCAAAACCGGTCACGCCTTTATCAAAGAGCGTATGCGCCAGGAAGATGCGGTGTATGGCGGCGAAATGAGCGCTCACCATTATTTTCGTGATTTTGCTTATTGCGACAGCGGTATGATTCCCTGGTTGCTGGTAACAGAATTGATGTCAAAGACCGGCAAACCTCTGTCAGAGTTGGTCGCCGAACGCATGGCGGCTTTTCCGGCCAGTGGTGAGATAAACCGCACTGTAGAGGATGCCGCCGCTTTGTTGGAAAAGGTTGAATCACTCTATGCTGATCAGGCGGTTGCCATCGATCACACTGACGGACTCAGCATGAACTTTGATCAGTGGCGTTTTAATCTGCGAATGTCCAATACTGAGCCGGTGGTGCGACTGAATGTCGAGTCGCGCGCTGATCAACAATTAATGCAAGAGAAGACTGCTGAGCTATTGGCGCTGTTCTAGTATCATCCGATAACGAAAAGCATCCTGGCTCTCGACTGTAAAGCCGTGATGGCAATAAAAGTGATAGGCAGGATTGTTGCGCAGCACGCTCAGCCTTATTGGCTGCGCGTCACTTTTACCCTGTTGCAGGATGTGCTGAAGTATTTGACTGCCATATCCGTGGCGCTGCCATTGTGGCGCCACGAGTAACATGTCAAGCAGCAAGTGGTCAGTTTTTTGTTTCAGGCTGTAAGCGCCTATTTGTGTGATCGGCTGCGTGATGTCCCGGGGAGTGTTACCCTGCACGCTGCGATCAGTCAGGCTCACAATAATCAGGCCGGATGAGCGGATGTTTTCATCAAATCCGTGACGCTGAAACAGTTCATTCCAGCCCCAGGTCTGGTCGATATACTCTTTCATGGTGGCGCGAAATAACTGGTATGCCCAGTCCATATCGTCCGGTTTGGCTTTTCGGTAATGCAATGTGCTCATGTCAGCTCAACGATTAACCGGTGTTGCCAGTTTGCGCTTCCATCCCAGTTGTTTTTCAATAGCGCTGATCATCGCTCCGGCAAGATCTTTGCCGCATACTTCTTCCAGATCATCCAGCGCTGGCGAGCTGGTCACTTCCAGGATCAGCGGGCCTTTTCTGGAACGCAGTATATCGACGCCGGCCACCTTCAGGCCAATGCTTTTTGCGGCCTTGATGGCCAGTTTTCTCTCGTCGGCGCTGATGCGTGCTGCCAGTAATCGGCTTTGTTGTTTGTGATGTCGGAACTGTCCGGGGATGCCCTGGCGTTCAACCGCGCAGACTACCTTGCCGTCAATCACCAATAGTCGCAGCGATTTGCCGTCGGCCTCTTTGATGTACTCCTGAACGAGCAAGTTAGCCTGTAGCGACTTAAAGGCATTGATCAGGCTTTCACCGGCGGTCCTAGACTCGGCCAGCACCACACCGCGGCGCTGGGGTCCTTCCAGCAATTTAACGATCATCGGTGCGCCATTCACCATGTCGATCAGCTCGTCGGTATCCAGGGGACTGTCGGCAAAGCCGGTGGTAGGAATAGGCAGGCCCTGTTGTAGCAGGTGCTGCAGCGAGTAAAGTTTGTCGCGTGAGTGTGAAATGGCTTCGGCACTGTTCAGAGAGAAAATGCCCAGACTTTCAAACTGTCTGACCAGCGCGCAGCCATAAAAAGTCAGGTCCGGTCGGATGCGAGGCACCACGGCGTCCAGTTTGTTCAGAAGACGGCCGCCACGGTAATGAATCTCCGGGTGTTCAGCGTCCAGCTTCATATAACACTGGCGAATGTCATAAAAACGGATGCGATGACCACGTTCTTCGCCGGCTTCCAGGATGCGCTGGTTGCTTGGCAGTTCCGGATTGCTGGCCAGCAGGCCAATGCGCAGGCCGGATGCCTCGCGGGTATGGGCCTGATAAAGCTGGTCGACCTGCTTGTCTTTGATCTGTCCGCACAGAAAGCCAGCGGCCGGGTCGACCAGAATCCTGCCGTGCATGGCCTGACGGCCCAGCAACATGCGGTAACCCATAGAGTCGCGATTGGTGAGTGTTAACTCAACCGGCCAGGACTGTTCATGCAGGCGCAGTTCTGTGCGCACTACAAAACGCTTTTCGCCGATGCCGCTGGAACTTTTCACAACACGCTTGTCGATGACTTCGGCCTCGCAGCGGATAATGGTGCGGCGGTTGTTCTGCAGCGGATGTACTTCAAAACTGACCCAGGATTGGCCACTTCGGGAGAACGGACGGATATTGAAGGCGTGCAGGGAAGAAGTTTTTGCGCCGGAATCAACCCGTGCTTTGACGGCCGGAATACCAAGGGCCGGCAGCGCGCACCATTCCTCACTACCAACGATGATTTTATTGTTCAGGTCGGCGGAGTCACTCACTGTGCGTGTCCTGTTGGCGGCATAGTTGAATCAATGCGGCAGTTGATGGGTCAAGGTCGTCGGTTGGCATGCTGTGGTCATTCAAGGCATTAAATACCGGCGTGCTTAATTGTTTGCCCAGCTCAACGCCCCATTGATCAAAGGGGTTCAGATTCCACAGAACACCTTGTGTGAAGACCTTGTGCTCATAGAGCGCGATCAGGCTGCCCAGGTTAAAGGGGTTCAGCTCGTCCAATAGCAGCACGGTGCTGGGGCGATTACCGGGTATCCGTTTGTGTCTGGCCAACTGTCGCGCGTCTGCTTCTTCGTGTCCGCTGTTCTGCAGCTCTTCAAAAGCCTGTTGTTCGGATTTGCCCAGCATCAGGGCTCTGCTCTGCGCCAGGCAGTTGGCCAGCAATTGCTGATGCTGAAGAAGCGACTGGCCCTCGCCGGGAGATTTTTTTATGGCAATAAAGTCAGCCGGAATCAGATCCGTGCCCTGGTGCAGGAGCTGATGGAATGAATGCTGACCGTTGGTGCCTGCGCTACCCCAGATCACGGCGCCGCTGTGCTCGGCCAGCGGCTCACCTTGGCGATTCGTGGACTTGCCCAGACTCTCCATGTCCAGCTGCTGAAGAAATGCCGGGAACAGATGCAGATCCTGAGCATAGGGCAGAACAGCCTGGCTTCCGCAGCCCCAGTAGTTTCGATACCAGACGCTGAGCAGCGCCATAATGACAGGTATATTGCCCGCCAGCGGCGCTGACAGAAAATGCCTGTCCATGTGTGCGGCGCCCGCCAGCAATTGTCTGAACACGTCCATGCTGGTCGCCAGCGCGATGGGTAGGCCAATGGCTGACCAGAGTGAGAAACGCCCTCCTACCCAATCCCACATCGGGAAGACGTTCTCGGCAGCGATGCCGAAATCTTGTGCGGCCTGTGAGTTGCTGCTGACCGCCACGAAATGGCGGCTGATATCCCGACCGCCCTGCTGTTTGAACCACTCGCAGGCCAGTCTGGCGTTTTGCAGAGTCTCGAGGGTGCTGAAAGACTTTGAGGCGACTATAAACAGTGTGGTCCCCGCGTCGGCTTTGCGAAGATGGCTTTGCAGGTGTGCCGGGTCGACATTGGAGACGAAGTCACATTTGATGCCATGATGATGAAAGGCGCGTAACGCCGCCGTTGCCATGGATGGACCCAGATCTGAACCGCCAATGCCGATATTGATGATCTGCCTGATGGGCTGACCGGTGTCTCCCCGCCATTCGCCACTATGCACCTGCTGCACAAAGTGCTGCATGCGATCCAGGCCGACCGAGACCTGTTCAGCTATCTCTGATCTCATGGCGGGTTTGTGTCCCCGCAATGCCACATGCAGGGCAGGTCGGTGCTCAGTGTTGTTGACGTGGGCGCCATCAAACATGGCCTGGCGTTGCGCATCGAGTCCTGAGTGCTCGGCCAGTGCCAGCAACAGTTTGAAGGCAGGCGGGTCCAACAGATTTTTGCTGAAGTCGACGTGCAGTGCACCACAGTGCAGAGTCATTGCTGGCACGCGTCGGGAATCTTCCGAGAACAGATTTTGCAGCAGGGAGGTCTGGCTGGCCAGCTGCGACTGGTGCTGGCGTAAAGATTGCCGAATTGCCTGAATTTCTGTCCTTGTCATGAAATCCCAAAGCCCTGCAGGTAAAGCGGTAACTTAGCTGATAACAGTCGACCGATCAATTGTCTTGTCAGGTGAAAAAAAAGTTGATCAAATATTATTTCGTTGATAGGATGCGCGCCCTGTACAGAGACACATTTGTACCGCCGACATAGCTCAGCTGTGGTAGAGCAACTGACTTGTAATCAGTAGGTCCCGGGTTCGACTCCTGGTGTCGGCACCACTTCCCGAATTACCTTCCAGCTTATCAGTATCTTTCATTAGAAGAATGCGCTTCATATTGCTGTCGCGATTCTCATCGCGCATTACTTTCTTGATTTCAAATAATTTCTGCCGCGTTTGTGAAAGAAGTCACTATTTGTTACATTCTTATCACAGAATTGCAACATTCCGCCGGATTTTCATTGATTTTCTGAATCTGTTCAGTTAAAACTGCCTCCGTTAACTCAACCTTCAATCCAAAAAAGGACTGATAGTTGATGAATCAAAATAACAAGAAGGTAGATCCGAGGCGCCAGAAACTTTTGTACAACTTGCGAAGTCGATGCAAGAATCAAGTATAACTGCTTGATTTTATGTCTTTGCTGATGTAAAAAGCGAAGGTCGTCATATCGTAATGACAAAATCTTATAAGTCGAAACCGACGTTTCTACTACTGATTAGGGGATTAATATGAAGAAGAAAACGCTCTCTCTGGCTATTGCCGGGGTTTTGGGCTTTGGTGGTGCTGTGGTGCTGCCAGCCAATACCTATGCGCAGGAATCAGCTGATACCATCGAAGAAGTGGTTATTACAGGTTCCCGTATCCGACGTGCTGACCTGGAAGGGTTCAACCCGGTCAGTGTCATAGACCGAACGATGATTGAGACTCAAAGCCAGGTAAGCCTTGGTGATATTCTGCAGAGAATGCCCTACTCTGCAGGTGCTGCCGTGAATACCGGTGTTAACAACGGTGGCTCCGGTGCAGTCAATTTCTCACTGCGTGGTCTGGGCTCGCAGCGCACTCTGGTGCTGGTAAACGGGCGACGAGTGGTTCCCTCTGGCCTGGGTGCCAATTCGGTTGTGGACTTGAACAATATCCCGCCAAACATGATTGAACGTGTCGAAGTTCTGAAAGATGGCGCCTCATCAGTTTACGGTTCTGATGCCGTTGCCGGTGTTGTGAACATCATTACACGCAAAGACTATAACGGGGCTGCGCTCAATGTGCAGAACGGTATTACCAGCGAAGGCGATGGTGGTCAGAGCACAGTAGACTTTAATCTGGGTACTGCCAGCGATCGTGGCAGCTTTGTAGTGTCAGGGTACTACACCAAGCAGAAGCCGATCTGGGCGGGTGACCGCGAGTACTCTAAGGAAGAGATCTGGTACCATCCTTACTGGAATCCGACCGGACAGGAGCCTGGCGGATCTTCTGCCGTGCCCTGGGGTAACCATGTAAGCCCCGCTTCAGTTGGTGGAGATGGCGTGCGTTATACGCGCGGCCAGGAGTTCGGAGCCTGGAGACAGTACAGCGGTGCTTCTGACCCTTATAACTACGCTCCCGCCAACTACACTCAGACGCCAAACGAGCGTTGGGGTTTCAGCGCCTTTGGCAACTACCAGCTGGGTGACTTTGGTGCTGTCCGTAATGTTGAGGCCAGTGGTGAGGTGATGTTCACACATCGTGCGTCACAGCGACTGATCGCGCCTGAGCCTTTGGCGCCTCTGGCATTTTTCGGCACGGCGGCACCGTACTCTGATCTGAACTACTACAACATCACCCAGGGACCCAAGCATAGCGTTACCGGTGACACCATGATTCTGACCGATTGGCGTCGGCGAATGGTGGAAACTGGTGGTCGTGATCAAGTGCATGAGACCAACACGCATCAGGTGACCCTGGCGCTGACTGGTGAAGTCGGCAACTGGTTCTGGGACGCATCGGCGTTCTATGGTGAGAATGATGCAAGCGTTCTGGATCTGGGGTATTTCCAACTGGAGCGTGTCGCCGAAGCCGTAGGTCCGACTTTCATGGACGCCTCCGGTAATCTGTTCTGTAGTACCGATGGTACGGCGGCCGGTGTCATTGATGGCTGTGTACCGTTGAATGTTTTCGGTCAACCAGGCACCGATACACAGATTACCCCTGAAATGCTGCAGTATATCTCTGGCAACTACGTGTCCATGACGCTGGGCGGCAATGATATGTCCGGTGTGCAGTTCAACGCGTCAGGCCCCATAATGGACCTGCCAGCGGGTGAACTGGGAATGGCTGTTGGCGTGGAACATCGCAAAGTTAATGGTTTCTCCCAGCCTGACTCTCTGCAGTTGCTGGGTGTATCCACGGCGGGTTCTTCATTGGCAACAGCTGGTGGTTACAATGTTGATGAAGCCTATGTGGAATTTGCAATACCGGTGATCGCTGGTGTAACCGGTATCGAAAGCCTGGAGTTAAGCCTGGCGTCTCGCTACTCGGACTACAATACCTTCGGCAGCACCACAAATTCCAAGCTGGGTATGCGCTGGACAGTCAATGATGAGTTGACCTTGCGTGCAACTGTTTCCGAAGCTTTCCGTGCACCATCGGTGCCGGAGTTGTTCGCCGGGCAGTCTACAGGTTACCCTCAAGTCAGCGACCCTTGTGCTGGCAACGCGACACAGTTCTGTGTAGCTGACGGTGTGCCCAGTGGCGGATACGATAATGCCGGTCTGATTCAATTGCCTACGCTTTCTGGTGGCAGCACGGCCCTGCAGCCTGAAGAGGCGGATATTCTGACAGCTGGATTTGTTTATCAGCCCGGCTGGATGCAGGATCTGTCTATTACAGTTGACTACTGGGAAACCGAAATTGATGGTGCTGTATCTACTCTTGGGCCACAGTTGATTCTGGATAGCTGTCAGCAAAGCGGTCAGTACTGTGAGCTGGTCGAGCGCTGGGGTCCCGGCAGTGGTGCGACAGTGGGTGATGTAAAATTGATCACGAACCTGAACGTCAACGTGGGTGGTAACGATGCGTCAGGTATTGACCTGTCAGCTCGTTACTCAATGGATACCAGCGACTGGGGTAGTTTTGATCTGGGTCTGGATGTGATTCATCTGCTTGATTACGAGAAGCGCCTGGCAGATGGCACCATCATTCCTCACGCTGGTCGTTTTGAAGACAACCATGACGGTAACTTCCCCGAGTGGCGCTGGAATTTTGTTGCCGATTGGAACTACAACCAGTGGACAGCTAACTACACCGCGCGTTACATCGGTGAAGTGACTGAGCCTCTGATCAAGTGGTTCCACTCAGGTGATGAAGAGAATCAGGTCAAGAAGCAGCTGACGCACAGCGTTCAGGCCACCTATAACCTGGAGTCCTACAACACCCGGTTTACCCTGGGCGTTGAGAACCTGACAGATGAGCAGCCGCCATTTGCCTACTCCGGCTTTAACGACAATACTGATCCTCGTACCTACGAGACCCGCGGTCGTTACTACTATGGTCGTGTAAGCTTCAGCTTCTGATCGACCACATCCAACCGCGAAGCTAGCGGAAAAAAAGAACCAGCCCTCTTGGGCTGGTTTTTTTTTGACTGTGAATCAGCTGAAAAAATGGGACAATGCCCGCAATGAGTACATTAAACAATCAACTGGCTGACCTGGATGCGGCGCTGAGCGCGGGTCAGTTGGCGCTTGCACTTGAGCAGGGCAGCCGGCTGGTGGCCGAATATCCGGATTCTCAGCATGGCTGGTTATCGTACAGCGAGGCCTGTCGCCTTGCCGGACGTACCGAAGCAGCTCGTGAGGCTGCCCGTCAAGCCTGGCAGCTTGCCCCCCAAAACCTTTTTGCTGTAGCACAATATGCGCGCTGCCTGATGCCGTATGCTGACCACCGGTTGATTTCAGAGCTGGTCCGAACTGGTATCAGATCGGACGCGGGCAATGACTGGGCGCTTGATATCCTGGCCTCATGTGCTGTATCGGTAGACGACTGGGAGCAGGCGTTGAGCCTGTATGAGCGATTACTGCAAAGCAATGCAACAAACCCGCACTATCGCTACATGCAGGGGCTCGCCCTGTCTGTCTCTGGCATGACAGAACAGGCACTCCAGAGTCTGGAGAAAATTCGCCGCGATCCGCAATTCAGCGGCAGGGTATTGAATCTGATCCAGGATATTGATGCGACGCGTGTAAACCGTGATGAGCTGGAAGCGGTTCTTGGCAGCCAGCAGACTATATCATCACAGGATAAGATCTATGCCCTGCAGGCTCTGGGTCGGCTACATCATTCGGAGCGACGATTTGAGGAGGCATTCAGCTGTTGGCAACGAGCAAACGAACTGAAAGCTTCCGGTGCACGATACAAGGCTGATGACTGGGATGTATTCGCGGCGAGATTAATGCGCCTGGGGGGCAATGTCGCGGCTGATTCATCTCCGTCGCCGCCTGGTGGAAAGTCCCCGATCTTTATTGTCGGTCTGCCGAGATCAGGCACCACACTGCTGGAGCGGATACTGGTGAACTCCGGGCACGTTGCCGCGCTGGGAGAATTGCGTGATTTCGAAGTATTGATGCAGATGCATATGGGGGAGTCAATCACGCCGTTGCCTTTCGATTTCAGGCCGGAAAAAGCAGCTGCAATTGACTGGGTCGCAATAGGCGAGTCATATTGCGAGCGACTGGCGTCGAGAGATTCTTCTGGCCGACATCCCTGCGACAAAAATCCTTTCAATTTTCTGTTCTGTGGACTTATCCTGGCGGCGCTGCCCGATGCCCGGATCATTCACATCAAAAAGCATCCTCTGGATGCCGGACTTGGAACATTCAGGCATATTTTTGCGGCGGCAGCGCCGTGGTCCTATCGGCTGGCTGACATAGCTCATTTCTATGTGCTTTATGATAGGGTCATGGCGCACTGGGTGGCACTTTACCCCGACAGAATATATCAGATTCATTATGATGAATTGGTTTCAGATCCTGAGGTGCAGAGCAGCATGCTTTTTGAATGGCTGAACCTGCCCTGGTCGGGATCGGTGCCTGATACAGCTGCCAGTAAGGGGGTCGTCCGGTCCGCCAGTGCCAATCAGGTTCGCTCGCCTATTCACCAGCAGGCGGTGCAGGTTTGGCGCAACTATGCGTCGCAGCTGTCAGCTTTGAAAGACTCACTGGAGCGCGGGGGAGTCCTCGATGGCAATGACTGAGAATACGACTGATGATGAATTTGTATGTGCCATGTCTGTGCGCGACTATGAGTGCGACATGCAGGGCGTGGTCAACAATTCGGTGTATCAGAATTACCTGGAGCATGCTCGTCACGAGTACCTGAAAACCCGTGGGCTTGATTTTGCGACCCTGACGCGCGAAGGAATCATTGTTGTTGTAGTCAGGGCAGAAATTGACTATCTGCAGCCGCTGAAAAGTGGCGATAGCATTTTTGTCACCGCGAAGCCAGTTCTGGAGAAACGCATACGGTTGGTATTCAATCAAAGCATCCGGCATTCGGCGACTGGCCGTGAGCATGTGCGGGCCAGAATTGTAACGACGGCCGTCAGCGAACGGGGTCGGCCTTATTTTCCTGAGTCCTTAAACGTTTTGTTGTAAGACTGTTGGCCCAGGGTACAAAACCTCACATCGCCAGAAGACGCTCCACAAAGTCTGGTACCACGGTACTGGCAAGCCCGTAAATATGTTCGTCAAACTCGGAACCGGTCGTTTCCAGGTTGATTTCGATTGTATGTGCACCCTGCCGACGA
The DNA here is from genome assembly GCF_001444425.1 of Pseudohongiella spirulinae. NCBI lineage: Bacteria > Pseudomonadati > Pseudomonadota > Gammaproteobacteria > Pseudomonadales > Pseudohongiellaceae > Pseudohongiella > Pseudohongiella spirulinae. Next base: position 541,175 of record NZ_CP013189.1, read on the forward strand.
GCGGTCTGATAAAACCCGGCAGCCGGGTAGACCTGGCCGGATGTGCCGACAGCGATCAATAAATCACAGCGTTGCAGCGCGGCTTCAATCAGATTCATTTCCAGAGGCATTTCACCAAACCAGACTATATGTGGTCGCAGATTGCCAGGCTGGCGGCAGCAGCGGCATTCGCTGTCGATATTCACGGGTTCACGATGTTCGAAGATCAGACCGGATACCATACACCGTACTTTTAACAGCTCACCATGCATGTGAATCAGTCGTTCACTGCCAGCTCTTTCATGAAGATTGTCAACATTCTGGGTGACCAGCAGGAACTCATGGTCCGGGAGCTGACTGCAGGCGTATTCCAGTTTCGCCAGTGCGGTGTGGGCCGCATTCGGACGGATGTGCGTCTGCAACAATTGTGAGCGTCGCTGGTTGTAGAAGTTGTGCACCAGTACCGGGTTGGCTGCAAAGCCTTCAGGTGTGGCGACTTCTTCAATGCGGTGGTTTTCCCACAATCCGTCGGCTGAGCGGAAGGTCTGGATACCGGACTCGGCGGATATGCCTGCACCGGTCAGTACAACGATGGATCGATAGGGTAAGCTCACAATGCAGTCATGCCCCGGCGGCGTTATAATGCATACAAATTTTAAGGAGTAAGTCTATGTCTTTGCCGAGCATTGGTAAACAGGCTCCGGCCTTCAAGCTGTTGAATCAGCAGGGTGAAGCCGTTTCCCTGAAAGATTTTAAAGATAGTCATAATGTTGTGCTGTATTTTTATCCAAAGGCCATGACGCCGGGTTGCACGGTACAGGCTTGCGGGCTGCGTGACAGCCAGGCTGAGCTTGCCGCGCTCGACACAGTCGTGCTGGGTGTGTCACCGGATCCGGTAACGCGATTGCAGAAGTTTATCGACAAGGAGTCGCTGAATTTCACTCTCTTGTCCGATGAGGATCATGCCGTGGCTGATAAATATGGAGCCTGGGGACCCAAGAAATTCATGGGTCGTGAGTACGACGGTATTCTGCGCCAGACTTATATCATCGACAAGGCCGGCAAATTGCGTCACATCATCGATAAAGTCAAAACCAAAACGCATCACGATGAGGTGCTCAACTGGATCAAAGACAATTTGTCATGACTGACGCCCTGGAGCTGAATTACCGGCAATATTCAAGTGAAGGCAAGCCGCTGATCATTCTGCATGGCTTGTTTGGCAGTTTGACTAACTGGACCTGGCACAGCAAAAAGTTTGCAGAGCACTTCAGTGTCTACGCACTGGATTTGCGTAACCATGGCGCCTCGCCGCATGCCGACAGTATGAGTTATGCGCAAATGTCCGGTGATGTGCTGCGCTTTATGGATGCGCACCATATTGAGAAGGCGCATATCCTGGGACACTCCATGGGTGGCAAGGTTGCCATGCAGATGGCGCTCACTGCGCCGCAGCGCGTTGACAAGCTGGTGGTGGCTGATATTGCACCGGTTCAGTACGGTGGTGAGCGAGGCGAACACGACGAGATATTCGAGGGCATGTGTGCTCTGCAACTGGAAATCCTTTCGAGCCGGGCGGATGCTGATAAACAATTGGCCGAGTGGGTGAATGATGAGATAGTCCGTCAGTTTCTGCTCAGCAATCTGGTGCGTCGTGCGGGTGATGGATTCGAGTGGCGCATCAATCTGCCGGCTCTGAAAAAATGTTACCCGGCGCTCAGGGCCAGGCCCGAGGCGCATGCCGCTTTTGACGGACCTGTGCTGTTTGTGCGTGGCGACCTGTCGGACTATATCCAGCCGCAACACAAAGACGAGGTGTTGAGCCTGTTTCCGGCGGCGCAGATTAAAACCATCATGCAGACCGGGCACTGGCTGCATGCCGAAAAGCCGGATACTTTTAACCGAATAGTTGCAGATTTTCTGCTGGATGAATCATGACCCTGCTGAGCGTAAACGTAAACAAGATTGCTTTGCTGCGAAATTCCCGTGGCACCAACTATCCTGATTTGCTGTATTTCGTGCAGAAAATCATCGGCCGGGGCGTGCAGGGCATTACGGTGCATCCGCGACCGGATGAGCGCCACATTACCCGGCAGGACGCGCGTGATATCGCTGAACTTTTAAAAGGTCACCCGGGTGTCGAATTCAACATCGAGGGTTATCCGACCGATGGCTTTATGGCGCTGATTGACGACTTGCGGCCAGCACAGTGTACGCTGGTGCCTGATGAACCCGGGCAGTTGACGTCAGATCACGGCTGGGATGTCACTGGCAACCGCAAGCTGCTCAGCGAAGTGCTCACACAACTGCGAAGCTGGCAGGTACGCAGCAGTCTGTTTCTGGATCCGCTACCGGCACTGGTTAGTGATGTGAAGGCGGCAGGTGCTGACCGTATCGAGCTGTATACCGAACATTATGCCCGGGTGCACGCTCAAGGTGCAAAACAGAGGATGGCTGATACATTGCAACAGTATCACGATACAGCGCGCGCGGCCCGCGAAGCGGGTATTGGTGTTAATGCCGGGCATGACCTCAACCTGCATAACCTTGCCGGCTTGTTGGAAGGCGGACTGATTCAGGAAGTGTCCATTGGACATGCATTGATCGTTGAGTCTCTGGAGCAGGGCATGGACACGGTATTGGACCGTTATCTGGCAATCACGCGACATGCCAGATAAGCCGCCGCTTTATTACGGCTACTGGATTATTCTGGCCGCCTTTGTCACTCAGTTCGTGGCAATCGGCATGCAGAACTATGTCATTGGGCCGTTCACCACCCCCATGATTGATGAGTTTGGCTGGACGCGTGCCGAGTTCACCTCGGCCCGATCGATCGGGCAGATGGTGGCAGCTTTCACTGGCTTTTTTATTGGCGCAGGGGTGGATCGCTTTGGCGGTAGACCCTTTATTCTGATAGGCATGATTGTTCTGTCGGTTGCCCTGTTTTCACTGGGCAGTGTTCAGTCATTGTCGCAGTGGATAATCATCAACGGTGTGGCGCTGACCATTGGTTCAGCCATGATCGGCAATCTGGTGGTTAACGTTACGCTGGGCAAGTGGTTTGTTGTGCAGCGTGGTCGTGCTGTGGCGCTGGCGGCCATGGGTATTTCCCTGAGTGGCGTGTTGCTGCCGCCGGTCACGACCTGGCTGGTGGATGTGTTTGGCTGGCGCGAGGCCTGGCACGTGCTGGGAATTGCTGCCGCTTTGCTGATCTTTCCTGCCGCTCTGGTGATCCGGCGCAGTCCGGAAGATTATGGTATGAATCCGGATGGCCGCAGCGCCGAACAAATGGCCACTGAACTGGGCGACATGGCGCGCATGGATTACGCGACTTCCATGACTCGACGTCAAGCCATGCGAACCGGGCGTTTTTATACGTTGGTTGTGGCCTTCGGTCTGTTTCAGATTTCGATAACGGTGATGCTGCTACAGACTGTGCCTTTTATGACCGATGCCGGTTATTCTCGACTGGTAGCCGCATCCATGATCTCATTGACATCTATCCCGGCTTTCATCAGCAAACCGTTTTGGGGCATTCTGATTGATCGCTACAGCGCCAGGCCCCTGGCGGCGATTGGTGCCGGTATCACTGGATTTTCACTGATCATCATTGTGCTGGCGGTGCAGGTAAAAAATGATCTGCTGGTCTATGCAGCGTTTCTGTTAATGGGTGTTGGCTGGGGCGGACTGGTTCCGCTTCAGGAAGTTATCTGGGCAACCTTCTTCGGCCGTCGCTATCTGGGTTCGGTGCGGGCGACTGCCATGCCATTTACGTTTGCGCTGACGGCTCTGGGTCCGATTATGGCTGCGGCATATTATGACCGCGCAGGCAATTACGATAATGCATTTCTGGTCATGGCCTGCTGTAATCTGGTGGCGGCAGTGGTGTTGATGCTGATTTCGGACAAACGACCGGCCCGTTCAGAGCATTGATTCAAGCACCGGCCAGACGATGTCGACAATCATGGGCTGGGCTTCGGCAGTTGGGTGGATGCCGTCATCCTGCATCCATTGCGGATGATCAGCAATGCCGTCCAGCAGGAAAGGAATCAGTTCAGTGCCATACTGCTCGGCCAGCTCCTGATATTGAGCATAAAAAGGCTCTGTGTAGCGTGGCCCGTAGTTGGGCGGAATCTGGATGCCGACCAGCAACACCCTTGCGCCGGCCTGTTGGCTCAGCTCAATCATCTCTTGCAGATTACTGCGTATTGCTGCCACCGGCAGGCCTCGCAGTCCATCATTTCCGCCGAGCTCCAGTATTACAATATCAGGCTCACTGCCGGCCAGTTGGGCGGGCAGTCGGGCCAGACCACCGCCGGTGGTTTCGCCGCTGACGCTGCCGTTAACAACATGGTGAGCATAGTCACGCTCGCGCAGGCGTTGCTGCAGCAACGCCACCCAGCCCTGGGATTCCTCCATACGGTAGGCGGCGCTCAGACTGTCGCCAAACACCAGAATAACTGGTGTATTGTTTTGATCAGCCAGGGCGCCGGGTGCGATCAATACGACCCAAAAACCGATCAGCAGGGCGCGTATCAGGGTGCCAGCTTTAAAAGATTTGCCTAACATAAGTCGGTACAATGCTTCCATCGATCAATGTTGTGCCAAACCGCCAAGGTTAAAGTGAATACGAACGATGCGCAATGTCGGTTTTATGAACCACAAGGCCCCGCACCAGCGTAATATCGGGAATAATTTGTAAAGACGGCAGGAGACGCCCTCGCATGACAGCCATACTTGAAGCCCGCCATCTGGCCAAGAAAGTGATGACCAGTGAAGGTGAGCTGGTCATACTAAAGGATATCAATATTGCGATTGAAGACGGCGAAACCCTTGCCATTGTTGGTGCCTCCGGGTCGGGCAAATCCACATTGCTGGGTTTGATGGCTGGTCTGGATACTGCCAGCAGTGGCGATATGATGCTTGACGGTGCCAACCTCAGTGCCATGGATGAGGAAGAGCGTGCTCTGCTGCGAGGTCGCAGTGTTGGCTTTGTCTTTCAGTCATTTCAGTTGCTGCCCAGTTTGACTGCGCTGGAAAACGTCATGCTGCCGATTGAACTCAAAAATGATCGGGATGCCCGCAACAAAGCAGCCGTGCTATTGCAACGCGTGGGTCTTGAGTCCCGTCAGCATCATTACCCGAATCAATTGTCCGGCGGCGAGCAGCAGCGGGTGGCGATAGCGCGGGCTTTCGCGTCCCAGGCGCGCATCCTGTTTGCTGATGAACCGACCGGTAATCTGGATTCAGCAACAGGCGCACGGGTCATCGAGCTGCTGTTCTCGCTAAACGCAGAGTTTGGTACCACGCTGGTGCTGGTGACGCACGATGATCGTCTGGCAGAACGGTGTGGTCGGATTGTGCGGCTGGTTGCCGGCGATATTACCGAGGACAGCCGTCATGGCTGAGAGCTCTGTCAGCAATACTCAAACTTTACAGCCGGATACACTGCTGCGTATTGCCCTGCGTTTGCTGTGGCGCGACTGGCGTGGCGGAGAGCTGAAGTTGTTGCTGTTGGCCATGATCATGGCAGTCACATCAGTCACCGGTATTGCCCTTTTCACGGACCGGCTGCAGGGAGCTTTATTGCAGGAGTCTGCCAATATGCTGGCTGCCGATCGCGTACTCAGCAGCCGGACCCAGCCCCCGCGGGAGTGGCTGCAGCAAGCAACTGAACGTGGTTTGGATACTGCGGAGTTTGTGTCCTTTGCATCCATGGTGTTCTCTGATCAGAGCAACCTGCTGGTTTCCGTGAAAGCCGTCAATGACAGCTATCCATTGCGGGGCGATCTGCAGGTGGCTGACCAGCCTTTTGGTGTGCCTTACGTTAACAACGATGGGCCCGCGCGCGGAGAAGTCTGGGTTGAATCACGGGTGTTGCCGGCTTTGGGCTTACAAATTGGTGATGTTCTGTACGTTGGCGATGGCGAATTTACCGTTAGCCAGGTGTTGGTGCAGGAGCCTGACCGACAGCAGGGTGGCATGATGGAAAGTGCCGGACCGCGCCTGCTGATGCACCTGGAGGATGTGGCAGCAACCAATGTCATACAGCCGGGTAGCCGGATCACCTATCGCTATCTGTTTGCAGGCGCCCAGGTGGATCTGGATAATTTTGCACAATGGCTGCGTGATGAATCGGACGGTCAGTCGCGTCTGCGCGATGTGCGTGATGAAAGTCAGGAGGTGGCCGAGGCGCTCAGTCGCGCCGAGAGTTTCCTGATGCTGGGCAGTCTGTTTGCGGTGATTCTGGCTGGCATTGCTATTGCTCTGACTGCCCGACGCTATAGTGAGCGACACTTCGATTATGCGGCGATATTAAAAACGCTTGGCTGCACTTCCAACCAGATCTCTGCCATCTACTTTACGATTCTGGCCCTTTTACTGCTTATTGCGGTCGCTATGGGCTCTATGTTCGGCTGGCTGGTGCACGAGTTGATTCTGCGCCTGCTGGCCTCGGTCATTCCTGTGCAGCTGCCGACCCCTTCGCTAATGCCTTACGGGGTTGGTGCGCTAACAGCGCTGGTTTGTCTGTTTGCCTTTGCCATGCCGCCGTTATTAGCTCTGAAACATACCTCGCCATTGCGAGTGCTGCGCAAGGATCTGGTGGATGCGCCGCTCAGTACGCGACTGCCTTATCTGTTTGGCATCGGCGGTGCCTTGCTGCTGATCATCTGGTACAGCCAGGATCTTTTGATTACAGGTATTCTGGTAGCCGGTGTGGCGGGTGTTGTGCTGGTTCTGAGTGCGCTGTCGTGGCTGCTGCTGCGCAGTGGTTCGGCTGCCGGTATGCGGGCCGGCAGCGCCTGGATGCTGGCCATGTCTGCTGTGCGGCGGCGCCGGCGTCAGAGCGTACTGCAGGTGTTGGTGTTCTGCCTGACCATCATGAGTCTGTTAACACTGGCACTGCTGCGCACCGATCTGATTCGCGACTGGCAGGCGCAATTGCCGGAAGATACGCCCAATCATTTTATGATGAACATCACTGCATCCCAGGTTGATGGCATGCAGAATTTCATGTCGCAGAACAATCTGCAAAGCAATCCGTTTTATCCGATGATGACTGCCGGTTTGCTCAGCGTGAATGGAGAAATGCCACGCAACCCCTGGGATGAGGATGATGAGCAGCAAACCCTGACCGAGCGCAGCGCCGGGCAAGATGATCGCGCTGATGCTGAGGCGGCCGAAGGCGGCGATGAGCAGGGCCGTCAGCGGGTTATCAACCGTCAGGTCACCTGGACTTCATTGTTGCCTCCGGACAATCAGATTGTTGCCGGTAGCTGGTGGGGCGAGGGTGATGTTGCCGGCCAGGTGTCGGTAGAAGATGATTATGCGCGCCGCCTGGGTGTGGAGCTGGGCGACGAGCTGGTGTTTCGCGCCGGCGAAGATCAGGTAACAGTCACGGTGACCAGTCTGCGAACAGTCCGTTGGGACAATATGCAACCGAACTTCTTTTTTATCTTTTCGCCGGGAACGCTGGATCATTTAGGCGCAACTTATCTGTCGACCATGCTGCTGGTAGGTGAACAGAAACTCATGCTGAATGATTTGCTGCGGCAATTCCCGACGATAGTGGTGTTGGAGGTAGATGCCATTATCCAGCAGATTCAGGATATCATTGCACAGGTCAGCTCGGCGATTGAGCTGATCGCGGCGTTAGTGCTGGTGGCGGGTGCGCTGGTCTTGCTGGCCTGTGTGAACGCCACCCTGGATGAACGTTTTCGCGAGAATGCCATACTGCGAACCCTGGGCGCGGGGCGGCGCTTGATTTTGAATTCGCTGTGGATAGAATTCGCGTTTATAGGCCTGCTGGCAGGTGTGATCGCCACCGTTGGGGCGGAGCTGAGTCTCTACTACCTGCAGACCGAAGTTTTTCAGCAGGACTTCTCACCGCACTATTGGGTCTGGTTTGTCGGTCCTGTTGCAGGTACAGTGATCATCTCCTTATTAGGTGTTAACGCTACACGACGCGTCGTTAAAACCAGTCCACTGGCCGTTCTGCGTGAGTTGTCTGTTTAAGCGACGGGAGCAAGATGAATGAGAATACAACAGGTTTTTGAAGGGGTGTCGCAGCTTGGTCTGCTGGTGTGCTTGATGCTGGTATCGGCACTGGCGCAGGCTCAGCAGACAAGTGCCACTGAAATCAGCCGAACATGTGTCTACGGTGATTGCGAAAGCGGTTTTGGAATTCTGGAAATCAGGACGGAGTTGGGAACTGATCGTTATGAAGGTGATTTTCAGAGTGGTCGTTATCACGGTTTTGGTCGTCTGGAGCAGATGATAAGCCGCTCAGAGCGCGCTTATTACGAAGGTGACTGGGTAGCCGGGTCGCGTGAGGGACGTGGCACCTATTGGGATGGTCGATCGCGTCTCTATATCGGACAGTGGCGTGATGATCTGCGCCATGGTCGTGGCGCGTACTTTTTTGGGGTTAACGACTGGTACCCCAATAAACACACAGAGTTGTGGCTCAGAGAAAACACGGAGAATTACACAGGCGAATTTGTCGACGACCTGTACCAGGGGCAGGGTGTGTACCGTTGGCCCGATGGCCAGCGCTACGAGGGTCGATTCTACGCCAATGAGAAACATGGTCCAGGCACATTTTTCTACCCGACGGGCACCCGCCGGGAGCAGGTCTGGGAGTACGGACGTTTTGTGCGCTGAGGCGCCAGACAGAGAGTGAATCATGGATTTACAGTCTATTCGTCGAGAGTATCTGCGCGGTCAATTGCATCGTGAGGAGCTGGCACTCGACCCGATCGAACAGTTCGGCCGCTGGATGGATCAGGCGATAAAAATGGAACAGCCGGAACCCACAGCGATGGTGCTGGCAACTTCCCAGCCGTCACAGCGCGTGGTTCTGCTGAAAGGTTTTGATGAACGCGGATTTACGTTCTTTACCAACTACGAAAGTCGCAAAGCGCAGCAGATTGCTGTCAACTCATCCGTCAGTCTGCACTTCCCCTGGCTGACGATTGAACGTCAGGTCATTATTCAGGGTGTGGCTGAAAAAGTCTCGATTGAAGAGTCAAGGGCCTATTTCAACAGCCGCCCCCGAGAAAGTCAGCTTGGAGCCTGGGCGTCGCCGCAGAGCCGGGTACTGGCATCGCGCGATGTGATGGAGCAGCAGTATGAATCGGCCAGCGAGAAGTTTGCCGGACAGGACATTCCCCTGCCGGAGTTCTGGGGTGGTTATCGCGTCGCGCCGCAGAGCATTGAATTCTGGCAGGGTGGCTCACGGCGATTACATGATCGCTTCCTGTATATCCGCCAGGCTGACGGTGACTGGCTGATAGAAAGGCTGGCGCCCTGACAGCGCCAGCTCATCGGCTCAGCTCTGGTCCCAGGCTGGTAATTTCTTATCAGCCAGTTCACCCTTCAAGCGGGCATATTGCGGTAATCCGTTTTTGTAAGGTGGGTAGTCTTCGCCGGCGATCAATGGCGTGAAGTACTGACGTGCCTGTTCGGTGATATTAAAGCCATCCTCGGTTATAAATTCCCTTGGCATGGGTTTCTCTACATTGGCGACATCGGCCAGTGCCACCTCGCCTATTTCCCACTCATACCTGTCGCCTGGCTTGCGGACGATAGTTGGCATGACGGCATTTTTACCTGCCAGCGCAAACTCAACAGCGGCTTTGCCAACTGCATAGGCCTGCTCAACGTCGGTGGCAGATGCGATGTGACGCGCGGCTCTCTGCAGATAGTCGGCGACCGCCCAATGATACTTGTAACCGAGTTCCTGCTTGATCATATTAGCCAGAAAAGGTGCCACGCCACCCAGCTGAGTATGACCAAAGGCATCTTTGCCACCAGCATCTGCCAGGAACTGACCATTGGCGTAGTGAGCTCCTTCTGAAACCACGATGGCACAGAAACCATAGCGATTCACGCAGTCTCGGACACGACGCAGGAATGCGGGTTTATCGAAAGCGATTTCCGGAAACAGGATAATGTGAGGTGCGTCACCTTCCTGTTCGGCTGCCAGGCCCGCGGCACCGGCAATCCAGCCGGCGTGGCGCCCCATTACCTCCATTACGAAGACTTTGGTGGAGCTTTCGCACATAGAAGCGACATCAAGTCCGGCTTCGCGTATCGATACAGCAACATATTTGGCAACTGAGCCAAAGCCCGGGCAGTTGTCAGTAACAGGCAGGTCATTATCCACGGTTTTGGGAATGCCGATACAGGTGATGGGAAAGCCTTCTTTCAGGCTCAGCATCGACACCTTGTTGGCGGTGTCCTGCGAGTCGCCGCCGCCGTTGTACAGAAAGTAGCGAATATTGTGCGCCCGGAATACGTCCATCAGGCGTTGATACTCAGCGCGATTGTCTTCCAGACTTTTTAATTTATAGCGACATGATCCAAACGCTCCCGATGGCGTATGACGCAAGGCGGCGATTGTTGCAGCAGACTCTTTGCCGGTGTCGATCAGCTCCTCGCGCAGTGCTCCGATGATGCCGTTCAGGCCTGCATAAACGGTGCCGATCTGATCATTGTGGCGCCGGGCGGTTTCAATAACACCGCAGGCGCTGGCGTTGATTACAGCGGTAACGCCGCCTGACTGGGCGTAGAACAGATTTGCTTTGGACATGCTTTACCTGTGGGCAACTGAGTGTGATGCAATGTGGGTCGGGTAAAGGCATAATGTTACAAATTGCGGCTGGCCTTGGCAATGAGCCATTCGCCTGATCTGAAAACAGCGCTCAAAACCAGAGGCAGGAAACAGTGGGACAGAAAAGACGATTGATTATAGGCATGTCGGGCGCCAGTGGCCTGATTTATGGTATTCGTATGCTGCAGATCCTGCAGCATGACCCCGACATAGCAACCCATCTGGTGATGACACCTTCAGCTCGACTTAACATCAGCCTGGAGACTGCGTGGCAGACGGATCAGGTGCTGGCACTGGCGGATGAAGTACACTCAGTCAAGGATCTGGCCGCCAGTATAGCCAGCGGTTCGTTTAAAACAGACGGTATGATTGTTGCGCCATGCTCCATGAAAACGCTGTCGGCCATTGTGCATTCCTATGCGGATAATCTGCTGACCCGGGCTGCTGATGTGGTGTTGAAAGAGCGGCGCAGGCTGGTGCTTATGCCCAGGGAAACCCCACTGCATGCCGGGCATTGTGAGTTGTTGCTGAAAGCCTGCCAGTTGGGGGCCATTGTGGCACCGCCGATGCCGGCGCTCTACACGCTGCCAAAAACTGTCGATGACATCATCAACCACAGCGTCGGACGGGTGCTGGATCTGTTTGATATCGAATCGGGACTGGTCAGTCGCTGGCAGGGTGCTGCACACCAGCCGCGCCTCTGAGAACCGGCAGCCAGATGTGTTCATCCGGCAGCACCGGCAGGCTTTGCAGATAACGCTGAATATTCGCCCGTATGGCTTCTGTTCCGGGGTGGCCGTTGCCCGCGATCGGCGCCGCCATCTGCTGCAAGTCCTCCAGCAGGGCCAGCTCCGCCTGTAACTCCGCAGCTTTGATCTTTTCCCGCAGGGGCGACTGTGCTGACCAGTGCATTTTCATCCAGCGTCGCGCCTGCCGCAAGGGCTGGACAACCTGCCTGCTGATTGACTGATTATGGTGCTCGCTAACAGCCGCTAACTCATCGCTGATTTGTCCTTTATAGACTCCATACCAGCATAGAAAAAACAGGTAGGGAATATCTGCGTTAAAATCATCCTGCAATTGCAGGCACGCCGACTGTACGTCGGATGCCCGATAGACGGTGATGGCAAAGTCGCTTAGAGAAATCATCGGTGGCTCGCGGTCATAAGTGCTAAAGTAAGCATATCAGTTTCAGGAACAGTATATGCGTATTCACATTCTCGGGATTTGCGGCACGTTTATGGGTAGCCTGGCGGTGCTGGCCAAAGAACTTGGCATGCAGGTCAGTGGTTCAGATGCCAATGTCTATCCACCAATGAGTACTCAACTTGAGCAGCAGGGCATCAGTCTCAACGAGGGTTTTTCTGCCGGGCATTTGCAACCCCACCCTGACCTGGTGGTCATTGGCAACGCCCTGTCGCGCGGCAATGAGGCCGTTGAGTATGTGTTGAATCGCGGCTTGGCTTATTGCTCCGGGCCGGAGTTCCTCTCCCGTTATGTGCTGCCCGGCAAATGGGTGCTGGCTGTGGCAGGAACACATGGCAAAACCACGACAAGTGCCATGCTTGCCTGGATACTGGAATATGCAGGATTAAAGCCCGGATACCTGATTGGCGGAGTCTTGAAGAATTTCCCGACATCGGCGCGCCTGGGGCGAAGTGATTTTTTTGTAGTCGAGGCGGACGAATATGACAGCGCCTTTTTCGACAAGCGTTCCAAGTTTGTTCACTACCACCCTCGCACGCTGATCATGAACAACCTGGAGTTTGATCACGCTGATATTTTTCCCGATCTGGCGGCCATCCAGCGTCAATTCCATCATCTGGTGCGTACGGTGCCATCGGAAGGGCTGATTATTTGTCCGACTGACAATGCTGCACTGGCTCAGGTGCTCGATCAGGGCTGCTGGACGCCAGTGCAATACACCGAAGATGCAGACAAGACGGAGCCGGTGGGTGAAAAGGTGACCTGGCAGATGAAGTTACTGGATGCAGCCGGTAAATCGGTACAGATCACCAAACAGGGCCCCCGGGAAAACGATACTCGTGCGGTCATTGAGTGGTCTTTAACCGGACGCCATAATGCAGGCAATGCGCTTGCTGCGGTTGCGGCGGCGCATCATGCAGGGGTCGATGTCATTACGGCCTGTGAGGCGTTGGTGCAATTCAGTAGCGTGAAACGTCGTATGGAATTGTTGGGAGATGTGCACGGCGTTCATGTTTACGATGATTTTGCGCATCATCCTACAGCCATTGCAAGCACACTGGAGGGTATGCGGCTCAGCTTGAATGAGCTGCCGGGCAGCCGGCTGATTGCCGTCATTGAGCCGCGATCGGCAACCATGAGACTGGGTGTACATCAGGATACTTTGGCCGCATCTGGTCACGATGCTGATCTGTGCATCTGGATGGTGCCCGATGATGTCGGCCTGAATGTTGATCGTTTAATTGCCGAAAGCCCGGTTCCCGCCCTGGCATTCAAGCAGGTTGATGACATCGTTAACTATCTGGCGAGTTATTCGCGTACCGGAGACCATATTGTTTTGATGAGTAACGGTGGTTTTGGCGGCATACATGGGAAATTACTGGATGCGCTGACCCAACGTGACTCAGTCGGCGGGAATATAGAGGAGAGCTAGGTTGTGTCTGAACAGGAGCTGATAGCGCTGTTTCCACTGCGCTCCGTTCTGTTTCCGGGCGGTCGACTGCCCCTGCAGGTTTTCGAGCAGCGCTACCTGGACCTGATCAGTCAGAGTCTGCGCTCTGACACCGGGTTTGGTATCTGTCTGCTCAGTCAGGGCGGCGAAACAGCCAGTCCCGGCACCACTCAACAGGTCCATCGTACCGGCACCTATGCAAAAATCGTGGACTGGGATCAATTGCCTAATGGCCTTCTGGGCGTGACGGTAGAAGGTCACAAGAAGTTCCGCGTTCAGGAGTGCTGGCCGCGAGAAAACAGACTGCTGATGGCCTCGGTAGAATGGGCGCCGACCGATTATCTTGGCGAGACACCCATTGCACTGGGTGAAGAGCATGAACACCTGGCAGAGTTGCTGAAGGATCTGATGGCACATCCTCTGGTGGAGGGCCTTGGAATGGAGTCGGATCTGACTGACAAGCGCCAGTTGGCCTGGCGCCTTGCCGAGTTACTGCCGGTACCGGCCTCTGACAAGCAGCGCCTGCTGGAGCTGGATGACACAGATGAGAGGATTCGTGAAATCGAAACCCTACTGGCCGCAGTCATGCGTTATGGTGGCAGTTAGCGGGGCAGCAGCTCCACCACCCGGCTGAAATCAACCAGTATCAGCAGCTCGTCTTCCTCGTTATAAACACTATGAATGAATCGGGCGGATGCGTCCTGACCGGTCTGTGGTGCGGTTTCAATGGCGGCCTCCTCAAGATCCACAACGGCCACTACCCGATCTACCAACACTCCGACAATAAAATCTTCCACTTCGACAACTATTATGCGTGACTGCGAAGACAGCTCCCGGGGCGGCAGGGCAAAAACCTGACGGGCATCAATCACGGTCACGACATTGCCACGCAGGTTGATGATGCCCAGAATAAAGGCTGGCGAGCCTGGTACCGGGGTAATTTCCGTATGACGCAGCACCTCGTTAACAGTGGCGGCGTTAATCGCGTAAGTTTCCTCGCCCAGTGCGAAACTGACATGCTTGATGACATCGCGCGGCAAATCATCATCGTTGTCATGTTGTTCGACAGCAAGTGCCTGACTGGTACTCATAACAGCATCCCGTGACAGTAGAAAAAGGTGTCTGTACTGTATAACGGCACTTGAGCAAAAATGTTGAGTGTGGCTGTTGGCTGGTCATCGGGAGCGCTTTCACTCATAATGACCGGCCTGGTTTATCTGATTCTGATGGGAGGGTATGTGAGTGATATCTGGTTGAGTCCCGGTGAATGGACTCACGAGCAGTGGCTTATCATCAGTATTCTGGTGTTTGTGGTGATCGCCGTTATTGTTATTGCCTGGCGCCTGGTCAAGATACTTGGGGGACTGGGCAAAAAACGCGAACTGCCGGTACTGCGCCCCGGTCGACGGGCTGGCCGCGACAAGCACTGATACGCCAAGCGCTACACGCTCACAGCAACATAATGTCCAGCAAAGCCGCCGCAGCCGCCAGGGTTACAACGACCGCGCCCAGCCAGCCCAGTAGTGCCCAGACCCGGAAGGGTTTTTCGTTTTCGGGGTACAGCCCCGATTGTTCGTATTCGCGTTCAGGTTTTTCAGGTGTATTCATGGCAAACTCCTGGCTGAAATATGTGATTCTGCAGATGGCGTACCTGTTGCTTCTGATCAGCTTACCTGCCAATGCCATAATCGTACGCCATGATACCGGATACGGACGCTTTATCGCCAGTGAGTCTGACTACCCGGCAATTTTTCCCTTGTTGCGCAGTGAACACGGACATACCTGCGTTGCCAGCCTGATCGCCGAGCGCTGGGCTTTAACAGCCGCGCACTGTGTTCTGGAAACCGGGCTGTCTGAAGCGATGGACTCACATCAGTCTTATCCGGTGGCGATCGCCGGCACAGCGAATGAGATCGTCAAGGTGATTTTTCATCCCCGCTGGCCTGGCATTGCCCGTGACACCCAATCAGCCGGTGAGGTTGACCTGGCATTGTTGAAGCTGTCTCATGCGACGCCCGGCGTGAGTCCCCTGGTCATCTACAACGGCCGATCAGAGGCGGGACGACAGCTCACTTTTCTGGGGTGGGGGTCAGCGGGTATGGGTAGTTCTGAAGACCGTTTTCGTGACGGACGGCTGCGTTTCGCCCGCAACTCAGTGGTAGCCGCCAACTCACATCTGCACTTTGATTTTGATGACCCGGCGCCGCGCGGCAGTCTGGCCGTTCCCTTTGAAGGCATTCCCGGTTTGGGTGATAGTGGTGGTCCGGCGTTGCTGCCGGATGACGATGTCCAAGTGCTTTTTGGGGTGGCCGTTGGCGAACTGGGCGGTCCCGAGCGTCAGGGGCGGTATGGGGCACGCATCATTTACGAGCGGGTCAGTCTGCATGCTGACTGGATTGTTGAACACGCCGATGGTGTGCAAGTATCCGCCCTGCAGTGAATTTGCTACACTCGAGACTTTGCGACTGATCATCAATTTATCCACACAGAGGTGTACTATGAGTGTCAATACAGGTGACAAGATTCCAGCCTCCACACTTAAAACCATGGGCAGCGAAGGTCCGGAAAATATCACCACGGAAGAGATATTCGCTGGCAAAAAGGTAGTGCTGTTCGCTGTCCCGGGCGCGTTTACGCCGGGTTGTACAGTCACCCATTTGCCGGGTTATGTTGTTAATGCCGATAAAATCAAGGCTAAAGGTGTGGACACCATCGCCTGCATGGCTGTTAACGACGCATTTGTCATGTCAGCCTGGGGGAAAAGCCAGAATGCTGAAGAGATATTGATGCTGGCGGATGGAAACGGAGACTTTACGGCGGCATTGGGCCTGGAACTGGATGCCAGTGGTTTTGGTATGGGTAAGCGCAGCCAACGCTTTGCAATGATCGTGGATGATGGTGTCATCAAGTACCTGGCACTCGAGCAAGGTGCCGGCGTTGATGTCAGCGCGGCCGAAAAGATTCTGGAACAGTTGTAATGACAATTGGGGTATCCTGATGTTGAAGACTGAATATATTGAGTACCAGGATGGTGATGTGATCCTGGAAGCTTATGTAGCCTATGATGAAGACGTCACGGAAAAGCGCCCCTGTGTGCTGGTTGCCCATGACTGGACCGGCCGTCGTGCTTATGCCTGCGCGGGTGCCGAGCGCATGGCTGAGTTGGGATATGTAGGCTTTGCACTGGATGTTTATGGTAAGGGGGTATTCGGCAAGGAAGGCGATGCCGAAGGTAACTCTGCGTTAATGATGCCCTTTGTGGAAGACCGGCAATTATTGAGGCGCCGCATGGCTGCCGCGCTGGCGGCAGCCCGAAAACTGTCGCAGGTGGATGATAAAAACCTGGCCGCCATGGGATATTGTTTCGGTGGCATGGCCGTGCTTGAACTGGCCCGCTCGGGCGCTGATGTCAAAGGCGTGGCCAGTGTCCACGGCTTACTCGGGCAGGGGGATGCGGCGAGTCAGGTTATTCAGTCCAAGGTGCTGGTATTACATGGACATGACGACCCGATGGTGCCGCCCGATCAGGTGCTGGCTTTTGAGACTGAAATGTCCGGGGCGGACGTGGATTGGCAGGTGCATGTATACGGAGGCACCAAACATGCGTTTACCAATCCGGCAGCCAATAATCCGGATTTTGGGACTGTTTATAACCAGACAGCCAACCGGCGTGCCGAGCAGTCTCTGGCTAATTTTTTCCATGAACTGTTCGTGGATACCCCTCCACTGGATGTGGCCCCCTGAATGACTGAGCCCGTGCCGCGCGACAACACTTTGCAATGCCCGGTCGGAGAGCTCCAGTGTCTTTGGCTGGACGAGCTGTCGCAGCTGCGCGATAAGGTAGCTGCGCTATCTGAACTGGTCATCACAGATGAGCTGACGGGACTTTTCAATTATCGATTCTTGATCCGCAGTATCAATCAGGAGCTGGAGCGGGCACATCGTGTTGGACAGGGGTTTGCGCTGGCAATTCTTGATTTCGACAACTTCAAGCGATTAAATGACACACACGGTCATGAGTTCGGCAATCAGGTCCTCAGAGCGGCTGGAACGTACATTCGCAAGTCCTTGCGTCAATTGGATGTGCCCTGCCGGTTCGGGGGCGAAGAATTTGTGATTGTGCTGCCGGGCACCAGCCTGCGTGAGGCCGTTGTCCTGGGTGAGCGGCTGCGTGAAGGCATCGCCGCAATCAGGCTGGTATCCGACGGTCAGCGTGTTGACTTGAGCGTGAGTATTGGCATCGATTATTGTGGTCCTGCGGATCATCTGACAGCCGACCAGGCTATTGCGCGAGCCGATAAATATCTGCTCCAGGCCAAGGCGTCGGGTAAAAATCAGGTTTGTCATGCGCCGCTTTCTGAGCGAGCGGCGGGCACCACGAAAGATGAGCGGGATGCGCTGCTAGAGAGTTTTAGCGCCAGACGTCGTTAACTGCTCGGCCAGATGGTGCAGGATGGCTGCTGTGGCGCCCCAAATCCGATAGTGTTCATAGTACAACTCCCGAAATTTCCGCTGTCTGTTCTGGAATGTCATGCTACCTATCTGGTAGCGGGACGGGTCCAGCAGAATATCCGCAGGGACAAAAAATATTTCGGCCACTTCATTCGGGCAGGGTTCGACCTTGACCTTATCTCTGATCATTCCAACAACGGGTGTTACATGATAGGCCGTTGGCATGATCAGTGCCGGCAGCGTGCCGGCAATAGTCACCGACTCGGGCGTCAGGCGGGTTTCTTCTTCAGCTTCCCGTAGCGCAGTATGAATAATGTCGCGGTCGCCGGGGTCGACAGAACCTCCGGGTAGACTGATTTGCCCGGCATGGCGGCGCAGATGTTCCGTTCGCCGGGTCAACATGATTCTGGCATTACGCCCGTCGGTATCGGTAAATACCGGGATAAGCACGGCCGCGCGCCGTTCTCCTTGCTTCAGGTGGTCAGGACGAATAATACGATCCTGAGGATCGGGGGGAGTGATCAGGCCGCCGGGCGAGGGCGACAGCCGGAAATACTGCTCCAGCTGTCTGACAATGCCCTCGCCCTTGCTCATGCAGCCTGCCTTAATTGAAGCGCCAGTTCAGTGCCAGAAACGCGCGCAGCGGTTCGCCCGGGAAGTAGCGATCGCCACCAAAAGTTGCCCAGTCGGCTCGTTCCGCGTACTTGCGATCGGTCAGGTTGAGGATGTTGAGCGATACCGTCAGATCCTCAGAGGCATCCCAGCGCGTGCGCAGGTTCAGGATGTTGTGGCCGTCATACTGGTTCAGGTTGTCCGGGCTGGTGTAGTACTCACCCATGGCAACCCATTGCAGCTCGGTCATCAGCGATGTGCTCGGACGCCACTGCAGTTGCAGCGTACCAAAGTTGCGCGGAGCCGATGATACATCGTTGCCGTTCAGGTTCACCGCGCCTGAGAACTGATCGTTTTCATAGGTATGGCGAGCATGATTATAAGCACCGCTCAGTCTCAGGGTGTCACTTATCTCGTAAGCACCGGACAATTCCATTCCCTTGTGGCGGGTGTGCATATTGTTCAGGTTGATACGATCGGCGTCCGTAATGATTTCGTTGTCTTTGTCCATGTAATAAACAACGGCTTCATAGGACAGCGCACCCTGAGCGCCCTCGAACCCCAGTTCGATACTGTCGATTTCTACTGAATCCAGATCGGCGACGTTCTGGTTGTTTTGCAGACGGTAGAGTTCGGTGGACTGAGGTGCCCGGAATCCGCGTGAAATACGGAATTGCACGTTGTGATCATCATTAAGTTGATATCTCAGGCCGAGTTTAGGTGCCCAGTTGCCGAAGGTGTCCTGGCGATTGCCGGGGCGGTTATAGCGGCATCCGCCAAAGCCGCAGGGCGTGCCGTCCTCACGGGTACGACCATCGATCATGTTGTTGGTATAGTCGTAGCTGATGCGCTCGTAGCGGAGCCCCAGAGTCAGATCCAGGCCGTTATCCCACGCTTGCTGGTACTGCACAAACGGAGCAATCTGCGTAGCATCAACGCTGTAGTCATAGTGTTTGCCCTGCGGAATGGTGGCTACCAGGAAGGCTGAACCACTGGTGGGCTGGGCCTGGCTTTGCACCAATGAGCCGTTGGTAAATTCCAGGTCAAGGCCGGCCGCCAGTTGGCGCTGATTGTCCAGATCCTTGTAGCTGGCAAACTGCAGACCAGCGCTGTCATGTTTGTTTTCTTCGGTCGGTGTTCCGGGCAGGAAGTGCTGGATAAAGTCCAGGTCGGCCTTGCGAAAATACGGCGTCAGCAGAACGTCCCAGCCGCTGTCCAGCGTGTAGCTGATGCGTGTCCAGGCACGCATGCTGCGGTTGTTGCGATAGGCTTCCGGATTGGGATTGCTGCGGCGCAGCACCTCGTCCTTGTAGGCGTCGGTGCCAACGACGTAACCACCGGTTTCCTGGTTCAGGTTGGCGATGGTGATGCCGCCGTCAAAGGTGGTGCCGTTGTCTGTTGTTGTTTCATACAGCCAGGTGGCTTTTTGCTGGTCGTACCAGCTATCGGCACGGAAACCTTCTTCAGCAATGCCATTTAAAAGCAGTGTCTGACGGAAGCCGCCTTCTTCGCCGGTGCTCACCCGCGCGTTACCGCGCCAGGTGCCACGCGGTCCGTATTCAACGGTCAGATCGTTGGCGGAGCCGGCGCGTGGCAGGACCACGTTAATCATGCCGTGCACGGCATTGGAGCCGTAAAAAGCGCTGGCCGGGCCACGCACGACTTCGATTCGCTCGGCGTTTTCCGAATGCGAATCAAACAACTCGTTCACGTTACAGAAACCTGCTGAGCGCAGCGGGATACCCTGTTCTGCCAGCAAGAATGCGCCACAGGCACCGCCGCCGCTGAGCACGGGTGAACGGATGGCCGTCAGGCTTTCCTGACCGTTGTTGCGATGCAGGTTAACGCCGGGCAGCCGGTTGGCTGATTCCTGGATGTGAGTGTGAGAAATCAGGCGGAGTTCTTCTTCGTTCAGTGTGGCGATGGCGGCGTTTACTGTACTCAGGTTCTCCGGTCGGCGCGACGAGGAGATCACCTGGATCTCTTCGATCGCCGGCGCGCTGTTCTGGGCCGAGGCCGGATTCATGGCTGTTGCGATCATGGCTGCACACGCGGTGCTCAGCAATGCATAGAATTTGGTATTGACTGGTTTTGACGTAATTCTCACCTAAGCTCTCCCCTTCGAGTCCTACTTTTTCAGATGACCTGAATGGTGTGCACATTAGCACAGATCGGGCAGGTTTTCTGCTTGCCGATCGGTTGGCGCGCCCGATATGCTGTTAACTGCGATAAGATAATCAGCTAATTAAGTCATCAGGCAAGGAGAAGGCAATGCAGGTTAAAGACAAGGTTATTGTGGTCACAGGGGGAGCCAGTGGCATCGGGCGGGCGTTGTGTGAGCGTTTTGCACAGGAAGGTGCGGCGGCGGTAGTTGTAGCTGACATCAATCAGGCTGGTATCGACGAGTTGGTGGCACAGATCAGTGACCGGAGTAAAGCTCTGGGTGTTGTGACAGACGTCAGTCAGGAATCAGACATTCAAAAGCTGGTTGCGCTCACCAAGGAAAAATTTGGTCCGATTGACCTGTTCTGCTCCAATGCCGGTATTTTCACGGCGGGTGATGAAAATGTCAGCAATGAAGCCTGGCAGCGCATCTGGGATATTAATGTGATGGCGCATATCTACGCCTCCCGGGCTCTGCTGCCCGATATGCTGGAGCGCGGTGAGGGCTACCTGCTGAATACCGCTTCGGCGGCAGGCCTGTTGAGCCAGGTCGGATCCGCCCCCTATGCTGTGACCAAACATGCAGCCATCGGCTTTGCTGAGTGGTTGTCGATCACCTACGGCAGCCGGGGGATCAAAGTGTCGGTGCTGTGCCCTCAGGCGGTGCGCACCAAAATGACGGAAAATACCGGGGGCGGCGGGGTTGCAGGTGTCGATGGCATGCTGGAGCCTGAGGCGCTGGCCCAGACCGTGATAGAAACCCTGGCAGAAGAGCGCTTCCTGTGTCTGCCACACCCTCAGGTGCTGACCTACATGCAGCGCAAGACCGGTGATTATGACCGCTGGCTGGGGGGAATGCGTAAACTGCAGGATCGCTTCGCTGATCAGTATAATCGTTCTGGTGACTAGGTTGGGGATTTTTGCCTGGACGGGACATTTGTAGTCAAAAATGTTACGGTGCACAGAGTTATTTAAAAATACAGGAAATGAGCAATGAGTTTAATGATCGGCAAAAATGCAGTAGTGGGCATCAATTACACCCTGACCAATGACGCAGGTGAAGTAATGGATACCTCGGAAGGGCGTGGTCCTTTAAATTATCTGCATGGTGCCAATAACCTGATTCCGGGTCTTGAAAAAGAGCTGGAAGGCAAAACGACCGGCGCGACGTTCAAGACCACCATTCAGCCGGCTGACGCCTATGGTGAAAGCAATCCTGAGATGATCCAGACATTGCCGCTGGAAATGTTTAAAGGTGTTGAGAAGGTTGAGCCTGGCATGGGTTTCACTGCACAGGGGCCGCAGGGGCAGCAGCACATTGTCGTGACTGAAGTGAATGGTGATCAGGTGACTGTGGATGGTAATCACCCGATGGCTGGCAAAACTCTGCACTTTGATGTGGAAGTTGTCAGCGTGCGTGATGCCACTGAACAGGAAATCGAGCATGGTCATGTGCATGACGGTGGTCACGATCACTGATCAATTCAAGTGGCTGGTAAAACCAGCCTCTTGCAAGCAGCTACACAATACAAAAAAGGGAGCCATCTGATCGAGGCTCCCTTCTTTGTTGGTTTTTGTTTGTTGCAGCAAAATGCTCTTCTATCCGTTCTGCAACAGTTCCACCCAGTTACCATCCGGGTCCTCGATCATGGCAATGGCCACGCCCGGCCGGATTACTTTGGGCGGCACGGCAACTTTGTAACCGGCTTCGCTGCAAATCTGCACACTTTTCTCCAGATCTGCTACGGTCAGTGTCCAGTAACGACAACCTGTGGCGGCAGGAATGCCGCCGGGCGCGGCATCGGCCTGCGGAGCCCGGCTGAGCTGAACGATCTTCAATACGCTGCCGCCAACCTTCAGCCGGTGCATGTCCCCACCGCCGGGCATGGGAATGGTGCCTTCAAATTCCAGGCCCAGCGTGTCGCGGTAAAACGCCAGCATGGCTTTGGCATCACGGGTGATGATGCCGATGTCGATAGACGGTTTAGTCAGCGCGATGCTCATGCGTTGTAACCCATGACGGCCTTGATTTCCAGGTAATCGTGGAAGCCTTCAACCCCCCATTCGCGGCCATTGCCGGACTGCTTGTAGCCACCAAAAGGTGCCGCAAAGTCAGGACCGGCGCCGTTCATGTGGACCATGCCGGTGCGCATCCGTCGGGCGATGGCGCGAGCGTGGTCTGGTTCGCCGGACACATAACCTGACAGACCATAAACGGTGTCATTGGCAATGCGTACGGCCTCTTCATCGTCTTTGTAGCCGATTATGGACAGCACCGGGCCAAAGATTTCCTCGCGGGCAATGGTCATGTCATTGGTGACGTTGGCAAACACGGTGGGTTTAACAAAATAGCCGGTCTCCAGGCCTTCCGGTTTACCGGTGCCGCCAATGACCAGCGTGGCACCTTCGTCGATACCGGCCTGAATCAGCCCCTGAATCTTGTCGAACTGCGCCTGATTGACGACCGGGCCGATGCGTGAGCTTTCATCAGATGGATTGCCGGGCATGGCTTTGGCGGCGACCGCCCTGGCAATCTCGATAGCTTCTGCCATGCGTGACTGGGGCACCAGCATACGGGTTGGCGCGTTACAGGACTGGCCGCAGTTGCCAAAACAGCCCATCACGCCGCCCTTGATGGCAGTCGCCAGGTCGGCGCTGTCCAGAATGATATTGGCGGATTTGCCGCCCAGCTCCAGACAAACGCGTTTAATGGTGTCGGCGGCGGCTTTGCTGACTTCTCGACCGGCGCGGGTAGAACCGGTGAATGACACCATGTCGACTTCCGGATGAGCGGAAATCGCAGCACCTACGCTTGGCCCGTCACCGTTTACCAGGTTGAACACGCCCGCAGGCACGCCGGCCTCGTGGATGATTTCTGCCAGAATCATGGCGCTGATGGGCGCCACTTCACTGGGCTTCAACACCATGGTACAGCCCGTGGCCAAAGCCGGTGCTACCTTGCAGGTTAGCTGGTTGAGCGGCCAGTTCCAGGGTGTGATCATGCCACACACACCGATGGGCTCTTTAATAATTTGCGTTGTGCCGCGGGCTTCTTCGAATTCATAGCTGGCCAGGATCTGTCGTGCGGTGGCGAAGTGGGCCAGCCCTGTGCCCACCTGGGCCGTGCGGGCAAAACTGATGGGTGCGCCCATTTCCTGCGAAATCGCCTGAGCCAGATCCTCTGAGCGTGCTTTGATGCCGGCCAGAATTTTGTCAAGAATGGCCAGGCGCTCTTCAACACTGGTCTGCGACCAGCTTTCGAAAGCCGCGCGCGCCGCATTGGCGGCAGCATCCACATCGGCCGCTGAGCCCAGAGAAATTTGTGTGAAGGCCGTTTCAGTGGCCGGATTGATCACATCCAGTGTCGAACCCGAGATGGGTTTGACCCATTGGCCATTGATAT
This sequence comes from Pseudohongiella spirulinae, assembly GCF_001444425.1. Classification (NCBI taxonomy): domain Bacteria; kingdom Pseudomonadati; phylum Pseudomonadota; class Gammaproteobacteria; order Pseudomonadales; family Pseudohongiellaceae; genus Pseudohongiella; species Pseudohongiella spirulinae. The sequence goes on from NZ_CP013189.1 coordinate 565,055, forward strand.
AGAAAGACAAATAATCCTTGCTCATTAATGCTCCCCCGTGGGCGAAAGAAATTCAGTGCCCGATTATGGGATAAATTGCCACAGACTGCCAGCCAACAGCGGTGTCGACTCTAAATGGCGTATACTGAGGCACGTTGAACTGAGTCGGTCGCCGCGGCGGTCTTAGAACCTATGATTATTCGCGTTTGCAGAGTTTTGTGATGAACCTTGAACCTGGGTCAGCTGTCCGGGGCGCGTTGCGCCGGGTGGTCTGCTGCCTGATGATTTGCGCAGGGCCAGTCACGGGGCAGGAACTCGCGATTCCGCAAATGACAACAGGTCAGGAAGTGCCTTCAGCGTACGAGGAACCATCAGCGGACCAAGAGCCTTCAGCGCACCAAGCGCCCTCGGTGCAAGAGGGGTCTTCTGACCAGCAGCAAGCACTCACCCCGCAACAGATTGAGCAGCGCCAGCAATTGCAGCGCGATGCCGATGCGCTCAGTGCGCAACTTCAGACGCATATCAATCAATTGGGGCCTTATGATCCGGGCCTTGCAGAGCTGCAGCTAGATCTGGGGCAGACTCTGTTGTCACTCGAGCGATATGAAGAGGCGGCTGACATGTATATGCAGGCGCTGCAGATTTCCCGCATCAACGACGGGCTGTACGACGATCGGCAAATCGCCATTCTCCAGGGATTGATTGATGCACATGCTGCCTTGCAGCAATGGACGCGTGTGGATGATTTTGTGCATCTGCGTTTTAATCTGCAATCGCGTCGGCATTCACCCGGCTCTACTGAGTATGTGGATGCGCTGCTTGAACATGCCGACTGGCAACTGCAGGCGTCCCGCTACAGCCTGTTGGATCGACCCGGTTCAGATGCGCTGATCCGTCGGCTCTATGATATGCAGGATACCTATCGTCAGCTTCTGGCAGCAGCGCAGGAGCGCGGCAATGTATCGCAACAATGGTCTATACTTCAGGTGCTGGCCGCAACTGATACTGAAATTGCCCGTCATGTCAGTTACCAGAGTGCCATGTCATTTGATTCTGCCGTGCCGCGTTACGTGATGCAGACAGTCTGTCGCATGGTATCGGATGGTAATGGCGGCAGCCAGCGCGTATGCTGGCGCGAGCGGGTCAGCAACCCGGATTATTATCATTCGGCGGTGAATCAGCGTCGTAATCAACTGGAGCGGGTGCGTATCAGTTTGCGTGATACGCAGCGTGACATGCAGCAGTTGCTGGCGGCCAACCCGGGGTTTGCGGTTGAGAATGCTGAACAGACGAATGATCAACTACAGTTTATTGAGCGTACACAGCAGGAGTTGCAGCGCGAACTGCGTCGTTCAAGCCTGCGTGACTGGTAATGGTACAGGAGATCTGAAGATGAAAACGTTAATGAAAAAAACGATCGGTGGGTTGCTGACAGCGATGGCCCTGGTTGCCAGCTCGCTGAGTCTGGCGCTGGAAGTGGGTGACAAGGCGCCTGATTTTACTTTGCAGGCTTCTGACGGCAACACCTATTCGCTGTCGCAGTTTGTTGGCAAGCAGCCTGTGGTGCTGGCCTTCTTCCCGGCGGCCTTTACGGGCGGCTGCACCATCCAGTGTAAAGCCATTCGCGACAGCAGCGATGAGATCAAAAGTTTTGATGTCGCCTATTTCATGGCCAGTGTTGATACCGTGGAAAAGAACACCGAATTTGCCAAAGAGTATGAGCTGGATTTTCCGGTGCTGGCTGACCCTGAAAAAACCATGACCCAGGCTTACGGTGTGTTAGGCGAGCGTGGTTTTGCCAATCGCTGGACTTATTACGTTGATGTTAATGGTGTGGTGGTGCAGATTGATAAGCAGACCAACCCGAGCACGGCGGGCAAAGATCTGGCTAACAGCATGGCTGAGCTGGGTTTTAACCGTCTTGCTCCTGTCATCAGCCTTGTGACAGAATAACCGGCATTATGGCGCATAAAACTCTGGCAATTTTTGCAGTACTGTCCCTGATCGGGGTGGTTTTCCTGGTGTATCTGGCGATGACGTTTGAGCCGCCGGAAGCCACCCGCACGGTTGAGCTGGAGGCGCCCATCCCGCGTCCGGTCACACCGACTTTTACGCCTGCGCCAACTATTACCGAACCGGCACCCGCTATTGAGCTGACAGAGGTTCAGGCTCCAGAGCCTGAACCTGAAGCAGTGGTTGAGACTCAATCAGCTCCGGCCGAACCGCTGCCCTCCCTGAACCAGAGTGACGCGGCGCTGTTTGCGCGGCTGGCAGAGATTGAGCTGGGTGCCAGCCTGATGCGTCTGTTGGCGCCGGACGATCTGATTCGCAAGTTTGTGGTATTCGCGCACAATGCATCGACGGGTGAGCTGCCCCAGCTCGAATATCCGCTGCGCTCGTTGCCCTCATCATTTGTGGTCAGTGACATCGACGATAATCTCTACGAGATGGATCCGGCCAACTACCGCCGCTACGACACCCTGATTGATACGCTGACCGGCATTGATCCACAGCAGGCCATGCCCATCTATCGTGCCCTGAAACCATTAATTCAGGAGGCTTATGCCGAAATTGGCTTTCAGGACGATTTTGATCAGGTGCTCATGCGAGCGATTGACCAGATCATGAATGCGCCCCAGCCGGAAGGCCCCTTCCAGCTAATCAAACCCTCGGTGATGTATCTGTATGCAGATACAGACATCGAAGACATGAGCCCGGTGCACAAGCAATTGCTGCGCATCGGGCCGGACAACGCCGCTAAACTCCGGGCCCGATTACCGGCCTACCGGGAGCGTCTCCAGGCCGGGCGTTGAGCATGCCCGATTTGCAGCAGGCGCAAAGGGTGTTGCGCGAGGTCTTCGGCTACGAGCAATTCCGTGGTGCCCAGGCGGATATTGTCGATACCGTGGTCAGTGGCCAGAATGCGCTGGTGCTGATGCCCACCGGCGGCGGTAAATCCCTGTGTTACCAGATTCCTTCCATTGTGCGGCCCGGCGTGGGCATTGTGATTTCCCCCCTGATCGCCCTGATGCAGGATCAGGTGGATGCTCTGCGCGAGCTGGGCGTGCGGGCCGGATTTATCAACTCCTCACTGTCTTCGGCGGAATACGGGCAGATGATGACGGAGCTGCGCGCTGGCAGGCTGGACCTGCTGTATATCGCGCCAGAACGCTTTAGTCAGGCGGCGACGCTGGAGCTGTTTGATACCCTGCCAATTGCTCTGTTTGCCATTGATGAAGCGCACTGTGTATCGCAGTGGGGGCATGACTTTCGGGCCGATTACCTGAGTTTGTCCATTTTACAGCAACGCTATCCGCATGTGCCGCGCATTGCCCTGACCGCTACGGCTGATGCCGCCACCCGTGATGAAATTGTCGAACGTCTGGCATTGCATGACGCGGAGCACTTTGTCACCGGTTTCGATCGCCCTAATATTCAGTACCGCATCACTCAGAAACGTAGTCCCCGCCAACAATTGCTGGACTTTCTGCGTCGCGAGCACAGTGGCGACGCCGGCATTATTTATTGTCTGTCGAGGCGCAAAACGGAAGAAACCGCCGATTGGCTGCAGCAGCAGGGTTTTGATGCCTTGCCCTATCATGCGGGGCTCAGTGCCGAACAACGCCTGCGTCATCAGCAGCGCTTTCTGCGCGAAGACGGCGTCATTGTGGTGGCCACCATTGCCTTTGGCATGGGCATCGACAAGCCGGATGTGCGTTTTATTGTGCATCTGGATCTGCCGCGCAGTCTTGAATCTTATTATCAGGAAACCGGTCGCGCCGGTCGTGATGGGGAACCTGCGACGGCCTGGATGGTCTATGGTCTGCAGGATGTAATAAAGCTGCGGCAGATGATGGATGGCTCGCAGGGCAATGAGCAGTTTAAACGCCTGGAGCGCATCCGCCTGGATGCCATGCTGGGCTTGTGTGAAATCACCAGTTGCCGCCGTCAGGCACTGCGGGCGTATTTTGGTGAGCAGGCGCCGGATCAATGTGGTAATTGCGATACCTGCCTGAATCCGCCGCCCACCTGGGATGGCACGCAAGCGGCGCAGAAGGCCTTGTCATGTGTGTACCGCACCGGTCAGCGCTTCGGTGTGGCCTATCTGATTGAGGTGCTGAGCGGGCTGGAAAGTGAGCGCATACTGTCAAACGGGCACCAGCGAGTCAGCACCTTTGGCATAGGCCGGGAGCTGGACAAGAGCCAGTGGCAGTCGGTGTTCCGGCAGTTGGTGGCACGCGGTTATCTGGGGGTGGATCATGCCAGTTTTGGTGGTTTGTATCTGACCGAGAAAGCCAGGCCGGTACTGCGCGGCGAGGAAACGGTGCAGCTTCGCGAAGACATCAAAGAAGTGTCTGCCCGGTCACGCCGCGGCAGCGATCGCGGACATGCCATGCTGCCGGAAGACCGGCGGCTGTGGGAGGCTTTACGTCAATGCCGCAAGCAACTGGCAGAAGAGCATGATGTGCCGCCTTACGTGATTTTTCACGATGCTACCCTGCAGGATATGGTGGAGCTTCGGCCCCTGAATGAGCAGCAACTGCTGGCCATTAATGGGGTGGGGCAGGGCAAACTGAGCAAGTACGGACAGGAATTCTTGCGCATAATCAATGAGCATGAGCTGGAAGTGTTATAGAATGCGCGCGATTTTTTGGTTCCGCGCCGGATTTACGTTCCGGTGAGCAGACAGGAGAAGGACACAGATGACAGGCTCTATAGTCGTAGCGGCCATGTACCGCTTTGCAACATTGGATGATTTTCAGGCGCTGCGCGCACCATTACACCGTTGTATGCTGGATAATCAGGTGAAGGGCACGCTGTTGCTGGCGCGTGAAGGCATCAACGGCACGATAGCCGGTACCCGCGAAGGCGTCGATGCTGTGCTGGATTGGATCCGCTCAGATGAGCGGCTCGCCGGTGTTGATGTGAAAGAATCCTATACCGAAGACAATCCCTTTTACCGCACCAAGGTCAAACTCAAAAAAGAGATTGTTACCATGGGCGTAGAGGATATTGATCCGCGACATATCGTTGGCACTTATGTGAAACCCCGGGACTGGAATACCCTGATCTCCGATCCGGATGTGGTGGTTATCGATACGCGCAACGATTACGAATATCGCATTGGCTCATTCGAGCGCGCCATCAATCCAGAGACCGATGCCTTTCGTGAATTCCCTGAATACGTGGAGCAAAACCTCAATCCACGGCAGCACAAAAAAGTCGCCATGTTCTGCACAGGCGGTATTCGCTGCGAAAAATCAACCGCTTACCTGAAGCAACAGGGTTTTGATGAGGTATACCATCTGGAAGGTGGCATCCTGAAATACCTGGAGGAAGTACCACAGGAACAGTCCTTGTGGCGTGGCGAGTGCTTTGTGTTTGATAACCGCGTGACTGTGAATCATCAGCTTGAGCGCGGATCTTATGACCAGTGCCACGCCTGCCGGATGCCGATCACGGAAGAAGAAAAGCAGTCAACGCATTTCCGGCCGGGCATCAGTTGTCCGCATTGTTATGACAGTCACAGCCAGGAACAGATCCGTCGCTACGCCGAGCGCGAGCGGCAGATTCAGTTGGCCCGCGAGCGCGGCGAGACGCATATCGGCGAGCCCATGTCGTCCATCATCCGGCGGCGCCGACAGGAAAAGATTGCTGCCAAAGAAGCTCAGCGCAAGGTTGGCTGAGCCATCAGTGATGTGGCTAGCGGGGTTGCGCCAGCAATGGCTCTGAGAGGCGGCGGGTTTTATTGCCCGTCGTCAATCCGCGCAAAACGCGGCACCTGCCTGCCATCGACCGTGACCTGCTCAGTGAACATGCTGAGGGGGCGCACCCACAGACCACGCTCGCCGTATTGCGGTCGATACACCACCAGTAGCTCTTCGGTCTCGCTATGGCGAGCCACGCCAATTACATCATAAAGCGGGCCCTTATAGTGGCGGTAAGTGCCTGTTGTCAGTGTCTGCATAAGAGTCTATTCCTGAAATATATCCGGAATGCGATTGAAACGCGTTTGCGGCATGGTGAAAAGTGCCATAGTTTATTACACTCTGCGCCAAGAACAATCATTAAGGGAGAGTAACCGATGACAGGCCGTTCAAGCCTTACTGTTGCGGCACTGTGTCTGCTGCTCGGCGCCTGTGCCTCACAGGCCCCTCTATCCAATCAGGTGCTGATTCAGGGTGCCTGGCGCGCTGAATTCGAAGGGCAGGCCATGACGCTGGTCTACAGTGTGAGTGATGTGACCGTACGTGAGTTCGGCATCAGCTTTCCCTATGAGTGGATCGATGACAACCATATTCAGCTTAATGCCATGGGCCAACAGGTTGTGAGTCAGGTAGAGTTTGAGACTCCCGATCTTATGCGTCAGGTCACTGATGGGGACGTGCAGGTACTGGAGCGGGTCAGGTAAAGCTGCGCTATTCAAAAAAATTGCTCCAACCAAAAAAGCCGCCTGATCAGGCGGCTTTTTTGGTTGGCAATCCGGGTAAAGGATTACTCAGGGATACCGTCATACTCGACGTCAGATTCGCAGATCAACGCTTCTGCGACCAGCTCGTTGGATTCCCCGGCTGTATAAGCGGCGAATCCTTCAAGAACCGATTGGGCTTCTATTCCATTCCCGCTGAACCAGGTTGCGACCGGCTCGGCTGACGCCACTGGAGATCCTGCATAAATCATGATGTTTCGCAGAGTATATCCGCTCGTAGCGGTAACAGACCACAGCATTCCGCCGCCACCATCGAAGAAATCAACAGTGCCATAGGCTGAATTGACGTCGTTGATATCTAGGGCAGGCACACCGATCAGGCCAAAACCCGCAGACGCGCTGGCCACATAGGCCTCAGTGGCATAGCAGCCTTGCGGGAGTGCGTCTGGTGGCGTGGTGTCGTCATCGCCACTGCCGTCGTCTCCCCCGTCGCCGCCGCCGCAATCGGGAGCCACGCCAAAGTAGGTTGCCCAGTTGCCGCGCTTGGTAAAGCGAGTCTCGCCTGCCCAGGCTGACTCATTCTGACTGCCATTGGTGACAGATCCGTGAGCCGCGACCAGCAGGGCAGCACTGTCGGAACAGAAATCATCCGCATTGACGTGCAATTCCGTGACTGGAATGGAGAAAGTATGCTGACTCACTCCAGATACATCGGCGCTATACGGGAACTGGCCGGGTATCGGATTGCCCTTTCTTGTGCGAGGCGCACTGGCCAGCGTGTCGCCTACCCAGAGGTGGGGCTCAGACAGCGTCCAGCCATCCTCCATGAAGTAGTCAACCAGCAGTTGCCCATCTTCCAATGTGACGCAGATACTGCCAACGATGATGGTTTGGCCGGCATAGTAAACGGCACAATTGCCTTCGATGAGAGTTACCGGTTCGTCATTGTAACCCGGGTGTCCTTTACCGCTCTTGCCGGACTTGTCGCTCTTGCCGGACTTGTCACTCTTGCCGGACTTGTCACTCTTGCCGGACTTGTCACTCTTGCCGGACTTGTCGCTCTTGCCGGACTTGTCGCTCTTGCCGGACTTGTCACTCTTGCCGGACTTGTCGCTCTTGCCGGACTTGTCGCTCTTGCCGGACTTGTCACTCTTGCCAGATTTGTCGCTCTTGCCAGACTTGCCTCTGACCTGGCTGGATTTGCTGCTCTTGTCAGCACCCTTGCCTTTGCCGCCTTTGGCCAGAGCATCAGACACTGAAAACAAAGTCAGGCTGACAACTGTCAGCAGCACCGTCAGTGCAGAAACTATTCGAATGCGCATGGTTTTTGTCCCTTTAACAACAGGAGTGATGTCGCCGCCTTGCCACGAGATCAGTCCTGAGAAGTATTTCAGTGTCTATTGTACGCTTGTCTGGCCTAAACTCCAGCCGCCAGCCGTCGAACTGGGGACAAAAGAGGGAAGCTTTTGTTTCAGGTCAATCTTTCCCGGACGGAGTGCCGACGCTATTGCTTATGCGAACATCGCGCTGAGGGAAGGGGATTTCAATGCCCGCCTCGGCCAGCGCCCGGTGAATCGCCAAGTTGGTGCTGTAGCGACTCTCATACAGGCGCTCGGTCAGCGCCCACAGGCGGATGCCAATATCGATGCTGCTGTCGCCAAACTGATGAATGCCAATCAGTGGCTGGCGTACGTGGCTGATGCCGGGCACTGAGGACAGTGCTTTGCGAATGACTTCAATCGCCTGCTCGGGCTGGCAGTGATAGGCGATGCCCACCGTCAGTTCCACCAGGCTGTCGGCCTGAGAGTTGTGGATGATTTCGCCGACGATATGACGGTTGGGTACCAGAATCTGCACGTTGTCCTCGTCAGCCAGCAGGGTGTAGGCCAGGTGGATCTCGCGGACCACACCTTTAACGCCATTCACCTCGATGGTATCGCCCAGCACAAAGGGGCGCGCAAGAATGATATTGAGCCCGGCGCCATAGTTGGACAGCAGGCCTTGCACGGCGAGGCCGGCGCCCAGACCCAGGGCACCGATGGCGGCGACCATGGGGGTCACGCTGATGCCCAGCTGGCCCAGGGCGATCACGGCCACCATCACGATGATGAGAATCTTGACAGTATTGGCTGCAAATCGGCTGAGAGTGATGTCCAGTTTCTTTCTCTCACACAACTTCAGCACAAAGTTGCTGACCTTGCGGGCGATAAGGATGCCGATCAGCAGGACAATGACGGCGCCGATAATCTGAAAGCTGTAAGTAACGAGATATGTCACGATCATCTCGTAAATAGCAGTCATTTGCTGAATTTCGTCTTCCACAGTCTGTCGTCCTCTTGTGAATTCTGAACCGGTTCAATTACCGGTCGATTACTATCGACTCATCTTGGCTGCCTGGGGTATGCTTGCCCTTTGACGTTGATCGAGTATAAATCAGGAATGCAGATCATACTATGAAGCACAAAGATCCCTCAGGATTTACGCAGGCTGTGGGCGACAATATGACCCGTGCAGCCGGCCGACAGCTCGCGCTGTATGCGGTTGTCGTGGTGGCGGGATTGGTGCTAGTGATGTTCCTGTTGAACGCGATCGCCGGACTGACCAGCAGTGCAGCCGGTATGTCACGACAGGCGGTGGACGTTGAGAGCAACATCATCACTTCTTATCTGCGTGATGAGCCGCCGCAGATGAACAGCATGCTGGCCACCGATGCCATCAGTGGCATGGTGCTGGCACATGTCAATGAAGGTCTGCTGCGCTACGATGAATACGGTGAGCTGGTAGGCGGCGTGGCCGAACGCTGGCAACTGGATGGCAACACCATGACCTTCTGGCTGCGCGATAACGCGCGCTGGAACAACGGCGAGACGGTCACCGCTCACGATTTTGAATTCGCCTGGAAGAATCTTCTTTCCCCTGATCTCGGTTCGCAATACGCTTTTATTCTCTATCCCATTCTGAATGCCGAAAAGGCTAACAACGGCGAGGTGCCGTTGGATGAGGTGGGTGTGGAGGCCCTGGACGATCACACGCTGGTGGTGACGCTGGAAACACCGATAGCCTATTTTGACCGCATGGTGGCTTTTGTGACCTACCTGCCGGTCAATGAGGAGTTTTACCGCCAGACCAACGGTCGCTACGGCGCTGATGCCGATCAGATGTTGTACAACGGTCCCTTCATGATGACCAGTTGGGTGCACGGTGCCAGCCTGCAGATTCGCAAGAACCCCTATTACTGGGATGCTGACCGCATCAAGCTGAATGGGGTTGACTTTGCACACATGACCTCTGATGCCAATACGCTGCTCAACCTGTTTAAGGATGGGCAGATTGTGATGGCCGACCTGAATTCGGAGATGCTGGAGGAGGCCTTGTTTCAGGGTTGGCAGCTTGAGCGCTTTATGGAGGGCACTGTCTTTTATATCGAGTTTAATCACCGTGATGGCCGTCTGACCCGGAATCGTAATTTGCGCATGGCTTTGCAACTGGCGCAGGATTCCGGGGAGTTGGTCAATCGTGTGATCAAGTTGCCCGGCTACCTGCCGGGTGAAAGCCTGTTTCCGACCTGGCTGCAGGGGGTTGAAGATACCCTTCGAGAGGAGTTTCCGGCGCCGGTGTATTCAAGGGATGTGGCACTGGCGCGCGAGTACCTGCAAAAGGCCATGGATGAGCTGGGATTGAGCGAGCCGCCAACCTTGACTTTACTGACTGGAGATACACCCACTGCGCGTATGCAGGCTGAATACTATCAGGAGGTCTTTGGGCGCAACCTGGGCATCAATATAGTGATCGACGCGCAAATCTTCAGGCAGCGTCTGGACAAGATGACCCAGGGCGAATTTGACATGGTGATGGCGGGCTGGGGTCCGGATTACAACGACCCGCTGACCTTTGGCGACCTGTTTGCCTCCTGGAACCTCAATAACCGTGGACGCTACGCCAACGATGAGCTCGATGCCAGTGTGCGTATTGCCCAGAGTTCATTGGATACCCGCGAACGTATGCAGGCCTTTGCCAATATCCAGCGCGTCATGCATGAAGATGTGGTCATTATCCCCAATTACGAGCGTGGATATGTGTATGTGAAAAACCCGCAAGTGCAGGGTGTGCTGCGCCGGGTGATCGGGGCGGAAACCGACTTTACCTACGCCTGGATAGAGCCGGAGAGGGAGTAAGCCAGTATGTGGATGTATACCTTCAAACGGCTTATTCAGGGCGTTATCACTGTCTGGTTTATCGCCACGGCAACGTTTTTCGGCATGCACAATGTGCCGGGCGATCCGCTGTCGGGCGAGCGGGCAGCCAATGAAACCATCCGCGCCAATCTGGAAGCACGCTACGGTCTGGACCGGCCCTTGATAGAACAGTACGGCATCTTTATGCGTAACATGTTGCGCGGCGATTTCGGTATTTCTTACACGCAGCAAAACCGTGAGGTCAACGATATTATCCGGGAGCACTTTCCGGTATCTGCCACACTGGGCGTGCTGGCGGTTCTGTTTGCAGCGCTGGGCGGCATTTTGTGGGGCGCGCTGACGGCGCTGTACCGCAACCGCCTGCCGGATTACATCATCATGTTTCTGGTCATTCTGGGTATTTCGGTACCCAGTTTTGTATTCGCCGGTATTGGGCAGCTCACATTGGTTAATCTGAATGATGCCCTGGGTTTCTCGGTGCTGCCGGTGGCCGGCTGGGGCACAGTGGCGCATATGCTGCTGCCGGCACTGGTGCTGGGTCTGGGCACCATGGCCTATATGACCCGCCTGATGCGCTCCTCCATGCTGGAGGTCATGAGCTCCGATTATATCCGCACCGCCAAGGCCAAAGGCCTGTCACCCACCCGAATCTTTACCCGCCATCAGCTCCGCAATGCGGTATTGCCAGTTATCACCGTATTGGGGCCGGCGATTGCCGCCATCACTACCGGCGGCTTTGTGGTTGAGCTGGTGTTTGCCATCCCGGGGCTGGGACGCTATTTCGTGCAGGCCGTGCAGCAACTGGATTACACCGTGATCATGGGAACCACCGTGTTTTATGGCTCATTTCTGGTGTTTATGGTGATTGTGGTAGATCTGGTGTACGGCTGGATTGATCCGCGTGTGCGCTTGCAGTGAGGTTCGATTGAGGAACAACAGCTTGTATGGCAACCAATAAGACAATCAGGACCTTGCGTCCGGCCGATTTCGAACCTCTGGGCGATCAGTCATCGGCCCCGTTGCTGGTGCGCCCGTCGCGCTCTTACTGGCAGGATGCCTGGGGGCGGCTGAAGGCCAACAAGCGTGCTCTGGTTTCGCTCTATATTATCATCGCGCTGATGATATTTACCTTTATCGGTCCGCTGGTCTGGCGGGTGGATCCTGCTTTACAGGATATTGATCAGATCAGTATCGCCCCCGGTGCTGATCGTCGTGCCATCGTGGTCGAACCTTTTGAGGCCTGGGACGGATTAAGCGGGGCTGAGGGCAGCGGTTTTCGGCTGGTCGGTGAGCCCACCACGCAGAGCGTGCGCCTGAAGTGGGATGTGATGCCCGCCGCCGAGGCCTACCGCTTGTACCGCAATATCTATCCGCCGCAAAGTCTGTTTGCCCTGGGTCTGCCGCTGTTGGAGACCAACAATAATCAACAGACGGCCTATGAAGATCGTCTGGACCTGAGTCCCAAAACTTACTATTACTCGATCGCCGCGTTGGATGAGCTGGGGCAATTGACAGGCGACTACGACACACTGACGGCGGATGTTACGCGGGTGATTACGGTCAACGAAGTCCGTAGCCGCGGGCTGGTGGAAAATCCCGATGCCCTGCAGCCAGGCGATCAGGTGATGCTCAAATGGCATCCGCTGGGTACCGATTACCTGGGTCGCGATATGCTGGCGCGGCTGATGGCCGGGGCGCGCGTGTCGCTATTCATCGGTTTGCTGGCACCGCTGATGTTTGTCACTTTTGGCGTGTTGTATGGTGCGACCGCCGGTTTTCTGAGTGGTCGTGTCGATTCGGTGATGATGCGCTTTGCTGATTTTGTGGTGGCGCTGCCCTTCCTGCTGTTCATGATTCTGTTTCAGGTGGTATTCGGCATTGGTCCGGGTGAAAGTGGCATTATTCCCATGCTCATTGCGCTGGTGATTCTGTCCTGGCCGGCCACAGCGCGCCTGGTTCGCGGGCAGATTCTGCAGATCCGTGAAGAAGCCTATGTCAGTGCTGCACGGCTGCTGGGCGCCTCGCATAATTACCTGATTCTGCGACATATGATCCCCAATACCCTGGGCGTGATTCTGGTGACTCTGACCTTTGCGGTGCCCACTGCCATCTTTACCGAAGCTTTTCTGTCCTTTATTGGCATGGGTGTAGCGCCACCCACCGCGTCCTGGGGCAGCATGAGCAATGAAGGCCTGAAGACCATGTTGACGCACCCGCATGAACTGATTTTTCCGGCACTGATGATCAGCATCACGGTGCTGGCCTTTAATCTGCTGGGTGATGGTCTGCGTGACGCGCTGGATGCCAAGATGAGGAGTAGCGAATGAGCGCCCTGTTAAGTGTGGAGAACCTGCGGGTTGAGTTTGCCACCTACGGGGGCACTGTGCATGCCGTGCGTGGGGTCAGCTTCAGCGTGGATGCGGGCGAGACCCTGGCCATTGTGGGCGAATCGGGCTGCGGCAAATCAGTCACCATGCAGGCAGTGATGGGCCTGATCCCCATGCCCCCGGGACGCATCACCTCCGGTTCCGCCAAGCTGCGAGGCAAGGATTTCCTGGGTCTCTCCAAGCTTGATGGCAAGGCTATTTGCGGCGATGAGATTGGTATGATCTTTCAGGACCCAATGTCATCTTTAAACCCGACCATGCCCATCGGTGATCAGATTGCTGAAACGCTGGAAGTGCATCGTGGCTATTCGCGCGCAGAGGCATTTAAACAGGCCATTCAACTGCTGGAGCTGGTTAAAATTCCGGAGGCCGCCAAGCGCGCGAAGCAATATCCCTTTGAGTTTTCCGGCGGCATGTTGCAGCGCGCCATGATTGCGGTGGCTATCGCCTGTAAGCCCGCCGTGCTGATTGCTGATGAACCCACCACGGCGCTGGATGTGACCATTCAGGCGCAGATCCTGGATCTGATGAAGGAGATTCAGCAGGAAACCGGTATGGCCATTATCCTGATCACGCATGATCTGGCGGTGGTTGCCCGCATGGCCGACAAAGTGTCAGTGATGTATGCCGGGCAGGTGGTGGAATCTGCCAGCGTGGACGATCTCTTCTACAAGTCAGGTCATCCGTATACCCTGGGCCTGAAACAGGCCATGCCCAGTAAAGAATCAGATGCTGAGCATCAGCTACAACCAATTCCCGGCAGTCCGCCCGACCTGTTTTCGCCGCCAGCCGGTTGCGCCTATTGCGCCCGCTGCCAGTTTGCCATGCAGGTCTGCCAGCGTGATGATCCGCCGAAATTTGCACTGAGTGACAGCCATTTTGCCCGTTGCTGGTTGCAGCATCCGCAGTTCAGTGGTTCCCCGCAGGGTCTTTATCGGGCGCCGCAAGAGCAGGGAGCAGATGTATGAGTGAGACAGGCATGCAAGAGGCATTGATCACCCTCGACAAGCTCACCAAATATTTTGAGATCGGTCGTGGTCAGCGCGTACATGCCGTCGACGACATCAGCTTCAGCATCAAGGAAGGTGAAACGCTGGGGCTGGTGGGTGAAAGCGGCTCCGGCAAGTCTTCGCTGGGTAAAACCCTGATGGGACTGCACGACAAAACATCCGGCACAGTGACCTACCGCGGAGAAACGCTGCCCGCTCATTACAAGGCGGCAGATTTCAAGCGCATGGCCAGCCGCATGCAGATGATTTTTCAGGATCCCTATTCCTCGCTGAATCCGCGAATGACAGTCGGCGAAATCATTGCCGAGGGGCTGCGCAGCAGGAACCTGGACAAAGCTGATACCCAGCAACTGGTGGGCGAATGGCTGGAACGAGTGGGGCTGAATGCCGCGCATGCCTCACGCTATCCGCATGAGTTCTCCGGGGGGCAACGCCAGCGCATCGGCATCGCCAGAGCCCTGATTCTGGAGCCGGAGTTTGTGGTCTGCGACGAGCCGATTTCGGCGCTGGATGTATCCGTGCAGGCGCAGGTAGTAAATCTATTGAATGACCTGAAAACATCCATGGGATTGACCATGCTGTTTATCGCCCACGATCTGTCCATGGTGCGTTATATCAGCGATCGTATGGCAGTGATGTATCTGGGGTCTCTGGTAGAATTGGGACCGGCGGCAGATGTCTACTTTAGCCCGCGCCACCCTTACACCGAAGTGCTGATTGCTTCTAATCCGGAGCCGGATCCTGCGACTGAGCGCGAGCGACCCTCGACCGCGATTCAGGGCGAAATTCCCAGCCCTGTTAATGTGCCCGCCGGCTGCCGGTTTGCCGGGCGTTGTCCGAAAGTGATGCAGGTCTGTCGTGAACAAACGCCGGAACTGATACCCTTGGTGAACGAAGACCGGCTGGTGGCCTGTCACTTATATCAACAGTAGTTTCAGAACCAATAACATCCGATGCGCGATTATTTTTTACGCCGATTACTGCTGATCCCTCCGACACTGATAGGTGTCACCATTATCGTATTTGTGATTACCCGTCTGGTACCTGGTGGTCCACTGGAGCGTGCCATTATGGAGACCCAGCAGATGTCGGCTATGGGCGGCAGTTCCATGCAGGCGGGTCAGGGCATGGCTTTGTCGCAGGCGCAGATCGACCGGCTCAGGGAATATTACGGCTTTGATAAGCCGGTGCTGGTCAGTTATGTGGACTGGATGCGCAAGGTGCTGACCGGCGATCTCGGCATGTCGTATCGCTATAATCAGCCGGTAACCGAGGTGATCGCGAGTCGTTTTCCGGTTTCTCTTTATTATGGTCTGATAACGCTGGTGATCACCTACCTGGTGTGTATACCGCTGGGAGTGCTGAAGGCCATCAAACACCGCACGGTGGTGGATAACGTCACCTCCATTCTCATTTTTATTGGTTATGCCATTCCCGGTTATGCGCTGGGTTCTTTGCTGTTGCTATACTTTTCTGTGCAACTGGAATGGTTCCCGATGGGCGGGTTTACCAGCATGCAATTCAGTGAACTGTCCTTCTGGGGCAAGGTGGGCGACCTGGTGCAGCACTCGGTGTTGCCATTGATCTGCTATCTGGTGGGCAGTTTTGCGCTGGTGACCCTGCTGCTGAAGAATCATCTGATGGATAACCTGGCGGCTGACTATATCCGCACAGCGATAGCCAAGGGTGTGTCCTTCCGTAAGGCAGTCACCGGCCACGCCATGCGCAATTCCATGATTCCGATTGCCACCACTTTTGGTCAGAATATTACGCTGCTGGTATCCGGCTCATTTCTCATCGAGACTATTTTTGATATCGACGGATTTGGTCTGCTGGGTCTGAATGCCATTCTGGATCGTGATTACCCGGTGGTGATGGGCGTGGTTCTGCTGGCCAGTCTGTTGTTGTTGATCGGCAATATTCTGTCTGACATTCTGGTTGCGCTGGTGGACCCGCGCATTCGATTCAATTAGGTCCATTCATGTTCAAACTCAATCCGGAAACTCAGAAAAAACTGCGCCGCTTCCGCGAGATCAAGCGGGGTTATTACAGCTTTCTGATTTTGATGTTTCTTGTCTTTCTGTTCATGATTGGTGAGCTGCTGATCAATAACCGGGCGCTGATCGTCAAATATGAGGGTGAGTATTACTTTCCAACCTACACGGCCTTTCACCCGGGCACTGATTTCGGACTGAATTACACCTATGAAACCAACTACCGGGAGCTGAAACAGATCTTTGAAGAGCAGGGCGGCGACAACTGGGTGTTGCTGCCGCTGGTTCCCTACAGTGCCAATGAAAATCATTCTACAACCGGGATCTTCAGACCGGAGGCACCGTCTGCCGAGTATCAGCATTATCTGGGTACCGATACCACCAGCCGCGACATTCTGGCGCGACTGTTTTATGGCACCCGCACAGCCATATTTTTTGCCATCGCATTTACGCTTTCTGTCTATTTCATTGGCATAGCGGTGGGTGCTGCCATGGGCTATTTCGGTGGTATGTTTGATTTGCTGTTCCAGCGCGCCATCGAGATCTGGAGCAACATCCCTTTTCTGTACATGGTCATCATCATTTTCTCGGTGATACCGGCAACGTTCTCGGTCCTGACGCGCATCATCATACTGCTGGTTGTCATGGTGATGTTCTCCTGGACATCCATGACCTATTACATGCGCACGGAAACCTACAAACAGAAAGCGCGAGACTATGTGGCGTCAGCGCGTATTATCGGCGCGTCCAATACGCGCATTATCTTCAAACACATATTGCCGAATGTGCTGGCGACCCTGGTTACATTTATGCCATTCACGGTGATTTCTGCGATAACGGCGATTACCGCTCTTGATTTTCTGGGCTTCGGTCTGCCGCCGCCCACCCCGAGTCTGGGCGAGCTGTTGAAGCAGGGCACCAGTAACCTGCGCACGGCGCCGTGGATTGTCACCTCAGCGTTCAGTACGCTGGTGATTCTGTTGACTCTGGTAACTTTTATTGGCGAGGCTATCCGTGAGTCATTCGATCCCAAGAAATTCACCGTATACAAATAAAATTGCTACCGGAGGTTGTTGAGATGATCAGGCAGTTTCGAACCGGTTTGTTAATGCTGGTGGCCAGTGTGCTGGTTGCCTGTGGGGGCGGCACGGAAGAGACCGTGACGCGGGATAATACTCAGGAAGTGCTGGACTACTATGCCGCATACCCGGACTTCTTCCGTTTCCGCACAGTTGCGGATCTGCCGGCAGACCTGGAGTGGGAAGATGGCATGGATCTACCTGATCTGGGGTCGCCAGACGCCGTTAAAGGAGGCACGCAATTCGGTTCTGTGCAGGACTTCCCCCGTACGCTGCGACATGTCGGGCCTGACTCAAATGGCAGCTTTCGCCCCTGGATTCTTGATGACGTAACGCTTGGTCTTGCGCATGGGCATCCGGACGTCGAGTTCGCTCACTATCCGGCGCTGGCCAGCTCCTGGGCCATCGATGCTGATACCAGCACTGTTTATGCGCGTCTGGATCCGGATGCAAGATGGTCAACAGGTGAGCCAGTAACTGTAGACGACTTCTTTTTCATGTTTTTCTTCTTCCAGAGTGATTACATTGTCGCGCCCTGGTACAACAACTATTACGGTGTCGGTCAGGTCTACAATAACATCACCAGGTATGATGACCTGACACTGTCAATTACATTGAATGAAGCCAAGCCTGATCTGGCAGATCGGGTGCTGGCATTGCGCCCCGTTCCCCAGCATTTTTACAAAGAACTGGGGGATGACTTTGTTGAACGTTATCAATGGCGCTTTGTGCCGACCACCGGTCCTTACGTTATTCGTGACGAAGATATCATTCGTGGTCGTTCAATTACCGTCACCCGATTGCAGGACTGGTGGGCAAAAGACAAGAAATTCTTCCGCAATCGATTCAATATCGATCGTACGGTCATGAATGTGATACGTGATACGAATAATGTATTCGAAGCCTTCAAGCGCGGCGATATCGATCAGTTTGGTCTGAATCTGGCAGAGCACTGGTATGAAAAATTGCCTGACAGTGACCCGGATGTGGCTGGCGGGTATATTCACAAGTCCGTTTTCTACAATGAGCGACCGCGACCGACGTATGGCTTGTGGATGAATACCTCCAGACCCTTGCTGGATAACCAGAATGTCCGTCTTGGGATTCAGTATGCAACCAACTGGGACCTGGTCATCGAGAGTTTCTTCCGCGGTGATTATGCCCGTATGCAGACTTCGTCAGACGGCTATGGTGAATTTTCACACCCGACACTTCAGGCGCGTCCTTTTGATATCGACAGGGCACTTGAGCATTTCGCCAGGGCCGGATTTACAGAGCGGGGACGGGACGGCATTCTGGTAAATGATCAGGGGCAACGTCTGGCATTTACTCTGACCACGGGTTATGAAAGTTTGAGTGACATACTGACTATTTTGCGGGAGGAGGCGGCGCGTGCCGGCCTGGAGTTCCGCATTGAAGTGCTTGATCAAACAGCCGGTTGGCAGAAAGTTCAGGAAAAGCAGCATGATATTGCCTTTACTGCCTTTGGTGTGTCGGTAGAAATGTATCCGCGCTTCTGGGAAACCTATCACTCTGCCAATGCCTACGATAACGCCTTTCTGTCTGACGGTACGGTCAATCCGGAGCGTGAAGTCAAAGTACAGACCAATAATCTGGAAATGTTGGCCGACTACGAGTTCGATCAGATGATTGAGCAGTATGACCGCTCCAGTGATCGGGATGAAATGTTGGACCTGGCGCACCGCATGACGGCTTATCATCATGATTACGCTTCATTTGTGCCGGGATTTGTGCAGGATTTTTATCGGGTCGGTCACTGGCGCTGGGTTCGTTATCCTGACTTCTTCAACCATCGTCAGTCCGGCAATGCCACTGAGCTTCACGTTCACTGGATTGATACGCAAATGAAGGAGCAGACACTGGCCGCTCGCAGTTCGGGCCAGACGTTCGAACCACAATTGCGTGTGCATGATCAGTGGCGCCCTGAATAAGGACCGTTGATGAGCGCTCCGATTTTACAGATCAAAAACCTGGTCACCGAGTTCGACACTGACGAAGGGCGTGTGCGCGCGATTGATGACGTCAGTTTCAACGTGAATGCAGGTGAAACACTGGGTATTGTTGGTGAGTCGGGTTGTGGCAAGAGTGTCACTGCGCAGTCAATCATGCGTCTTTTGCCACAGCCCATGGGGCAGATCGTATCAGGTGAAATACTTTTTCAGGGACTGGATCTGGCCAAATTGCCTCTGGAAAAAATGCAAGGTATTCGCGGTGCCAAAATTGGCATGGTGTTCCAGGAGCCCATGACAGCGCTGAATCCGGTGCACACAATTGGCAGGCAGTTGTCCGAAGTCATTTTGCTGCATAAAAAGGTCAGCCATCAGGAGGCAATCCGTCAGTCCGTGGAGATCCTGGATAAGGTGGGCATACCGTCGCCGGATATCCGCATGACGGAATACCCGCATCAGTTGTCCGGCGGTATGCGGCAGCGCGTCGTTATTGCGATTGCGCTGGCCTGCCAGCCCGATCTGTTGATTGCCGATGAGCCGACAACGGCGCTGGATGTGACCATTCAGGCACAGATACTTGAATTGATCAGCGAACTGCAGCGGGATATGGGTATGGCAGTCATGCTGATTACGCATGATCTGGGTGTGATTGCCGAGACCTGCAAAGACGTCGTGGTGATGTATGCAGGCAAAGTGGCAGAGCAGGGTTCGGTATTCGACATTTTTGATCGTCCCACACACCCCTATACGCAAGGTCTGCTGGCATCTATCCCACGTCTTGATACCGAGCCAAAATCAAAACTCACGATTATTCCCGGCATGGTGCCCGGACTGCTGGACCTGCCCCCCGGCTGTCGTTTTGAAAACCGCTGTCCGCATGGCGCAGAACAGTGCAAGCAGCAAGTGCCACAGGCGGAACTAGTCGCCGAAGGTCACCGGGTCAGTTGTCTGCGCTGGCGCGAGATCACAACGCCAGCGGAGGTTTTTTCGTGAGTTCGCCTATGGACAATCAAGAGTGGCTGCTGGAAGTCAAAGATCTGAAAATGCACTTTCCGGTAAAGGAAGGTGTATTTATGCGCACGGGCAAGTACAACCGTGCCGTCGATGGAGTGAGCTTTAATATTGCGCCGGGCGAGACACTGGGTCTGGTGGGCGAGTCGGGTTGCGGCAAGTCCACTCTGGGTCGCTGTATAACACGGCTGTACCAGCCAACCGATGGACAGATTCAGTTCCGTGGTACTGACATCAGCCGGCTGTCGCGCCGTGAACTGATGCCGTTCAGGAAAGACATTCAGATGATTTTCCAGGACCCCATGGAATCACTCAACTCACGCCATACCGTGGGTGACATCCTGGAAGAGCCGTTGATAGTGCAGAACATGGGCGATAGCGCCTGGCGCCAGCAGCGTGTTCTGGCGCTGCTTGACCTGGTGGGATTGCCGGCCCGTTCAGTCACTCGCTACCCCTTTGAGTTTTCGGGTGGTCAGCGTCAGCGTATCGGCATCGCCCGCTCCATTGCACTGAATCCGCAGTTGATAGTCTGTGACGAGCCTGTCTCGGCGCTGGACGTGTCGATTCAGAGTCAGATTCTCAATCTGCTCATAGATTTGCAGCAAGAGCTGAAACTGGCCTATTTGTTTATTGCCCACGATCTGGCAGTGGTCAAACATATCTCCGACCGCATCGCTATCATGTACCTTGGCAAAATTGTGGAAAGTGGTCCCGGAGAGCTCATCTATCGCGAACCGCAGCACCCCTACACACAGTCGTTGATTTCCGCTATTCCGGTGCCCGATCCTCACAGACGGGCGCAGCGCGTGGTGCTGCAGGGCGATGTGCCTTCACCGATTAATCCGCCCTCAGGCTGCAGTTTTCATACCCGCTGTCCCAAAGTGACGGAACAATGCCGACAGCAGGCGCCGCAACTCAAGGCGCATGGTTCGGATGGCAGTGTGATGGTGGCCTGCCACAACCTGTAAAATCGATGACATGTCTGTCACACACGATGGGTTGTTTTCCCCACGGAATCTGATTTAAGATGGGGGTCTCCAACGAGGAACAATAATTATGAAGTCCCTGCAACACTTTTCCAGATCCGCTTTGTTTGGATCTGTCGCCGCAGCAGCGATCAGTTTTGCTGCAATCAGCACCCCTGCCATGGCCCAGTCTGTGCAGGAGCAGTTTAATCAGGCTAATGCCCAGCTTGAAGCGTTGACCGTCATGAACGATCAACTGCGTCAACGGATCGCCCGGCAGGAGCAGTTAATTGTCGAGATGGCAGAATCCATTGAGCATGCTGCGCTGCTTTCAGACGAGGAAAACTCGCCGCTGAACGATCTGGTTGAACGCATGATGAGTGGCATCGAGCAGTTTGTAGAAGCAGATCTGCCTTTCGAGCTGGATGAGCGTCGTGAGCAGGTCGCGCGTATCCGTGGCCTGGTTGATAACCCGCAAGCACCGTTGGCGCAGAAGCTCAATTTACTGATCGCGCTCTATCAGGCAGAGGGCGGATACGGCCGGACTCTGCAAACCTATGAATCCACCATGGAAGTGAATGGTGTAGAGCAGGAAGTCACCATTACTCGTGTTGGCCGCATTATGCTGGCTTACCAGAACTCTGACCGCACTGTAACTGCTGTCTGGGACAAGGCGCAGGATGGATGGGTAGAGTTGCCGCCGGGTGAGTACCGCACAGCCGTGACCCGTGCCATGAACGTGGCCAGCGGCACACTGGCACCGGAGCTGATCAACATTCCTGTTCACGCACCTGGCGTTGAGTGATCATTCCTTACTAAAGCATCCTCATACGGGCTCTCCGGAAGCCATTACTGAGCTTCTGGAGAGTTCTGCCGATGGCCTGACTTCTGCGCAGGCTAAACAAAGACTGGCCAGCCATGGCCCCAATCAATTGCCTGAACCCCCCGTGCCATCCGCCTTCAGGCGTTTTCTGGCGCAATTTAACAATCTGCTGATTATGGTCCTGGTGGCTGCTGCACTGATTACGGCGTTACTGGGTCACTGGCTGGATACCGCTGTCATTCTTGCAGTGGTGGTTGTGAATACGGTGCTGGGTTTTGTTCAAGAGGGTAAGGCCGAAAAAGCCATCGCCTCTATTCGTAATATGCTGGCCCCGCAGGCCAATGTGCTGCGTGACGGGCAGCGGGAAAAGCTTCCCGCCGAGCAATTGGTGCCCGGTGATCTGGTGTTGCTGGAGGCCGGTGACAAGGTACCTGCTGATCTGCGGTTGCTGCAGGTCAGCAGTCTGGAGATTCAGGAATCTCTGCTGACCGGTGAATCCGTCCCGGTCAGCAAGCAGACGAAGGCCGTGGCGATTGACGCGCCACTTGGTGACAGAAGTGGCATGGCCTTCAGTGGGACGTTGGTTACCAGTGGTCAGGGGCGCGGCATTGTGGTCAGCACCGGCGCAGCCACTGAACTGGGGCGCATCGGCCACCTGCTGACAGATGTGCAGCAGATCAGCACGCCATTGCTAAGGCAGATCAGTCAGCTTTCAAAATGGCTCACCGGCTTTATATTTGCCATGGCACTCTCTGTTCTGGCTTTCGGTTACCTGCTGCGTGGCATGCCGTTTGATGAATTGTTTGTCATCGTTGTTGGTTTGTCAGTCGCTGCCATTCCAGAGGGGTTGCCAGCTGTATTGACGGTTACCCTGGCAATTGGAGTACAGGCCATGGCCCGGCGGAATGCTGTGGTGCGCCGATTGCCTGCCATAGAAACCCTGGGAGCCCTGTCGGTAATTTGCACCGACAAAACTGGCACACTGACCCGTAATGAGATGATGGTAGCGTCTGTGGTATTTGCGGATCAGAACCTGAAAGTTTCTGGCGAAGGTTATGAGCCGGCAGGAGAGATCACTGCACAGGGCCATCCGGTTGCCCCGGACAGGCGGCTGCAGTGGCTGGCAAAGGCCGCGGCGCTCTGCAATGACTCTGAACTGGTCATGCAGGAAGGTCAGTGGCAGGTGCTGGGAGATCCCATGGAGGGTGCTCTGTTGCGGTTTTCCGGCAAGGCCGGTATCGATCTGGCGAAATTACAGCAGTCGCTTCCGAGACAGGCACAGATCCCTTTTGATGCCCGCCATCGCTATATGGTCACCGCTCATTCGGGCGAAGTCGACGTGCTGCTGGTCAAAGGAGCGCCTGAAAGCCTGCTGGAGATGTGCAGCACGCAGATGCTGGCCGATGGTGGTACGGCGCCGATTGAACTGGATTACTGGCACCGGGAAGCGCAAGAGATAGCGGCCCAGGGCCAGCGGGTGTTGGCGTTTGCAATACGAACGAGCAGTACCCCGATTACAGAGCTGGATCACCAGGACGTGGCTTCGGAGTTGGTGTTTATTGGCTTCACCGGACTGATCGACCCGCCGCGCAGTGAAGCCATAGAGGCTGTTCAGGAATGTCAGCGGGCAGGTATTGAAGTCAAAATGATTACTGGCGATCATGCGGGTACGGCTGCTGCCATTGGCCGTCAGATTGGTCTGCGCCTGACGGAAACTGCGCTGACCGGGCAGCAGATAGATGAGATGAGCGACGAACAGTTATCCCAGGCCGTATTGAGTACAGATGTCTTTGCCCGCACTAGTCCGGAGCACAAACTACGTCTGGTTACCGCCCTGCAGGCGCAGAATAAAGTGGTGGCCATGACTGGTGACGGAGTGAATGACTCCCCGGCTCTCAAGCGCGCCGATGTTGGCATTGCCATGGGCAGAAATGGCAGCGAGGCGGCCAAAGAGGCAGCAGAACTGGTCCTGCTGGATGACAATTTCGCGTCAATCGCTGTGGCAATCCGCAAGGGTCGAACGGTTTACGATAATCTGCGCAAAGTTATTTCCTTTCTGTTGCCAATCAATGGCGGTGAATCACTCAGTCTGATCATTGCGATTCTTTTTGCGCTGACGCTACCAATTACCGCAGCTCAGATTCTGTGGGTCAACATGGTCAGCTCGGTGGCGCTTGCGCTTGCCCTTGCGTTCGAGAAAAGCGAATCAGCGGTCATGCAGCGTCCGCCGAGACCAGCAGCGCAGGCATTGTTGTCTGCGGAATTGCTGTGGCGGATTTTATTGGTGACAACGCTTTTCACTCTGGGTGTATTCGGGCAGTTTATATTGACACAGCAGCAGGGCTCAAGTCTGGAGGTTTCCCGCACCATGGCCGTCAATACCCTGGTCGCCATGGAGGTTTTTTATCTGTTCAGCGTTCGCTACAGTTATGGAACATCGATCACCTTGCGAGGTGTGATGGGTACACCAGCCGTATTATGGTCGATTGGTGCCGTGACGGTATTCCAGTTGCTGTTCACCTATGTGCCGTGGATGAACCTGGCGTTTGGTACGGCTGCCTTGTCGGCTCCTCAGCTACTGCAGGTGGCTGTGTTCGGGGTTCTTGTCATGCTGCTGATAGAGTTGGAAAAATGGCTGCGAAGCGGACTGATCAGCCCTTCCCGCGCATCTTGTTAGGGCCCTTCAGGGAGTCCTTTTCGATATATTCAATGATGGCACCGGCGATATCCTTGCCGGTTGCTTTCTCGATGCCTTCCAGGCCAGGTGATGAGTTCACTTCCAGCACCAGAGGGCCGTGATTGGAGCGGATTATATCAACACCTGCTACATCCAGCCCCATCACTTGGGCCGCCTTGGTAGCAAGTTTGCGTTCATCGGGGCGCAGCTTGATAACTTCAGCCACTCCGCCCCGGTGTAGGTTGGAACGGTATTCACCGGGTGCTGCGGTGCGCTGCATGGCAGCGACTACTTTATCCCCGACGACAAAACAGCGAATGTCCGAGCCGCTCGCTTCCTTGACAAACTCCTGCACCAGAAAGTCGGCCTCCAGTCCCCGGAATGCATTGATCAGGCTTTCGGCAGCCTTGCGGGTTTCGGCAAGCACTACGCCATTGCCCTGGGTGCTCTTCAGCACCTTGACCAGCAGAGGCGCTCCGCCCACTGAATTGATCAGATCGGCCGTTGCATCGGCTGAATGTGCGTAGCTGGTGACCGGTTGGCCAATACCACGTCGTGCCAGCAGTTGATGAGCTCGCAGCTTGTCGCGCGAGCGGGTGATGGCAATAGATTCATTAACTGAATAGGTACCACCCACTTCAAACTGGCGCAGCACGGCTGCTCCATAAAGCGTTACACTGGCGCCGATACGCGGGATTACAGCATCAAACTCCAGTGCTTCAGGGTCGCCGATGCCCTTGAAGAATACCGTCGGGTTGTTGGCGGTAATATTCATGTAGCACTTCAATACATCAATGACTCGCGCTTCGTGCCCGCGTTGACGGGCCGCTTCGACCAGACGACGAGTGGAGTAGAGTTTGGCATTACGGGATAAAACGCCGATTTTCATGATGTGGAACCTGTGCGGAAATTTGGGGGCGCAGCAAAAAGGCGCATAAAGTACCACAATTTAATGCTTATACAAGCCAGTGTCGACAGCTCCTTGCTCATCGTGCGAAGATTCACCGGAAACTCAAAAGGATAGTGGAATGTCCAGAACTTTGCGCATGATGTTGGCGGCTTTGGCTCTGGCCGGGCTGACACTGGTGGTCAACTTCGGAGTATTGTCCGGCAGTTGGCGCTGGGATGACCCTCAGGTGTTATTGCATGCTCACCAATTCAGTTGGCTGCAGGATCTGACCCGGCCTGATATCTGGCAACAATTCTCTCCTGCCAATCTCACACCTTTGCTGATTCTCAGTTTTGAGGTGGACCTGATTCTTTTCGGCCTGCAGCCTGCCCTGTTTTATGTCCACCAACTGCTGGCGCTGGCGGCGGGTGCAGGCATGCTGGCCCTTTGTTTACACCTCTGGTGCAGGCCGGGCGCCGCACTGGCAGGTGGTGTGCTGTTTCTCACGGGCCTGCCAGTGATGCTGGTATCGGAACAATTAATGACACGTCACTATGCTGAAGGTCTGGTGCTGGCGCTATTGGCGCTCTACGGCTATGTGCGTTACCTGCGCACTGAGCAGCTTTGGGTGTTGATGCTGGCCAGCGCTGCTTATCTGCTGGCCTGCATGGCCAAGGAAGTGTACGTACCGTTACCTCTGTTGTTGTTGTGCGTGCCTGACGCTAACGTACGTCAGAGGCTAGTGGCCAGCGCACCGTTTTTTGTAATTCTGCTGGTCTACGCGCTTTGGCGTTCTTATATGTTACCCAGTGTCGGTGGTGGTTACGCTGACAGCAGCACATATCTGGATGTTGCTTATCTTGCTCAAGTGCTAGTCAGTTATGCGAGTTTTCCACACTTGTTGACCGGGTCGTTGTGGCTGTTAGCCGTGATTGTTTTTTCGGCACTGACCGTAGTCTATCTGCTCCGCACGCGCCGGTTTCCCTGGCGTGCGTTGGTCGTTGCAGCACTGGTGCTGGGGCCGCTGGCGCCATTGGTCGGTTGGCCTGGCATTCAGCTGGCCGATCGATACCTGTTTGTGGTGTGGGCCGCTTTGTCTTTTGCTGTGGCTTTTATGGCGGATCGTTCGGGACAAAAAACTGCCCTGGCTGCTGTGCCATTGCTGGCCATTGTCAGTGTACTTCACGCGCTGCCGGTTCGCTCCGAAGTGGCAGCCAAGGCTGAAGAGTTTGAAGTTCAGGGGCAATTTATCTGGGTTCAGGACGCCTCGGCAGCATTTGTGCCGACACCGGATGTGGCAGCAACACTGTGGTTTGTGAATGGGCTGCGCGATTTTAAAGCCGGTCTTGGGCTGGGCAGCTCACCTGTGGCTGTTGTCGACAATTTGTACCTGGCCCGGTCTGAGGCGCGACAGCTTTGGGAATGGCAGGCCGATTGTAACTGCATGGTCGATATCTCGGCGCAGATTCCCCAGCGCCGGAGTCTGTTTATCGAGGGTTTGCGACCAACTGAGGCGCTTAGTGTGACTTACGCCTACCAGAATGGCTATTTCAGTTGGGAGTTTGGACCGTGGCAGCAGGGTGGATGGCATCTGGTGTCTGATGAGATTGGTGTGATTCCGGCGCCGGCGAGCGGACAGTTACGCGCAGTGCTTGCTGATAATGCGCTGTTTTACATTCGTTACACATCGCCCGAAGGTTGGTTTACCTACTCGGATCAATTGCAGGTAGTGCGCGATGGGCCGCAGATCTCATGGAGCAGAGGATCCGGTAATGACTGAAATTGCCATCATCATCCCCGCTTTTAACGAGGCAGAAAGCATCAGCAACAGTCTGGAAGTTATCGCGTCACATGTTGACAGGATTCCAGGTATCACATTTAACCTGATGGTTATTGATGATGGCTCGGTGGATGCCACGGCTGATATTGTCAGGGATTATGCAGCGAATAAAGACAATGTGCTGCTGCTGAGTCTGAGTCGGCATTTTGGCAAAGAATCAGCCATCAATGCCGGACTTAACGCAGCCAGGGATTTTGATGCGGCTATTGTTATGGACAGTGACCTGCAGCATCCGCCAGCCATGATTGAGTCGATGATTGAATGTTGGCAGCAGGGCATCAAAGTTGTTGAAGCCGTCAAAGAGTCGCGTGGCAATGAGACACGGACCAAAGGCGTGCTGGTGAAAATCTACTACGGCCTGTTCAATTATCTGACGCGCCTGAATATCTCCGGTGATACTGATTTTAAATTGCTGGATCGAGCGGTGGTGCAGGCGTATTGTGCATTGCCCGAGCATGGACGATTTTTCCGTGGTCTGGTCAAGTGGATGAATTTTCCTTCACAGCAATTGAGTTTTGATGTACCCCCCTCCAGCCGTAAACGCTCCGCCTGGGGCAGCGGCGCGTTATTCCGCTATGCGGTGGCTTCCATCACCTCCTTTACAGCCTTTCCGCTGCAAATAGTTACCCTGCTGGGCGGACTTACTTTTTTGCTCAGCCTGGTCATAGGCGGTATGGCGCTGGCGGACAAGCTGGCCGGCCGCGCCGTGGATGGATTCACGACCGTCATTTTGCTGATATTGCTGATTGGCAGCGTGCTGATGTTCAGTGTGGGTCTGATAGGCATCTACATTGGCCGCATCTATGATGAAGTGAAAAGACGGCCCAGTTACCTGATTGATGAGCAGCGCAGCTTGCTTACAAGGCGCGATAAACATTGACGGAAGCGATGGACTGATGATGAGCAAATACTCGATTGTACTGATGCATGCTTTCCTGCTGGCATCGCTGCTGGCCTTTTCGCATGGCATTCTGAAATGGGTTTCCGTACAGGCACATGATGACTATTGGCAATTGATGTTGACACAGTGGAAAGGCGTGCTGGCAGCGCTGGCTATCTACGGCTTTATATTTTTTTATTACATTCTTGTGCTGCGCTCCAGTCCGGTGTCTATACTCTATCCTGTATACACCGGATTATCGGTGTTGTTTGTGCTGGTGGCAGGCCGTTTGGTATTTCAGGAGCCGGTGGGTATACCCCAGGTGGCTGGCGCGGTCTGCATTCTGGCAGGCATTGTATTAATGGGGGGAGGACGATGAAGCAGAGAATACACAGGGTGCAATCCATGTTTGCCGGTATTGCCTTGCTGGCGATAATGGCCCTGGGAGCAATGGCGAATGCGCAGGATATTGACGCGCTGGCCGAGCGGGTTACAGAATTTACCCTTGATAATGGCCTGCATGTCATTGTCATAGAAAGGCCGGTAGCACCCATTGCTACTTTCGTGACCTTCGTAAACGTCGGTGGTGCCGATGAGCCGGTTAATAATACCGGTGTCGCCCATATCTTTGAGCACATGGCATTCAAGGGGTCGCGTACGATTGGTACCAGTGACTGGCAGGCCGAACTGGCCGCGCTGGACAAAATGGATGCCGCTTACACGGCCTGGCTGGAAGCGGGTTATAATGATGCCCCAGCTGCAGAATTGAATGCTTTGTGGCAGGAGTTCGAGCACTGGCAAGAGCAGGCCGGTCTTCATATTCAGAGCGAGGAGTTTTCCCAGATCATTGAGCGTGAGGGCGGCGTTGGCCTGAATGCATTCACCAGTGCTGATGGCACCGGTTATTTTTACTCCTTGCCGCAGAACAAGGCTGAGTTGTGGTTCTATCTGGAGTCAGAGCGTTTTCGTGATCCGGTGTTTCGGGAGTTCTATGTCGAAAAAGATGTGATCATGGAAGAGCGGCGCATGCGCACCGATTCCAATCCCCAGGGGCGGCTGCTGGAAGAATTCCTGAGTGTGGCCTATTCGGCGCATCCCTACCGCAATCCGGTGGTTGGCTGGGCTTCGGATATTCAGGCGACTACAATTGCTGATACCCGACGCTTTTTTGAAACTTACTACGTTCCCAGTAATATGACGGTTGCGATTGCCGGCGATGTGGATCCCGATGAAATGCGTCGTCTGGCTGAACAGTATTTTGGCGATATGCCGGCGGCGTCGCATCCGCCCAGTGTCAAAACCGTGGAACCGCCGCAGCGCGGTGAGCGGCGATTTGTTATTGAAGACCAGAGCCAGCCTTTGTTTATCGCTGGATATAAAACGGTGGCAGCCGATCACCCGGATGCAGCCGCCCTGGAAATGCTCAGTCAGATCCTGTCGGCGGGACGCACGTCCAGACTGTACCGACGTATGGTGCAGGATGAGCCACTGGCACTGGGTGTTCAGGCATTGACCGGTTTTCCCGGTTCGCGATTCCCCTCATTATTTGTGACATTCGCCGTGCCCAATATGGGTGTGCCGCTGGTGGAAATCGAGCGGGTGCTGGAAGAGGAAATTGACAAAGCGAAGGCCGGGGATATTACACAGCAGGAACTGGACAGAGCCGTCACCAATGCCCGCGCGGGTGTGGTCAGGGGGCTGAACTCTAACATGGGCCTGGCTCTCAATCTGGCCCAGGCGCATGCCCAGCACGGTAGTTGGCGCGAAGCCTTTACCTACCTGGATGATCTGGAAGAAGTGACCCTGTCTGATCTGCAACGTGTAGCCAGGGACTACCTGATCAAAAGCAATCGGACCGTTGGTGTGGTCACCAATGTCGCGGCGACAGGGAGCTGAGCACTATGCAATTGAAAAATATTTTGTCCTTGCTGTGTTTGTTGGCACTGTTGTCATCGGGGATGCTGAGCGCGCAGCAGAAACCGTGGGAGGAGTTTGACTACCCGCCCATCAATAGTTTTGACATGCCAGCCCTTGAGATTTTTGAGCTGGGCAATGGCATCCGTTTTTATCTGGTGCAGGACAGTGAGCTTCCCTTGATTAACCTGACAGCACTGATTCGTTCCGGGGGTGTCATCGTACCGGATGACAAGGTGGGACTGCACTCGATAGTCGGAACTGTTATGCGCAGTGGTGGGAGTCTGCAGTACCCCGGCGACGTTCTTAATGAGTTGCTGGAAGATCAGGCAGCGATTATTGAGGCCGGTTTTGGTTTTACATCTGGCACGGCCAGTATGAATGTGCTCAGTGATGATTTCGCAGAGTTGCTGCCAGTCTTCGTTGATGTGTTGACTCAGCCGGTATTCCCGGAGGATCGTTTGCAGTTGGCGCTCACACAGCAGCGCTCGTCGATAGCCAGGCGTAATGATGATCAGGCCGGAGTTGCCGGGCGTGAGTTTCAGCGGGTGATTTATGGGCAGGGCAGCCCTTACTCTCGCCGTGTCGAGTATGCCACGCTGAACAACATCAGTCGTCAGGATCTGATTGATTTCCACCGGCAGGCGGTTGTTGGCGAAAACCTGATGATTGGTGTCAGTGGCGATTTTGAGCTGGATGTCATGAAGGACATGCTGAGAGAGGCATTTGCAGATATTCCCGCCGGTCAACAGACTGATCTGCAGTTCCCACCGGTCGACTATGACTTTGAATCTGGTGTTTACTTTGTCGATAAATCCGATGTTAATCAGAGTTATGTGTTACTGGGGCATATTGGCGGCATGCGGGACAATCCGGATTACGCTGCCCTGCAGGTTATGAATCGCGTGCTCAGTGGAGGTTTCTCCAGCCGTCTGATGCAGGTGGTTCGCAGCGAACTGGGGCTGGCTTACTCGGTATCCGGCAGCTATGGCAGCGGTGTTTATTTCCCCGGCACATTTACGGCCGCGGTGATGACGCAGAGCTCGACAACTGCGCAGGCGATTGAGGCCATAATCGGCCAGATCGAGCGGTTGCAGGACGAGCCCATTAGCACGGAAGAGCTGGCCCAGACCAAGGATCAGTTCCTTAATACGCTGGTATTTCAGTACCCCAGTGTCAGCTCTGTGCTGCAGGAGCGCATGAGTAATGACTATGCTGGCTTGCCAGTTGATACTTTTGAAAGACTGGTGGACGATATCCGCCAGGTGACCATTGAAGATGTGCAGGACGTTGCGCGTCGTTATCTGCGTCCGGATGCTGTTCGTATTCTGGTTGTTGGAAACGGCAGCGAGCTGGGTGATCAGCTTGACTCATTTGGTCATGTACAGTCCATAGATATAACAATACCGCAATAAGCGCAGACGCCTATGTTACTGAAGCTTGGTCAGCTACAAATAAAAATAAACTGGCTGGTTCTTTTGTGTTTGCTGTCCAGTCTGGGCATGTTTATCAGTCTGGGGTTCTGGCAACTGGATCGTGCAGCCGAAAAACGCGGTGTGGCCAATGCATTGGAGCGCAGGGCGCAGGCGACGGCTCTGCCTTTGGCGCAGGCTGAAAATTCACCGGATTTTGGCGATACCAGTCCGGTTCGGCTTGAAGGCTTTTATGAAAACGAGATACCGTTTCTGATCAGTTTTCAGTTCTGGCGCGGACAGGCTGGTTTTGAGTTGATCACACCTTTCCGTTCCCGGGATGGCAATCTGGTGCTGCTCAGTCGCGGTTGGATCGCGCCGGCTCAGGACGGCGAATTTCCAGAGATCCCTGCAGTGCCTGGTGAGCAGGTTGTTGTTGCACGTGTTCATGCGCCTGACATCGACGTGCCTGCGGCTGAAGTGACTTCCCGGAGCTGGCCAGTACTTCTGTCGCGATTAAACGTTGAGCAGGCAGGACGGTTGCTGGGTGAAAACGTCTACCCTTACGTGCTGCGCCTGGACGCTGACCAGCCTGGCGTTCAGGCTCGTCACTGGCAGCCGCCGAGTATTTCTACAAGAACGCATATTGCCTATGCCGTACAGTGGTTTGGTATTGCCGCCGTTGTCATGATTGCGTCCTTTCTGTATTCAAGTAATTTTTTAAATCTGTGGCGTCAACGACGTCGTGCGGAGACTGAACACTGATGTCCCAGCTATATCTGGTAGTTGATGATCTTGCACAATGGCAGCATGAGATCCAGGGGCAGGCTGTCATCAGTTTTGACAGTTATCTTAGTGAGCACCCGATCAAGGGACAAAAGAAAACCCGCATTATCAATCTGTGTAATACCGATCGATATCTGAGTAAAGGGTATTATTGCTCCTTGCTCGCTGAGGCCAGGGGACACAAAGTGTTGCCACCGGTTAACACCTTGACTGACCTGGCAAGCCAGCAGTTGACACTGGTCATTGCCAGCGAAGTGTTGGCAGATATCAAAAAAAGTGATCTGACCCGAACGGAAGAGGGGCACAGTTTTCGAGTGTATTTCGGACGCAGCTCTTTACCGCAGTTAAAGCAGTTGTCACGGCGATTGTTCGAACGTTTTCCCTGTCCGATTCTGGAGGTTGTGCTCGCACACAATGAAGACGGCTGGCAGGTGCGTTCTGTTAAAGCTATAGCCTATGCTGAACTGGGTGAGACGGAAATACCTTTTTTTCTGGAGGCATTGTCAGTATTCACACAGAGCCAGTGGCTGCGTAAGCGCAGCAGCAGGGCCGGGCGCTGGGATATGGCAATTCTGGTCAATCCCGCCGAACAATTGCCGCCGAGCGACAGCAGCGCCATAAAACGCATGAAGCGTGCGGCAGAAAAAATAGGCTTTGAAGTGGAAATCATCGGTCCCCAGGATTATGCGCGTCTCAATGAGTTTGATGCCCTGTTCATTCGGGAAACCACCGCCATTGACCATCATACCTACCGCTTCGCTCGCAAGGCAGAGATTGAGGGACTGGTAGTGATTGATGACCCGACATCCATCCTGCGCTGCTGCAATAAAGTATTCCTTCAGGATGCATTCAGCTACAGTGGAGTGCCTACGCCACTGACACGAATTGTGTCTGCCTGCGATGATGCGGCCCTGGATGAGCTGGAGCAGGTTTTTACTTATCCTGTCGTGCTGAAAATACCAAACAGTGCGTTTTCGGTGGGTGTGATGAAAGCAGAGAACCGTCAGATGTTGCACGATATGCTGCAGGATCTGTTGACCCGCTCAGCGTTAATCCTGGCACAGGAATACCTTTACACTGAATACGACTGGCGAATAGGTGTGCTGAATAACCGGCCGTTATTTGCCTGCCGGTACTTTATGGCCAAAGGGCATTGGCAGATCTACAAACATGGTGAAGGGCGCATTGGCAGTGGGGGCTGGGAAACATTGCCGACCTATGAGGTGCCCAAATCAGTGCTGGATGCGGCTCTCAAATCCGCACGACTGATTGGCGATGGATTGTATGGTATTGATATCAAGCAGCAGGGTAATAAAGTGTACGTCATCGAGGTCAATGATAATCCCAGTCTGGAGCATGGAGTAGAGGACCAGTTCATAGGCGACGAGCTATACATGCAGATCATGGCGGAGTTTGCCCGGCGACTGGAAAACAGGGGGCGTTGATTCAGACGGGAAAACGCAAGGGCTTTCTTGAGATGATGACAGCCGAGCGCAGTTTGTCCTTTCCAAACTGCGACATGCTGGCAAAGTCGCCCCTTGCAATTGGCAGATCCTCGCAGTCAAGTCCGGTTTGCTCCTCCAGCGACGGGTCAGGGTCGTTGATATAGAAGCAGGCCTCATCGTAGGCAGTGATAGTGACCCAGTGGGGTGCTTTCTTCCTGTCCAGTCTGTAGCTGCTGATCAGCGCCAGGACAATGGCATCTTTTTTGATGGCATGTTCAATATCAAGTTGTGTTACATCGCGGTGCATAATGCGGATATGTTGCTCATGGGTTTGGCGCTCAAATTGAGAGTGCACCAGTGCCATGATGCGCTTCTTTTCCGGATCTCGTACACCTTCAAGAAACAGGGGGCCCGACTGGTTGACAAAAACCTGTGTATGAAAACCGCGTTTTTTTCCTGCCAGCGCCAGACCTAAGGGGTGGCAACCCCCGTGACCGGAGGTCATAAATATTGTGGTGGCTTCCCGCCAGATATCCAGCTCTGTGGTCTGCGATAGTTCAGTCGTGTTATCCAGCGCGGCCATGGCCATCAGCAATGAGGCCGGCCCACAGGTGAAGCCGGTTGTCTGTTGGTACCAGGGCACCTTGTTACCACGCCGGCGTTTGGGTGCATAGCGAATAATTTTCTGCATCCGCAGTGCCGTGCGGTGATCTTCGTAGTAATCTTCGATCTCGTCGAAGGCGCCATAACCTTCGCTTTCGTAAAGCCGGATAGCAGCGGTATTATCCTTGGCCACTTCAAGCCGCATAAAGAAGCGATCGCGAGCTGCAGATGCCGCCTCCAGTGCTCGTAGCAAGGAGCGACCAATGCCAAGCCCCCTTGCACTGTCTGCCACGGCAATTGAGTAAAGTCGCGCAAGGTGTGTGGAGCCGTGAAACAGGACCAGCCCATAAGCCAGAATTTCATCGTTGCGCACCGCCACCATAAATTCCCGATTATCCGCCATAATCCAGTGACGCAAGCGGCGTCGAGACAATCGATCCGTCTCAAAACTGGCAATCTCCAGGGCCTGTAAAGCATTCAGGTCGGCCAGAGTGACTGGCCGAACACGAATCATCTGTCTGGATTTGGGTGATGGCATGTCGCGCAGTTTAATATGCTTTGTGCAAGATGCCTACCGCTTTGCCAGGCGCCTTCGACGCGTCCGCCGTTCAGCCAGTCACCGCAAATGCCGAGCTTCAGGCCGGATTCAAGGCGGCTGACCGGCGCATCAGGCGCATCGCCATTGCGAGCATAACGCCAGCGATGGGCACTGGTCTGTGTCACATTGAAAGCGTTTAATTCAATGCCCGTTAAGCGGGCAAACTCGGCAAGCAGATTCGTCGTGGCCTGTTCTGCGGTTAGCTCAAGATTATCCAGACTCCATTGCTCTGATGCATGCAGTAACCAGCATTCCGCTCCTTTGCGCGAAGGCTTGCTGGTATCGCGTGCGATCCAGCTTAAGGCACCCTCATTGACAAAGGCAGCATCGAAGGACGCTTCCAGGGGGTTATCGCAAGCCAGCATCACGGCCCAGCAGGGTTGCATGCCAAAGCGTTGGATCGCCGCACTCACGTCAGGCGCGGAAGATGACAGTAATTCCGAGGACTGAGGGGCGGGCATCGCACAGACAACCCAATCGAATTGAGCCGTCTCGGTAGCGCCGTTGGCCGACTGATAACCAAGCAGCCAGCCGCCACCGCGACGTTGCAAGGTCTGCACACGACACTGACTCTTGATGTTCAGCCCCTGAGCCATAAAGCGAGCTGGAGCACTCATACCGGGTGTGCCCACAAATCGACGGGTCTCTGATTTTCTGGCGTCTGGCAGATCGGCCGGGCGCTCACCGATAGAAATGATTGTTGCCTGCCATTCGGCCGCCGCTCCTGCCCGTATCCAGCTATCGACTTCGTCCCTGAATTGCGCTGATCGGGCTGTGAAATACTGTGCGCCATGATCGCACTGCCAGGACTCTGTCCGTCGGGTGCTCATGCGCCCACCCAGGCCGCGGGACTTTTCGAATACGGTGATCTCCAGTCCGGCCTGCTGAAGTATTTTCGCGCAGCCAAGGCCAGACAGCCCGGCTCCAATAACAGCAACTTTCATGCGTATATCCTAAAGCATCTCAATGTTTTTGATCACGATGTCGGCGCGCGTCAGGATAGCCTGTTTTTTCCCGGCATCCATGCGCTTCCAATTACGGTAAACCATGCCCATGCGGGGATTGTGCTCCAGCTTTGCCTGGTGGCGGTTGATAAAATGCCAATACAGGGAGTTAAATGGACAACTGTCTGTCTCGGTGCTGGTTTTCACCTTGTAGCGGCACGATCTGCAGTAGTCAGACATACGGTTAATATAACTGCCAGAGGCGGCATAGGGTTTGCTGGCCATCACACCGCCGTCTGCATAGAGGGCCATGCCCAGTGTATTTGGCAGCTCTACCCATTCGTAGGCATCCGCATAAATGGCCAGATACCAGTCGCAAACCTGCTGAGGATCGAGGCCTGCCAGTAGCGCGAAATTGCCAGTAAGCATCAGACGCTGAATATGATGTGCATAGGCATTATTCAATGTATTGTGCAGGCTTTGTTGCATGCATAACATGTCAGTTTTGCCCGTCCAGTAGTAGTGCGGCAGTGGCGTTGATTGCTGTAGATAATTGTGATTTTTATACGTGGGCATTAGCAGCCAATAAAGGCCACGCACATATTCTCGCCAGCCGATAATTTGCCGGATGAAACCCTCGGCGGCATTAAGCGGCACTGCACCATCCAGATAAGCTCTTTCAGCAGCCCTGCACACTTCAATAGGGTCAAGTAGCCCACAATTCAGACTGGTTGACAACAGGCTATGAAACATGAAATGTTGATGCTGGTTCATGGCATCCTGAAACTGCCCGAAGTGTGGCAGGAGTTGACAGATAAAACAGTCAAGCGCTGTCAGCGCCTGCTCTCGGGAAGTCGGCCAAATGAAGCCTGACAGCTCGCCCGGATGTGTGGCGAAGTGTTCTTCAACCAGGCTTAGTACCTCAATGTCGATGGCATCGCGCTGAAATATCAGACGTTCAGGTAATGCCGGACGGCCTTTGTAGGCCTGCCGGTTGTCGGCATCAAAATTCCACTGACCGCCCAGTGGATTGTTGCCGTCCATCAGCAGTCCGGTCTTGCGGCGCACCTCGCGGTAAAAATACTCCATGCGCAACTGCTTCCGGCCCCTGGCCCAGTGGCTGAATTCATCTTTGCTGGTAATAAACCGCGAATCTGGCAGTACCGTAACCCGGCATTGCAGCGCTGTTGGCCAGGCTTCCGTTATCTGTGACTGCAAGCGGTATTCACCACATTCGGTGATGACCAGTTCGGTGGTTTCCGATTGTCTCAGAAACGCGCTGAGTACATCGAGCAGGCTCCAGGCGGTGCTCTGTGGCTGGTATGAGTGATAGCGCAATTGCCAGCCCTGCTGCTGAAGCTCCCTTGCAAAGTGGCGCATGGCGCTGAATAGCAGAGCAATTTTCTGTTTGTGATGTTTGACATAGGTGGCTTCTTCCGCAACTTCGGCCATCACGATCATGTCGCATTCGCGATCAAGTTTTTGTAGCGTTGGCAGGTTGTGGCTGAGCTGATCGCCCAGTATCAGGCCGACTTTCATCGGCGCGGGCAACGATCATCGCAACGCGGCTGGCGGGTGATCCATGCTGAGATACGGTGACGATGTCTGGCAAAAATTCGATAGCAAAAATCAGCCACAGGCTTGATCAGCGGCCAGCGCAGGAAGGCAAACCAGTGCCCCTTGCCAACGGCATGCCAGGCTGCGCAGGTCGCGTCTACGCCATAGACCACAGTGCCATCAGCATATTCGGCGTGCAGGGTCGCGTTAGCAGCTTGCGGGTCGATATGCGGAAACCGCTCACTGAAATCCTGTGCATTGATATCCTGCAATTCGAGTTTGCCTGCGCTGTTAAGTTTGCGCAGGTGCTCGATTTCCATGCAACACAGCGGGCATTGTCCGTCATAGAACAGTCTCACGTTATCCTGCATTGAAACTACCTGTTTGCTGATGAACGAAAGCGGCGGATCTGAAGATCCAGCTCTTTGCTGATGGATTGCAGGTCAGCGCTGAGTCCAGCCAGATCAACGGCCTGAGCCGCGTTGCTGCGGGCGATACCGTCTACTTCAGATAAATGGCGGGCGACGTCATCGCCCACGGCTGACTGCTCTTGAGACGCGGAGGCGATCATATCATTCATTCTTGAGATATTAGCGATCTCGGTGGCCATGCCAGACAGGGTCTGTGTTCCGCCATCGGCGGCCTGCAGACATCGCTGCACCGATTCTTCACTTCGTCCCATGGCGTCTCTTGCCGACTCCGAGGCGCGTTGCAGTTGCTCAATGATGCTCTGGATTTCCTCAGTGGACTGTGCAGTGCGCTGTGACAGGTTCCGCACCTCGTCAGCCACAACGGCGAATCCGCGACCCTGATCACCAGCCCTGGCGGCCTCAATGGCGGCGTTCAGTGCCAGCAGGTTGGTCTGCTCGGCAACGCCTTTGATGACATCAACCACCGAATCAATCTGGTTGGCCAACTGAGCGGTGCCAGTGACCGCTTCGCCCGTCAGGCTGATGTTGTGATTCAATGAGCTGATTTCATCTTTAATGTTTTGCATGGCCTGATTGCCTTTACTCGCATGGCTGTCAGCATTTCTGGCAGCCGCTGCAGCGTTCTCTGCGTTACGCGCCACTTCTGCCGTTGCCGTGCTCATCTCCTGCATGGCCTGTACCATGTACTCGCTCTCGCTGGCCTGGCGTTCAGCGCTGGCACTGACGTTATTGGATTTGTCGGTCAGTGCATCGCCCATTTCCTTGAGCGCACCAAGCCGCGTCTGAACATCGCCGACCAGAGTTTCCAGCTGCGCGACAAATCCGTTAAAAGCCTGCGTTACCGGGGTGTCGAGTTTGACTCGGTAGGACAGGTCAATGGTTTCTGCATCGCGGGTAATCATCTGACTGGCATCGGCCATTGCCTGTCCTTCTGCAGCATCCTGCGCGGACAGCCTGGCCAGATAAACCAGAACACCAGCCTCTGCTATGACATAGCCGGCATGAATAAAAATCATATGCAAATGAGCGTGTTCAGTGACCCACACACCAAAACCGTTTACCTGCAGGTAGAAAAACAGGAAATGATGCACGGCAATGACCGCAGCCGCCGCAATAATAGGCAGCCAGTCGCGATACACAATCAGCAAAGCCAGCAGCACGAAAATCGAAAAATGCATTTCGATCGTGCCATGGCTCTGATGAATATGCAGCGCTGACATGACCATAAAAGCCGTGGCCATCAGGCAGCGATACAGAACGGTACCTTGCTGGCTGGGCAAAAGTGCCGCCAGCAGGGCGAGCGTGCCGCCCCCGACAACAATGGACGTCAGCCATGTACCGTGCCAGGGAGAGAGTGCCAGTGAGTAAAGCTGGCAGATTAACAGGACACCCAGCATGACCCGGTCTGCCCGTCGGTAATAGCTGGTGTTGGCGTTGCTGTGACTGTCACTGCTGATGGAAATCATGTCTTGAATCTCGGGAAGAAGGTGCTCTGGAAGAAGGTCTGCATGCAACCGTTCATTCATCTATATCGGCGTGAAAATCGTTCGCTTTATACGGTCAGTAAATAAAACTGGTTCAGATTGGTTTGTGACAAAGCGGTAATGGATTTGTCATTTTAGTGTCATTCGGTCCTGCTAAAGTCTGTTGCAATACAACTGATAAGTGATAATTCCTGGAAGTAATTTATGCCTGATCAAACACAGCAAGCCAACTCTCGACGCTCCTTCATCAAGGGAAGTCTGACGGGCAGCGCCATGGCGGCCGCTTTGTCATCAGCGCCGTTTGTTAAAGCACTGCAGTCGGCCTCGACACCCGGTCTAAGCTCTCGTCGTACCGAAAGCCCCTATGGTCCCTTGCGTCCGGTTAAGGATGAGGTAACAGGTCTTGAGCTGCTGCAACTGCCAGCGGGTTTCAGCTACGCCACGTTGTCGTGGACGGGCGACTTGATGAGTAACGGTGACGCAGTGCCGCCGGGTCATGACGGCATGGGTGTGATTACTGTTGATGGTGACAATATTGTTCTGGTGCGAAATCATGAACTGGGTGCCGGCCGAATGCTGCCGGCCAGCGCTGTCTATGACGGCGTCAGGTTGGCAACCGGTAATCAGGCGGCGGGTGGAAACACAACGCTGCATTTCTCGCGCGCAACGCGTCGCGAAGTGGCGACAATTCCCAGTCTGGGTGGCACTCTGGCCAATTGCGCCGGCGGTGTGACGCCGTGGGGGACATGGTTGTCCTGCGAGGAAACTGTTAATGACATGACGGCCGACGGTGGTCGTCGCCACGGCTATGTGTTTGAGGTCCGGGCAGACGCTGAGCAGACCACGGCGGTACCGATCGTTGGCATGGGGCGTTATAAACACGAGGCCGCTGCTGTTGATCCGGTGACCAGCTTTGTCTACCTGACGGAGGACAATCGCAATCGCTCGCCTCTCTACCGCTACCTGCCTGATGATACCAGTCAGCAAGCCGGGTCGCTGGAGCAGGGAGGGCGCCTCCAGGCCGCCAGAGTCAAGGGTGTGCATGCTGCCGACTTGCTGACACCAGCACTGGGTGAGGAGTATGACCTGGAATGGATTGATGTGGCGGACCCTGATGCTGATCCTGTCGGCGATAGCAGCGGCCCATGTGTGCAGGCGCGGGCTGGCGGGGCGCTGACCATCAGTCGTGGCGAAGGCATCTGGTACGCCGACGGGCTGGTTTATATCGTCGATACCAGCGCCGGGTATGATGACGAAGGCCGGCCAGGACATGGCAATGGCGCGGTCTGGATGCTGGATCCGCAGCAGAATCGCCTGCGCTGTATTTTCGCCTCAAGCGATGAGGTGATGGCCAATAATCCTGACAACGTCACCATCAGCCCAAGAGGTGGCATCGTTATGTGTGAAGATGGTGGCGGCGTGCAAGATGAGTTTGGTTTCGGCGAACGTGTCATGGGGTTGACGCCGACCGGTGACAGCTACATATTCGCAAAAAACAACATTGTGCTCTCGGATACCGACATCGCTGTCAGCGGCAAAGTGGCTGAACCGGGAGACTATCGGAATCGCGAAATCGCAGGCGCCTGTTTTGACCCGTCAGGTGAGTTTCTGTTTATCAATATCCAGACTCCCGGTATAACGTTTGCGATCTGGGGGCCCTGGGACCGCGGACCGATTTAAGGCGGGTCAGTCTGCTCCTGGCGGCGAGTGCCGGCCAGGATGCCCGGCAGGGCATAGTTACCCTCGTGGCAGGCGTATTCGTAGATACGGTCGCCAGGCGGGCGGGCATACAAGACCATTTCCGCCGTCCACGTCTGTGTGTACGCCACCGGGTCGTCCATGGTGAAGCTGTAAACAATCTCCTGCGGTGACACCATGCGCAAACGTTCGGTGACAGTCAGCCCCGGGCCGGAGCCATAGTGCGACTGCTGTGGATGCATATTGCGGGTGGTCACAACCAGAGTGTCACCTTCCCAGCGTCCGACGGAATCCCCCATCCACTTGATCATCTCAGCTGGCTGATGTTCTCCGTCTATCCGTATGATGCGTGCATCGTGCATCATTTCCGCGATAATCACGACATAGTCCGGGGTCTGCACAATCTGGTAATTGTTGTTATAGATGATCGGCATCATCGGCGGCCCGGCGCTGGAGTTTGACGTGCGGAAATCGTAAAACAACAGACAGCGTTCGCCTATGGTGGCCATTTCCGGTCCCAGGAAGGCGTCGTCACCATGCTCATCCCGCCAGCGCTCCATCAGGTTCTGTTCCGGTGCATTTTCCCGAAAGGGAATCTGGCCGTCCGGCGGATCGATAATCATTGACGTGCGATACTCCCCGTCGATCTGTACCACCTGAGAGCCACGGTCCAGCCAGAAAGTGTTATAGGCTGCCGCCGTATTGCCATCAGTGGGCGGCGGGCGATCAGGGTCGCTGGGTGCATTGGCGCGTTCTTCGCGCAAAAGCGCCTGACTCTGCATCTCCTGTGCCTCCTCCTGGCTCATGTTCTGGCGCAGACCGAATCGCTGCGGACGCTGCAGCGGCGTCTGGGTCGCGTTAGTCCAGATGCCTTGCAGGTCCGGCTGTCCCGAAGCTGTGCGAGGCAGTTCTGCTGCATGCAGCAGCCCGGCCAGGGAGACCGTCAGGGCGAGGGCTGGTCGCAATAAACTGATCTTCCTCATATCGTTATCCTGCTGGTGGGAGGTACCAGGGTAACGTACCGCGCTTGGGCTTTTCGGGCAAATAATTAATTGTGATGCATTTGGTATTGACAATCATTCTTATTAGCATTTAAGATTGCTTGGCAATCGGGAAAACCCCTAAGTTGGAGCACCAGTCGATGTACGTTTGTATCTGCCAGCAAATTACTGATAAACAGATCCGTGAGTTCTGCGAGGGTCGCCAGGTATCCATGGCGCAGGCCCGTGCTGAGCTTGGAATTGCATCGGATTGTGGTCGTTGTGGTAAGTTTGCGAAGCAGATCATAGCTGAGTCGGCACTGACGACCGGTGTTTCTTCCATCGCTTACGCTGCCTGAATCACCCTGATTCTCATTCTCCTTATTCTTTGCAATCTATCTTTTTTTCCAATCTATCAATGACTTATTGGTGAGTCCCGCTTGACTTGTACTGTGTATACGGGCAGGCTTGCAGCATAATTTGCTGTGTGATTTTCTGACAATAAGGAGTGCACCATGAAGTCTGACAAAACCATGATCAAACATCTGAATAAAGCGCTGGGCAATGAGCTGGTGGCGATTAATCAGTATTTTTTGCACTCACGTATGTTCAAGGATCGCGGCCTGAGCAAATTGGCTGACAAAGAGTACGAAGAGTCTATCGATGAAATGAAGCATGCAGATCAATTGATCGAGCGCATTCTGTTTCTGGAAGGGCTGCCCAATTTGCAAAGCCTGGGCAAATTGCTTATCGGTGAGCATACCAAAGAGATGTTGAGCTGCGATCTGCAGCTGGAGCAGCAGGCTATTCCGGATCTGCGTGACGGTATTGAGTATGCTGAATCGATTCGTGACTACGTGAGTCGTGATTTGCTGGCCTCGATTCTGGCGAGCGAAGAGGAGCACGTCGATTGGCTGGAGACGCAACTTGGCCTGATCGACTCGGTGGGCCTGGAGAACTACCAACAATCGATGATGTGAATCAACTGCCAGTCCGGGTGCCGGTAATCAGGCGCTCATCATCCTCATCTCGAATAGTCTGGCTGTTCTGTAGCAGGCGGGTACACTCTGCAGCGGGCAGGGCCGGGTTCATTAGCCAGCCCTGCATGCTGTCACAACGACAGCTGAGCAGGATCTGATACTGTTCGGTGGTTTCCACGCCTTCGGCCAACACTTCCAGGTCCAGACTGTCAGCCAGATTCACAAGGCCTGCGATAATGGCTGACTTTTTGGCATCGATGGCCAGGTCACGCATAAAACTACGGTCGATTTTCAGGGTCTGCAGCGGAAAAAGCTGCAGAGACGCCAGCGATGAGTAGCCGGTACCGAAATCATCAATCGACACATGCAGCCCCAGTGCAACCAGGTGACGCAAGGTTTCCGCAACAACGTCGGTGTTGTCCATCAGGGCCGTTTCAGTCAGCTCTATGCCCAGCAAAGTCGGATCAACTCCGGTGGCGCCAAGCTGTTCTTCAATGAATGTAATCAGCGCATTTTTTTGCCGGAAATGCAGCGCTGAAATGTTGACCGAGATACGAATTGGCTTGCCCATATCAGACCATTGTCTGATCTGACGACAGGCGGTGCTGAGTACCATCTCCGTGATGGGTATTATCAATCCATTGGCCTCAGCAACCGGTATAAATACTTCCGGCGAAATGCTGCCGTCTGGCGGCGACCAGCGCAGCAAGGCCTCAAATCCGCATATGCGCTGATCCGATACGCGGTATTGTGGCTGATAAAATACGTGCAGGGCGCCTTCGTCGAGTGCGTCGATGAGGCGAGTTTTCAGGATCTGTGTCTCTTGCTGATCCTGGCTCATGCCTGCGTTAAAAAAGCAGGCAGTGCGCCGACCCATGGCCTTGGCACGGTACATGGCAATGTCGGCATGGCTGAGCAGGGTTTCGGCGTCATCGGCGTGCTCTGGATACAGAGCAACTCCAATGCTGGCGCTGACATGGAACTGATGCTCGCCCAGCACAAACACATTGCGCATGGCATCGGTGATTTTCTCAACCACGGCTCGCGCACCTTCCAGATCATTGGCATCTGTGGCCAGGATAACAAATTCGTCACCACCAAACCGGGCTACCGTGTCGCCCTGACGTAATGCCCGATTCAGTCGGCGGGCGACAGTAATCAATAGTTGGTCACCGAGTGTATGACCCCAGCCGTCGTTGATGTCCTTGAAGTTATCCAGGTCGACCATGATCAGACAGAACATCATGTTGTGGCGACGCGAATGCACAATGGCCCGATCCAGGCGGTCATTCATGAGCTGGCGATTAGGAAGACCAGTCAGAATATCGTGTGTTGCGCGATGCTGCATATCCCGTTCGAGCTTCTGGCGCTCTGAGACATCGCGGATGAACGCGGTGATCTGCACGCCGCCTGAACTCTTGTGGGTGCCCAGGGCAATATCAACCGGAATTTCATGACCGTCTTTGCAGCGACCTACCAGGCCGCGCTGGGATGCCATCGGCCGTCCGGTAGGAGCGGCCAGGTAGCTATCGCGCAATTGGCTGTGCCGATTGCGCAGAGAAATCGGCAGCAGAATCTCTACAGGCTCGCCCAGTAACTCCCGCTCCGAATAACCGAACAGACGCTGCAGGGCCGGATTAACAAAGCGGATGCGACCGTTTTGGTCAATGCCAAGTATACCGTCAGGAGCATTGCTGAGCAGTTCATCGAGCTGATCCGAGTAAGTTTGCAGCTTGGCATGAGCCTGCTGCAGTCGCTCCATTGGTGTGCGGATGGTGTCCAGAAACATCGCCCGGTAGAGATAGGCGTAGGCCAGGACTTTATAGATATG
This sequence comes from Pseudohongiella spirulinae, assembly GCF_001444425.1. Classification (NCBI taxonomy): domain Bacteria; kingdom Pseudomonadati; phylum Pseudomonadota; class Gammaproteobacteria; order Pseudomonadales; family Pseudohongiellaceae; genus Pseudohongiella; species Pseudohongiella spirulinae. The sequence continues at coordinate 609,848 of NZ_CP013189.1, forward strand.
TCCAATAAACACACTCAGGGTTTGTGATTGCCCCGGAATCAGAAAAAAAATTTCACTGGTGGTCATCAGTAAAACAGCCATCACCAGGGCTGCCGGGCTGAGCAGGCCAATGCGTTTGTGCTGCCACCAAATGACCGCCAGAGTTATCAGGTGCACGGCAACCACAAGAATCTGACCCTGAGTATAAATACGCAGAGACTCTGCATTGTTCAGCCATCCCGGGGTGCTGGTGATGAGCAGCAAGATGAGCGCGGTAAGCGCCAGAGTTGAGACAAGATAGGCGTAGCGAGCCGGTGCGAATGGAGTGCCGGTCGATGTGCTGGCCGCCAGCAGGTAGACCAGCAGGCTGACAGCTGCAATGCAACGGGCAACCAGCCAGAACAGTTCAGTCTTGGCCGGGATGTTCGCAGTTATGAAGTCTGGCATGCCGGGGTAGGAGAGCAGGTGTGCTGTGTCAAACATGGCGACAGACAAAAATGCGCAGGCCAGTAACAAAGAGCCCCGGGGCCTTTTGTCATCAAGAACGTTCCAGCCAACAAAAAAGATACAGGCAGCGATGATGACGGCCAGTAACTCCAGAAGCGCATGTGACCAGAGGAATAAATCAGAGCTGATGAGGGTGGCGGTGTTGTTCAGCGCCAGCCAAACCAGCAGTGGCAATGCCAGAGCAATCAGGGAAATACCCGATATTCTCAACAGGCTTAACAATGGAGTCATAGTGTCTTGACGATCTATTGGCATGCCGCTGATCCTCCCCCCTCTGATTTTTATGCTTGCTCCATCAGCAATATTGATAATCGGGCAAGAGGGGGATTAAAAAAATCAGCCAGCCATGCAGCGTGTTGTCATCCTTTATTGGTTTTGCGAGTCGGGTGGTATTTCATGGGCGGGTCAGGCCTCGATTACGCGATGGCGTATGGCATACCGGACCAGTTCTGATGTGTTTGATAAGGCCAGTTTCTGCATGATTCTGAATTTGTGGGTGCTGACCGTCTTTGGAGAAATATGCAACTTTTCACTGATTTGGTTGATGCTCATGCCATTGGCAATCAGCAAAAAAATCTGTTTTTCGCGACTGGATAAGGTTTTGTGGGGTGCCTCTCTGTGTTGCTGACCGGCTGCCTGAATCATCCTGGCGCCCAGTTCTGGCTGGATGTAGCCGTTGCCTTCCAGGCACTGTCGGATCGCCTGAACAATCATCAGGCTGTCGCTGTTTTTGGTCAGGTAACCAAGGGCGCCAGCCTTGAGTGCCGCCGAGGCAACCTGAACATCGTCAACCATACTGAGAACAAGAACAGGAACATCTGGCGCACGTTTATGCATATCCGCAATCAGATCGATACTTTCCGGTCCTGGCATATTCATATCCATGACCAGCAGGTTGGCGCCAGAGTCTAATACTTTTTCCACCAGGTTCCAGCCATCAGCGGCTTGTCCCGCCAACTCAAAGTCTGGGGTGCACTCCAGCATTCTGCAGATGCCCTGCCTGACAATCTCGTGATCATCTACTACAAAAACTTTAATCATTGTCACTAACCTGTGCTGCAATATGGTGCCCGACCAGAGACCCGACACCCTACTTTATTTTATTCATCTGTTTCATGATCTACATCATCTTTCTTTAAGCAAGCGTGTAGGGATCGGATTAAAAAAAGTGAGCCGGTATTGATTTTTCGTCATTGTCGGTGGTGCTTGCTTAACTTTTCCTGTGGCCGGGCGATAAGAAGAAGCAGGATTCATGACAGGAGCAGCAGTAATGAGAGCATTATTTGCACCGGCAACCTACATACTTAACCGTTTCGGCTTCAAAATTAAGTTTTTGATTATCTTTTGCTGTGTTCTCCTGCCTTTGCTGGTACTGGGCGCTCTGGTGGTGGGCAGTATTAATGAAGATATTGCCACGCTGGAAAATGAGCGGCGCGGTGTCGAGTTTTTGCAGTCTCTGCGCACTCCGGTAGATAGGGTGCAGCAGCATCGAGGTCTGATGGCTACTGCCTTGAGTGGCTCGGATGCCTCTGCGCAAAGCCGCGTTACGCAATTAAGACCACAAATTGACAGTGCCCTGACTACTTTGCTGCAACAGGCTGATCTGGCTGAAGATAATGCAGGTTTGCAAAGTCGAATCCGCGATGCGCAACAGCAATGGGACGCTATCAAATCCCAGTCCTCAATCAGTGCTGATCGCAGCTTTGAATTACACACCAATCTGGTCACGGCGTTGATTCAGTTGGGTGAGTATGCCTCTGATGTTTTTGAGATCTCTTTGTCGGCCAGCCTGGATACTTTTTATCTTGGTGACGCATTAGTTAATCGTTTGCCTGCGCTGACCGAGAATATGGGCCAGGCGCGTGCCGTGGCTTCAGCAGCGGCTGCTCAGGGCATTGTTAATAATGATGTGCGTATGCAGCTGGAGCTTCTGCTGTACAACATGAATGCCTACAGTAGTGCCCTGCAGCGTGGTTTAGATAGTGCGTTTGCAGAAAACCCGTCATTGCGCCCAGCGTTGGGTGCGACTATGCAGGCCAACAATGAGGCTGGCGCGCGACTTCGAGAACTGATTCGCAATGATTTTCTGGATGCTGAGTTCATCTCGATTACGAGTAACCAGGTCTTTGATGCGGCCAGTCGTTCGATACAGCAAGCCTATGCGCTATTCGACAGCATTGCGCCTCAATTAGACAGGGTTCTGGCTGAAGATCTCGCCGCCGCTCAAAGCGTTAAACTGCTGGATACGGTCATTGTAGCTGTCGTTTTGCTGCTGCTGATATACCTGTTCATGGCACTATTTATGTCAGTGAATGACAACGTTGAGCAAATAGCCCGTGTCGCCAATGAAATGTCTGCCGGTAATCTGGCCAGCCGGGTCAGGCTCAGCACCAACGATGAGATCAGCGTTATAGCGGGGCACTTTAACAAAATAGCGGATCAGTTTGAAAACGTCATTCTGACTGTCAGCAGCGCGTCGACGCAGCTCGCGTCAGCGGCCGAGGAGCTTTCAAGTGTGTCCCGGCACAGTGCTGAAAACGTCCTGAGGCAACGCTCAGAGACCGATATGGTGGCGGTGTCTATCAACGAGATGAACGCCACAGTTCAGGAAGTTTCCCGCAGCACCTCACGAGCCTCGGAAGCCGCGACCGATACCGATGAACAGGCCGCCAGCGGTGCCGAAGTGGCAGCAACAACCGCCCAAAGCATTGCGAATCTGGCTGAAGATATCCATCAGTCAGCCGGCAGTATGCAGCGAGTGGCTGCGGACAGCGCCTCCATTAGCAGCGTGCTGGATGTCATTATGGGTGTCGCTGAGCAGACCAATCTGCTGGCGCTGAATGCCGCCATTGAGGCTGCGCGTGCCGGTGAGCATGGCCGCGGATTTGCCGTGGTGGCTGATGAAGTCCGTACCCTGGCAAATCGTACCAAAGATTCAGCCAGCGAGATCGAAAATATGATTAATCACCTGCAGTCAGGTGTGAAGGAAGCTGTGCAGTTAATGGAGCGTAGTCGCGAGCGTGCCACAGATGGTGTGACCAAAGCTAACGAGGCGGCGCAGGCGCTTGATGCCATCACCCGGGCGGTTGCGACTATCCGTGACATGAATTTGCAGATCGCCAGTGCTTCTGAGCAACAGAGTGCGACAACCGATGAATTGAACCGCAATGTCACCAGTATCCGCGAACTGGCGGAGCAGTCTGCTGCAGGTGCTGACCAGACTACGGCGGCCAGTGATGAACTGGCGCGGCTGGCCAGCGACCTGCAGCAATCGGTAGCCTGGTTTACGCTGTCCGAAAAGCGCGCTTCATAAATCGTTCAAGAAGTTGAGTACGGCGGCGTTGGTCTGCTCCGGCAGTTCCTGCTGAATCCAGTGGCCAGCGTCCGGTAACAGAATCACCCCGCGCAGGTCGTCCACGACCCGCCGCATGGCGCCTTCCAGCCGGGGCTGGCTGGCGCCGGCGATCACCACATCATTCTCTCCGGCGATGAAAAGCGTTGGCACTGTGACCCTGGCATCCGCCAGATGCGGAGTAATCTCCCAATTGCGGTGGAAGTTGCGGTAGTAGTTCACGCCGCCCCGAAACCCGGCAGCCTCAAACTGACTGACAAAATAATCCAGGTCATCACGTGTCAGCCAGTCGGGCAGTCCTACCGGTGCGCCCATACGGGGAATCCAGCCGCCGGCTGAACGATGCCGGTCGGTCACCTGTGGTGGATGTCGGGGTGAGTCAGGTGACAGATAAAGACGACTCAGCAGACCTTCGGGATCCGCGTCATACTCCGCCTCTGCGACGCCAGGCTCCTGGTGGTAGAGGATATAGTAGAAGTTATCGCCGTAGGCATTCTGCCAGCTCACCAGCGGTGATTCAGGGGCGCGGCCGCTGTAAGGCACGCTCATGGCCACCAATGCTGAAAAGCGATCCGGGTGCAGCAGTACCGTGTTCCAGGCCACAATTGAGCCCCAATCGTGGCCCATGATAATGGCAGTGTCTTCGCCGTAGGCATCAACAATGCCGACCATATCAGCGGCCAGAGTGACAATATCATAGTCCTGTACATTGGGCGGCGCATCGGTCGCGCCATATCCGCGCATGTCTGGGGCGACGACTCGGTAACCCGCTTCAGCCACGGCTTTAATCTGATGGCGCCAGGAATACCATGACTCGGGCCAGCCATGGGCCATAATGACCAGCGGGCCGGAATCGCCCATGGTGGCCAGACGCATGCGAATGCCATTGGTTTCAATATACCGGAAGCTGATCCCGGGAACAGGGGATGTTTCATTCATAAGTGAGTTCTCACTAGCGTTGGATTGAGCCAATAGCGCAGACGGCATCATCAAGGTGAGCCATAACGCGATGAGCGGCCTGAGGAAACGGGACATGATCATGTTTACTCCGAATTTGCTATCATGGAACAGAGCTTACCGTATTCAGGATGCAAGACACACCACCGATGCTGACATTAATGGATCTGGTCTGGATGGCCGCACTGGTGCTGCTGGTTAATCACTGGTGGCGCTCTCGCGACGCCAAGGCATTCGCCTTGCAATATGCCGCACGACGTTGTGCTGAACTGGACCTGCAGTTGCTTGACCAGAGTATGGTGCTGAAAAAAATTCGTTTGCGCCGGGGCAGCGACGGCTTTCTGCACTGGTTCAGACGCTACGATTTCGAATTCTCTTCGACTGGCACTGAGCGCTATCCTGGCTCAGTCGAACTGGCCGGCAACCGCCTGCTGAGCATCGAGCTGGCGGCGCACATCACCACTCATTAATGTCGGCTATTTAATGTTTTGTGCCCGGCATAATCTCAAAGGTCGGATCAAACTCGACCAGTACGGAGGCCAGTTGCTGCAGCACGGCCACATTGCCTTCCACCTGGCCGCGTCCGGCACCAAGCTGGGTTGCCAGCGTCGCCTGCCCCATGATCACAGTATCCAGGTCGCTGCGGTTCATTCGAATAGTGGCGTCAGCCTGCTCTGACTGATAACCGCTGATATTCGTCAGTGTGCCACCACGCATTTCAATCACAAACTGCTCGCCGGTATCCGGCGTCACGAAGTTGATGATAAAGGCCATGCCGTCAGCTGCCCGGCTGTCCACGCGAGTAGCAACGGCGTCCCACCATTGGGAAGTGGTCATGGCGCGCGCCAGATCGGGGCTTGTGCCACGCGCCGGACCGGCTGGTGCGATCCCGTAGCGCAGCTCCTGAGCCGCGGTAAGAAATACATTACGCATGCTGGTGCTCTCGTATTGATAGCCGAGCTGCTCAAAGACATCAGCCAGTCGACTCTTGGCCGCCTGATTGCCAGGCTCGCCATAAACCAGTTTATTAAGCAGCTCCATCGCCAGACGGTAATTGCCCTGTGCTACCAGTTCGTCAGAGCGCTTCATAATGGCGTTGGCACCGCCCATCATGGATACAAATTCTGGTGCGGACTCTTCCGGTGATAATGGTGCCAGGGTGGCCGGGTTACCGTCCCAGTAACCCAGGTAGCGGTTGATCACAGCGCGCGAATTGTGAAACTCAGAGCCGTGATACTGGCGCACCGCCCAGCTTTGCTGCAGTGACTGCGGAACCTGATATTCATTGTGCATCTGATTAATGGTGACGCCACGATTGGCCAGGTTCAGCACCTGATTGTTCAGGTTGGCGTATGCATCGCGCTGGTCGCGCATCACTTCCTGGATGCGTTCGTTGCCCCAGCGCGGCCAGTTGTGTGAAGAGACCATGACTTCCGCATCGCGGCCGAAGCGATAAAGTGCTTCATTTATCTGTCGGGACCAGGATAGAGCATCGCGAACCAGAGCGCCGCGTAATGTGTAGATATTATGGATGGTGGCGGTAATATTCTCTGCTGCCCAGAACACCTTGCTGTCCGGAAACCAGGCATTCATCTCGGCGGGAGCTTCCGTGCCGGGTGTGTTCTGAAAGACAACTCTGACGCCATCAATCATGTGCTCTTCAAAGTCATCTGTGACCACAACAGTCGGCGCGATAAGACCGCTGCTGCCGCGCGCCAGGCCCTTGCCGATGGCCGAGTCAACCTGGCCGAAGGGGCTGGCAGGCAGGGGGTTGCCATATTGATAAGAGGCGCGACGGGTCATGGCATTGCCGGCGTAGACATTTTCAGAAATTGCTTCTTCCATAAAACCCACTGGTGCGTATATCTGCACACGGCCCGCGCTCACATCTGCTTCGTCCACAACGCCTCTGACGCCGCCAAAGTGATCGATATGTGAGTGCGAATATACGATAGCTGTGACGGGCAGTTCCCCGAGCTGCTCGTTGGCAAAGGCCAGCGCCGCTGCCGCCGTTTCGCTGGTCAGCAGCACGTCAAACAGAATCCAGCCAGTCTCACCACGTATCAGCGTCATGTTGGCCAGATCGTAGCCCCGGATCTGGTATATAAAATCCGGCACTACTTCATACAGGCCGTAGTTCATATTGAGTGTGGCCTGACGCTGCAAAGAAGGGTGGATACTGTCGTAGTCCTGCCCATTCAGCAGAAACTCATAACGGCCCATATCCCATACTACGTTGCCGGCGGCGCCCATAATGCGGTCGTAAGGTGGTGCGGCAATAAAGCCGCGTTGAGATTCCGCAAAATCACGGTCATCCTCGAATGGCAGGGAGGCGCGCAGCGCTGTATGCTGGCGAGTGGTAGCGTCACTGGCCGTATTGGGTCGGCCCCAGGGCGGCGGGGGTGCCGAAACTGGCTGACCGAGATCAAACTCGACCCGGAACAAGCGGTCAGAATCGCGTCTTGCCAGCTCATAATAAAAGTGACGACCCGGATGGATCTCCATAGCCCAGACATTAGTCAGCGATACCATCAGGCCTTCATGGGTAAACATGTCGATAGAAAACTGATCGACCGGAAATTCCTGGCGCATGGCCGTTCCGACGTCCTCGGTGTCTCCGCCGTACATGGTCACCGCGTCATCGCTGCCGTCCTCATGGCGGTGGTCATGTTTCAGCCGCAGGCCGTCATCAGTGCGGGTCAGAATCCAGGTACGGCTGTGATCGTTGCCAACATGAAAGGGGATACGGATTTCGTTGGCGGTGCACTCCCGGACCTGCATGACCAGGCTCTGGCCTTCAAAAGGATCATCGTCCACCGGGGGATTATTGGCGACAATTCTGCCGCTGAATGATTGACCACAGTATTGAGCAATGTTGGCCATAAACGCGTCGGCAGGCGTCGGGGCGACGTTAGTGACGGGGTTGGCATTGGTGGTGCAATAGCTCAGTACCAGGGCGGAAGTCAGACACAACACTGCGGGCAGCCGTTTCATGGTTATCTCTCAACAGATTGAACGGATTCAGTTTTGTGCACAAGACTAGCGTTTTTGAACGGGCCAGGCAATGCGCAAGGTTTTGACAAGGCATTGTTCGGACTCTATTCTGAAAGCCCTTTCCCTTGCAACCGGAGAATAACGATGCGCCCGTCACTGCTTCCTGCTGGTCTGCTGTTTGCTTCTTCCGCGCTGTTGCTGGCAGCCTGTTCTGAGTCCTCGCCACCACCGGCGAGCAACCCCGTCGCAGAAACAGCGCATCAGTATGACACGGAAATACGCTGGACCAGTTACGGCATCCCTCATGTAAAAGCGGATGACTGGGGCAGCCTGGGGTATGGTTTTGCTTACGCAACGGCCAATGATGCGATCTGCACCATTGCCCGTGATGTGCTGATGGTCAATGGTGAGCTGTCCGCGACCTTCGGCGAGGAAAACGGCAACTACGAAAGCGATGTGTTTCATAGGGCGGTACTCGATGAGGCCATGATCGAGCGTTTCCGCAGTGGGCAGGAAGAGCGAACACTTGAGTTCTCTGCGGGTTATGTGGCGGGTTATAACCGCTACCTTGCCGACAATGCCGATGATTTGCCAACGGCCTGTGCAGGTGCTGACTGGGTGCGCACACTGACTGAGCGTGATGTCGACAAGTTGACGGTCGGGGTTGGTATTCGCTATGGGCTGGGGCTGTTTCAGCGGGAGATGGCTAACGCCGCGCCCCCCGGCAATCCGGTGGCCAGGCTGCAGTCTGACTTTGACATCGAGACAGGTATCGGTAGCAATGCGGTGGCCATGGGGCGCGATGTGACGGAAACGGGCAGTGGCATTTTGCTGGGCAATCCGCACTATCCCTGGCAGGGCTCCTCGCGCTTCCACATGATTCATACCACCATTCCCGGCGAAGTGGATGTCATGGGTGTAAGTCTGTACACCACCAACCGCATAGCAATTGGGTTTAACCATGATGTCGCCTGGTCGCACACCGTGTCCACGGGGATGCGTTCAACCGTCTATGCGCTGGAACTGGATCCGGAAAATCCCACGCGTTATCGATACGGCGATGACTTCAGGGATATGGAGCGTGTCAGTATCGAGGTGCCGGTGCGTAATATTGAAGGTGGTATTTCACAACGCAGCCACGATGTTTATATGACGCATTTTGGTCCGGTGCTGGTGTCTGACCAGCTTCCCTGGACCAATGAAAGTGCTTATGCGATTCGCGATGTCAATTTGTATAACGATCGCATGGCGGCCACGTATGATGCCTTGAACAAGGCGCGCAATATCGATGAGGTAGAGGCTGCCCTGAGCCTGCAAGGTGTATCCTGGGTCAATACAATCGCCGCTGACCGTGACGGCACCGCGTTTTACGCCGATATCAGCGTAGTCCCCAATGTTGATGCCGACCTGATCGGGCGCTGCCGCGTCACGACTGAAGGTGTGCCGGCCCGTGTTGTGATTCTTGACGGCAGTGATCCGGACTGTGAGTGGTATGATGCGGCTGAATCCGAGGTGCCCGGCGCAATGCCCGCAGGCAACATGCCACGCATTCGCCGTGATGATTACGTGCATAATGCCAATGACAGCTACTGGCTGAGCACACCGCGTGAGCCGCTTGAAGGTTATTCGCCGATCATTGGCAGTGAGCGCTCGCAGGTCTCACTGAGGACGCGTGCCGGGCTGGTGTTTATCGAGCAGGCGCTGGCCAGCGGAGAAAAAATGCGACCCGACCATATTCAGGATATGCTGTTCAGTCACCGACATTTTGGAGCTGAGCTGTTCCTGGATGAGGTGCTGGCGCTGTGCAGCTCAAACAACGAAACTGTGACCTTCGAAAATGAGGAGATTGATGTAACGCCAGCCTGTTCTGCGCTGGCCGACTGGGATCGTCGCGAAGATATCGACAGCCGCGGCGCTCATGTCTGGCGAGAATTCTGGCGACAGGCAGCACGTATCAGCGATCGCTATGTGGTTCCCTTTGATGTAGAGGATCCGGTAAATACGCCACGGCAGTTGGCGACCGACAACCCTGAGGTTCGCGAGGGCTTGTTGCAGGCGTTGGCCCATTCGCAGACCTTCTGGCAGCAACAGGGCATAGCTCTGGACGCTGAGCTCGGGACGCTGCAGTATGAACCGCGCAATGATGAACGGATTCCGATTCCGGGCGGTGACGGCGGTGCCGGCATGTGGAGTGTGATCACCTCTCAGTTCAATGCTGAGCAGCAGGCCTATTCGCCTATCCTGCACGGCAACAGCTACATGCAGGTTATCAGCTGGGATCAGGATGGTCGGGTTGATCCGCGAGCCATACTGAGTTATTCGCAGTCGGAAGATCCGCGTTCGCCGCATTTTGCTGATCAAACCCGGTTGTATTCACAAAGTCAGTGGCTGGAGCTGCCGTTTTATGAAGAAGACATTCTGGCAGATCCGAATCTGCTTAGTTTACGTTTACAGGAATAACCGGCTCTTTTTAGCGCCACAGAAGTTTTAACAGGACAGAAGGAAGACATCATCAATGCAGTGGATGTTAGGACGTTTATCGGCTCTGGCACTGTTGACAGGTTTGCTCAGCGCCTGTGTAAATCATCAGATATTGGATCAGTGGCCAGAGACAGTGCCGGACCAGCGCTATTTCATCGAAGCTTATCATCAGGATGAGTTGAATCAACAGCGTCAGAGTGACGTGGAGTACCTGAATTGGGTTGTGCGCTTTTATCAGGGTTCAGAGTTGATGGTGACGGGCTGGAATGACATCACGCCTGCGGTATTGCTGGATCTTGAAGGTGACGTGCTGCAGCAGGCGCAACAGAAAAGCCATCGACTTGGCTTGTTGATCTCGGCTGAATGGGCCAAGGATAACGATGTGCGCGACATCGATTCGGCCATGCTGAGTCTGTGGGGCAGTATCATGGTGGCAGTGCAGGAGCCCGAGATGCGACTGGCTGCAATGGATCTGATCAGCAATGACGTTGAAGCCCTGTTGTCAAATCAATTGCACGCCAGTGATATCTCCGAGCAGCGCTACATCAATCGCCTGGGGCTGGATCCTGATTTCTGATCCGGCTCAGTCGGGGCGGTTGCAGCGCGGGTCATTTTGCTGAATGCCAACCAGCATTTCGCGGCTCAGCGGAATGGGAGCGCAGCCGTGATTCTGCTCGCAGATCATGTCCCACTGCGGCTCTGCCAGTTTATGACAGTCCAGGCAGTTGCCGCCGAAGCGGTTAACAACATCGGTGAAGCCGCGTGTGACGATGCTGGAACCTTCGGCGCTCACCTCCAGTTCAAAAAATTCCCAGTCATTGGTTTCCGGGCTGGTACCTGCGGGTTGTTTGATCATGACCTCAGTCGGTACCAGTTGTACCAGAGAACCGGTTGGCCAGGTGCCACCGGTTTCCGAGTTGGCAACCGCCAGTGTTGCCTCAAGATCTCCGAGCAGGTTGTCAACAAAGAAGCCGCGCACTGGTGTCATATCAGTGATGCAGTCGAAGGTTGATTCGTCCACTTCAATCAGTGCTTGCGCCGCCTTGAGCTGAGTGACTCCCGCCAGAGTGGCTGCTGTTGCCAGAACAGCAGACAATCCCAAAATTTTGACTCGATTCATCGTGTGTATTCCTGAATGTTATTAGATTGCTGGCGATAATATCGTGCACGATACAAATCGGCAATTAGTCAGAAGTCATTCTTTGAAGGTGAGCCAGAAAACTGTCGAGCTGACGCTTCAGGGCAATGGCTTCTTCTATCGGGTAATCAACCTGGGAGACCAGGCTGGCCGGGATGCAATCACATTTTTTACGCAGGGCTTTCCCGGAGCGGGTCAGATGGATATTGACCACCCGCTCATCGCTGTCACTGCGGCGACGCTCCACCAGATCCATCAACTCCAGCCGTTTTAACAGCGGTGTCAGCGTATTGGTCGCCAACTGCGCTCGCTTGCCGATGTAACCAACAGTACAGGGGCTGTTCTCCCACAGAATCAACAGCACAATATACTGCGGATAGGTCAGCCCGAGTGGTTCCAGAAAAGGCTGATACAGGCGGGTGACCAGACGCGAGGCGGCATACAGGGGAAAACAGATCTGATTATCGAGTGCCAGCGGATCAAAGTCTTCCGGTAAGGTTGCTGCCGTTTTTCTCATCGGTCATTCAGTCCAGTCTGTTGTCATGAAGCTTTCAGTTCCTTGTGACGGACAATTATCTTGTCCATGTCGTGCCGACAGGAACCGGCTTTTTTGATCAGCTTATCCTCACAGATGTCGCAGCGCACGCATTCTTTGAAGTCTATTTTCTCGCGCTTGATGGCGCCGGTTGGACAGGCATGCTCACAGACGGTACAGACGCCACATTGAGGCACGCGTTTAATACGGAGCGGGCTGACCAGTGAAACCACGCCCAGAGCTGCGCCCAGCGGACAGACATAGCGACAGTAGAATCGCGGCACGGCAACACAGGCCAGCAGAATTGCTGCCAGTATTGCAAACAGCACCGCTGTGCCACTCATAAAGAAGAGCGTACCGAATGGCTCAAAATACTGGAATATCTGCACGTTGCCAGCAATCAGCGCGGCACCGATGATCAGTGCCAAAATGCCATATTTGATATATAGCGCCTTCTCGTGAAGCTTCTGGGGAACACGCATGGGCAGGTTGTGTTTCCAGCGCTTGGGCGTCAGGCGGGTGATGATGTCCTGCACGGCGCCAAACGGACACAGGGAGGAGCAGAAAATGCGCCCCCACAGCAGTGTGGTAACCAGCGTAAACACAACCAGCATCATCAACGGCAGATTGTTCATGAAGACATCTGGCCCTTGCAGCAGAACACCGGTGATGTGCGCTACCGACAGGAAACCAGCTTCCATAATGCCCAGGTAAACCAGTGTCACAGTCAGAGCCGCCCAGCGCCAGCGGGCGCTTTTGCGGAAGAACGCGATCATCACCAGGGCGAAAATCAGCAACATCATTGTCACTTTTTCCCAGGGCGTTACTCCCCAGGGTGGGTCACGGAAGAACTTGCGAATGGCGCTGTTCTCATGGCGGATGATGCGGGCAATTTCTTCTTCGCTCAGAATCGGGTCGCCGTTGGCCAGTCGCCAGCCCAAACCGGTGGGCAGAAACTCAACTTCATACGCATCCAGGCTGCCCAGTGGTCGGTAAGCGATGGTGATGGGCTCGGTGATGTCATAGTTGTCATCAATAATCAGTGCACCGGCAAATTCTGCCCGTCCGGCGATCATGCCTGCGTCAGCATTGCCGGCGGTGACCAGGCGATTGGGGAAAATGCGACGCATCGGACCGTCCTGCTGCATGGACGTGCGATCCTGGCGGAACTGTTGATAGCCACTACCGCCAACAGCCAGCAGTATCATCTCCGTGCCAGCCAGTTGCGCTGCAGCATCACGTTCAGCGCGGGCATAAGCTGTGCGACCAATAAAATATTCGCCCAGGGCAGGGTGGCCCATATAGGTGAGGGTCAGGATCAGCTCTTCGCCACCGGGAATGGGCATGACCATCTGGTGCACAATACCTTCTTCCAGTAACTGCTCCCAGGTATAGGGTGCCATCATCTCCAGGATGCGCTCATTGCGTGCCACGTCTACCGGATCATCCGGGCTGAAACCGTTATATTCGGCGGCGACCCGGCGAGCCGCCTCACGAATCCCGCGACTGATGGCAAAGCTGGTGACGGTCGCGCCGGAGATGCCGTCAACATCGCGGCGGACCTGAAAATCATCACCAATGAATTTACCGGCGAACTGCCCCTGGAACACCGGGTCAGAGACAAAGTCACCCACTGTGTTGACGTAAGACTCCACGTAATTGAGTATTTTCAGACCGGTGACCTGATTGTCCAGGTTGACGCCACCCAGCATGGCGATAGGGGCGCTGAAACCTCGTTCTTCGGGCGGCACATCCGCAGTCAGAAAGACGTAGCCAATCAGCTGCTGCTCACCTGAGTCGGCATCGGTCTGATAGGCGCGCCACACCGGTGGTTCGCCTTCCTTCTCCGAAAAATTGTCGGCTTCCGGCATCACCTGAAACAGCCACGCTTCCTGCACGTCAGTGGAAAACGGCGTTCGAACCGGGTTGCCCTCAATGGGCTGGCGAGGCGGTTGGGCATGGCTGACGCTGAAACCGGCCAGTAGCAGCACGGCAAAAAGGGTGGAGGTGATAGCAGACCTGAACATATGACTTGAATTTCCGTTAAGCTATACAAAATGCCGCTAACTATACCGCTGCCGGGACAGCAGTGGTATAAGGATATAGCCTGAAATAATTACAGTGTGTTACGCCCATGAAATCTCTGGAACATAAAATACCGCCACCCGTTGTGGCCCTGCTGGCCGCTCTGCTGATGTGGTGGCTGCGTGGTTTTTATCCCCTTTCCCTGCTGGCGGGCGGCACTGGTCGCACTTTGGCCATGCTTAGTGTAGCGGCCGGGTTTATGATTGCGGCTGTCGGTGTAACGGCTTTTCGCCGGGCCAAAACCACGGTGGATCCGCTGCACCCTGATAAAGCCAGCACAATTGTTGATAGCGGGATTTTCGCTTATACCCGCAACCCCATGTATCTGGGGATGACACTGGTATTGCTGGGTGTCTGCTTCCATCTTGCGGAGCTAACCGCGTTTTTGATTCTGGCCTTGTTCATTCGTTTTATCAGCCGCTATCAGATTCAGCCAGAGGAACGGATCCTGCTGGAAAAGTTTGGTGAGCCCTATCAGGCGTATCTGGACAAGGTACCACGCTGGATCTGATTTTCCGGATGCCATAATCCGGGTGATGCAAGGCGATCTAGCAGTGCAATACCATGGCAGTCGCTCAGATGCTATACTGCGCCCCACTTTTTTAAGCTCCAACCATTCTGAATCTAAAAATAGGAATCACTATGTCAATTGATGGTTCAAAGATTATCTATACTGAAACCGATGAGGCGCCACGCCTGGCAACCTACTCCCTGTTGCCAATTATTCAGGCCTTTACCAAGGCCGCCGGCGTGTCGGTGGAAACCCGTGACATCTCTCTGGCAGGTCGGATTATTGCCAACTTCCCGGAGTATCTGACTGAATCTCAACGCATAGGTGATGCCCTGGCAGAACTGGGCGAACTGGCCAAAACGCCCGAGGCCAATATTATCAAGCTGCCCAATATCAGTGCCTCTATCCCGCAAATGATTGCGGCGATCAAAGAGTTGCAGTCTCAGGGTTACGCGCTGCCGGATTATCCGTTTGAACCGTCTACTGACGAAGAGCGCGAAATCAAGTCGCGATATGACAAGATCAAGGGTTCAGCGGTTAACCCGGTACTGCGCGAAGGTAACTCTGATCGCCGTGCGCCGGTGTCCGTCAAGAACTACGCCAAAAAGCATCCGCATCGCATGGGTAAGTGGTCGACAGACTCAAAAACTCGTGTGGCGCATATGGATGATGGCGACTTTTTCGGCAGCGAACAGTCCACGACATTTGCCCAGCCGGATGATCTGAAAATTGTATTGAAGACAGCTTCTGGTGAGCAGGTGCTCAAAGAGTCAGTCAAGGTTCTGGCCGGTGAGGTGATTGATGCGGCGCGGATGAGTGCGGCAAAGCTGCAGGCCTTTTTTGCAAAGGAAACCGCGGCTGCCAAACAGGAAGGGGTCCTGTTGTCGTTGCACTTGAAAGCTACCATGATGAAGGTCTCTGACCCCATCATGTTTGGTCATGCAGTAAAAGTTTATTTTGAATCGGTGTTCACAAAACATGCTGATACATTCAAGAAGCTGGGTGTAGATGCCAGTAATGGTTTTGGTGATGTGCTGTCCAAAGTTGCTACTTTGCCGGAAGCCGAGCGTAGCGCTATTGAGGCTGATATTCAGGCCGTTTATGCATCGCAGCCGGAACTGGCAATGGTCAACTCTGACAAAGGCATTACCAACCTGCATGTGCCCAGTGACATCATCATCGACGCTTCCATGCCAGCCATGATCCGTGATTCAGGAAAGATGTGGGATCGTAATGGTGAACGTCAGGATACACTGGCGATGATTCCGGATCGTTGTTATGCCGGTGTCTATCAGGAGACCATTACCTTCTGTCGTGAGAATGGTGCTTTCGATCCGTCAACCATGGGTACCTGTCCGAACGTGGGTCTCATGGCTCAGAAAGCCGAGGAATACGGTTCTCACGACAAAACTTTTGAGATTCCTGCAGATGGCACGGTTGTTGTCCTGAACAAAGCCGGCGAGACAG
This sequence comes from Pseudohongiella spirulinae, assembly GCF_001444425.1. NCBI lineage: Bacteria > Pseudomonadati > Pseudomonadota > Gammaproteobacteria > Pseudomonadales > Pseudohongiellaceae > Pseudohongiella > Pseudohongiella spirulinae. The sequence continues at coordinate 625,854 of NZ_CP013189.1, forward strand.
TTTTTTCGCACACTGTTGAAAAGGGTGACATCTGGCGCATGTGTCAGGTAAAAGACGCTCCGATCCGAGACTGGGTGAAGTTGGCTGTGAACCGTTCGCGTCTCAGTGGCATGCCAGCCATATTCTGGCTGAGTGAAGAGCGCGCTCACGATCGCGAATTGATTAAAAAGGTCAATGAGTACCTGAAAGAGCACGATACAGATGGACTTGATATTCAGATCATGTCGCCCGAAGCGGCCACGCGTCACACATTGCAGCGCATGAAAAATGGCGAAGATACCATTTCTGTCACCGGCAACGTATTGCGTGATTACCTGACAGACCTGTTCCCGATTCTGGAGCTGGGCACTTCGGCCAAAATGTTGTCCATTGTACCGCTGATGAACGGTGGTGGCTTGTTTGAAACCGGTGCCGGCGGTTCAGCGCCCAAGCACGTTCAGCAGTTTGTGGAAGAAAACTACCTGCGCTGGGATTCCCTGGGTGAGTTTCTGGCACTGGCGGCCTCTCTGGAGCATCTGGCGCAGAGCACTGACAACAAGCGTGCACAGATATTGGCCAATGCACTTGATCAGGCCAATGCCAAGTTCCTGGATAATGACAAGTCGCCAGCCCGTAAAATCGGTGAGATCGACAACCGTGGCAGCCATTTCTATCTGGGCATGTATTGGGCAGAAGCGCTGGCCGCGCAGACTGAAGATGCCGATCTGGCGGCACGCTTCGGCAAGCTGGCCAAGTTCCTGAATGACAATGAGGCAACGATTGTTGCTGAGTTGAATGGGGTGCAGGGCAAGCCGGTTGAGATCGGTGGCTACTACCAGCCGAATTCAGAACTGGTGTCAAAGGCCATGCGGCCTTCTGCGACTCTGAGCGGAGCGCTGGCCGCACTCTAATCCAACTGATGCTGGAGCCACTGCGATAGCGCTGGCTCCAGCAGATGAAGGGATTTGTATAATCGCTCTTCTTTACTCAAGCCATCAATAGCAGCTTTTAAATCCCTGAGTATCTCTGGGGATTGGCAAAAATCGCTCAGTGGTTCAAGAGTCACCTTGATTGTGAATAACACAGCGCTACTCTCCGGCAGTCGGCGCAGAGTTTGTCGTTCACAACGAAGAAAGCATCGCTCGCCTATTTGCTCGACCTCTTTGATAGGTGGTGAAGGTTCAATGCCAGGCTGATACAACTGGTCGCTGCTGACCACCGACCAGTTGCCGCGCCATACCGGATGCTCAACTTTGATATGACTGAAAAAACGGTTGATGCGGGCGCTCAGTTGATCAGAATAACCCGGCACTGGTGCATGGATGAGGTCCAGCGGTTTGCCGATCTTGTCCAGCAGGCGCCAGTAACTGGGGGCGCACAGACTGGCAGCGGTCAGCCGGTAGCCGTCTGCGAATGCTTGCAATAAACACAAATCTTCCTGTACACACCAGGAGGCTTGCAGAAGCGGGTTATCGTGCCTGTCCCAGTGATGTGTGGTTTGCATTGGCGCGCACCAAAGACCCTGATCTGCTGGCGTGTACAATTCGGGGAAATGTGCGGGTAAATGATGAGCAAGCAGATCGGCCACTTCGCGCTGCGCCGCGGCTGATTCCGGCAATGCCTTAAATACCTGCTCACCCTGATGCTGCCATAGCGCCTTCTTCAAAGTTGACTGCTCAGCGAGTTTTTTGTCCGGCTGCAACCAATCCGCCAGGTCCAGACGAGCCAGCCCCATGCTTAATAACTGTTTGTGATCGCGGAATGCGTAGTAGCTCATATTTCAGTGGATGAGATTTATCAGGCTGGTGATAATAGCGCGCTGGCGCGATGCATGTCAGCCAATGATAGACTGGGCATCTTCAGCAATTAAGTAGCAGAAATAAAGTGGCGTCAGACGATTCCGACAATCAACCCCGTCAACAAACCCGTCATCCAGTGTCAGATGTTGTTGTAAAAGCGGCCGGACGGTCGGTGTGGCTGCGTCGCACGCTTGGCCTGTCGCAAAAAGAGGCGGTGGCATCGGCCACCATGACAGCGACCGGGGACAATTTTTTCAATGCATTTGCTGTTTATCTGCAGGCAAGTGCTTTGCAAATGGGTTGGCTGACGGCCATACCACAACTTTTTGGGGCTTTATCGCAAATTCTGTCGGCCTGGCTTGGCAATTATCTGCCACGCAAACCCATGGTTGTCATCACAGCTATGTTGCAGGCTCTGGTTGTCAGTGCGCTGGCTTTGCTGGCGATTCTGCATCCGCAAAACAGTGTCAACTGGCTGATCGCTCTGGCCGTGTTGTACTTTGCCTGCACCAATTTTATTCAGCCACAGTGGCGTGCGTGGATGGGCAGTCTTGTTCCGCAGCGTCGCCGTGGCGCGTTCTTCGCGGCCCGCACGCGATTGACAATGATTGCGTCATTGATCGTCTTTGCCGGTGGCGGTGTATTGCTGAATTTCAGTGCATCACTCTCCGTCGTCTGGGTTGGCTTTGCCTTATTGTTCTCCATTGCCGCCATTGGCAGAACCCTGTCTGCCAGACTTCTCCACCTGATGCACGACCCCGACCCCAGGCCTCACCCGGAGCGACGAAATGGGTTTCGACAGAGCATGAGTCAGCTTTACAGCTCTTTGCACGACAAGACATTCCGCGACTATAGCTTCTTTGTCGCTGGTATGCAGGGCGTGGTGGCGATATCGGCACCGTTTTTTGCGGTGTATATGCTGAGCGATCTGGGATTCAGCTACCTTCAGTACAGTCTGAATGCAATAGCCTCGATAGTGACGCAGTTTCTCACGCTCGGGTTCTGGGGACGGTTTACCGACAAATACGGCAACCGCATTGTGATGCAGTTTTGCTGTTTCACGATTCCACTGATACCCGTACTGTGGATGTTGTCACCTGACTTCTATTATTTACTTGTTGTTCAGATGGTGTCTGGTTTTGTGTGGAGCGCATTCAGTCTGAGCACGGCTAATTATCTATACGATATCAGGCCGCATCGTAGCGACTTTGCGGTATATGCCGCCACCCAGTCGGCATTGGGAGCGCTTGCTGTTTTTGTCGGTGCCATTGGTGGTGGTTTGATTGCGGCCGTGGCCCCCGACGTGTTTGCACGATTTGATATCGGCACCGGATTAGAAAGTTGGATCATCAGTCCCTTGTTTCTGGTTTTTGCGGCTACCACAATGCTGCGCCTGGCGGTTGCACTGTGGTTCGTCCCACGAGCCAGAGAACCCCGAATCCGCCGACGTCCCGGTGTGCTACAACTGATTTATCGAATCAGCCGTTTCAATGCGATCACCGGCGTGTCGCTGGACTGGCTGAGCGTCACCCGCAAATCACGACCCAAAGATCAGGACGCAGAATAGCGTTCATGATTTGGTGTCGTCTCAGCTGCCAACAACGCCCCCGTCAACGCGGCGGATCATCATGATTGTTGACCTGGGCCGACTGTCGCCGCCATTTGGGAAGTGAGATGGCAGGCCATCTTCCCCTGGATGCTGCACACCCACAAACAAAGTGCGCTGATCTGGACTGAAGGTGGCGCCAGTGAGTTCACATCCAATCGGGCCGGTGGCGAAACGGCGAATTTCGCCTGTCTGTGGATCAGCACACAATATCTGGTTGTTGCCCATGCCGGCGAAATCACCCGTGTTGGAGTAGTTGCCGTCAGTCTGAATCCACAGTCGTCCGTGGTCATCAAATGCCAATCCATCCGGGCTGTTAAACATATTGTCGGCGGTGATGTTGCGACTGCCGGCGTAAGGCGTACCGGCATGCACGGTTGGGTTGCCTGCCAGTACAAACAGATCCCACTGGAAGCTTTCGCTGGCATGGTCCTGACTGTCGGGCCACCAGCGAACAATCTGACCGTAGTGATTTTCGGCACGAGGATTGGGACCTCCGGCAGGCTGGTTGTCGTGAACCCCTCGGTTGCGATTGTTGGTCAGCGTGCATAGCACTGAGCCATTCTGAGGATGGACTGCGATCCATTCTGGTCGATCCATGGTCGTCCCGCCGACTTGAGTGGCGGCCAGTCTGGCAAAAATCAGCACCTCAGCCTGATCGGCAAATCCCGAACTCTGGTCCAGGCCATTCTGGCCGTGGGTCAGTGCCAGCCATTGGCCGCGTCCGTGCAACTCGCCAGGCTCTGCGTCAAAACGGGCGACATACAATGTACCTTCATCCAGCAGATTGCGATTGGCAGCCGGGTTGGCAGGGTCATAAGCACGGTTAGAGACAAATTTGTAGATATGCTCCCCGCGCGCATCATCGCCCATGTAGACAACCGCGCGCCCATCGTTTGTCAAAGCCAGTGCCGCATTCTCATGGCTGAAACGTCCCAGCGCAGTGCGCTTGACTGGCACCGAGTCGGGATCCAGTGGATCGAATTCAACAATCCAGCCAAAACGGTTGGCCTCCCTGGGGTGAAGCGACAGATCAAAACGTGCATCGTGGCGATACCACTGGCGTCCATACTCATCATCGGCATTTAGACCGTAGCGCTGCTGTGCAGCATCGGGGGTAAAATCACGGCTGGCGGCAAAATAGTCATTAGTGTTTTCTTCACAGGTCAGATAGGTGCCCCAGGGGGTTTTGCCATTGGCGCAGTTGCCAAAGGTGCCGAGGCATTGCAGTCCTTCAGGGTCATCGCTTGTCTGCAAATGCGCATGACCGGCCGCCGGGCCACTGAATTGCATGGCTGTGCGGGCTGTGATTCGGCGGTTCAGCGGAGCCTGCGGCTGGTACTGCCAAAAACCACCGGGCATATGCTGACGAATCTCCACAACAGATACGCCGTGTGCATATTGATCCTTGAGTACATCATCGACAGTCATGTCACTGCCGTCATGGGCGTGCAGGGTGTGCAGATTGCTGTATTCATTGTTTACGACCAGCAGAGCATGGTCCGCAGTGATGGGAAAAAAGCTCATGCCATCGTTATTGTCGCCCATCTGCAACAGTTGCGCGCTGGCGGGCTGCAGCGCACTGTCATCGTGATTCGGTGCGTCGGGCAGCAGCGGGTCGCCCCAGGAGATCAGGGGCTCGGCGATGTATCCAGCGGGAACTCTGAAGTCATCCATTGTGCTTGTCGGCACTGGCTGGAAGCCTAACAGAGGTGATGTCTAGTTGCCTGTCGCGGCACGGCAGGTGGTAGCACCGGCCATAAAAAGTCCGACACTCAGGCTGGATTTCAGAAATGCGCGGCGGTTAAGACCGTCTTGAATCAGCGTGTTAAAATCAGACATCGAAAAGCGCCTCATAGATTTTATATTACATAACGATCTAAATTTATATCTTTACGGATTAAGTAGCTGGTGGAATACTGGCACTGAACACGCAAGATACCTGACTAATTTAACGGAGGTACGACGAAATGTCCCTGAGAATTAATGATGTTGCCCCAAATTTCACAGCCGACTCAACAGCCGGTGAACTGACGCTGCATGACTGGATTGGCGATAGTTATGCGATACTGTTTTCTCACCCCAAAGATTTTACGCCAGTCTGCACAACTGAGTTCGGTGCCGTGGCCAGGCTGGCTCCTGAGTTCGCCAGGCGTAACACCAAAGTCATGGGTGTTTCGGTGGACACTGTAGAGGAGCACAAGAAGTGGAAGGCTGATATTGCCGCGGTTGCTGGAGCGCCGGCTGATTTTCCGATTATCGACGACACGTCCCTGGCGGTCTCAAAGCTGTACGACATGCTGCCGGCTGATGCCTATCTGCCAGACGGTCGCACTCCCGCAGACAGTGCCACCGTGCGTACCGTGTTTATTATTGGCCCGGATAAGAAAATCCGCCTGATGATGATTTATCCGATGTCGGTAGGCCGGAACTTTGCCGAGATCCTGCGTGCCCTGGATGCAGTGCAGGCGACCGACGGCGTGCCGATTGCGACGCCGGCTGACTGGGTGCCCGGTCAGGATGTGATTGTGGCGCTGAGTCTCAATGATGAGCAAGCCAAAGAGAAGTTTGGTGAGATCGATGTGAAGCTGCCTTACCTGCGCTACACCAGGGCGCCGCAGAAGTAAGACAATTCAGATGGCCAGCTCACAGGCCGGTGGACATTGATCTACCGGCCTTTTTTGTTGAGCGGGTCTGACTGACTACAAATTACGATACATCCGTGGTTGTATGTAAAACACACTGCCCGCTCCCGAAACTGGCAATCAAAGTCAGGGCAATGATTCATTTAGTTCCTGTAAGGTAAACGTGTCCATATCGACCTGTTTTGCCGCCAGCGACGTCAGCAGATGCGCCTGCAATTGAGCTTTATTTTCATCAACAAGATCTGACAGCTGAGACTCAAATTCGTCCCTGTTGAAGTGCTCATCAATGCCAATTATCACGGCGTCAGCCGCCAGCCAGGCACTGACGCCGCCAATGACTGCTCCCACGGCGCTGCCCACCGGACCAAACACAGCCCCGGCAGCAGCGCCAGCACCCGTGCCGCCCAGCACTGAGGTTCCGCCTTTGAGGGCTGCTTTGGCAGCGACTTTGGTGGCTACTTTCTTGGACAGGATTTTTGCCATGGCAAAGCCGCCCACCGAGGCTGTCGCCGTGGCGACCGGGACTGTGACCTGTGCTCTGGATGTGGCACTATCGATTGCAGTGCGTGTAATAGAGCCCAGCGATTCCAGTTGCAGGCCTTCGGGCAGTTCATTTTGAATCGCTTCAGTCAGAGCCGTCTGAAACACTGAGGCATAGGTGCTGTCCAGTATCGCTGAAGTTCGGTTCAGTCGTTCATCAAACCCGGCAAACATGATCTGCTGCATGCTGTCACCAATCTGACCGATAGCCGCTGATGCCAATTCAGTATATTCACCGCGAATGGAGTAGTGAAAATCAGCATAGTCACTGATACCGGCGTAGACCGGGGCATACAACTCAATTAACAGTTGATCAAGTGCCGCAGCACTGGCCTGGAAGGCCTGTTGGTTGGCTTGCCGGAAATAACGGCGCAAAGTGCCTGATTCGATCTCCGCTGGGGGTTCCGGACTGACGACTACTGCCGCGCCGAATTGAATTGTTTCACCGCCTGCAGGAGTCGGTTTCTGACTCTGCCATACACTCAGCAACAACAAACCGAGCGTGATGGCGATCATCGTGTAGATGCTGCCCCAGAAGAATACGGAGAATAGTGAATGGCTGGAGTTTGGCTGATCAGTCTTCATGTTGGCGTGTAAACCCTGTACAGCGCGGCGATTGCGGCGACGCCGCGAGCCAGTACAAAACAGATAGTGGCAGCGTAAATCACATAGACCAGCAAGAGCAGGGGATTGTTGCCCAGGTTGAGAAATAGCCACAATTTGGCGTTGTCCAGCGTCACAATCAGACTGAGTAGTTCCGTGACCCAGCCGCTGCGATCAGGCAAAGTTGTCAGCCCCTGCATCATGGCATCGTTAAAACCACTGCCACGCAAGTGACCAGGAACGGGTATCAGCGTCCAGGATACCCAGGTGTAAACAGGAAAGAAGAGAGTACCGGTGACCAGGGCACTCAGACTGGTCGCAAGTGCTGGCATAAACTGTGGCTGCACATGCCCGACCAGTTTGCTGCGCAGGCCGTCAAACACCCAGAATGTGCTTATACAAAGCGCGGTCAATGTCAGCCCTTCAGCCCAGTCAGCGGTCAGCGTTTTTGAAGCCAGCAAGACAACAGTTATCACAGTTACCAGGGTCGCTGACAGACAGGCCATGATGCGACCTCTCAGCCAACGATTAAGACCTGATACCGGGAGCAATATAGCGGATAGTTCTGCCTGGCGCCTGGTCAGTGCTGCCTTCAGGCTCCCCATGAAAATCATCAACATCAACGGGAGCAGCGCCAGGGCCGCCCAGTCAGATTGCGGATAAAGCATCTGCCACATAAACAGTGGCAGGACGAGCGCCAGAGAACATGCAAATGTAAGGGCCATGGGGTGGTCTCAAGATGCCAGATAGCATTCTGGCTGAGTCCACACTGAAAGCCAACTGTAACAGGACTTTAGTTACTGAGAGCGGGTCATGGTCCATTCGGCAGTGGTGCCCATGGCAGTGGCGGTGCCGGTGGCCTGATCGCCCTGGATGGTTGCGGACATTCGATAGACGACTCCCGAGTCGCCACGGGGCAGATCAAAGTTGATCGAGTTGCCATTGACCGTGCCATTTTCGATCGGCCAGACCTGGCCATCGCTCAGTTCAAACTGACCGATCAGGACAGTGCCGTCAGCAAACAGATCGACTTCCGCTGTTACCGCGCCGAACGGTCCGTTCATGACAAAGCTCCAAAAACCGTCAATCGAGCCCTGAGCGGACAAAGTTGACGGCAGTAACAGGGCGGTTGCGACAAGAAAAGCGATGAATCTGGATTTCATGAACATTACTCCGGTTTATTGTTTTTCAGGTATTGATTTCTACGGTGGATGGCAGCGCACGGTTCACGGGCTGTTCACATCAGGTACTTGCTGGTATAACAAGTGCCAGTCCATTCCGAAAGTGTCAGTTGAGGGAGCTCCATGGGCCAGATCATTCAAATGTTCAGCCATCCAGTGATTGCCATCGATGATTATCCAGATATCGATGCCATCGCCGATCAGTTTTATGGCAAAGCCATGGAGCTGATGGAGGAATTCCCCGACGCCGGCTTGATCAGTGATGCCTGGCACAGCGGTCAGCGCGCCCGCGGTGCGGATGATATCAGACGTTATGGCTTCACGTCTTTTCATAGCGTAAATCTCGCTCGCCGTGAAGATTTTGCGTTCATGAATCAGGTCGCTTTGCAGGTTTTTGCCCAGTATCTGCAAGTGGTGGGCAAGGCCGGGACCGGAATGCGTCTGGACAGTGCCTGGGCGTCGGTCTACGGCCGGGGACACTTTGTGCCCCAGCATACTCACCCGCTGTCGCACTTAAGTATGGTGTTCTATGCGGCGGCCACCGACGGGACGGGACAGCTGGTCTTCGATAATCCGGCTCGCGGGCACTTTCAGCACTTCTATCCCCCGGAGTTGTGCTGGATGCCTTACCGATATTCCATTCAGCCGAAAAAAGGGTTGTTTGTGGTGTTTCCCAGCTACCTGACGCACAACACCGAACCGCATGAAAGTGATGACTATCGGGTGATTTATTCCGCTAACGTACAACTGGACTTTGCACGGCTGACTGATGCGGATAAGCAGAGGTGATGGCTTACTGAAAAAACTTCTGTTATAAGTGGTAAAAAATAACAACAGAGATACTCAGGGAGCATCCTATGTTTACTGCAAGAAGTATCCGTAAGTCCGTCGCATACACCAGCCTGCTTGGCCTGATGTTTTTTACTCCAATTTCGGCGGTATCTGCACAAGGTGAAGAACGGGTCCTGCCCAGAACGCCAGATGGCAAACCCGATCTGCAGGGCTTGTGGACTAACGCCACGCAGACACCTCTGGAGCGACCGGCAGCGCTGGCTGATCAGGCTGTTCTGACCCCGGAACAGGCAAGCGAGCTGGAGTTTAACGCTCGCATGCGCATCGAGAATGCCAACCAGCCCAGTGATCCAAACCGACCTCCGCCCACTGATGGCAATACCGATCTGGGTTATAACAATTTCTGGGTGGACCGCGGTACCGGCGTGGCCATGATCAATGGGCAATATCGCACCTCACTGATTGTGGATCCGGCCAATGGACGCATTCCTTATGTGGAAGAGCCGCGTCCCCGCGGGCAGGCTGCCGAGTGGCGAGCCAGGCCGGGTGTGCAGGCCTATGACGGACCCGAGTTGCGCCCCCTGGGCGAGCGCTGCCTGCTGTCTTTTGGTTCCAGTTCCGGGCCACCCATGCTTCCGGTTATGTATAACAACAACTACCAGATCGTGCAGACTGATGATCACGTCATGATCCTGGTGGAGATGGTGCATGACGCCCGTATTATTCCTCTCAACCGGGATCACACGGCACATGATACGCAGACCTGGATGGGGCAGTCAGTGGGTCGCTGGGAGGGCGATACACTGGTGGTAGAGACCCGCCACTTTCATCCGCAGCAAACTTTCAGGGGGAGTTCGGAGAACTTGCGGGTCACAGAGCGCTTCTCTCTGGAGAGCCCTGACAAGATCATCTACAGCGTGACACTGGAGGATCCGACAGTGTTTGCCCAGCCCTGGACTGCTGAAATACCCATGAACCGTCGTCCTGCCGGGGATATGATGTATGAGTATGCCTGCCATGAAGGCAACTACGCTTTCTCGGGCATTCTGGCGGGGGCGCGCATGCTCGAGCAGTTGGAGGATCAGCGCGAAGTCGACGCGGCTCTTGAGGGTGAGGGCGGCAATTAACCTTACCGGGGCGTGATGCGCAGCATCGCGCCTTCGCTGCTGTCGGTCAGAATATAAATGGCTCCCTCGGGCCCGATGCGGACATCGCGTATGCGTTGGTTCAGTGACTGCAGCAAGCGTTCTTCGCTGATCACTCGTTCATCTTCTATGACCAGACGGTGCATGGCCTGACTGCCCAGGCCAGCCACCAGAATATTGCCGTTCCAGTCACTGAACAGTTCGCCACGATAGACGGCCAGGCCGCCCGGCGCGACGGCGGAGTGCCAGATATGTACAGGGTTCCTGACCCCAGGCAGTTCTGAGAAAGGGGTGACCCGCGCGCCACTGTAGTTGACGGCGTGCGCAACAATCGGCCAGCCGTAGTTTATGCCTGATTCCAGAATATTGAGTTCATCGCCTCCACGCGGGCCATGTTCGTGCTGCCAGATGCGATTGTCGATCGGGTCATAGGCCAGGCCCTGCACATTGCGGTGGCCATAGCTGAAAATGACCGGCTGTGCTGCCGCGCTGTTGTAGAATGGGTTGTCAGTTGGCGCCGAGCCATCGGCGTTCAGGCGAAACACGCTGCCCGTATGATTGGCGAGTCGCTGGGCATCCTCCCGATAGTCAAATCCATCGCCATAACTGACCAGCAGAGTGCCGTCGGGTAACCAGAGCATGCGTGCGCCGTAATGCACTGGTGTTGATCGCAGAGGCTGAGCGCGAAAAATTTCCTCGACACCTGTCAATGCGTTGCCCTGTAAGCGACCGCGGACGACCAGCAGCGAGTTGGCACTTGCCGTTCCCGCGGCCAATGACAGATATATCATGCCGCTGTCGGCGAAATCGGGTGCCGGGAGTACTTCAAACAATCCCGCCTGGCTATTGACGTAGGCCTGCGGAACGCCGCTGACGGCCTCTGGCAGCAGTGTGCCATTGTCGATTATGCGCAGCCGTCCGGCACGCTCGGTAACCAGCATGCGGCCATCTGGCAGAAAGGCCAGCGACCAGGGGTTCTCAAGCCCTTCAGCCACCGTGTCGACCTGCAAGTTATCGGCTCCGGCCGATGGTGCCAACGCCAGCAGTACCAGACAGACAAGCAGCTTTTTCATGACAATATCCGCGCAGCAGGAATTTAGGTACTATCCTAACAGAACATCAGCGAAGCGGGGATCAGTTGCATGCAACTCAGAATATTCGGCAGAACGTTGATTGCCTGGCTGTTGGCTGTGGTGACAGCAACGGTTCTTGGCTCTGTCGTGCAGACACAGTTCAATCTGCTCGCCATTGTGGATCTGGATGTGGCAGTGCCGCCTGGTTTATGGTTGTGGACGACTGTGCAGGACATTTTTAACTTTGGACTGGCGTATGGTCTGCTGGCGGGTATCGCGCTGGCAATCGGTTTTTTTGTGGCCGGTCAATTGATCCGGCGCCTGTCCTTGCCGCGAGAAGGCATGTTTGTACTCGCTGGCGCAGCGGCAGTTCTTGTGTTGCTGGTTACACTGAATGCTGTATTGCCGATGACACCGATCGCAGCAACACGCAATATGGCAGCGCTGGCGCTGATGGCATTGGCCGGAGCACCCGCGGGGTGGGTCTATGCCCGGTTTAAGCCGACAGCTCAGACATCCTCACCCAGTGCTTCCGGTTCAACATAAACTTTTTCTGCTTCTTCCTGACCTCTGGAGCGACTGATGCCAAATCGTCTTGCCCTCATCACCGGTGCCACCAGCGGTATTGGCGCTGCTTATGCCGACGCGTTTGCGCAGCGCGGCTATGATCTGCTGTTGACTGGGCGGCGTGAAAAGGAATTGAACGAACTGGTTGAGCGCCTGACGCAGCAATACTCAATTCAGGTCGAGCTTAAAATCGGTGACCTGTCTGATCCTGATGATTTGCTGGCGCTGGTAGACACAGTTTCGCAATTTCCGAGGTTGGATGCACTGGTCAATAATGCCGGTTATGCGGTGGACGGACGTCTGGGTGAGGTACCTTGGGAGAAGCATCGGGCTCTGCTGGATGTGCATGTCACCGCCACCACGCAACTGACCCATGCGGCACTGCCCAATCTGCTGACGGCACAGGGCATCCTGATCAATGTCGCCTCGGTGGCCAGCTGGATACCCACTGGCCAGAGCGTGCTGTATGGTCCGACCAAGGCCTATGTGAGAAGCTTTACGGAAAGTGTAGGGCTGGCCTATCGCCGTGAGGGTTTGAAAGCCCTGGCGCTGTGTCCCGGTTTTACTATCACGGATTTTCACTCGCGTATGGGGCTGAACCCGGAGACTTTTTACCAGACCCGCGGTTTTTTGCGGGCGTGGACGGCGGAACAGGTGGTCGCCCGGTCGTTCCGGGATATTGAAAAAGGTCGTCTGATTTCCGTGCAAGGCTGGAATTACCGGCTTATGGTGTTTATGGTGCGTCATCTGCCCATGCGGTTGCTGTTTGCAGCACTAGGGCGTTCAAAGTCGGCGCGATTTACCAAATAAATTTGAGGAGTATTGCATGTCATTCGTAAATTTCACCAATGCAGGTGAATACAATGAATTCCGCCAGCATGAGCTGCGCAAGCGCCGGCTGGTCATGATTGATGGCAGCCTGATGGCCAACGACAGCACGCACATGGTCGGGCAGTCAGCGCGTGTTTATCAAAACGGCTATTGGGGATTTGCATCGTCCAGCGAACCTGCGGGCGCCGATAAACTAGGCAACCTGGCGCTTTCTAATGCGCGTGCCATGCAGGTCTTTGGTGGTAACAGCCGGGCCTTGCCGACTGAAGGGTATCAGGGGGAACATCGGATTGCCTGCCGCCCCAACTGGTCTTCGGAGCAGATCATTGACTGGCTGAAAGCGGTGAACGACCTGGCACTATCGCGTTACGACAACCTTGCCTCGGTCAAGCTGGTGGCCATGGATGAGTTTCATGACAAGTCTGTGCAGAACAGCGTAGGTGCGCGTGTGTTTAACAATATTTCACGCGCGCTGACCTACATGATGCTGACTGTGAAAGATAAGGACGACAAGCCGGTGGAACTGATGCAGATTATCAGCGGCAAGGGCAGTTTTGGTGATCTGGACTTGTCCATGACATCCGTTGAACAACAACTGGATGAGTTGTATCAACACCTGATGGCCAAACGCGAAGCGGTGCATGCTAAAGGTGGTTTGCAGACCGTGGTGCTGGCGCCGGATCTGGCCGGCATTCTGGCGCATGAAGCCATGGGGCATCCCTGCGAAGCCGATATTGTGCTGGGCGGCGCGGTGACCGGCGACTTGCGTGGTCAGCGTATTGCCAGTGAGCTGGTGACCATGGTGGATTTTGCTAACAGCTACAATGGTGAAGAGCTACTGATGCCGGTGTATGCCGATGATGAAGGCACACCGTCACGTGATGTGACGCTGATCAAAAACGGCATGCTTACAGACTTCATGCACAGCCGCGAAACATCAACGCGTTTTGATGATCAGCCTACCGGCAACGCCCGCGCCTACGCACCGGATGATGAGCCGCTGATCCGCATGCGCAACACCGCCATTCTACCCGGCACCAGTCAGCTGGACGACATGATTGCGGACGTAGAAGACGGCTACTACCTGATGAAAACCGGCAACGGTCAGGCGGATACCACGACCGAATTCATGTTCGGCGTGAACCTGGGTTACGAGATCAAAAACGGCAAGCTGGGTCGGGCTATCAAGGACACCACGCTGTCCGGTTCAGCCATCAAAATGCTGCAGTCGGTAGATGCAGTATCCTCGGATATGAGCTGGGAAAACTCAGGCTATTGCGGCAAGAAACAACCGATGGTGGTGTCCATGGGTGGACCGGCGCTGCGCGCCAAAGCACAACTGGGAGGTGAATAATGCAGACACAGGCCAAAAACATTCTGCAGGCATTGCTGGATGCCGGATTCGAGGACGGACGTGTCAGTATTTCCGTAACAGATGTCAATGAGCTTAACATCGCCCATAACCATGTCAGCCTGATGCGCACCACACAGAGCCAGGCGCTGTCGCTGATGGCTATCAAGGATCAGCGCCGGGTAACGGCATCGGTATCCAGTCTGGATGATGCTGCCGTGCAGCGAACCATTGCCGACATGCAGCGCGATGTAAAGGCGTCACCTCAGGATGCCGCCTATGCTGTGGCGCCGGATCAGCAGGGCGAATTCACGAAAGGGCCGCAGGCGGCTGATCGCGAAGCCATCGCAGCGTGCGCCAAAAGTCTGCTTGATGCGCGCGGCAAGCAGTACCCCAACTTTGTAATTGAAGAATGTACGGTCAAGCATGCGCTGCAGAAAACCTTCATCGTCACCAGTCGTAATACCGCGCTGATGTCGTCGCTGGGCAGCTACAGCATGATGATCATGGGTTCCAGCAAGGATGAACATGGCAGCAGCTCATTCACCTATACCGGTGGTGACCTGGATGCCTTGCCAGAGCAGCCGCTGGACGTATTGGATATCGGTGCCATGATGGCCAATAGTGTGCAGGAAACGCGCACAGAAATGATTCCAGCCAAATTCATCGGGGACGTGATTCTGACGCCGATGGCCGTGATGGATCTGATTGGCTGGCTGACCGATCAATTGGGTGACGTGGCGCTGCTGAGTCAGGCATCGGTGTATCAGAAGTCGGTGGGTGAGATGATTGCAGCCCCGACGTTGACCCTGCGCAATAATCCCCAGGGTGCCGGTCAGTCGCCCATCAACGGCGAAGGTTTTATCGTGCAGCCGGTGACCGTGATCGACGCGGGTCGTCTTCAGTGTCAGCTGCCCAGTTACTACGGTAGTCGTAAATTGAAGCTCCCGCATACGCCTGCCGGTGGTGCCTGGCGCATGGATGCCGGTGACGTCAGCCGGGCTGATATGCAGGCCAGCGTTGAACGCGGGGCGCTGGTCGGACGCCTCTCCATGGGCAGCCCGGCACCCAATGGCGATTTTTCCGGTGTCATCAAAAACAGCTTCCTGCTGGAGAATGGTCAGCGCACCAAGGCGCTGTCCGAGACCATGATCACCGGTAATGTCGCACAGATGTTGCTGGATATTGCGGCCATCAGCCAGGAGGTCTCGGACTTTGGGGGTTATCAGTTACCATGGTTGAAGATCAGCGGCTTGCGCTTTAGTTAATTAAGATCAATCACTGTCCAGGGAAGAGGATTGACAGATGGCTGAGCAGCAGATTCGGATTTACACATCAAAAGATGGCCAGGCGCAGCTTGAGGTGGCGCTGGAGCAGGATACTGTGTGGTTGAGTCAGGCGCAGATGGCGGAGTTGTTTGGTACTTCGCCCGAAAACGTGTTGATGCATATCAAAAACATTTTCTCGGATGAGGAGCTAGTGGATTTCGCAACTACTAAGGAATTCTTAGTAGTTCGCCAGGAAGGCAAGCGTCAGGTTCAGCGTCGAATCAAACATTACAATCTTGATGTAATCATTTCAGTAGGTTATCGAGTCAGCTCAAGGCGAGCAACACGATTCCGCCAGTGGGCCACTCGTGTACTGAAAGATCATCTAGTTCAAGGTTATACACTCAATCAGCGCCGTCTGGCGGAACGTGGGATTGAGTTCAATCAGGCGGTTGATCTTCTTGGTCGCACGCTTATTAACCAAGGTCTGGTTTCCGACGAAAGTCAGGCAGTCGCCAGCGTAATCAGTGATTATGCGCGCTCATGGAGCTTGCTACAGGGCTATGATGAACAGCAACTGGGCACTATCGATGTCAAACAGCCTGGTATGCTGGCGCTAAGGCTGGATGAAGCCTTGAATGCCATTGCTGCGCTCAAGCAAAGCCTCATTGCTAAAGGTGAGGCAACTGAGTTGTTCGGCCAGTTAAGAGGTGAAGGTCTGACATCGGCCTTGGCTACTATAGAGCAGGGTTTTGGAGAGGAGTTGTTCTACCCGAATGTAGCCAGCCGCGCAGCTCACCTGCTGTACTTTGTGATCAAAAATCATCCCCTGGCTGATGGCAACAAACGCTGCGGTTCGTTTTTATTCCTGTGGTATCTGCGCAGGAATGCTTCCTTGTTAGCCAAGCCGGTTGAACAGTTGATCAATGATAATACCTTGGTGGCCCTGGCTCTGCTGGTTGCGGAAAGTATTCCCGATCAGAAAGACTTGATGATCCGATTGATTGAGCATTTTATTTTGCTGAGAGAAGCCTCTGATTTGTAGTGACTCTCTGGATGCTGCTTGTCATAGTATGTGATCAACACAATTTTATAATTCTAAAAATACAGAATCGACCAGCACAGACTCAGGGCGCCAGACTGGAGCGAGCCTGGGTGCCCCAATTGCCCTGCGCGTCGCGCGTCACAATGTATAGCGACTCGTAGGTGCCAATCGGTTCATTCTCACTGTTAAAGCGTTGAAATATGGTGTTGATGTGCACTTTGCCGGCCGACACCAGCACCGGCTCACGACTGAGCCAGTGGGAGTGATCCCAGCCAATGGCGGCCAGCCTCTCAAAGGTTGGTTGTCTGGCAAATTCTTCCGCATTTTGCCAGACAGTCACGGTGCCGCTGGCGAATCTCACATGCGGATAATTCAGAGTTGCTGCCCAGGCTTGCATATCTTTGGCATTGAAGGTGCGCATGAAATCATCCAGTGCAGCCATGGCACCGGCGACTGCCTGATCATGGCTGTCTGTGTTAGCAGTTTGTGCGTGCGATACTACGGGCACAAGCCACAGACAGCAAAACAGGGTGAGGGTTTTCAGTAAGGCTCTGTTCATTTTGTTTGGACCCCAGAATCATTGTGATAGCAATTAGCCTAAGCAATATGCTGTCTAAAAGAAAGCCTGCTTGCGATAAGCGAATCAAACTCAGGCGGCGTTAAAGACTGCAATCAACAATATGATCCTCAAACACGGAGCCGATCAGCAGCCGGCCGTTGTGCCACGCACCGACGCTGGCGCCTGGAATCAGCGCGCCATTATCGAGAAACTCGGTGCTGATCTGATAATCGTCAGCCTCTGCGCGGACGCGAACAACCTGAGACGGCGAACGGACGCTGGCATCCGCAGCATGACGAATAAAAGTCAGAAGTTTGGCATGTCCGCCTATCCACAGATCTCCTGTGGCCGGATCAATTTCTATATTGTCTGCGCCAAATTCCACGTTGATCTGCTGCTGATGAGTCAATGAGCCGCTGACAGGGTCACGCTGATAGACCTGAACGCGCTTGCGGCTGACTTCAGCCACATACAGTTGACTTCCATCGGGCGAGATGTTGATGCCGTTGGCATAACTGAGTCGGTCAGCGAGCTCAAGAAAACCATTGCCATCGTAATACACAATATTGGCCCAGGGCAGGCGCAGATAGTCTTCCAGTTGCCGCAACAGGCCCGGGCCTGATCCGTGGTCATTGCTGAAGTAGAATTGCTCGTGGTTCACACCGACCACATCGTTGGGGCTGACCATCAATTCGCTGGCATGGGTTTTCCGGTGAACCAATGTATTCCCGGCCACATCAAACACTTCGATGGTGTGCAATGGACCTGAGTTGTCGCCGTCAGGGGCACCAAACAGCGACTCGCCGGGGTGGTTAACGACAAACAGTGTTTCACGCCCGTCGTCATCAACATAAAGCGAGATGCCGTGGGGACGGAAGCGCAGATCGGCATCGGGTGTCAGATTGACTCGAGCGGCAGTGGCATTAGTCAGGTCATAACGAAAAATGGCACCTGGTATTGGATTGCCCGCGATAACCGATCGCCGATCATCGCTCGAGATGTAAGCGTAAAGCCCGTTTGGATGAATAGTGATGTCTTCGCTGCCGGGCATGCCAGGTATTTGACGACACTGTCCGTAGGGCTGATTCACGATAGTGCGGAATTCCCCAGCATCGCTGGCCAGATAGATCAGGTATAGAAGTACTGAAAAACAGATGACGCCAGTGCAAACAAGAATTCTACGCATCAGATCACGTCCTTGTTTTATATGTTCAGGCAGAGTATTGCGCAGTATCCGTGTTTTTCCAACCTATCAAGAAACTTTATGTATTTTGACTATACCCCGGACAATAAGCAAAACTGCGTTTGATATGCTACAAACCTGGAAGGTAGCACACTCTGCGGCATGGACGGGCCCATAGATGAAAACAACTGCGTACTTTGACAGGTTAAAAAGTCGACCTGACAGGGCGATGATCGAGCAACGATGGATTGAACAGGTCATAGCCCATCCGATTTCGGAAGTGACTCAATCAGATGGACGTATTAGAATTTGGGGACTTATTCCAGAGATGAATCATAAATATCTTCGCGTTGTCCTGCTCGCAGATCGGGAGACTGTGCACAATGCCTTTTTCGATCGGGGGTTTCGACCATGAAAATGAGTTATTTTGCGGAAACAGATACTTTGTATATCGAGCTGCGCGCAGTCGGTGTCGTAGAAACCAGAGACCTGGATGAAAATACGCTGGCAGACTACGACATTAATGGCAACATTGTTGCCATCACGATGGAGCATGCCAGCAGTCGAACGGATGTACAGCACATCACCCTGTCTGGTATCGCCGCTTAACCAGTGCGGCGTTGATCAGCGCCGCGCGCCCAGCCACCAGCGCAGCGTGTCCGTGACCATTTCCGCCGCATCCTGCTGAACAAAATGACCCGCCCCGGGCACGGCGACAATGGTGGTATCGGCATCATTCCAGTCCCAGGTGTTATTCAGACCATTCGAGTGCAGCGCGGTATCGTCCAGGCCATGGAATACCAGCAGCGGGACATTCAGCTGAGGGACATCCGGCGATGGTGGCGGGGGCGTGGTTGAAAAGGCAGGCAGTGGCGGGTAGTTGCGCTTGTAGTAGGCAATCATGGCGTCGAAATCCGACTGCGCAAAAGCGTCGACATAGCGCTGCCGCGCCACCGGGTCCTGCACCCAGCCCGCCAGGGTCTGCGGCATCATCGGCATGCCAAAAAAGATGTCCGGATCTGAGGGGCTGCCCGCCTGAAAGCGCTGCGCATAATCACTATTGGCACGCTGTTCCTCGTTGATGGTCAGTTCGCGCAACATGCCGTTGGGGTGAGGCAGGTTCATCACCACCAGTCTATTCACCATCTGCGGATAGGCAAAGGCAAAATTCCAGGCCACCATGCCACCCCAGTCATGGCCGACAATGATGGCGCTGTCCTGGCCGAAGGAGCGGATGACTGCCGCCACATCCGCTGTCAGCAGGCGCATGTCATAGTTCTCATCACCGGCTGGCTTGTCGCTCAGGTTATAACCGCGCTGGTCGATGGCCACTACCTGATACTGATCCTGCAGGCCTTCCATCTGGTGACGCCAGCTGTACCAGAAATCCGGGAAGCCGTGGATCATCACCATCAACGGACCTTCGCCCACGGTTGCGTAGTGGATGCGCGTACCGTTATTGTCTGCGTAACCGTGTGTGGCGCTGTCCCACACATCGGCGTGCAGCGCTGTTGTTGCACTGAGCGATCCGAGAACCATCACAATCCGCATAACCATGCGCTTGAAAAAAGTCATGTGTGCGTCTCCATTATTGTGCTTTTGAAATGAGCGTTTAAGGCAGTGAAGCCGATTATGGGGCTGGAGTAAAGTGACTTTATTCCCGATGTTATTGACGGCGGCCAGTTCAAGCCACTTTTTTTGGCGCTTTGCACAAAATCTTTATAGACTGTCAGGCATTGTGTTTTCCATAAGGGGCCAGACTCTATGCCAAATCTCACGACCAGCCACGGCATCCTGCGGCGCATCAGCCCCCTGCTGTTGACACTTGCCAGCGCCTGTTTTTGCGCACCACTGTGGGCGCAGGGCGTGGGCGATCAGCCAACAGAGGCGACTGCCAGCGATGGTCGTTATATCAGTTGGCAGGAACACCTGATTGATGATGCGGCCATTCTGGACTTCGTGCTCAGTGGTGGCGACGGCCTGGTCATGGCCGATCTTGATCTGGATGGTTATCTGGACATTGTGTCCGTACACGAGTCCGATTCCAGCTACGACTCGGCTAATTTTACCCCGGGCTTTGAAGCGCCGCCGGAAGGATATGTGCGTATCGCCTTTGGCAGCGCCGATCCTCTCCAGTGGCACAATATTACAGTCGCCAAAGAGCTGGAT
Source organism: Pseudohongiella spirulinae (assembly GCF_001444425.1). Lineage (NCBI taxonomy): Bacteria > Pseudomonadati > Pseudomonadota > Gammaproteobacteria > Pseudomonadales > Pseudohongiellaceae > Pseudohongiella > Pseudohongiella spirulinae. Next base: position 646,190 of record NZ_CP013189.1, read on the forward strand.
GCCGCTGCGCCCGAGGATGCAGCAATTGCCGATATGAACGGAGATGGCTATCCGGATATTCTGGTGGCGGCTGAACTGTCGCATATCCTGTATCTGCAAAATCCCGGAACACGCGATGCGTCGTGGCCGCGTCTGAAACTACCCATGACCGAGGGTCGTGGCAGCTATATTCGTGTCTTTGCGGCCGATCTGGACGGCGACGGCACACCGGAGGTCATCGCTCCCAATAAAGGCGCGCAGATCCCCGGGCCAGACGATTTCGCCGTGTCGACCCCGGTATCTGTTTTTAAAGTGACAGGTGACCCTTTGCTAGGCGATAACTGGCGAGAGATCGAACTGGGACACTACAGCATTCCGCAAAATTCAGAGCCAGTGGATCTGGATGGCGACGGTGATCTGGACATAGTGGTTGGCACCCGAGGTGAGGAGCGTCTGCTTTGGTTTGAAAATCCCGGAGACGGCTCACTGGAATTTGTAGAACATGCCATTGGTATTAACGGTGCTCGCATGGGTGGATTCAACCTGGAATACGCTGACCTTAACGGCGATGGTCGCCTCGATATCATAGGGGCGGGCGTCGGACGCGTTGGCAACGGTCTGGTATGGATAGAGCAACCAGAACGCAAAGGCGATGCATGGAATGCACATTTTATCGGCGAGTTTGCGCCAGACAGCTTCACAGGCCTGGAGGTGGCTGATATTGACGGAGATGGTGATCTGGATGTCTTTGCCGGCAGCTACAGCCGCGGTGAGCGCGAAGCCGACGACGCAAATGCACAGCTCACCGACCCCATGGGGCGATTGGGCTGGTTTGAAAACGCGAACGGTAGCTGGATTCGACACGACGTGTCGCGGCGCATTCGTGGCATGTTCGACAAATTTATCGCCGTGGATATGGATGGTGATGGTGACATCGACTTTGCCGGTACCCGCGGTAACAGTTACCCTTACGACGGTGTGTTCTGGCTGGAGCAGGTGCGCACAACCGCGCCTGCGCCGCGTTTCGTACGGGCGCGAGAACAGGACAGTCATGAGGTCGGCCTGCCCTGATGGAGAATTTACCTATGAATTGGAGTGAGCGCTGAGCGTATGGGGCAGGATATTTCGCGATCAACATTTACCGCGCTGGAGCATCGACAGTTTGAACTGAAGTTGCATGACAATCTGGCGGCTCTCGCGCAGATTTTGAGGCGTCCTGATTTTGGCAATGATCAGCCCAGCCTGGGCGCAGAACTTGAGTTATATATTCTGGACGCAAGCGGTCTGCCACTGGGGATCAATCAGGCATTATTGGAAGAGGCTGATGATCCCTCGTTAACACTGGAGTTGAATCGCTACAACCTGGAATACAATCTACCGGTTCAGCGGCTCGCCGGGGCGCCTTTTTCCGGACTTGAGACCCTGGTCGCAGACAAGTTGTCGCAGGTGAATGCATTGCTGTCCGCGCGCAATGCCAGTGTGCTGGGTGTGGGTATCCTGCCCACGCTGAACGAGGCGCATATCGGCCCGAAAGTGATGACACCGACCTTGCGCTACGAAGCCTTATCAGAAATTTTGCTGGCGATGCGCGGACGTGACTTCAAAATAGACATTGATGGCGAAGATCCGCTGCGCATGCAGCGGCAGGATGTGTCTCTGGAAGGTGTGTGTACCTCGTTTCAGGTGCATTACAACTTTCCGTTGAAACAGTTTGTTGATACCTGGAATGCGGTTACGCTGATCACACCATTGCTTTTGGGTGCGGCGTGTAATTCACCCTTGTTGCTGGGGCGGCGTCTGTGGCACGAGACCCGCGTTCCGCTGTTCAAGCAGTCGACCGATGGGCGCTCCAAGGCGCCGCAATGGTATGACCTGCCACGTGTTGAACTGGGTTATGACTGGCTGCGCAATAGCGCCTATGAGCTGTTTGCGCAACGGGTGTATCTGTATCCATCGTTGATTCCGCTGCTGAATGATGAAGCACCGTTAGAGTGTCTGGCGGCTGGTGAGCTACCTGCTCTGCACGAGCTTAATATGCATAACGGTGCCATATGGCACTGGAACCGGCCTATCTATTCAGGTGCCGATAACGGCCATGTGCGCATTGAGATGCGTTGCCTGCCCGCCGGGCCGACGCCGATAGACATGGCAGCCAATGCGGCGTTTTATATTGGCCTGGCAGCGGGATTGCGTGATGATATCGAAGCGCTTTTGCCAGCCATGCCGTTTCGTTTTGCCAGCGATAACTTCTATCGTGCCGCACGGACTGGCATGAGTGCCAAGCTGGTCTGGCCGGCGTTGCGCCAGAACCGACTTGCCGAACGTCCATTGCGCGAAATTGCTGAGTCTCTGCTGGATACCGCGCTGGCCGGACTGATATCGCTGGATGTGAATGTTGACGAGGCGCGGAGAATGCTGGATGTGATGGCGAATCGTCTGGCTACCGGCCAGAACGGTGCCTCATGGCAGTTGGCCAGTCTGGAGTCTCTGGCACCCAAAGTTGGTCGTGAGCAGGCTCTACGCCGGATCGTAGAAACCTACCAGGTCTATTTTAATGCTAACGTGCCGGTGTCGCGCTGGGAGCTGGCATCGTGAGACAATTGCGTGAATTACAGGCAACAGATCTGACAGCTGTGCCCGAAGACCCGGAGCAGTTTCTCGACCTGCTCGGCGGTCCGACCTTGATAACCGTACCGGGCGTTACCGATCAGCGTTCCCGGGTTGTGGTCACTCTGCTGCATGGCAACGAACCCTCCGGCCTGAAAGCCATGATACGTTATCTGCGCTCGGGCCAGCAGCCGGTCGCCACCCTGCATCTGTTTATTGTCTCCGTCTCTACCGCGTTGCATCCGCCGATGTTTACCCACCGCCAGATACCCGGCGTGCGGGATATGAATCGAACTTTTCGCCCGCCCTTTGACGACACTCCCGGGCAGTTGGCCGAGCACATTCTGTGTCGGATCTCGCAGTTGTCGCCGACGGTAGTGGTTGATATTCATAATACATCCGGCGCCGGACCTGCTTTTACGGTATCGCCGGTGTTGAGTGAGCAACACATAGCATTAACCGGTCTGTTTACTCACCGAATGGTCGTGACAGATCTGCAACTGGGTTCACTGATGGAAATCACAGCGCCGCATTGCCCCGCGATTACCATTGAGTGCGGCGGTGCGCTGGGCGCGGCGGCCGATGAACTGGCCTATACCGGCTTATGCCGCCTGGCCAGCGTGGATAATGTGTTTTCCTGGCAGGATATGCCGCCACTGGATCTGTATCACCATCCCGTGAGGCTGGAGCTGGTCAATGACTGCAGCATTGCCTATGATGCTTTGCTGGCAGAGCCAGCCGACATTTGTCTGCTGCCGGATGTTGACCGATTCAATTTTGGTGTGGCTGATACTGATGTGTGTCTGGGACGGGTGCGGCGGCCCGATTGCCTGCGTCTGAAGGCGGGCGCCGGATACATGCCCGTCGATGATTATTTCCGGATTCTGCCTGACGGTTCATTGCACCCGGCTGTACCGCTCAAGTTGTTTATGGTCACCACCAATGCGAGCATTGCCCGGAGTGATTGTCTTTTGTATGCCGTCAAAAAAGGCTGAATGGAGCAGGCAGTATAAACCATGGATCTGAGCAGTCAGCTGATTATCGCGTTGTTGTTTTTGCTGGTGGTGGCGGTTGCTCTGTGGTTGTTTGCAGCACCGCAATGGCGACGCAAGCGGCTGGACAGACAACCTTTTCCGGCCGCGTGGGAATCAATCGTCGCGCAGCGACTGCCTTTTTATGCACGTATGCCTGCTGAGGTGAAACGAACGTTGCAAAACCGCATCAAACACTTTATCGCCGACAAGAACTTTTACGGCTGCGCCGGTCAGTACGTCGACGACAATGTGCGGGTCAGCATCGCTGCGCAGGCCAGCCTGCTGGTATTGAATCGCCCCGGCGACGACTATGCCGACCTGCATGCCATTCTGGTCTACCCATCCGAATTTATGGTCCGGCATGACGGCGTCGATGAGCACGGTCTGGTATCTGATGACGAACATATTCTGGCCGGCGAATCCTGGAATAATGGACGTATCGTTTTATCCTGGGACAGTGTTGAGCATGGCGCCAGTGATTTCAGAGATGGTCATAATGTCGTTCTTCATGAGTTTGCCCATCAGCTTGATCACCAGAGCGGAGCCACTAATGGCGCGCCCCGGCTGGGCAGTCGCGGTGCCTACAAGCAGTGGTCAGTGGTGTTCAGTGAGGCGTTTGAGCGCTTGCAGCGCCAGGCCATGGAGCAGGATGCCTGGCACGCTCATGACGATGTGCTGGATTTGTATGGTGCCACCAATCCGGCGGAGTTTTTTGCCGTGGCCACGGAAACCTTTTTCGAAAAGCCCGGCCCGCTGGCCGAGCAGCACCCGGCTCTGTTCGAGCAACTATTTCAATACTATGGTGTGGATACCCGCGACTGGCATTGAGCGGCCGTATCAGCTGTACGGCAAACCCGGAAACACCACATCGCGCAGCAACTGTCCGTCAAAACCCATGTGTGACTGCAGTACTGTTGCCAGTATCTGTCGCAGGTCATTGGTCGGCTGCAGATCGCGGCCATCACGCAGACTGCTTTCGCTCAGCCCCGGCCAGGGTCCGATGACTGCGCTGCCAGAGGTGTAGCGGGTCATGCTGCCACCGGCGACAAAGGCCACGCTGGCGGTACCATGATCAGTGCCCAGTGAACCATTAACGCGAACCGTGCGGCCAAACTCTGTCATCACCACCACGACCGTATTTTGCCAGGTACTTCCCAGGCCCAGCTTAAGTTGCATCAGACTGGTATCGAGTTCGGTAAATTTTCGTGGCAGGTTTCCCTGTTCGGCACCCTGATTGGCATGGGTGTCCCAGCCATCGTTTTCCAGTACTACGATATTAGGCCCATTGGCGGCAGTCAGAAAGCTCGCAGCCGCATCGATCAGCGCAGAGAAACCAGTCTCGCCGTCACTGCCACCCATGCCCGAACCGACGATATCGCGCGCGTTTAATGCCTCCTGCAGCCTTGGCCCCAGAAACCCGTCCGACATGTACAGTGACTGCAATCGGCTCAGGGTGTCGTCATTGATGGGGGGCAGCACGGCCGGCGCCCAGGAACCGACGCTGGCCGCACCGCGCAAAATCAGCGGCACAGACTGGCCCAGCGCCATGGCTTGCTGCTGATTCTGCAGCTGCAGGGCCCGGTTCAACCAGCCCGAGGGGTTGGACATTGGCGATTCCAGGCCGCTTTCAAGCACGTTCTGGCCATCGAAGTGAGAACGCTCACGGTAGGCGCTGGCCACCGCATGCACAATGCCCAGTTCGCCGGCCTGGTGCAGGCCGAACAGGCCGCTAAAGGCCGGGTGCAGAGCAAAATAATTATCCAGCTTGAGCAGGTTGTTATCGGCAGGCAGCAGAGCAGCGCGGTAGCTGGTCAGCAGAGGATCGCCGTAAGGGATAACTGCCGACAGGCCATCCATGGCGCCGCGCAGAATAATGACGGCTAGCTTATTATCACCTGAAGCCGTGCTGCTGGCCCAACTCAGACCGGGCAGGCTGCCGGCACCGGCCAGTACGGCCGCCGTTTTCATAAATTGACGACGATTCATTGACTGGGTGTGCTTCGACATATCAGGCTCTCCACTGGAATTGCGGGCTGGCAAGCAACAGTGCCAGTGCCTGCGTCTGACTTTCTGAGCGCCGAATGGCCGTCTGCAATGCGGCGTCTGACGGCAGGATTAAAGGTACAATCTCGCGGGCATCAAAATCGGGACCCACGGCGCCGGCCACCATGTTGATGAACTCCACACGTTTGAGCAGGGCGTCGGGACCACCCCAGTGTTCGGCCTGCTCGGGCCAGCCTGCCGGCGAAGGCGCGGTGAAAGCCCGCTGATTGAAACTGGCCAAGGTCTCGCTGAGAATGTCCAGCACCTCATCGCTCAGCGGCACGCCGGGCAGCGCGCGCGTGGTGGATACCACAAAGTCCTCTGCCGATTTCAGTTTTTTCATGGCCGGATCCCAGGCCTCGTCCAGCTCTACCAGTGCCTGATGCACACTCGGCAAATCGCCCTGTGTGTCGGCAAACACCCTGGCCAGTTTCTCAATGGCTGACGTGGGTGGCTGATCGGCAATAAAGTGCCTGGCCAGCTTGCTGGCAATAAAATACGCCGTCGAGGGGTGGCGGGCGAGATCGCGCAGCGCGCTGATGCCCTGCTGCACACCACTGTTGAAATACGACTTGCCCAGCAACTGCTGAGTTCCCGGCTCATGCAGCGCGGGGTAGAACACAAAAGCGCCGGTTGTTGCCCGCGGATTGGGCAGGTTGCCGTTACGTGTTGGCAGATTCACGGTCCAGCCCGTCAGCATCCGCGCCAGTGCGATGACATCGTCCTGTGTGTAACCGCCATCCACTCCCAGGGTATGCAGCTCCAGAGTTTCACGCGCATAGTTTTCATTCAGTCCCAGGTTTTCGCGTTGCTGCGCAGCAGGAGAATTGGGTCCGATAGAGGTGGTGTTGTCCAGGTAAGTCAGCATCACCGGATGGGTGGCGACACTGATCAGCATGTCTTCAAAGCGGCCATTCATATTGGCGCGAATGGCTTCGTTTTCGTAGGGCAGCCCTGCATACAGAATCGTCGGTTTGTTGATGGCCAGCGAAATACTGAAATGATTGGACCAGAATCTAACCAGGCGTTCGGCGAACGGCGTGTCTGACTCAATGGCCACGGCCAGACGCTGATTGGTCTGTTCCCTGAACAACTGCGCGTTGCGATTACGAATCTCGCGGAGTGGTCGCACCTCGTCGGCGCTGACTTGGCCATCCTGCTGGATCATCTGCCGGGTGCGGTAGTCGTCACTGGCCATCTCGATCAGTGTTGCCGAGCTGGCCATGTCCGCATAACGGGGCGGCTGACGGTTGGTCAGGGGGATCTGGGCAAGGAGCCAGCCGCGAGGGTCTGCTTCAACCCCGGGCAGTTCACCGGGTTGCAGACCCAGACCGAACTTGTTGGCAGCAATAAAGGGTGAGTAGGTCGCCATAATGGGTATCTGTTCTGATTATTGGGGATGACAACTGCTCTTACGTAGCATGCGCCTTTTTCCGTCGCCAGGAAATGAAATTTATTTGATCGGCTATTGTTTTTCCTACCCCCAGAAACACCAAAGCCCCCTGCCGGAAGGACCGGACAGAGGGCTGGTGTTTTAAGGTGCTTGACGTGTCAGACGCCCGGGTATGATGCCGGGTCGCCGGCATCAGGGGTGATCAGTTGTTCTGGCTGACCAGTTTCCACTCATAGAAGCCCATGAACATTTCTTCCCAGCTTTGCTCGCCCCAGTTCACTTCGGTGTTCGGATCGGGGTTGAAACGATTCTGCGCTGAGTTATCAAACGCGCCGCGGGCGATGATTTTGGTACCTGCCGGCACGCGTAGCGGCTCCGCCAGTTCATGGGACAGCTGCCAGTTGAATGAATATGCCGGCACCGACAGCAGCAGTTCTTCCTCGCCATCGGGATACTGGGCAATAAACTTCATGCGCTTGCCGCGGAAGTGCATGTGCGGCATCAGACTGCGGATTTCAGCCTCTTCCGGAATATAGGTCACCAGCTCCATTTCATGATCCTTGGCATGCGGCGGGATGGAAATGGTGAAGGCATTGCCGACACCACCGGACATCCGTTCTGCCGGCACTTCACCTTCCGGGTAGAAGTAGATGCCGATTTCCGTGGCGTCGGTCATCTCCTTGCCGGTGGTGGTGTAGTGCATCTGCAGGCTCAGGCCAGAACCGGCGCGCAGCAGGCCGCCTACGCCGTCCGGATTCCAGGAGACGCTGTTACCCGGTGCATAACCGGCAACCGAGGCCTGGTCGGCATCCCCGCCACCCAGCAGTACGCCGACATCAATGTCCGGGTTTTCGCGGAATATCCGGTCAATGTCCGGCTGTTGGCCGGCCGCTGCGGCGGCGAACATCTGTGCACGAATGGCTGCGGCGCGCTCCTCGGGCAGGCTGTTGATCGCCTGAATGAAGGCGGTCTGCGGATCTGAGCGGCCTTCCGGCGGTACCACCGTGGTAATAATGTGATGCAGTACTTCCGGTGCGCCCGGCGCTACTTCACTGCCCTTGACCCAGCGGTCTTCGGTCAGCCCCAGATCAATGGGAATATCCATATAATCCACCACTCCGGTGGCGGGAATGGTCTGTGGCGGCACCTTGATGATCAGGTCTGGTGTGCCCATCTTCCACTTGGTATCCGACCACACCAGTTCGGTCAGCGGATCGGCTTCCGAATCATCGATGGAAGCGCCGGCGTTTACCCAGCGTACCAGAGTCTGCATGTCCTGATCGCTGAGGTTCATTTCGTTGAGTATCTTGTGGCCGACTTTATTGTCGATCTGACCGGGCGGCATGCGCTTGGTCATGACCACTTCACGAATCATCGGTGACCAGCCCTGCACAGAGAGCTTGCTGTCCATGGCAAACGGGGCAATACCGCCACTGCGGTGACATTCGGCACAGTTTTCTGCAATGATCGGCGCAATATCATCCTGATAGGACACGGCGCTGCCATCGATGCCGCCATAAGCAATCGGGGTTTGCTGACCAGCAATCTCTACCAACTCCACAGACTCGTCGGCTCTCAACGCTAGCAATGCCTCTTCCAGTTGTGCCTGCACAGGGCCGCGATAGACCACTTCAAAGCTGGCCGGATCGTAAACGACCGCCTGGTCCATATGTGTCAAGCCGAGTGCTTCAGAGACCAATTGGGCATCATCCATCAGCACCGGGATCGGCACATTGGGAATAGCATCCGCCACCGCCTGCCGATCAGTCTGCAGGCCCGGGTTGATCAGGAAAAACGCCACGCCCTGATCGGCGTATTGATTGTAGAGCGACTGCAGTGCGCTCAGGGATGCCTGATCGGTCGCGCCGACGGCCTGCGGCAATATCACCACTGCATCATGATCGTCGTACCAGGCCATGTGGTGCTGGTAGCCATTGTGGTCAATCAGGGCAAAGTCCCCCACGCGCTCACCGGCATGGAGAAGGGACAACGCTGCCGCCGTGCAAATCAGACAGGCGAGCCGAATAACAGTCTTCATAACAGGTCCTCTTCAAGTGGTGCAAATTACCATAAGCCGGTGCCGTTTCAGGGCATCTTCTTAACTGAAGGTTACAGAAATGTTGAGGCTAGACCTAATTTTAAGCCGGTTCAAGTGACTTCTGGCCAATTTTTCAGGTCCTGTGCTCGCCCTGAAAACCAGAGCTAGTTGCCCTCCGCAGGCCAGTACCAGGAATACACCAGAAGCCACAGCGTGTTGGTGACAATCTGCGCCTTCTGTGCCATGGCTGTGGTGCCCAGGTTGTAGTCTGTCTCACCATTCCAGATAAGCAGAAATAAGAAAGTGGTACTGAGCAGCGCACACACCAGGGTGAACTGCCTCAGGGGCACGTGCCCGTGCTGAGGAGCTCGCGTCAGCAGCACTCGCATCCACAAAAACACCGGGAACAGTCCCAGCTGCAGCGCAGCGCCCGAGTTGTGAGGCAGCCGGTTCTGATAGGGGAAAATCGCCACCAGCAAGATACCCAGCGCAGCCAGACTCAGCAGCGCGGCAGTCACCCGGTCGCCCGTCGATTGTCTCAACGTATAGAGCCGACAGGCTATCAGAAACTGCGTGCCGGCAATGCTGAAAAATCCCAGAGTCAATACCCAGCCCGCTGGCCCGACGGCATAGATGCTCAGGGTTTGGTGCCACAGTGACAGATCATCGCGGACAATGTGCACGACCGCAACTGTGATACAAAAACACAACACCAGCGCGAAGGACGCATATTGGTAGAGGTTGTGATGAGGTTTGTTATTGGTAGTGGCTGCCATCTTGTATTGATCAGTCATTGAATTTCGCCATTACCTTAATCAAAGCTCCCAGAGTTTGGATATGGGCACGGCCAGAATGTTTGATTTATTGTCAAGGTGAAACGTGGCGGCACCGTCATAAAGTATGATGCCACCCCGGAATGCGCTGCCGGCGACTCCCGCAAGTTTGAGAAGACCTTTGATGTCCGTTTTATTGACGCTGGCGGCTGCCTTGACTTCAATACCCCAAACCTTTCCGCTGCTTTCAATGACGATATCGACTTCAATTTTATCCTTGTCGCGATAATGATAGAAGTGCGGCGGTCGTGACATGCAATCGGCCATGGCGGTTAATTGTTGCAAGACGAAAGACTCCAGTAGATGACCAAAGCGTGCTCGCTGAACATTCCACTGGTCGGCTTCCAATTCACTCAGTGTGGCAGCCAGCCCACTGTCCACAAAGTGTAGCTTAGGACTTTTGACCAGACGCTTGGTGCGATTACTGTGCCATGCGGGCAGACGTCGAATCAGAAACAGGCGTTCCAGTAATGTCAGATAGCGGTCTATCGTTGCCCTTGTGTGCCCTAGTGAATTGGCTAGCTCACTTTGATTGAGTAGCTGTGCGGTCCTGTCTGCCAACAAGGCAAGCAGGCGTTTCAGGTTGCTGGCATCTTTTACCTCAGCTATGTCGCGTACATCGCGCTCAATCACCGACTGAATATAATTGCGTTGCCAGCGCTCGGCCCGCTCAGGCGCTCGGCGTACTGCTTCCGGATAACCGCCCGTCAGCAGAATCTTTGGGAGCGCAGATGGGGTGGGCGCGTCGGGGGATCTGATTTCAACAGGTAGCCGACCTGCCAGCATAGTGACCAGAAAACTCCCTGTTCGTCTGTGAATCTCGGCTTTCGTGAAGGGGTGCAGGTACAGGCTCTCCATCCTGCCTGCAAGCGAATCGGCAAGTCGCGGCAACTGCATCAGATTCGCAGAACCCGTCAACAAGAAACGGCCAGCGCTGCGGTTTGCGTCGACACTGCGTTTGATTGCCAGCGCCAATTCCGGTGCCCGCTGTACTTCATCGATGGTTATCCGGTCCGGCAATTCATCTATAAAACCTTGTGGGTCATTCAGGGCAAGATCCAGATAAACCTTCTCATCCAGGCTGATATAAGGGCGTTCAGGCTCACACATCTTTGCCAGTGTTGATTTGCCGCATTGGCGTGGTCCGAGCAGACACACCACCGGGGTATCGGCCAATGCCGCCATCACTGAGGATCGAAGCTGGCGTGGCAGCCAGGATTGATCGGCGGTTTTTATATCCATTTTGCGTCCAATTGTATTATTTGGTAGCGTCCAATTGATTTATATAATATCGTCCAACTGTATCATGGATTCATTCTTTTCGTAACCGTTGATGGCGAGTCGAGCAGTTCTGGACAACCCGGGCCGCAGAAGATACTTTTGGTTCTGACATCAGTTTTTAATGACTTCTACTGGACTTCTCGATGAAGACTTCTTCTCCCTTGGTCGCAGTGCTGCTCGCTGCCGCTTTTACTGCGCTCCCGATTACCCAGACTCACGCCCAGCCGCCTGTGCAAGTGCCGGCGTCCGTCCCGGCTCACATCCACCCGCTGCCCACCTTGCGCGATCAGGCCACTGAGCAGCAGGCCTGGCTGGAGGCGCGCATGGATCGCGTATTACCGGCGCTGATGAGCGAATACGGTGTAGACATGTGGATTCTGTCAATGCGCGAGTACGGCGAGGACCCCGTGTTCTGGTCCATTACCTCGCCGACCACCTTCGCCGCGCGGCGCCGCTCCATTTACGTGTTTACATTACAGCCAGACGGTAGTGTTGAGCGGCTGGCGCTGGGCGGCGGTGATCAGGGTGGTGTGTTCCAGGCCTATCGCTCCTCGCGCCCGGCACCGACCCAGCCAACGGCGGAGCTGGTAGGTAATGAGCAGTGGCAGTTGCTGCGCGAGCTGATTGAAGATCGTGACCCTGACAATATTGCCCTCAACATCGATGCCGAATGGGCTTTCTCTGACGGTCTGCATGCCGGCGAACGTGAGGCACTGGAAGAGGCGCTTGGTCCGTATGTGGAACGCGTGGTCCGCGAACCGCGTCTGGCCATGAACTACATTGCCCTGCGCATTCCCGAAATGATGCCGCGCTACCGCAAGATCATGGAGACTGTGCATGCGGTCATTTCCGAGGCCTTTTCCAACGCCGTGATCACCCCCGGTGAAACCACCACCCAAGATGTCATCTGGTGGATGCGCCAGCGCGTGCAGGAGCTGGGATATCAAGTCTGGTTCCAGCCCTCGCTCGACGTGTCTCGCCAGGGCAGTGGCCGTATCCGGGAGGACACCGTCATTCAGCCAGGTGACCTGCTCTGGACTGACTTTGGTGTGGTCGCCATGAACCTGCATACCGACACCCAGCACCTGGGTTACGTACTAAAACCCGGTGAGACCGAAGCGCCTGCCGGCCTGCAAGCCTGTCTGGCCGACTCCAACCGCATGCAGGAACTGCTGCTGGAAGAAATGCAGCCCGGCCGCACCGGTAATGACATTCTTGCCTCCACCCTCGCGCGCATTGCAGCCGAAGGCATCACCGGCACCGTTTACACCCATCCCATTGGCGATCACGGTCACGGCGCCGGACCGTTAATCGGACGCTGGGACGGACAGGAAGGAGTGCCGATACGGGGTGATGCCGTGTTGTTACCATCAACCTGGCATTCCATAGAGCTGCAGGCCACGCGGGCCATTCCTGAGTGGGGCGGTGAAGAGGCGAATTGTCGGCAGGAGGAAGAGGCTTATCTGGATGAGGACGGGGAGCGTCACTGGGTGTTCCGGCGCCAGGATGCGTTTCATCTGGTGTGGTGATCAAGCTGAGGCAAGGGATGGCTGTTAAACCCTTTACACAGCTCGCCTGCCCGCTGGATGGTGAACCACTGCAGCGTGAAAGTAATACCTGGCGCTGTGCTCTGGCGCACAGCTTTGATGTCGCGCGGCAGGGTTATGTGAACCTGTTGCCGGTGCAAAACAAACGCTCACGAGACCCGGGTGACAGCAAAGCCATGATGGTCGCCCGCCAGGAGTTTCTGGCAGATGGTTTTTATCAGCCGATTGCTGATGCCGTGGCTGGCGCAGTGCTCAGCAATACCGACCCGTCGGTCGAGTTGAACTGCCTGGATGCCGGTTGTGGCGAGGGTTACTACCTGCGTCAGCTTGCTGCTAACAGTCAGCCGACGCAATCCCTGAACCTGATGGGTCTGGACATCTCCAAGTGGGCCGTACAGGCCGCGGCCCGCCAGGACAAACAGGCGGCTTGGGTCGTTGGTAACAATGCCAATTTGCCCGTGTTGTCGGAAACTCTCGACCGGGTGTTATGCATGTTTGGCTTCCCGGTTTATCCCGAGTTTCTACGTGTATTAAAACCCGGTGGCACGTTGTTGATGGTGGATGCAGGTAACGACCATTTGCGGGAACTGCGTGAAATCATCTACCCGACGCTCAAGCCGCCGCGTCCCCCACAGCACCAGGCGCCCGCTGGTTTTGAGCAGGGGCAGATACAGCAAGTGCATTTTCCGGTACAGTTGCCCGATGCCCGGCAAATCAGCAATTTGCTGATGATGACACCGCATCTTTATCGTGCCAGCGCAGCAGGCCTGGCTAGAGCCGAGCAACTGACGGAGCTCAGGGTTACGGTGGATGTGCGGCTGAGTACGCTGATAAAAGCGCGGCACACACCCGCACCGAATCAACAATGAGGGTTGTATGAAAGAGACATTGAGGACGATCTTTTCGCCAGTGCTGGCAGTGTTTGAAAAAGGCGAACCCGCCGAGAGCTATCGGCCGTCGCACCGAAAAATTCTGCTGGCGGTCGGTGCGCTGTTTTTTGTGCTGTCTGTGGTGGCTTCTTATATGGCGGTTAATTCGGCGCAATTGGCGTCGTTACTGCCCGCATTGGTGTTTGGGCTGGTGAGCCTGGTGAGTCTGGTGGTGGCGGGACTTGGGAGTGATGTGGCTGTGGCGCGGATCTGGGGGTTGAAGTAGGGCTTCAACATACAACCACCGGCCATGCCCGCGCACAAACCTCGACCTCTCATGATGCGCCTGAATGTGTCCCTTAGCATCACGCGAGAACGGGTTTCATTTGGTTTGTTGCGATTGGCGGAAAAGTCGATGGGACGCCAATACAGTGACAACAGCAAACAGACCTACTGGTGGCACTACTGCGAATGGTAAATGCCATCCATCTCCCCATGGCGCGCTGATAAATACGACGAACAAATTAGAACCAGAAAGCGCATAAAAGCGATAGAGGCTTGATGAAGGCGCAGACTGGTAATTGACATCGGAAAGTGAAAACGTAGTTACACCATCTCTTAGTGCCAGCGTGCTGATCCAGATAATAAATACAGGCGCTGATATCAGCGCAGCCAATACACTGATCGTCTCAAATGACACTGGATCAAGTTGTAACTTTCGAATAAACGCATACCCGATTGCAGGCGCGATGAGTACACACTGAATGACCATTGAATAATTATAAATCTGCAACAGAGAGAGCAGCCTTTCATGCGTGAATGCGTGCGCAGGCAGAGCCTGTCGTCTCTCTGGCGACAATGGGTTCGCCACCCCGTTCAGATAGAAACTTTCGCCATTGTTGTATATCGCCATACCTTTTGAGATCTCGTATTGTTTGATGGGCAGCACATTTATCAGGAGACGATAGCCTTTTTACGGGCTATCGCCATGTCTCCATTCAATAGATGGTTTACGATGACTCTGCCGTGCTTAGCGTCATTAACGCGCCACCCCCTGCAATCAGAACGCCTGCACTTGCTGCAACTCCAAACGTAGCAACGGCGCCCGCCCCCAGGAAAGGTACGGCCGCCGCCGTAATGGCGCCTCCCACGGCATAACCAAGACCTGTCATAAAGGTCTTGCCGTCAAAATCACCACCTGAGACGGCAGTAATTTCGCTTTCTGTCAGTTCACGCATGTCACACCTCCAATGTGCTGGTTTAATCAACAACTTACTCATCAGCGTCAGACGATAAATGTCAAAGCTGATAATCAAGTTATAGACGGCTACTAATGTCATTGCCAATTTAGTAGATGTTGAGTTCGCGCAATGAAGGGGTTCATTTGGTTTGGTGCAGTTGGTGGGTAGCTGCCGCTTTTAACAGTAATTTGAGTTCTTGCCGAACAGTTCCATTTGAGCATTCTCTTCGAATGAGTAGACGAGTTGAAAAGCTGCAAATTCTGGTGTTTCCAGCTTTTTGTTACAAATAGGGGTGTATCAATTTCTCGACACAACACTGCTTATGTGTTGACAGCATCGACATATAAGCGGAATATGTCGACAGAATGTAATTTTATCGACATATTGGCAGCAAAGTCCCTTATGCCTGCTTTTCAGCCTGACAAGCCTTACAACGATCTGCCCCTGTTGCCGCCCGCGCAGGAACTGGAATCCCGTGCTGTTCTCAAGGCCTGCATCGAGGCCCGCACTGCGCTGGCCGCGCTTAAGCAGGCCGGCGAACTTATCCCCAATCAGGCGATGTTGATCAACACCATCCCGCTGCTGGAAGCCAAAGGCAGCTCGGAAATTGAAAACATCGTCACTACTGCCGACAATCTGTTTGAGTTCGCCCAGGCAGATGACAGTCGTGCGGACTCGGCTACCAGGGAAGCGTTGCGCTATCGCACAGCTCTCTGGCAGGGGGTCCAGTCCTTGCAGGCGCGCCCACTGTCTACCAATACTGCGGTGACCATCTGTTCCACTACCAAGGGAGTGAAAATGGATATCCGTCGTGTGCCGGGCACGACACTCAGTAATCCGGCTACGGGTGAAACCATTTACACGCCGCCAGAAGGCGAAGCTCATTTGCGTGATCTGCTGGCCAACTGGGAGCGGTTTCTTCACGGTGCAGATCAGTCAGGCCAGCTCGACCCACTTGTCCGCATGGCAGTAGCCCATTACCAATTCGAAGCCATTCACCCGTTTACCGACGGCAATGGCCGTACCGGTCGCATCATCAACCTGCTGTACCTGGTAGAGCAAGATTTATTGAGTATTCCGGTGCTCTATCTAAGCCGCCACATCATCCAGCATAAAGCTGACTATTATCGCCTGTTGCGTCAGGTGACTGAGCAAGGTGATTGGGAATCCTGGCTGCTCTACATGTTGCAGGCCGTGCACAGTACCGCGCAATGGACACGTGAAAAAATCATGGCCATTCGCGCCTTGCAGGAGCACACGGCTGACCATGTCCGGCAACGACTGTCAGGCATTTACAGTCGCGAGCTGGTAGAGCTGGTTTTTACCCAGCCGTATTGCCGCATCGCCAACCTGGTGGAAGCCGGTATCGCCAAGCGCCAGACCGCCTCGGTATACCTGAAAGAGTTGTGCGACATAGGAGTACTTCGAGAGCAGAAAGCCGGGCGCGATAAATTGTTTTTGCATCCAAAATTGCTGACGCTACTGGGTGGAGACAGCAATGAGTTCTTGTCTTACTCGGGAAAGGATAAATCAACATAGACTAATGCGCTGACGCCACTCACAATACCCGCACAAACACCCCAACTACCCGAAAACCGCCGGCCTCATCCGCGCCCAAAACAATCGGCTCATACCCCGCATCATTCGATCTTGGTTTCAGCACTATCTGCTCATGCGTCCAGCCATCCTCATTCTCCGCTTTCACACTGGCATATTCCTTAACCGTGTAGTGTGAACCACTTTCCGCATCAACGTTGTCCAGCATCTCTACCAGCACAATCTTGCCATTGCGGCTACCGCCCGGATCAGAACGGAAAAGACACATGGCCCCATTAGGGATGACGTTGTTCATCGACTCGCCCTGCACCTTGCAGGCAAAGTAACTTTTGTCGATTCTTTCGCCCTCCGGTATCCGAAGCCATTCCTTGTGTTCGGCCCGCTGCTGATCACTAAAATCCCCGGCAGCGGCGACCAGATCATAAACAGGGACGGCGTTGATGAAGGGTTTTACCGGAACCGGGGTAATGTCAGCCACGTTTGAAATGACGGCTGGTTCAGGCGCAATGTGCTGAGCCAGATACTCGCGCAGGTCCGGGTCACAGGCATAGATGAATGTGCCCCGAATGCCGCGCAGCAGGATGGTCTGGTAAATGTTCAGAATGTACTTTGTGAGTTCTTCAGGGTCTTTGATGGACTGCTTGCCGTTCCGGTCGAAGTACAGCTCCGGTCTTATGACGATTTCCCTGCGGGTTTTGTCATAGCCAATCTCCCGTCCGAAAATGATGCCGGCGTAATTCAAGTCGTAGCCCTGCGTGGTATGGATGCAGCCCACTTCATTCACGGAGTTCGGAGCGTTGATCCAGTCGGAGCTGGTGCTGTTCCACTTCAGTTGAATGTTTTCAATGTCGATGTCGAATAGATCAGCATCCTTGTTGGATCGCCACGGCCAGGCATAACCCGCGATCATCCGTGACAGGCCATGTTCATGGTCGCGCTTCTTTACGGTCTTGACGAATTCGTCGAAGGAGTCAAACAGCCGCAGTTCGTAATGCTTTGACTGGTAGGGTTTATTCCCGTCTAACTGGCCATGCAGCAGTCTGCTGACAAATTGCACGTAGGGGTTGCCACCCCGGACCCGGAACTGTGAGACCAGTTGCTGTGTCTGGGTTGTGAATGATTTTTTTAGTTCACGGAATGCATCGGTGGAGGCATCCGAAGGTTTGATGGTCTGATTCAGATCGTAGAAAAACACGGCTTTGCTGGCCTGTTGTATGACCCAGTCCACTTCGCTGCAGATTTTTGGGTCCATGCCCAGTTTGATAGCTGTTTTGTCGAAAGTGCCGTAGTACGCACCCAGATTCTGGCGCTGTCGCAGCCGGTGGGCTTCATCCACAAGCACGATGTCATAGTTCTGCTCGGCAAGCTGGGAGGGGCTGATCACCATGCGCGGTGATAGTCCTGCTACATTGGCAAAAGCCTTTTTTAGAGTGGCGCGAAACGAGGCCATCGGCACAACCAAGGCCATTTTCGGTTTTGCCCCGAACTTTTCGCGGAGCTTACTAAGCAGCTCCCTGAATTCACTTTCTTCCGAAGACAGGCTGCCATAATTGAAATCATCCAGATCACTTTGCAGCAGCTTGAACAGGAATATCGCCAGCACGGATTTGCCGGTCCCAGCGCCGCCTTCGACGATCAGCGTTTTTACCTTATCGTCGAGCAGTGCGTACATGATGCCCAGCAGACCCTGCCGCTGATCAAATGAAAGCGATTTGTACGGTGAATATTTGAATAGATCTGAGTTGTCCAGATGTTCCAGCGAATGCTGCGTAATGCCCTCGGCCAGCAACCTGTCCCAGAGCTGGCGGAACATGCCTGCGTATACCTGCTCTTTCTGATAGTAGTTATGGTCGGCCAGGCCCAGGTTGCCGTTCAGCAGCGTGAACTTGCCGTCGGCGGCCATGTATTTGATGAGGTTGGATTCAATGTCCAGCGTCGCCGATTTATTGAATTTGTCGCTCTGAATCAGATGCACAACTGTCAGTCTGCTTTTCTCGTTGTGCTTCAGGTGCGTTTCCATGCGGGTGATGGTGTCGGCGGTCTCCCCGACATAGGCGCGCCCCCTGTTTGAGTTGCTCAGTACATACACCAGTGGCCAGTGCCCCTGGGTCAGGCGATTCAGACGGATCTGCTCAAGGGCGTCCTTTCTGAAGTCAAAGCGGCTGATCTCAAGCGGGTGAGGATCGCTCATAGCTCATTGTATTTCCGGGCGCTACCTTTGGCCTTGCTGACCGGGTACTTCTCTTCATTCCGTTTGATTTTTGCCAGCACAATGTCTTTGACATCAAGGTCGCAGGCATCAGCCAGCAGAAAGGCGAAGGAGAACACATCGGCCAGCTCTTCCTTGATCTTCTCGGGGTCCGCATCTTCCGGTAGTTTCCAGAGAAAAGCTTCCAGAAGTTCTGAGGCTTCGATGCTCAAGGCAAGGGAAAGGTCTTTAGGATTGTGGAACTGCTGCCAGTCGCGCTCGTCGCGGAATTTCTTCAGGGCGTCGATGATTTCATTCATGGTTATTGTCTGTCGATGTCCAATGAGATGAAACCAATGATTTCACGTCGTCTGGGTACAGGCAATAGAAGAAGTTTGATGCAAACTAATGGTGCCCAGGAGAGGACTTGAACCTCCACGCCCTTTCGAGCACTAGCACCTGAAGCTAGCGTGTCTACCAATTCCACCACCTGGGCATTTAGGGATGGAGCAAATCAGAGCGCGCATTTTGCCCATCCAGAATGCGGCTGTCAACGGTCTTTTATAAAATCTTTAAGAATTATGGGGGCTGCGGGTGTATACTGGTTCGGAATAAATGACGATAAGCGACGAAAAGAGATTACATAATATTTATGCCCAGACAGAAAAAACCCGGTAAATCCAATAATCCCTCCTTTATACACGACCCCTTTGCCAGCCGCGAGGCTGAAAAATACGAAAATCCCATCCCCAGCCGCGAGTTTATTCTGGCGGTAATGGAAGAGATTGCCGAGCCCATCAGCTATGAAGCGCTGTGCGAGGCCTTTGAGCTGTCTGGTGACGAGGATCAGGCGGAGGCGTTGCGCCGCCGGCTGATTGCCATGAGCCGCGACGGGCAGCTGATCAGCAACCGTCGGGGCGTCTACGGCCTGGTGGACAAGATGGAGCTGGCCAAGGGCCGGGTGCAGGGCACCAAGGACGGCATGGGTTTCTTTATACCTAATGATGGTTCGGGTGATTTGGTATTGCCGCCGAACGAGATGGCGCGTCTGTTTGATGGCGACATTGTGCTGGCGCGGGTGGCGGGCGTGGACCGCCGTGGTCGTAAAGAGGGCATGGTGGTCGAGATTCTGGAGCGGCGTGTTACCCAGGTGGTGGGCCGCTTCTATAAGGATGAGGGCTTTGGCCTGGTGGTGCCGGACAATCGGCGCATCAGCCATGAGGTGATCATTCCGGAGAAGGATACGCGTAACGCGCAGGATGGCCAGTTTGTGGTGGCGGTCATCCGCAATTACCCGGACAAGCGCCGCAAGGCGATTGGCGAGGTCACCGAGATTCTGGGTGATCACATGGCGCCGGGCATGGAAATTGATGTGGCGCTGCGCAGCCATGGTATTCCGCATGAGTGGCCCAAAGAGGTCACCCAGTCTGTCAAAGGCCTGAAAGAGGAAGTCAGCAAAGACGATCACGCCGGGCGGGTGGATCTGCGCGAGCTGCCCTTTGTCACCATTGATGGTGAGGATGCCAAGGACTTTGATGATGCAGTTTATTGTGAGCCCGGCCCGCGTGGCACGGCAAAACTGTTTGTGGCCATTGCGGATGTATCGCATTACGTGAAGCCTGACTCGGCGCTGGATGAGGAGGCGCAGAATCGCGGCAACTCGGTCTACTTCCCCGGTCATGTGGTGCCGATGCTGCCGGAGGTGCTGTCCAACGGTCTGTGCTCGCTGAAGCCCAAAGTCGATCGTCTGGTGATGGTCTGCGAGATGGAGATCGGGCGCACTGGCAAGGTCAATGATTACAAGTTTTTTGAAGGTATCATTCACTCGCATGCGCGGCTGACTTATACCGAAGTGGCCGAGATGCTGGAGGCGCCGGACAGTGAATTGCGTGAGCGTTCACAAACCCGCCTTCGCAGTAAGTATGCCGACGTGTTCCCGCACCTGGAAGTGCTGTACGGCATCTATCAGAAGTTGTCTGAGGCGCGAATGAAGGCCGGCGCGCTGGATTTCTCCAGTAATGAAACACGCATTGTATTCGGTGAAACCCGCAAGATCGCAGAGATTGTGCCGGTGGTTCGTAACAGCGCGCATCGTCTGATTGAGGAGTGCATGCTGGCGGCTAACGTGTGTACGGCCAGGTTCCTGGCGGAGTCCGGCCTGCCGGTGCTGTACCGTGTGCATGAGGGGCCCAACACTGACAAGCTGGAGAATCTGAAGCTGTTCCTGCGCGAACTGGGGCTGGTGCTGACCAAGTCGCTGAAACCTTCTCCGCAGGACTATCAGCGCGTGCTGCAGGCTATTGAAGGGCGTCCGGATGCGCACCTGATCCAGACCATGCTGATTCGCTCCATGATGCAGGCAGTGTACCAGCCGGACAACATCGGCCACTTTGGGCTGGGTTTTGTCGCCTATACTCACTTTACCTCGCCGATCCGCCGTTATCCGGACCTGCTGGTACACCGTGCCCTGCGCTACCTGATTCGTGCTGGCAAGCAGAAGGCCAATACCCGCGCGGTCAAGGGTGCGGCCAAGCTCAACAAGCGGGAGATCTATCCTTATCAGGCCAAGGACATGGTGCATTTTGGCGAGCTCTGTTCAATGACTGAACGGCGCGCCGATGCCGCCAGTTATGATGTGCTGGACTGGCTGAAGTGTGAGTACGTGCAGGATCGGGTAGGTGATGAGTTTGAAGGCACCGTCAGCTCGGTCACCGGTTTTGGTCTGTTTGTGCAGCTAAATGATATTTATGTTGAAGGCCTGGTGCACATTACCGCGCTGCAGAATGATTATTATCAGTTTGATCCGGTGCGGCAGCTGCTGCGCGGTGAACGCAGTGGTGTCACCTATCATATGGGTGATTCGGTGCGTGTGCGGGTCGTGCGAGTGGATCTGGATGAGCGCAAGATTGACCTGCAGATGCTGGATGGTCATCCGGCCGGCAAGGGCCCGTCGCGCGGCAGAAAATCAGGTGAGAGAAAGGCTGCAGCTGGCAGAAAAACTGCCGAGGGCAAAAAGTCTGCCGCGGGCAGGAAGACGGTTGAGGGTAAAAAACCAGCCGGGAAAAAACAGGCGGCTGGCAAAAAGGCCGCGGGTGGCCGCCGGGCTGCGTCACGCAAGTCCCCGGCAGGCGCAGACAAACCCGCCGGCAAGGGCGGTCGCAAGCCGGCTGGCAGATCGCGGAGACGCTGATGGCCGGGCAGGACTGGATAGTCGGCATACACGCCGTTACGGAATTGCTGAAGAGCAATCCGCAGGATGTGCTGGAGCTGCTGTTGCAGCAGGACCGCACCGACAGGCGACTGGATGAGGTGCGTGAGCTGGCTGCGCAGCTGGGCATCAAAACCCGACAGGTAAGCAGGGATGAGCTGGAGAAGCAGCTTTTGGGCGCTTCAGCAAAAAAAGCGGGTAACAGGAAGCGCGCCGAGCGCATACCGGTGCATCAGGGCGTCATCGCTCTGTGCCAGTGGCGAGATAACACCAAAGACGAAGCCTTTCTGACAAAACTGCTCGACAATCTGGCGCATCCCCCTTTATTACTCGTACTGGATGAAATCACCGATCCGCATAATCTGGGCGCCTGTCTGCGCACGGCTGATGCGGCGGGCGTTGATGCGGTCATCGTCCCCAAAGATAACTCAGCGCCCATGAACCTGACGGTGCGCAAGGTCGCCAGCGGGGCAGCTGAAAAGGTCAATCTGGTGGCTGTCACCAATCTCAGCCGCACGCTCAATGCTTTGCAGCAACGCGGTGTCTGGATTTACGGCACCGCTGGCGAGGCCGATCAGACGCTGTATCAGGCCGATCTGAAGGGGCCGCTGGCGCTGGTGATGGGATCCGAAGGTAAAGGTATGCGCCGGCTGACCCGCGAACACTGCGATTACCTGTTGTCCATCCCCATGGCCGGCGCAGTCAGCAGTCTGAATGTGTCGGTGGCCGCCGGCGTGTGTCTGTTCGAGGCAGTCCGCCAGCGCTCAGCCTAAGGGCCGGCTGCCAAATAGCCATTGCATCGCCGGGCAATCTTCTCTACAATGCACGACCCCTGAATTCCGGCCGGAAGGCCTGTTCACGGGTATTAACTGTTAACTCCTTGTCTTACCGATGTGTTTTTAAGCCCGGAAGACTTATTGCCGAAAGGAGTCTCTATGAGACATTACGAAATTGTATTTGTAGTTCATCCTGATCAGAGCGATCAGGTTCCTGCGATGGTCGAGCGTTACACGCAA